>NZ_PPPD01000001.1:0-600000 GCF_002901445.1 Deinococcus koreensis
CGCTGAATTTCAGGCCCCCCAGCGGCGGGCGGATGTCGGCGCCCGTCATGGGGCCGCCCCGACCTCGGCGCGCACGCTGGCGTCGGCATCCCAGCGCAGCTGTTCCTGCAGCCCGGGCGGCAGGTCGCCCCGGCCCGCGACCGCGAGGCGCACGCCGTCGTCGGGGTCGCTCGCCAGCGCCGTCAGCAGCCCGGCGGGCAGGCCGGGATGTCTCGCGGCGGCGCGGCGCACCCCGGCGTTGGCATCGCGCGCCAGCCGCGTCAGGGTGGCCGGCCCGGGATCGGTGGCGTAGGCCACGGCGCGGCGCACCTCGGCGCTGGGGTCGCCGGCCAGCACGCCCAGGCGCGCCTCGCCCAGATCGGGCCGCACCGCCAGCACCGTGCGGACGGTCGTGTCCTCGTCGCTCAGGAGCACTTCCAGCACGGCGGGGGCGAGCCCCTCGGCACTGGCCACGTGCAGGCGGATGTCCTGTTCGGGGGCGCGGGCCAGGATCAGCACCGCTTCCTCGGGCAGATCGGGGCGTTCCAGCACGGCGCGGCGCACGGCCTCGGACTCGTCGGCGGCCAGGCGGGCCAGCAGCGCCGGCGAGGCGTCCGGGCGGCGGGCCAGGGCGGCGCGCACATCCGGATCGGCGTCGTGCTCGGCGCGTTGCAGCCACGCGGGGGGCACAGTCCAGGCCTGCAGCGCGGCGGCGCGCACCAGGGGCGCCTCGTGGATGGCCAGCCAGCTCCGCACCCCCGCGGGCAGATCGACCCGCCGCGCCAGGGTGGCGAGCACGTCCGGGTCGCCGTCGGCGGCCAGGGTGATCATGCAGTCCAGCGGCAGATCCAGCCGCCGCGCCACCCCCGAGCGCACCAGCCCGTGGCCGTCCACCACCAGCGCGCGCAGCACGTCGCCGGGCAGGTCGTCCCGGATGGCCACGGCCTTGCGGACGTCGTAGTCGTCGTCGGTGGCGAGTTGCCGCACCAGAGCGCCTGGCAGCACGGCCCGGCGCGCCACCGCCTCGCGGATCTGCCAGCCGGCGTCCTGGGCCAGGGCGCGCACCCGCTCGTCCGGCAGCCCCGGCCTCGCGGCCAGCACGGTGCGCACCGTGTAGTCCTCGTGGCGCATGGCGCTGTCGAGCACCCAGTCGGGCACCTCCGGCAGGCCCAGCAGGGCCACCATGGCGTCGGCCGGGAAGGCGCCCAGCAGGTTGGGGCGGGCCAGCCGCATCAGGGGCAGCCCCGCGTTCGCCAGCACCTCGCGCGGGTAGTCGGCGGCGAGCGGGCCCAGCACCTCGACCGGCGTGTTGGGATGCCGCGCCACCAGGGCGCGCACCCGGGCGTCCGGGTGGGCGCTCAGGCCCGAGAGGGTGTCGGCGGTGGCGCGCGGCGAGGCCGCCGCTTCCAGCGCCTCCTCCACCCCCAGGATGGTCAGCGTGCGCGGGTCGAGTTCAGACGATGTCATGGCCCCGATGATGGCCCCGCCGATGCTGTGGCGTCCAGGGCGCGGCTCACCGCCTCGTCGATCAGCCGCCGCGCGATGCTGAAGGCGGGCGGCAGGGGGGGCAGGGCCGTGACCGGAAACCACGCCGCGTCCTCGATCTCGCCGGGCTGCGGCACGATCTCGCCGCCCGCGTGTTCGGCGGTGAAGCCGATCATCAGCGAGTGGGGAAAGGGCCAGGGCTGGCTGTGGTCGTAGCGCAGATCCGTGATCCGCACGCCGACCTCCTCCAGCACCTCGCGGTGGCACGCCGTCTCCAGCGTCTCCGAGGGCTCCACGAAACCGGCCAGCGCGGAATACATGCCCGGCGGAAACTGCGGCCCACGCGCCAGCAGCAGTTCGCGCCCCGCTCCCCGGCCCCGCCCGATTAGCACCATGACCACCGGGGCCACGCGCGGGTAGACGGTCAGGCCGCACTCTGGGCAGGTGCGCGATAATTCACTGGATGCATGGCGCGTTTGCTGGCCACAACGTCCACAAAACCTGTTTGTGAGATTGAACTCGGCAATTTGGTAGGCGTAGCCCGCCAATCCAAACTCCTTTTCTGAGAGAACACCTAATGCCTCACGCATGGAGAGGGTTTTCCAGCCTTCCGGTTGAAGAATTGAATGCCACTTCTCTAAATGAAAGGGGACGCTTTTGGGAACATACTTCCAGGTTCGGTCGGTCGGGACGCCAACACACACGGTGCGTCCGTTCAAATTTCCCAGGGTCAGTATTTCGCATTCCCAGGGAATAGGGCTTTTCCCAGTTGGCAGTTTATTTTCTGTAGTCAGTAAAAGGCGTGAGCCGGAAAAATAGAAAATAAGTTGATCGTTTCCTGCGGCGTTTGATGAACGCACGAACCCCTTAGGCGTGCTTGTCGCCCGGCCGCTCATTCCTCCAGCCTCAGCACTTCGCCGAACGGGAAGCCCTCATCCTCCAGCCCGCCCGGAGGCACCACCCACAGCGTCGAGACGGACGGGGCGACGGGCGGGAAGTCGCCGTAGCCGTCGGTGAGGTAGATCAACACGTCCGGCTCGTGGGCGTCCAGCAGCGCGAACACGGGGCGGAAGTCCGTGCCGCCGCCCCCCTGTGGCGGCGGAATCTCGCTTCCCGCCGACAGCTCGTGGGGGCCATACGCCTCGGTATCGGCGTAATAGAGCGTGGCCTTCACATGTGGATAGGCGCCCAGCACGCCCTGTACTTCGCCCACCAGCGCTTTCACGGCCTGGTCGTCCACGCTGCCCGAGGTGTCCACCGCGATCAGCGCGCTGAGACTCTCGTCGTCCAGCGCCTCCAGGTAAAGGCCGCGCCCGACGAAGCGGCGGTCGAAGCCGCCGAAATCGACCGGCGTGCGCGCCAGGAAGCGCCACAGGTGCGCCCGCCAGTCCAGCCGCGCGGGCGCGAGCCGCATCAGTTCCCGGTGCATCCCCAGCGGGTCGTCGCCCTTGCCGGCCATCGCCTCGACGCTGCGGGCCTGGGCCAGCGCCTGCTGCCACTGGCGCGCCGCCTGGGCGCTGGGTTTGCCGTTCTTCGGCGGGGCGTCGCCCGGTGGCCCGTCCAGCAGGTCGCCTTCGTCCTCGTCGCCGTCCCCCTCGGCCTCGCCGTCCAGCGAGGTGTAGACCTCCTCGACGCTCAGCTTCTCCAGGTGCTCGTCGCGGCGGGAACTGGGCGGGGTGGGCAGGCCGGCGGCGTCCACCATGCCGTTCACGATCAGGTCAGCCGAGCGGTTCCAGCGCTTCTTCTCGCGGGGCCCGCGCCGCTGGGTGTGCGAGAGCGCCGCGTGCAGCACCTCGTGCAGCAGCAGCCCGTCCAGCACATCGGGCGCCAGGCTGGCCGCGACCTCCGGGTTCACGTACACCCGCTCGCCGTCCGTGCCCGCCGCCGCCACCTCCCGCGAGGGCACGATCTCGGCGTGCAGCAGCAGCGTGGCGAAGAACGCCGACTTGCCCCGGATGCGCACCCGCGAGCCGGAGATCAGGCGCTGGAACTCGGGGGTCGGGGTCAGGGGGCCGGACATGGGGCCTCCTGCGGGGAGAGTTGATGGTTGATGGTTGATGGAAAGGGATTTTGAACTTCTCTATCAACTATCAACCATCGACCATCCACACCCCTCACCCCTCCGCCAGGCTCAGCGTGCCCTGTACCAGCGCGGCGAGGCGTTCGTCGCGGCCCACCAGGCCGGCCAGGTCGCCCAGCTGGCCGATGGCCTGGAACTTGCTGACCAGCGTTGAGACGTACAGCTGCAGCCATTCCGGCCCGGCGGCGCCGCCCAGCCACGTGAAGGCGTGGAAAGCCTCCTCGGCGTCGGCGGCGCGGGCGGCCAGACCGACCACGGCGGCGTAGCGCACGCTGGGTTCGTCGGGCAGCCTGAGGCCCGCGCCCTGGCCCTGCAGTACGATGCCCAGGTCGGGCAACTGCTCGTACAGCCGCACGAAGGCGCTGAACTCGGCCCCGGCAGCCTCGCCGATGGCGGGCGCGGCGTCCAGGCCGGCGCGGTGCAGGCTCGCCGCCATCTCCCAGGCGCGCGGGCTGGGCCAGGCGGGCTGCAGCGGGTCGAGGCGCCAGAGCAGTTCGGGCCGGAAGGTCAAGAAGGCGATCACGTGCTCGTGCAGGCCGCGGCCCAGCGCGTAGGATCGCCAGGAGTCGAAGTCGGGGCGCACCGCCAGGTGCAGGAAGCGGTTGGCGAGCGGCGCGGGCATGTCGAACACGGAGGCGCGGTCTTCCTTGCGGTTGCCGGCGGCCCACACGAACCAGCCGTCGGGCAGGATGTACGAGCCCACCCGGCGATCCAGGATCAGCTGCTGGGCCATGCCCTGCATGGTGGGCGGCGCCATGTTGACCTCGTCCAGAAACAGGACGCCGTGGCCGCCGCGCGGCAGGAACTCGGGCGGATACCAGCGGCTCACGCCGCCGCCCTGGCCGTCGGCCTCGGGCACCGGCAGGCCGCGAAGATCCGTGGGCGCGAGCTGCGAGAGCCGCACGTCCACGAAGTCCAGGCCGTGGCGCCCCGCCACCTGGGCCACCACGCTGCTCTTGCCCACGCCGGGCGGCCCCCAGATCATGGTGCTGAGTTTTAGCTCACCCGTCACCAGGGCGCTCAGGTACGTCTGCAGTTCGGTCGGGGTCAGGCTCAACTTCATTCACTCCTTGGTGGCGCGGTGGTGCCTCGGCTGGCTGTCGTCGCGCCGGGGGTCGATATGGCCCCCGGTCAGGCCGCCTTCAGAGGTACGAGGGTAGCGTGCCCACGTTCCTCCTGCCGCGTCTGTAAAGGGTGTACCGGGTGGGGAAGACCTCGCCGGAGGCGTATGCTGGCCCCACTTCTTCCCGTGCTGGACAGGGCTGCCGGAAGGACACCCGCCACCGGCCGACCCCGCTATACTTGAACTCAGTCTAAAGTTCTTCGTCTGCGTCCAGCCCCCGTCTCTGTTTCCTGCCCGGCCCCGTGCCACCCTCACCCCCGGAGGACTCGCGCCTTGCTGCCCCTACCCCACAAGATCACCTTCTTCCTGTTTGCCCTGGCGGCCGGTCTGTTCGGCCTATGGGGGTTTGTCCGCCTGTACCGCCGGATCCGCCGTGGCGCGCCCGCCAGCGAGGCCCGCTTCGACCGGCCCGCAGCGCGCCTGCTGTACGCCCTGCGTACCTCCCTGACCCAGGAGCGCACCTTCCGCCGCCGCACGGTGATCTCCACGCTGCACGCCTTCATCTTCTACGGCTTCGTGTACTACCTGCTGGTCAACGTCATCGACGGGCTGGAAGGCTACCTGAACTTCCACATCGATTCGGCCGCCAACCCGCTGTTCGCGCTGTACAACGTGCTGGCCGATGTCATGAGCTTCCTGGTGCTGGTCGGGGTGATCAGCCTGGTCGTCCGCCGCCTGTTCCTGCCCAGTCGGCGCGACTTCCGCTTCACCGAGAAGACCCTGCTCCACCCGCTGCTCCGGCAGAACTACATGCTGCGCGACGGCCTGATCGTCTCGGCCTTCATCACCTTCCACGTGGGCAGCCGCGTCATCGGCAACGCCGCCAAGATGGCCCAGGAGGGCGGCGACGCCTTCCAGCCCTTCAGCACGCTGATGGGCACCGTGTTCTTCGGCGGTCTGTCCGAGGCCACGCTGCAGGGCTGGCGCATCTTCGGTTACTGGGGCGCGCTGGGTTCGGTGCTGGCCTTCCTGGCCTATTTCCCCTACACCAAGCACATCCACATCTTCATGGCGCCGCTGAACTACGTGCTCAAGCGGCCGGTCGGCTCGGGCGTGCTGCCGCCCATGAAGGGCCTGGAAGCGGCCATGGAGTCCTACGAGCCCAGACTGGGCGTGGAAAAGCTGGAGGAGCTGGAGTGGCCGAGACTCCTCGACGCTTACGCCTGCATCCAGTGCAACCGCTGCCAGGACGTGTGCCCGGCCAACGCCACCGGCAAGGCGCTCTCGCCGGCCGCGCTGGAGATCAACAAGCGCATGGAGCTGAACGTGATCGCGGCGCACCCCAGCCCGTTCACCCTGAAGCCCGCGCCCTTCGAGGGCGGCGCCTCCACGGCCCACCCGCTGCTGGAATTCGCCATCAACGAGGAGTCGGTGTGGGCCTGCACGACCTGCGGCGCCTGCATGCAGGTCTGCCCGGTGCAGGACGAACAGATGCTCGACATCATCGACATCCGGCGCCATCAGGTCATGGTGGCCGGCGAGTTCCCGCCGCAGCTGCAGACCGCCTTCCGGGGCATGGAGCGCGCCAGCAACCCCTGGGGCATCTCCCGCGACAAGCGCCTGGAATGGGCCGAGGGCCTGAAAGTCCCCACCATCGACGAGAACCCCGAGCCCGACGTCATCTACTGGGTGGGCTGCGCGGCCGCCTACGATCCCGGCGCCCAGAAGGTGGCCCGCTCCTTCGTGCAGCTGCTGGACAAGGCCGGCGTGAACTACGCCGTGCTGGGCAAGAAGGAAGCGTGTACGGGCGACTCTGCGCGCCGCTCGGGCAACGAGTTCCTGTACCAGACGCTGGCGCAGGAGAACGTCGAGACGCTGAATGCCGTGCGCCCCAAGCTGATCGTGGCGACCTGCCCGCACTGCATGAACGCCATCGGGCACGAGTACAAGCAGCTCGGCGGGGACTACAAGACCATCCACCACACCGAGTACCTGGAAACGCTGGTCGCGGCGGGCCGGCTGCCAATGGCACAGCTCTCCGAGCACGTGACCTACCACGACCCCTGTTACCTGGGCCGCCACAACGGCGTGTACGACGCCCCCCGCACTCTGATCACGCAGATGGCCGGCGAGGTGCTGGAGCTGGAGCGCAGCCGCGAGAACTCGTTCTGCTGCGGGGCGGGCGGCGCCCAGTTCTGGAAGGAGGAGGAGGAGGGCCGCGAGCGCGTCTCGGACAACCGCTTCCGCGAGATCCAGGCGCGGCTGGACGGCGCCAAAGCCGCTTCGGACGAGTTCGAGCGGACAGGTGAGCAGCCGGGCAAGGTGCTGGCGGTCGGCTGCCCCTTCTGCAAGGCCATGATGAACTCCTCGCCCGAGAAGCAGAGCCGCGACGACATCGTGGTCAAGGACGTGGCCGAGCTGATGCTGGAGAGCGTGCAGCGCGCCGACGGCACCTTTGCCCAGCCCACCGGAGCCCAGCCCACCGGCCCGCTGCCGGACGCCACGCCGCTGGAGCAGCCCGAATACGCGAGTGCGCCGAACGCCCAGCTGCCCATGCACCGCACTGGCACGCACCCTGGCAGTGGCGCGCCCGCTGCGGTGGTCGGCCAGACCTCGGCGGACGTCATCAACGCGCAGCCCGGCAGCCCGGCCGCGAACGCCGACACGCAGCCCGAGGGGCAGGCCGCGCACCCCGAGGCGGCGACCGCCCGCAAATCCTGGAAGCCGAAGGCGGCGGACGACATGCAGGCCGCGGACGCCCCTCCCTCCACACCCGCCGAGGCCCCTGCCCGCAAGAGCTGGACTCCCAGGGGCGGAGACGACGTGAGCGCGGCGCCCGTCTCCGCCGCGCCGGCCCCCGACCCCTCGCCGGTGCCGACCCCGCTGAGCCCAGCGGCCTCCGACCCCTCGCCCACCCGCAAAGCCTGGGCGCCGAAGGCGAAACCGGCAGCCAGATCAGCAGACGACGTGAGCCCCGCTCCGGTGCAGACAGCGCCCGCCCCGGCCGCAGCTCAACCCGAGTCTTCAACTACGCCCACCCGCAAGGCCTGGGCCCCGAAAGCGAAGGCGGCCGAGACGCCGGCTGCGGACGCTCCGGTGCCGATCCCCGCGTCCAGCGCGGCAGCGGCCACTCCGCCCGCCCCGCTGGCTGAGGCTCCCGCCACGGGCGAGCGCCGGAAGTGGACTCCGGGAGCCGCGAAGGTCGCCCCTCAGACCGAGCCCTCCTCCGCTGACCCACTCCCCGCTGATCCTGTGGCTGTATCCACCGACCCCGCCCCCTCACCTGTAGGGCCGTCCGTCCAGACCTCGTCCCCTGAAGCGGCCGCCCCCTCGGACAGCGCCGCTCCAGCACAGGCGGTTCCTGCGGCCCCAGGCGAGCGCAAAAAGTGGGCACCGAAAGCGGCCGCCCAGGCGACTGCCCCGGTTCCCACGGCGCTGGACACCCCGGCGCTGGACACCCCGGCGCCAGCCGAGGCCGCGCCCATCACTGAGCACGTTCATCTGGAGCAGGTCGGGGAGAACGCGCTGGAGGAAGGGCAGCGGGCCACGAGCGAACCCGGCGCCGGGGGCCGCAAGAAGTGGGAGCCCCGGAAGAAGGACTGAGAAGCGGATAGATACGCGGGTCGGGCCGCCCCGGGCTTCGGGGCGGCCCTCCTTGGCCTTTACCACAAAGAGTGGTCTGGCTCACGCTAGTATTAACGAATGACCATCGCCATCGTCACTGATTCGACGAGTGACCTGAATACGCATCTGTGTGCCCGCCACGGCATCGAGAGCGTGCCTCTATACGTGCTGTTCGACGGCAAGATGCACAAGGACGGCCTGGAGATCACCCCGCCGGATCTGTTCGCGGGTCTGAAAGCGGGAAAGAAGACCCCCAGCACCAGCCAGCCCAGTCCGGCCGAATTTGCTGGGGCCTACTCGCGCGCCCTGGAAAAGGCCGATCAGGTGCTCAGCATTCATATCAGCGGCCTGCTCTCGGGCACCGTCGGGAGTGCCCGGCTGGCGGCCCAGGAATTCGATGGCCGGGTGACCGTGCTGGACACGGCCTCGGTCAGCATGGGTCTGGGGATGCGGGTGCTGCGCGCCGCCGAGCTGGCGGCCCAGGGGCGCAGCGTGCCCGAGATCGTGGAGGCGCTGGAGCGCGTCGGCTCACAGGCCGACCTGCGGTTTACGGTCGACACCCTGGACTTCCTGCGGATCAACGGCCGGATTGGCGGGGCCCAGGCGCTGCTGGGCGGCCTGCTGAACATCAAGCCCATCCTGGTGGTCAAGGGCGGCCGGGTGGAGTCGGGGGGGCGGGTGCGCGGCCACAAGAAGGCCATTCAGGATCTGGTCGAACATGTCCAGAAATACGCGGCAGCCCACGCCGGCACGCGGGCCGCCTTCCTGTACACCGTGGGCGGCGAGGCCTTCGTTCAGGAGGTGCGCTCGGGCCTGAGCGGCGTGGCCTTCGACGATCTGGGCGAACACTCGATCGGGGCGGTCGTGGCCACCCACGCGGGGCCAGGGGCGGTGGGCGTGGCCCTGGAACCGCTGAGTGCCTGAACGCCGGCAGGTGAAGCCGGTGCCCCTCCATTCAATCCTCTGCGCTTCCCCGGCCCGCCCCGGCTGGCTGCTGGCGCTCCTGCTGCTGCTGGGCCTGGGCAGCGGCTGCCGGCCCAGGACGGTGGGGGAGGGCGGCACCACGCCCGGGCGCGTGATCCTTCCGCGCGCCGCCGTGCCGGCCACACCCGAGGTCAGCCCCCCCGCGGGGCGCTCCCGGACCTTGCGCCGCACCGACGGCTGTCTGGAGCCGGCGCCGCGGGTGGCCAAGGCGCCTCCGCCCCCGCTCGCGCTGAGCGGCCGGCTGGGGCTCTGGGTGGCGCAGATCGATCCGCGCACGCTGGAGCCGGTTCGCGCGGTCGGCACCAACCCCGACAGCGTGTTCCCGCTCGCCAGCGCCTACAAGCAGGCGGTGCTCTGGGCGCTGCTGCGCGAGTTCGACCAGGGGCGGATTTCCCCCACGGAGCGCTTCACCGTGACCCGCCAGAACCAGTCGCTGGGGGCCTATCCCTTCGACGGCACCAACGTCCGGGCGCTGTCGGAGCGGATGATCCAGTCCAGCGACAACACGGCCACCGACATCCTGCACCGCCGGGTGGGTCTGCAGCGTGTCCAGAGCGTGGCCGACGATCTGGGCCTGTGCCTCACGCGGCTGATCCTGCCGACCCGCGACTGGTGGGTGGCGCAGTCGGGCCTCTCGGCGACCTTCAACGGCACCCGACAGTGGGCCGGGGCGCGCGGCGAACAGCGGGCCGCGCTGGCCGGGCGGATCGACCAGGACGCCCGGAAGTACCGTGCGGATGACGTGCAGCGCAAACTGGACGTGTATTTCGACCACCAATACACCCCGGACGACGATCTGCGCGCCCACAACATCAGCACTCCCTACGAGTTCTCCACCCTGATCGCCCACGAGTTCCTGCGCCCCGGCCTCTCCAGCCGCGCCCAGGCCTGGCAGCGCGAGGTGATGGCCCTGGGCCTGGGCCGCTCGGCGCTCCGGGCCGGCCGGGAGGGCAGGGTCGCTTGGTTCGGCGGCAAGGGCGGCAACGGCTGGCGCATCCTGAGCTACACGGGTTATTTCCGCACCAAGGATGGCCGGCATGTGGTCTTCGCCTTCATGCAGCACGGCGCCGACCAGACCTACACCATGCCGAACAGCCGCCGCGCCTTCGCCTGGATCAGCGCCGGAGTGGACGCCGTGCTGGGTTCGGAAGGCGCCCCACTGACGGCCAAGCGCTGAGGGGTGGGCCAGTCCGCGCCGCCTCCCGCGCTGCGCGTGAACGACACCCCCTCACCCTCCGCAAGCTGCTGGAGGTCGCCGCGATCGTCTGGGCCATTCTCTGGATTCGCCCGGCAGTCAGACGGCGGAGGCGTCGGCCTGCCGCAGCTCGGCGGCCAGCGCGGCGTCGAGGCGCTGCCGGACGCTGGCGTAGCTGCCCGCCACGCTGGCCCCGGCGGCCGACACGTGCCCGCCGCCCCCCAGCGCGACGGCCACGTTCTGGGCGCTGACCCCCCCCAGCGAGCGGATCGACAGCTTGACCTGCTCGCCGAAGTCCTTGACCATCACGGCCAGCTCGGCACCCTCGGCGCTTCGCAGCAGGCCCACATAGGATTCCACGTCCTCCCAGCTCGCGCCGGTTCGAGTGAGCATGGCGTCGTCGACCCGGGCCAGCACCACCCGGCCGCCGTGCAGGAACTCCAGCGTGCCCAGCACCTCGCGCAGCAGGCCGTAGTAGGTGCGCGGGTGTCGGCCCAGGTGCTCGTTGAGCCAGGCCAGCCGCGCGCCCTGGCGCAGCAGGTGGGCCGCGCACTCGAAGGCCTGCGGGGTCACGGAGCTGAAGCGGAAGCTGCCGGTATCGGTATTCAGACCCAGCATCAGGGGCGTGGCCACGGCCTCCGTCCAGGGGAGGCCCATGGCGTCGATCACGTCCGAGACGATCATGGCGGTCGCCGGGGTGGCCGGATCGACCACGCCGGCGGCGGCCTGGCGGCGGTTGGTGCCGTGGTGGTCGATGTTCACGACCGGGCCGCGGAAGGTGGTCAGGTCGGCGCCGGCCACCCGCGCGGGGTCGTTGTTGTCCACGTCCAGCACCACGGCCAGCGCGCCCTGCGGCCACTCGTCCAGCGGCTCGCACAGTTCGCCCGGCTGGGTCAGGAAGCGCAGGTAGCGGGGCACGACCATCGGCGCGAGCACCGTCCGGCCCTGGCTCCGCAGGGCGCGGGCCAGCCCCAGGACACTACCCAGCGCGTCGCCGTCGGGATTTTCATGGGCCAGGAGCACCAGCGGCCCGGCGTGGGCGTTCAAGGTGGCCGCGACATTCCGCACATCGTCGGCGTAGCCCGCATTGGAGACATTCTGCGGAGTCATCCCGCCGAGTATAGACGCCGCGCCGCCGACTGGGCGCGGTGGGGGGGAGTGCTGATCCGGACGCCGGCCGACGCTATCCTGCGGGGCGTGGCCCTGTCTCTGAATCTGGCGGCCCTCACCGACGAGGAGCTGCATCTGCTCTACGGAGACGAGCGGGCCCTGGCGGTGCTGCCCGAGGTCAGCCGCGCGCGCCTGAGCCGGCGTCCCGAGCCCGGCCCCGCCCTGCCCGCTTCCCTGGAGTTCCGCCCCCTCGCCGAGCGGCTGTGGGGTGCCACCCCCGAGCAGTCCCGCCTGCTGTCGGCCCTGGATCAGTCGCTGGGAGCCAGCGGCGCCGCCGCGCTCTCCGCCGTGGCCTGGGCCGAGGAGCCCAGCGGCGACTACCTGATGCCCTACCTGCTCCCGCCCGACACGGCCACCCTGCTGCGCTGGAACGAGACCGCCGGGACGCCAGGCGCCGTGCTGGAGGCCCTGACCTGGCTGCGCGACCAGGCCAGCGGCTTCTCCGGCGTGCTGACCACCAGCCGCCTGCGTGCCACCGTGCCCGCCCCGAGCGAGGAAATCGACGTCCACCACCATCCCGGACTCTCCACGGGGGAACTGCTGGAAGCGCACGCGGGCTACGTGCTCCGGCACGGCCGCACCCAGAAACGGAGTGCCGACGCCGACTGGTGGGCGCCCTGGCAGCAGCTGTATGCGCTCAACCTGACCGCCTGGGAGCGGCGCGGCCTGCTCCTGCAGCGGCCCGGCTGAGGGGCGGGGCAGGGCTTCAGGCTGGGAGGCAGTCTCCGAGCAGCCCGCTGAACTACCGTGGATATCTCTCGATATTTGAGTGGTATCTGAACAGCGCTGCCCCGGCCCCGCGGCCAATAGGCGACAATCGCCCCCATGACCGATGCCCCGACCGCCGAACCACACGCCCAGCAGCGATCCGGAGACCGGCACGTCGCCTTCGACTGGGGCGGGGTCTTCACGGTGGGCACCTTCGACGGCCGCAGCACCCAGAACGTCGCCGACCTGAGCGGCGTTCCGGTGGACACCGTTCGAGAAAGCTATTTCCGTCACGTCCGGCAGCTGGAGGTGGGGGCCTGGAGCCTGCCACAGTTCTGGGACGTGCTGCGGGGGGAGACCGGCGTGGCGCTCCCGTATCCGGAGTTCGAGGCCCTGTACCTGGGCAGCATCCACGACAACGGGCCGATGTACACCACCCTGGCCGAGCTGCCCCCTGGGGTAAAGGTCGGCCTGCTTAGCAACAACTATCCCGTGGTAAGCGACCACCTGCGCCGCGACCCGCGCTTCACCCGGTTCGACGCCCTGGTCTTCAGCAACGAGCTGGGCCACAAGAAACCGGCGCCCGAATCCTTCGCCGCGCTGCAGCAGGCGATGGGCGTGCCGGCCGCTCAGGTGGCCTTCGTGGACGACGTGCAGGAGAACATCGACGCCGCCCGGCAGGCTGGCTTCTATGGCCTGCTCTACCACCACGACTTCCACGCCGACTTCGAGGCCCGACTGCGGGAGTGGTTGGCTGGATAGCTGCTGACGCTCAGTCGACTCCGAGTGTGGCTGATGCTGAGAGCTGGGCCATGCGCCCCCAGGTCGCTGTCGTCCGGCCCTGGGACTGACCCCCGCAGCGGTCGTGGTGGTGTACCTGCGTTGGTGGTGTACATCGGGGTGACACAGGTACACCAGGGTTAAATCCCTATGTCCTGGGTCACAATGACCCCATCAGCCCGACCCGCCGCCCCGAGCGCGGCCCAGCCCCCCTCATCCGCCGGCTTCAGCCCCAGGATCGAGGACAGCGTTCCGCACCCCAAGGAGCCCGCCATGACCCAGACCCCCCCCTCCAGCCAGACGCCCGATCAGACGCCCAGCCAGACCCATAGCCCCCGCACGCCCGCCGAGATCCTGGAAAAGACCTGGCAGACCGAGGAACGCTGGCAGGGCATCCAGCGCACCTACTCCGGTGAGGACGTGGTGAAGCTGCGCGGCAGCCTGCCCATCGAGCACACGCTGGCCAAGCACGGGGCGGTCAAGCTCTGGCGCGCCATGAAGGAGGAGCCCTTCGTGAACGCCCTGGGCGCCCTGACCGGCAACCAAGCCATGCAGCAGGTCAAGGCGGGCCTGAAGGCCATCTACCTGAGCGGCTGGCAGGTGGCCGGTGACGCCAACAACGCCGGGCAGATGTACCCGGATCAGAGCCTCTACCCGGCCTCCAGCGTGCCCGATGTCGTCAAGCGCATCAACAACACGCTGCGCCGCGCCGACCAGATCCAGCACTCGGAAGGGAAGCACGACATCGACTTCTTCGTGCCCATCGTGGCCGACGCGGAGGCGGGATTCGGCGGCCCGCTGAACGCCTTCGAACTCATGAAGGCCATGATCGAGGCGGGCGCGGCCGGCGTGCACTTCGAGGATCAGCTCGCCAGCGAGAAGAAGTGCGGCCACCTGGGCGGCAAGGTGCTGGTGCCCACGGGCCAGTTCATCCGCACCCTGAGCGCCGCCCGGCTGGCCGCCGACGTCAGCGGGGTGCCCACCGTCCTCATCGCCCGCACCGACGCCGACGCCGCCAACCTGCTCACCAGCGACATCGACGACAACGACAAGGCGTTCACGACCGGCGAGCGCACCCCCGAGGGCTTCTTCTACGTCAAGCCCGGCATCGAGCAGGCCATCTCCCGCGCCCTGGCCTACGCCCCCTACGCCGACGTGATCTGGTGCGAGACCTCAGTGCCCAACCTGGAGGACGCCCGCCGCTTCGCCGAGGCCGTGCACGAGAAGTTCCCCGGCAAGCTGCTGGCCTACAACTGCAGCCCCAGCTTCAACTGGAAGAAGAACCTCGACGACGAGACCATCGCCAAGTTCCAGGTGGAGCTGGGCCGGCTGGGCTACAAGTTCCAGTTCATCACGCTGGCCGGCTTCCACTCGCTGAACCACTCGATGTTCGAGCTGGCCTACGGTTACGCCCGCAACCAGATGACCAGTTTCGTGGAGCTGCAGGAAAAGGAATTCGCGGCCCAGGAACGCGGCTTCACCGCCGTCAAGCACCAGCGCGAGGTAGGCACCGGCTACTTCGACCTCGTCTCGAACGCGGCGGCCGGCGGGCAGAGCAGCACCACGGCCCTGGCCGGCAGCACCGAGGCCCAGCAGTTCGGCAAAGCGGAGAAGGCGCTGGCTGCCGCGCACGACTGAAGCCTGAGGTCGGGCGCAACCGCGCCGACGTCCAACGACGACAGGGAGCCTTGTGATGGGCTCCCTGTCGTCGTCTTGAGACGGATTCGCGGCCTTCGGGCGGGCTCGCCCGCACCCTGGTCTCCATCCTGGCCGCGACGGGCCCACCTGCTCTCCGCACCTGAGCAACCTTCGACCCTGCCGGCCACTTCCACCTTCATCGGTAGACGTGCCATCGTCGTTCGTGGCTTCGCCCAGCCGCCCCGGAACGTGGAGGAGCATTGGACGCTCCGGCAGACTACCTCCACAGTGCGCTCCGCCCTACCCACCTGGAAGGCGCCGGGGACGGTCCGCCCTCGCCATTTGGGACGGGCTGGTGGTGCCTTGCTACGTCCCCATACCGGGACGTCGGAACTGGCTCCATGTTCCTACCCCGGCAGCTTGCCGTCGTCGCGCTGCTCCAGCCGGAAGCCGTGGGGCAGGAAATCCTTCACGTAGCCGCTAACCACGTCGCCGTGCTGGTTCACGCAGACCACGCGGGCGTCCGGCGCGAACTCGAAGAGCACCTGTCGGCAGGCGCCGCAGGGACTGGCGGGCGGGGTCGCCTCGGAATACACCACGACGTCCGTGAACTCCCGCGCGCCGGCGGTCGCCATGGCCTGCACGGCGCTCTGCTCGGCGCAGCGTCCCAGGCCGTAGCTGGCGTTCTCCACGTTCACGCCCGCGAAGACCTGGCCGTCCGGGGTCCGCAGGGCGGCGCCCACCCGGAAGCGGCTGTAGGGAGCATAGGCGCGGGCAAAGGCGGCCTTCGCCTGCGCCAGCAGTTCCGGATCCGGGCTCACGTCCAGGGCGTTGGGCTTACTCACTGGCGGCCTCCTGGGGCTCGTGGAACTGGTCATTGGTCGAGAAGCGCTCCACCAGCACCCGCGTCACGCGGCGCTGGTCGGCGGCCTCGACGGTGAAGGCCCAGCCGTTGTGGTTGAAGGTGCGCCCGACCTCCGGGATGTCGCCGAAATGGCTGGTCATGAAGCCCGAGAGGGTGTCGAACTCGCCCTCGCCGTCCTCCAGATTGCTGCCCAGGCGCTCCTCGGCCTCGTGAACCGTCAGGCTGGCGTCCATCAGGTAGCGGCCCTCGCCGAGTACCTCGATCTGGGGCACCTCCTCCTCGTCGGTCTCGTCGTAGATCTCACCGACGATCTCCTCGAGGGCGTCTTCCAGCGTGACCAGCCCGGTGGTGCCGCCGAACTCGTCCACGACGATGCTCAGGTGGCTCTTCTTCTCGCGCATCTTGGCCAGCAGATCCTTGATCTTCATGCCTTCGGGCACGAAGAACACCGGCCGCATCAGGTCGGCGATGGTCGTGTGGTCGAGCGCGTCCAGATGGGCCAGCACGTCGCTGGTATGCGCGATGCCCACGATGTTGTCGGCGGAGTCCTGAAAGACCGGCACGCGGGAATAGGCGTGCTCGGTGTTCAGCTCCAGCAGCCGCCGCAGCGGCGAGGCGCCGTCCACCACGATCATGTCCATGCGCGGGGTCATGATCTCGCGCACGGTGGTGTCCGAGAGGTCGAAGACGTTGTACACGAGTTCCTTCTCGGAGTCCTCCAGCACGCCTTCCTGGCTGGACGCCGAGACGATCATGCGGATTTCCTCTTCGGAATAGGCCGTGTGGTGCCCGGCCACCGCCTTGAGGCCGAATAGCCGCAGCACGATGCCGCCCAGCGCATTGAGCCCCAGGATCATCGGCCGGAAGATGGCCGTGAAGGCGATCAGCGGCCGCACCAGCGACATCGAGAGCTGTTCGCTGCGCTGCAGCGCGGCCGATTTGGGCACCAGCTCGCCCAGCACGATATGGAAGGTGGTCGCAAGCACGAAGGCCAGCGTGAACGACACCGGGCTCAGGTAGGCCCGGGGCAGCCCCGCGCTCACGAACAGCGGCTCGACCAAGTGGGCGATGGCCGGCTCCGAGACGAAGCCGATCAGCAGGCTCATCATGGACACGCCGAGCTGGACGGCCGCGATGTAGAGGTCGAGGCGGCCCAGCACCCGCTGGACGGCCAGGGCGGTCTTGTTGCCTTCCTCGACCAGCTGGTCGATGCGGGTTCGCCGCACGCTGACCAGCGCGTATTCCACCGCCACGAAGTAGCCGTTGAGCAGCACCAGCACGAGCAGGGCGACGATTCCTAGATAGTCATTCATGTATGGGCGCGCTCCAGTATCCGCGCCCCGGTCATCCGCTTGGCACATGCTGCCCGCCAACCAGCCAGGAGGCTGGGGCGTCGGTTTCCGGTCGATGGTGCTGGCCACAGCGAAAACGCCGCCCTCAGGCGGTGTTCACCGGGCGTTTTTTGAGAGCCAGAACTAGGAGGCTCCATAGCAGAAAAGAGTGTAACACGCCCCGGGGGCCGGCATGGGGGCACCTCCATCAATGTCCAGGCGACTGCACAGCTCTGCTTGGCCGCCTTTCGAAGCCGCCGGTCTGGAGCACCTACCCTCAAGACGACTGAGGTGCAATCAGACACATCCACTCTAGGGCGGAGGAAGAGCCACAAGGGCGCGACTTCCTCAGCTCCCTTTGACCCGGAAAGCCCGTAGAGAGGCGAGCAGACTGGCCGGCTTGGCCCTGCAGGAACGGGGTCGCCTTCCGCCCAGGCGTCAAAGGCAGACCATGCGGCAGTGCGGTTGCCCGGCTTCCAGCATCGGCGCCCGGGGGTCTCCGCTCGCCTGAAGGCAGGTCAGGCGCTACCGTACAGGCCACCGAGTTCAGATCTTCCCAGGAGGCACCCCCATGACCAGCGCCGAACTGCCCCAGACCTTCCAGGCCCTGAGGGCCATCCGCGAAGGCGAGACCTTCCGCACCGAACTCCAGACCCTGCCCACCGCGAGTCTGCCGGAGGGCGACACCCTGATCCGGGTCACGCACTCCAGCCTGAACTACAAAGATGGCCTGGCCGTCTCCGGGAAACCGGGCGTCCTGCGCTCCACGCCCATGACCCCCGGCATCGATCTGGCGGGCACGGTGCTGGAGGATCAGACCGGCCGCCTGCCGACCGGCGAGGCCGTGATCCTGACCGGCTGGGGCATCGGCGAGCGGCAGGACGGCGGCTACGCCACCCTGGCGCGGGTGCGTTCGGAGTGGCTGGTGCGCAGCCCCGCCGGTACCGATGCCCGCTGGGCCATGAGCGTGGGCACCGCCGGCTTCACGGCCATGCTGGCGGTGATGGGCCTGGAGGAGCACGGCCTGACGCCCGGCAGCGGCGAGGTGCTGGTCACCGGGGCCGCCGGGGGCGTGGGCAGCGCGGCGATCGCGCTGCTGGCCGCCGCCGGTCACAGCGTGACGGCCAGCACCGGCCGCGCAGAGGAGGAGCCCTACCTGACGGCCCTGGGCGCCACCACGGTGATCCCGCGGGGCGACTTGCCCGCCCTCCGGCGACCGCTGGAAAAGGAGCGCTGGGCCGGGGTGGTGGACACCGTGGGCGGCGAGACCCTGGCCGGGGCCTACGCCTCGACCCGGCTGCACGGCAGTCTGGCGGTCTGCGGGCTGGCGGGCGGCAGCGACCTGAAGGCCAGCGTGTTCCCCCTCATCCTGCGCGGGGTCAACCTGCTGGGTATCGACTCCGTGAGCTGCCCTACCCCCCGCCGCGAGGCCGCCTGGCAGCGTCTGGCCCGCGACCTGCCGATGTCCAGGCTGGAGGCCATGACCCAGGTGCGCGGACTGAGCGAGGTGCCCGCGCTGGCAGAGCAGATCCTGGCCGGTCAGGTGCGCGGGCGAACGGTGATCGACGTCCAGCGCTGAGGGCCGCGCCCTCCGGCGCTCAGCGAGGCTGCACCGTCAGGTCGCCCAGATCGCCGACGGGGGTCGCTGGCCCCAGCACCGCCTCCTTCTCGATCCCCGGCTCCCCAGCCTCGCCGAAGACCCCGTTGGCGTTCAGGTCGCGCCCGGCGACCGCCCGGTAGCTCCCGTCGCCCAGGAAGGCCCGGAAGGAGCCCTGGGCGTCCAGCGGGGGCTGGAAGCTCCGCCCACGGGCGTCCTGCAGGCGCAGGCCCAGCGTGTCGCTCACGGCCGGCGCCCCCAGCGCGGCGGCGGCATTGATCATGCCGAAGCCGAAGGCCTCGTCGCGGCCAGCGGCCCCGAGATCCGTGGCGGTGGCCACCAGGCGGGCCAGGGTGCCCGGCGCGTCCGTGGTCACGCCCTTGCTGAGCAGCAGCGCGGCCAGCGCCGAGACCTGCGGGGCGGCCTGACTGGTGCCGGACTCGACCTCGTAGTTGGGACGATCCTGCACGTAGTCCCACCCGGTCGAGATCACGGCGTCCAGGAAGCGCTCCGGGCTGCCGTCGCCCTGCGGATCCCAGGACATCCCGTTGTAGGTGGTGGGTTCCTGGAAGGGATCCGTGCCGCCCGGAGCGCTGAGCTGCACGGCCGGGTAGGCGCTGCTGTACACCGCCCGGCGGGGCGCGCTGGCGCCCGACAGGGTCACGCTGCCCACGGCCACCGCCGCCGGGCAGGCCGCCGGGTAATACGGCGCGCTGCCGTAGCCGTTGCCGGCGGCCACGACCACCAGCGCGCCGGCCTGCGAGGCTGCCAGCACGGCGTCGCACATGGGCTGCGCGGTCGCGGCGTCGATCTCGCCCCCCAGACTCAGGTTGATGACCTGGGCCGGATGTGGACTGGTGATGGTCACGCCGTCCAGCGTCACGGACAGCCCCGCCGCGTAGCGCAGCGCGGTGACGACCTGGGCCACGTCGGTCTCCCCCTGGGCGTCGATGGCGCGGATCGGGAGCACCTTCACGGCGGCGCTGGAGACCGCGCCCACCACCCCGCTGCGGGAGCAGCCGGCGCAGCTCTCGCCGTTGTCGCCCCAGCGCGCGGCGATGATCCCGGTGACGTGGGTGCCGTGGCTGCCCAGCGTGCGGCCCGGCGTGCGCGGATCGGTCGGATCGCGGTCGGGGCCGTCGCCGTCGCCGTTGTCGGTCGCCTGGGCGCTGTTCAGGAAGGTCGGCAGCACGTCCAGCGCGCCCTCGCTGGGCCCCCATAGCCGGCCCGCCAGATCCGGATGGTCGAAGCGCACGCCGCTGTCGATCACCGCGACCGTAACCGGGCGGGTGTAGGCACCGGCCTCCATGTCCCGCCACACCGCCCCATAGCCGAGCAGCCGCAGGGGCCACTGCAGGGGCGCGTATTGGTCGGCCGGTTCTACTGGTCGAGCCAAAGGCCGGATCGGCCGTTCAGAGGCCGCCTGGGTTCGCAGCACCGCGTTCGGCACGGCGGATTCCACCGCCGGGTCGGCCCGCAGGACACTCAGCGCGGCCGCCACATCCGAGACCTGCAGCGCCGCGCTGCGCTCCGACAGGGCCTGCACCCGGCGCACGCCCACGCCCGCCGCCTGCAGCCGGGTGATCCCCCGCTGGGCCGCGAGAGGGCCGTGCGCGGTCTGGGCCGTCAGCCCGGCGGCCGTGGGCGCTTGGGCGCGGTACTTCACGATGACCCCGTGGGCCGGGGCGTCCGCCCTGACTGCCGGACGCTGGGGTGGCTGCAGATCCTGCCCCAGCACGGTCACCGGCTCCACGATTCGTCCGCGCAGCTCGAACTGATCCGCCTTCACCGTCCAGACCGCCCGGCCCGAGCGCGCCGCCGCGCCCGTGCCCGATGTCCAGCTCAGGGCCAGTTTCCCGCTCAGGGTCGCCTGGTCGGCGGCCAGCGGCGTGTTCCCGGTTCGGTCGGCCGTGACCGTGAAGCGCACGTTCCCGGAGCCCGAGGCCGGGGCCACGGTCAGCCACGCGGGCTTCTCCTCGACCTTCCACGAGCCGGTGAAGCTCTGGGTGACCTGCTGGCTCTGCGCGTGGCCCAGCGACAGGGTGGCCTCGCCCAGCCGGTTCGGCGTCAGGAGCTGGTCGCAGGCGGTGGACAGCAGGCCGCAGAGCAGGGCACTGAAGCAGAGGGGGGCACGCCACATGGGCGTCAGCATGGCGTATTCCAGCTGACCGGACATGAAGCTCCGGCGGGGGGGGATGCCCCCGCCTCCCGCCAGCCCCCGTGAACCTTCCCGGGCGTGGCAGCCGCCGTCACCCACTGTCAGAATGGACGTCTGATGCCCAGCGGCCGCGTTCACAACCTCGTCAACATCGGTGCCTACAGCCTGCTCTCCGCCGTCGCCCTGATCGGCAGCCGTCAGGAGCTGTTCACGCTCACCCCCGCCCAGGCGCTGACCTTCACCCTGGGCTTCGCCGTGGGCACCTTCCTGCTCTCGCCCGATCTGGATCTCGCCGAGGGGCGGGTCGACAGCAAGCGGCACTGGGGCCTGCTGGGTGTGCTGTGGGTACCCTACGGCATGCTGTTCAGCCACCGGGGCCTCTCGCACACCTGGCTGCTGGGCCCGCTGACCCGCCTGGCCTACCTGGCCCTGATGGTGGCGCTGGTGGTGGGCCTGCTGAGCTACGTGGCGCCCTCGGTGACCCTGCCGGAGCTGCCGCAGCCCATCAGCCTGAAGGTGCTGGCGCCGCTGATCCTGGGGTACTACCTGAGCCAGTGGCTGCACCTGATCGCCGACGGCGTGCGGCCCGACCACGGCGTCCGGCGCAGCTACCGCAAACTCCGGCGGCGCTGAATCGGCCGGACTCCGGCCCCATCCCGTCTGTCCGGGATTCAATCGGAAGACTGAAGTCCAATGGTGCGGACACTTTCATAACACGATGATTTGGGAAGTAGAGTTCCGCCGTCTGGGACGCTCTGCCTGTTCACCCCTCCGTTGCACAGCTCTGAGAGCCCCAACCTCCCTCACCAAGGGGGAGGGGCAACAACGGCGTGTCCATCGCCAGAGGAGCACCCCGATTTGGAAAGGGTCCGCACCATTGCTGAAGACACGGATTCTGGGGGTGGACGACCCTCCGGTACCCTCCCGTACGCACTGCGCTCCATTCCGGAACATCCAGGAAAGCACCGGATGTTCCTCCATACCGCACAGCACGTACTTTTTGCTCCTCCCTCCGGTCGGGTGGGATCGCTAAAACTTTAGCGATCCCACCGCAATTGGTACCGGGTAGTCGGGAACAAGACGGAATCCGGTCGATCAACCGATTTCCAGCACGGCGCCGTGGGCGAGCTGCAGCCGCGCGGCCACCTGCCACGCTCCCCTGGCCCGGCCGCGCCCGATCTCGGCCATGAACTCGGCGCTCCGGGCCAGGGTGGTGAGCACCCAGAAGTCGCCCCAGACCTCCAGACCCCACTGCTGGCGCATGGCGCGCGCCGCCGCCACCCACACCGGCTCGGAGAGGTGTTCCAGCGGCGCGATGAAATGCCATTCGCCGTCGGTGCCGGGGGTGCGGGCGACCTCGCGGTGGTAGGTGGCGCGTTCGCGGGGGGTCATGCCCTCCAGCGTGCCCACCGCGCAGTACACCGCCGGAAAGGCGCTGAAGGTGTCGCGGCAGCGGGTGGGCCGGGCGTCGTAGGCGGTGCAGGCTCCGCTGGCCCGGTCGAGCAGCGGGCAGAAGCCCACCTGTTCGCGGTGCCGCTGCACGTACTCCTCATCCGAACGGGCGCTGCGGGCGTTCCTGATCACGGCCTCCGCGTGCGCGGCCATGCCGGCGGCCCGCACGGGCGTCAGCGCCTGGGCCGTGACCAGCGCCTCGGCGAGGCTGACCCGGATCGGCATGTTGCAGCAGGCCGAGCAGCCCGCTCCGCAGAACACCCGGCCGCCCTGCTCCTGGTAGCGCCCGATCCAGGCGCCGGCCTGCCGGGCGTAGCGGGCGTAGGCCTGCTGCACGGGCGCGGTCACGGCGGCAGCGGTCGTCCTGTCCGTCACCGGCCCCGTGACCGGCCCTGGCCCGGCCGCCGCCCGCCCTGCCTGAGTGTGTCCCCGCCGCTTGGTCATGGCGCCAGAGTAGCGTGCGTATACTGTCGGAAAATGTTCCGCCGACCCCGCCCTCAGCCCCCGACTCCTCCCGGCGCCGACTCCCGGGCCGGTGCCGACGCCCGCTTCGGCGCCGGAGCCTCCGGCGACGTCGTGCGGGTGCTGGGCGAGCTGCTGGCGCGGCCCACCCAGGAGGGCATTCTGGAAGCCGCGCTGGCACACGCGGCGGGGCTGCTGGGCGGCCGGGTCGCCGGCTTCGCCATCCTGCGGCGCGGCCAGGACCGGGTCTGGGCCGTCCACAACTACTCCAGGGCGCTGATCGGCACCCCCCTCTCCGGCCCCTGGGCCTCGCTGCGAACCCGCGTCCTCTCGGACGGCGCCCGCGAACTCTACGACCTCAACCCGCCCGAGATCCAGGCGATCCTGACGGAATGCGGGATGCAGGCGGTGACCGTTTCGCTGGTCGTGCCCATCAGCGACCGGGGCCGCTACCTGGGGGCGCTGGTGCTCGACCGCGAGACCCCGGAGGGCATCGCGCCGGGCGCCCAGGAGGCGGTCTCCAAATGGACGGCGGCCATCGCCCCGCTGCTGGGCATCCTGGACAACCGCGAGGACTGGAAGCACGCCGCCCGGCAGATCACCGGCGCGCTGGTGGAGGCCGTGGAGAGCCGCGAGTTCGACGCCCTGGGGCATTCCCAGGCGGTCGCCGACATCAGCCTGAAGCTGGGCGCCCTGGTGGGCCTGGCCGACCGCGAGCTGGACGAGCTGTGGTACGCGGCGATCCTGCACGACATCGGCAAGATCCACGGCGAGTCCGGGCACGCCCAGGTGGGGGCCAACTTCCTGCACGGCGTCGGCCATCTCACGGAGGCCCAGCGCGCCATCCGCCACCACCACGAGCGCTGGGACGGCCAGGGCGAGCCCGAGAAGCTGACCGGCGAGGACATCCCGCTGTACGCCCGTATCCTGGCGGTCGCCAACGCCTACGTCCGGCTGGGCGACGCCCACCTGGTGCGGGCGCAGGCCGGGCGCGCGCTCGATCAACGGATCGTGGCCCTGCTGGAGAAGTTGCCGACGTGACGCTCTGCCCTCCCCGGTCGGCCCCGGCCCGGGGCGCACCGTGACCCGGCCCCCCGCCCGCAGCGCCTCCGCCGACCTCCGCTTCCCGGAGCTGGAGGCGCGCTTCGGATCGCTCACGCCCATGGACTCCGGGATGCAGAGCCGGGTCTACGGCGCCCGGGACGGCGAGGTGGTGGTCAAGGTCTACCGCAACCAGCGCGGAGACCACCGCCTGGAGGCCGCGAACATGCGCCGCGCCGGCATGGGAGAGTGGGTGCTGGACGTGGTGGAGGCCGACGGCATCGAGGCCCTGGTGATGCGCCGCTTCCCCGGTCAGCCGCTGCGGCCCCAGGACGTGCCCCGCGCCCTGCCGCGCCTGCGCGAGATCGTGCGGACGCTGCATGCCCGCCCCCAGGGCCCCCCCACCCCGCAGGTCAATCTGGGCAAGGTGGCCGAGCGGTTGCGCCGCTTCCGCAGCGCCCTGGCCGCCTCCCCGCTGGACGACCTGTTCGAGGCGGTCGAGCGCCCGCTGGAGGAGGGCCTGCTGGCCCACCCGGCCTCGTTTTGCCACCTCGACATGTGGCACGACAACATCCTGATCTCGCCCGCCGGGGACGTGCTGCTGATCGACTGGACGAAGGCCGGCGAGGACGACCCTCTGCGCGACCTGGCCCTGCTCAAGACCGGCACGCTGGACCTGCTGCCCCCCGACGAGAGCCTGCAGGCCGCGCTGTCCTTCCTGCCCGACACCGAGGCGCCCACCCTGGCGCGCTACCGGGCCTACATCGCCATGACCACCCTGCACGACCTGTACTGGTTCCTGATGAACGAGCCCTACGAATTCGGGGCCCAGCGCAGCCGCAAACTGCCGCGCGCCCGCCACGTGCTGGCCCGGCTGCCCGAACGCTGAGCGAAGCCGACTCGGGCGTTACCATGTGAGCATGGTCACGGTCGTCACCCACCCCCTCGTCCAACACAAACTGTCCCACATGCGCGACGTCCATACCGGCGTCAAGGAATTCCGGGAGCTGGCCGCAGAACTCAGCCTGCTGCTCGCCTACGAGGCGATGCGCGACCTGGAGCTGGAGCCCCACCGCCTGAGCACGCCCCTGGAAAGCGGCGAGTTTCCCATGCTGACCGGCAAGAAGCTGGCGCTGGTGGCGATCCTGCGCGCCGGGCTGATCATGACCGACTCGATCGTGCAGCTCGTGCCCGCGGCCAAGGTCGGGCATATCGGCCTGTACCGCGATCCCCAGACCCTGCAGCCGGTGGCCTACTACAACAAGCTCCCCACCGACATCGCCGAGCGCCGGGTCTTCCTGACCGATCCCATGCTGGCCACCGGGGGCAGCGCCTCGGCCGCCATCCAGAGCCTCAAGGACGCCGGCGCGGCCTCCATCAAGCTGATGAGCATCCTGGCCGCCCCCGAGGGCGTCGCCGTCATCGAGCGCGACCATCCGGACGTGGACATCGTGGTGGCCGCCGTGGACTCGCACCTGAACGACCACGGCTACATCGTGCCCGGCCTGGGCGACGCCGGCGACCGCATCTACGGCACCAAATGAGCCGCCGCCTGAGGCCCGGCCCCTCCCTGCGACTTCCGGACGACCCCTCCTGGCCGGCGAGCCTTTAGAATCCCGTCAGCTATGGACTTTCTAAGGGCGCTCGCCGCGCAACTGGGCATCGCCGACCTGCTGGGTCGGGGCTTTCTCAGCGTCATCATCACGTTCGCCACCGCCTGGGTCTTCACCTGGCAGTTCATCCCCCGCCTGCGCGAGTTCGCCGTGGAGGTCGGCTGGGCCGATCAGCCCAACGAACGCCGACTGAACAAGGAGCCCCTGCCCAACGCGGGCGGCCTCGCCATCTTCGCCGGCTTCCTGATCAGCGTCGTGCTGGCCTGGGCGCTGCGGCCCATCGTGGTCGAGATCGTCAACATCCAGGTGCTCGCCATCCTGCTGGGCGGGGCGCTGCTGGTGCTGGTGGGCTTCATCGACGACCAGTACGGCCTCTCGCCGGCCTTCCGGCTGGGGGTGCAGGCGCTGGCCGCCCTGCTGCTGCTGGTCAACGGCCTGAAGATCGACGTGGCCTCGCTGCCCCTGCACCTGCAGCTCTCGCCCGCCGTCAACGTGGTGCTCAGCGACCTGCTGACCCTGCTGTGGATCGTCGGCCTGACCAACGCCGTGAA
Organism: Deinococcus koreensis; assembly: GCF_002901445.1. Taxonomy (NCBI): domain Bacteria; kingdom Thermotogati; phylum Deinococcota; class Deinococci; order Deinococcales; family Deinococcaceae; genus Deinococcus; species Deinococcus koreensis. The sequence continues at coordinate 25,777 of NZ_PPPD01000001.1, forward strand.
CCTGATGGATGGGGTCGACGGCGTGGTGGGCGGCGTGGGCTTCGTGGTCAGTACGGTGCTGCTCGCCACCGCCGCGCAGTTCCCGGACCGGGCGGCGGCCGTGATCCTGCTCGCCGGCCTCTCGGGCGCCGCGCTGGGCTACCTGCGGCACAACTTCAACCCCAGCCGCATCATCATGGGCGACGCCGGCGCCTACCTCTTCGGCTACACGCTGGCGGCCGTGAGTCTGCTGGGCACGCTGAAATTCAGCGCCGGGGCCAGCCTGCTCGTGCCGCTGATCGTGCTGGCCCTGCCGGTCGTGGACACCACCCAGGTCGTCATCGGGCGCCTGGCGCGCGGCATCCGCAACCCGCTGGGGCACCCCGACAAGACCCACATCCACCACCGCGTCCTGGCCCGCACCGCCAGCGCCCGCCGCACCGCCGTGATCCTCTGGGGGGTCGCGCTGGGCTGCGGCATGTTCGGCATGGCCCTGCAGGGCGTACATGGGGCCGTGATCCTGGCCACCGGCCTCTTCATCGCCCTGTGCCTGTTCTTCGTCGCCTACCGCCGCGTCCGCGCCCAGAACATCGAGACCCAGAACATCGAAACCGCCCGCACCCCCGCCGAGGACTCCGACGCATGACCACCCCCGACCCCGCCCCCGACAAAGTGATGGTTCTGGCCTTCGGCACCCGCCCCGAGGCCACCAAGATGGCCCCCGTCTACCGCGCCATCGAGGCGTTTCCCGGCCTGCGGCCCCTGATCCTCTCGACAGGCCAGCAGCGCCAGATGCTCGACGGCGCCCTGAATGTCTTTGGCCTGACCCCGGACCGCGACCTGAACGTGATGACCGACCGGCAGACGCTGGCGGGCCTCACCGGGCGCATCGTGCCGGAGTCCGGACGCACCCTCAGGGAGATGGGCGCCGACATGGTGCTCGTCCACGGCGACACCACCACCTCCTTCTGCGTGGCGCTGAGCGCCTTTTACGAGGGTATCCCGGTCGGGCACGTGGAGGCCGGCCTGCGCTCCGGCAGCCTGCAGGAGCCCTTCCCGGAGGAGGCCAACCGCCGCCTGACCGGCGTGCTGAGCACCCTGGACTTCGCCCCCACCGGCGGCAGCAAGGCCAACCTGCTGCGGGAAGGCAAGGCCCCCGAGCGCATCGTCGTGACCGGCCAGACCGCCGTGGACGCCGTGCGCGAGGTCGCCGGCCGGGTGCCGCTGCGCCCCGCGTGGCAGGCCCGCCTGGACGCCGGGCAGCGCCTCGTGACCGTGACCATGCACCGCCGCGAGAACCAGCCGCAGATGCCCGAGATGGCCGCCGCCCTGGCCCGCGTGGCCGCCGCCCACCCGGACGCCCACTTCATCTACCCGGTGCACCTCTCGCCCGCCGTGCAGGAGGCCGTGCGCCCCGCGCTGGGGGCGGTGCCCAACTTCGAACTCACCGAGCCGCTGGACTACTCCGACATGGCCCCGCTGATGGCGGCGTCCGTGCTGCTCGCCACCGACTCCGGCGGCCTGCAGGAGGAGGGGGCCGCCCTGGGCGTGCCGGTCGCCGTGCTGCGCAACGTCACCGAGCGCCCCGAGGGGCTGGAGGCCGGTGTGCTGAAACTGGCGGGCAACGACCCGGCCCAGCTGGAGGCCGTGCTGTCCGGGCTGCTGGCTGACCCGCAGGCCCTGGAGGCCATGCGCCGCGCTCGCAACCCCTACGGCGACGGCCACGCCTCGGCGCGCATCGCCCAGGCCATCGGCTGGCACTTCGGGCTCGCCGCGCGGCCGGACGACTGGAGCTGAGGAGGTGAGTGGCGGCGCAGTGGATAGCCCTCTACCGGGCACAGCCCGCCGCTACGCCGTCGTCCTCAATCCGCACGCGGGCGGCGGCCTGGCCCTGCGCCGCTGGCCCGAACTGGAGCAGGAGCTGCGGCGCCGGGCCCTGGCCTTCGAACTGATCCGCGAAGCGACAGGCTCGGCTGCCCTGGCCCGCCTGCAGGCCCTGCCCCCGGAGGTCGCCGTGCTGGCCGTCGGTGGAGACGGCACAGTGGGCGCCCTACTGCCTGCCCTCGTGGGCACCGGCCGCGCCCTGGGGATCGTTCCGCTGGGCACCGGCAACGATTTCGCCGGTCTGCTGCGCCTGCCCCCGAACGACTTCGGCGCGGCCCTGGATCGTCTGGCCCACCAGCCCCGACTCGTGGACGCCCTGGACGTGCAGATTCAGGCAGGAGACGAGGTCGGACAGCGCTTCGTGCTCCTCAATGGCCTGGGCATGGGCTTCGATGCCCAGGTGGCCGCCACCATGACCCGCGCCCCGGCCCGGCTGCAGGGCTTCGGCCGCTACCTGTGGTCGGCGGTCGCCACCCTGCGGGAACTGTCGCTCGGCACGGTCACCGTCACGGTCGATGGCGTGCGGCTGCACCACGGCCCCAGCGCCCTGGTCGCGGTCATGAACGGCACCCGCTACGGCGGCGGCTTCCAGATCAGCCCCCTGAGCGACGCCCAGGACGGCCGGCTCAACGTCCTGGCAAGCGGCCCCGTCACTCGCCTGCAACTCCTCGGCCTGATGGCGAGGGTGCTGCGCGGCGCGCATCTCGGCCATCCTCTGGTGCACCACCGGGCCGGGCGGGAGGTCGAGGTGGTCTGGAATCGCCCCACCGATCTCCACTTGGACGGCGACCTGCACGGTCAGGTCACGCGGCTGAGCACCCGGGTGCTCCCGGAAGCCGTTCGCCTGCTGAACGCCTAAACAGAGCAGGAGATATGTTGAGACCAAACAAATAATTCACGATCATGTATTATCGTGAAATGATTCACTTACCTATCCACGTACCTGCATCACTAGAAACGGGGGAGGGCGCCGTCGCACACCCTCCCCCGCCTGTCCTCAGGGCCGCATGCGCGTCAGCATCCGCGGGAAGGGAATCGCCTCGCGGATGTGCTCCGCGCCGGTGATCCAGGCGATCACCCGCTCCAGCCCCATGCCGTAGCCCGCGTGCGGCACGCTGCCGACCCGGCGCAGGTCGAGGTACCAGTCGAAGGCCTCCAGCGGCAGCCCCTCGTGCTCGATGCGCGACTTGAGCAGCTCGTAGTCGTGAATGCGCTGGGAACCGCCGATGATCTCGCCGTAGCCGTCGGGGGCGATCATGTCGTCGCACAGGGCCACGCGCGGGTCTTCGGGATCGGGCTGCATATAGAAGGCCTTGATGGCCGCCGGGTACTTCTCGACCATCACGGGTCGGTCGAAGTGGTGGCCCAGGATGGTCTCGTGCGGCGCCCCCAGGTCGTCGCCCCACTCGACCGGCTGCACGTCCTCCTGCACGTTCGGAGGCAGGTCACGATCTTCGATGTGCTTCCGCACGATCTCCAGCGCCTCGGTGTAGGTGATGCGCGGGTAACTCCCCTCGGCCGCGCCCCGCAGCTTGCTCACGTCCCGGCCCAGCAGCTCCAGCTCGGCCGCGCACTCCTCCAGCACCCGCCGCACGATGAACGACACCATGCGTTCCTGCAGATCCATGTTCTCGGCGTGGGTGCTGGGCGCGACCTCCGGCTCGATCATCCAGAATTCCAGCAGGTGCCGCCGCGTCTTGCTCTTCTCGGCGCGGAAGGTCGGCCCGAAGGTGTAGACCTTGCCGAAGGCGAAGGCGCCGGCCTCGGCGTGCAGCTGCCCGGTCTGCGAGAGGTACGCCTTGTCCTGGCCGAAGAGGTCGATCTCGAACAGCTCGGTGGTGCCCTCGGCGGCGTTGGGCGTGAAGAAGGGCGCGTCGAAGCGGATGAAGCCCTCGCCGTGGAAGAAGTCGGTAATCGCGCGCTGCACGGCGTCGCGCACGCGCATGACCGCCCAGGGCCGGCGGTGGCGCAGCCACAGGTGCCGGTGATCCATCAGGAACTCGATGCCGTGCTCCTTGGGCGTGATCGCGTACTCGGCGTGGTTCTCGGAGATGGGGGAGAGCCCCCGCACGCTCAGCTCGACCCCGCCCGGCGCCCGCTCGTCGGCCCGCACCTCGCCAGTGATGGTGACCGCCTGCTCCTGCGTCAGCCGTTTGGCCGCCTCGAACACGTCCTCGCTGACGTCCCCCTTGAACACCGTGCCCTGCACGAAGCCGCTGCCGTCGCGCAGTTTCAGGAACTGGATCTTGCCCTTGCCGCTCTTGTCGGTGAGCCAGGCGTGGACGGTAACGGTCTGGCCGACGTGGCTCTTCAGGTCGTGAATACTGGAGTGAACGCTCATCGGCGGTCAGTATAGGCAGAGCATGACAGAGATGCGGAGAGCCGAGTCGGCAAAAAATTCACGAATGCGCAATATCGTGAATAAAATCATATGATGTTTATGGTACCTCCCCGCCTGTCACAGCGGGGAAGAGGCTCAGGCCGATCTCAGGGCGTCATTCATACCCAGCACGTCCTCGACCTTGAGGCTCGCGCCGCCTACCAGCGCGCCATTGACATTCGGCTTCGCACAGATGCTGGCGATGTTGTCGGGCTTGACCGAGCCGCCGTACAGGACGCGGATCTCGGCCGACTTGTCGCCGTACCGCTCCACCAGCGCGGCGCGGATGGCGGAGGCCAGTTCCTCGGCGTCGTCGTCCGTGGCGGTCTTGCCGGTGCCGATGGCCCAGACCGGCTCGTAGGCGACCACGACCTCCGGCCCCACGCCCTCCAGGCTGCCCGCGAGCTGGGCCAGCGTGTAGGCCACGTGCTCGCCCTTCTCGCGCACCTCCAGGCCCTCGCCCACGCAGACGATGGGCGTCAGTCCGTTTGCCTGGGCCTGCCCCGCCTTGGCGGCCACGACGGCGTCCGTCTCGCCGTGGTACTCGCGCCGCTCGGAATGCCCGACCACCACGTACACCACGCCCAGATCGGCCAGCATCGCCGCGCTGATCTCGCCCGTGTAGGCACCCGATTCATGCGCCGACACGTCCTGCGCGCCCACGTCCACGCCGCCCGGCAGGGCTTCCCGCAGGCCATGCAGGTGCGTGGCCGGGGCCATGACCGCCAGTTCGGCGTCGCCACGGGTGAAGCGCTGCGCCAGCTCCCGCCCCCAGATCCGCGCCTCGGAGGGCGTCTTGTTCATCTTCCAGTTCAGTGCCAGCAGTGTGCGCGGCTTGGTAGTACTTGTCATAGGTTCTCCTTTGCAAGGACGCCAACTGTCAACGGTCTACAGCGACCACTGGCTGTCGGCTGTTGACCCCTTTGACCCGATTCCACGGGAACGGGGTGCTCAGGCCCAGGCTCAGTCGTAGTCGCTGAGGTTCACGCGTCCCAGCGCCTGATCCAGCATGGCGTGATCACTCTGCGCCTGACGAATCAGCTCGGCCAGATGCAGGAGCGCCGCCCGGTCGGTGCTGTAGGCCGCAAACATCGAGCTTTCCGGGTCGTATTGGAGACGCCCGGCCAGTTCTGGGGCGTGCTCCTCAACCAAGCCCACGCACGCGGCGTGCCAGGCGTAGCCCCCGGCCTCCGAACCGTGATTCTCAAAGACGCTCGCGCTCGGCCCGAAGTCGTCGAAGATCAGGCTGTAGCGCGGGGATTGCTCACCATGCTCGACCAACCGGGACGAAAAAAAATCATCATGCTGGCTGGCCACGTCCATTATTTCATCGCCTCCACGCCCGGCAGCGCCTTGCCTTTCAGCAGCTCCAGGCTGGCACCGCCGCCGGTAGAAATATGGTCGATCCGATCCGCCTGCCCGCTCTTGTTGATGGCGCTCACCGAGTCCCCGCCGCCGATCACCGTGTAGGCGCTGGCACTCAGGTCGGCCACGGCCGCCGCGATGGCGTTGGTGCCGCCCGCGAATTTCTCGAACTCGAACACGCCCAGCGGCCCGTTCCAGAACACGGTTCTGGCCCCCTGCAGCGCGTCCCGGTAGAAACGGATGGTTTCCGGCCCGGCGTCCAGCCCCTGCCAGCCGTCTGGGATCTGCCCGCTGGGCACGACCTGGGTATTGGCATTCGTGTCGAAGGCGTCGGCCGCCACCACGTCCACCGGAAGCAGGATCTTGCCCCCGTACTCGGCCAGAAGCCGGCTCGCCAGTTCTAGCTGGTCATCCTCGTGGATCGAGTCGCCGATCTTCCCGCCCTGCGCCTTGATGAAGGTGTAGGCCATGCCGCCGCCGATCAGCAGACGATCCACTTTGGGCAGCAGGTTCTCAATGACCTTGATCTTGTCGCTGACCTTGGCCCCGCCGATGATGACCACGTAGGGGAGCTCTGGAGAATTGAGCAGCCGATCCAGCGCCACGACCTCGCGCTCCAGCAGCGTGCCCGCCGCGTGGGACAGCAGCCCCGCCACGCCGCTGACCGAACTGTGCGCCCGGTGCGCGCTGCCGAAGGCGTCCAGCACGAAGGCGTCGCCCAGCCGCGCGAAACGCCCACTGAGGCCCGCGTCGTTCTTCTCCTCGCCGGCCGAGAAGCGCACGTTCTCCAGCAACGCGACCTCGCCCGGCCCCAGCGCCCGCACCGCCGCCAGCGTCTCGTCCGAGTCGGCCAGCCCGCCGATGAAGGTCACGGGTCGGCCCAGAACCTTCTCCAGCACGGGCGCCACCGGTTTCAGGCTGTACCTCTCCTCCGGCCCACCTTTGGGACGCCCGAAGTGGCTCATCAGGATCACGTTCCGGGCGCCCGCCTCCAGCAGCGCCGCTATGGTCGGCAGGCTCGCCGTGACGCGCGTGTCGTCCTGCACGGCGCCGTCCTTGACCGGCACATTGTAGTCCACGCGCACCAGCACGCGCTTGCCCTGGACGTTCAGTGATTTGAGGTTCTGCATAGGTCTCCTTGTGTGGGGGGCAGCTATGAGCTATGGGCTATGAGCAACACCGTGTCCGCTCATAGCCCATAGCTCAGCGCTCAGAGCCCTCAGCCCTTCTGCTGTACCAGTTCCACCAGGTCGACGATGCGGTTGGAGTAACCCCACTCGTTGTCGTACCAGCTGAAGAACTTCACGAGGCTGCCCATCGCCATGGTCAGGCCGCCGTCGATGATCGCCGAGTGCGGGTTGCCCACGATGTCCTGCAGCACGATGGGGTCTTCGGTGTACTCGATGATGCCCTTGTGGCTGCCCTCGGCGGCGGCCCGGAACACGGCATTGACCTCGTCCTTCGTCACGTCGCGTCCCAGAATGACCACCACGTCGCTGATCGAGCCGACCGGCGTGGGCACGCGCAGCGAGGTGCCGTCGAACTTGCCCTTCAGCGCCGGGTACACCTGCGAGACGGCCTTGGCCGCGCCCGTGGAGGTCGGGATGATGTTGATGGCGGCGGCGCGCGAGCGGCGCAGGTCGCTGTGCGGCAGATCCAGCACGCGCTGGTCGTTGGTGTAGGAGTGTACCGTGGTCATGATGGCCTTCTCGATACCGAAGGCCTCATCGAGCAGCTTCATGGGGGCGCCCAGCGAGTTGGTGGTGCAGCTGGCGTTGGAGATGATGTGATGGTTGGCGGGGTCGTAGTCCTGCTCGTTCACCCCCAGCACGATGGAGAAGTCCTCGTTCTTGGCGGGAGCGGTGATCAGCACCTTCTTCGCGCCGCCAGCGATGTGCTTGCTGGCTCCCTCGCGGTCGGTGAAGATGCCGGTCGACTCGATCACGATGTCGGCGCCCAGTTCGCCCCACTTGATGTTGGCGGGATCGCGCTCGGCCAGCGCGTGGATCTTCTTGCCGTTCACGGTCAGCGAAGCTTCGTCGTACTCGACGGTGCCGTCGAATTTGCCGGCGGTGGAGTCGTACTTGAGCAGGTTGGCCAGGGTCTTGTTGTCGGTCAGATCGTTGATGGCGACCACCTCGATGCCGCGCGCCACCAGGATGCGGAAGACCAGACGACCGATGCGGCCGAAACCGTTGATGCCTACTTTCATGCGTGCCTCCAATCAGAGGGCCTTTCCACGTTTGGGAAAGCCTGCCCCGCGTGAGCCAGTCTACGCCGACCGCCCGCCGCCCGGTTCGTGTCCTCTGGACACCAAACTAGAGTGTCAGTTAAGACATGGCACTGGCGAGGAGAGGGCAGCGTGCCGAGAGGGCACCGACGCGACTAGGAGAAAGTGGGTGCCAGACTCCGACTGGTGGGCAGCCACATCCCAGCCATTCCGAAGCGCGGCAGACCCGCTCCTATTTCGCGGCCAGCACGAACGACACGTCGACCGCGACGCTCGTCGCGCTGCCCGGATAACGGACATCGAAGTCGTAGGGGTTGAACTTGAACTGGGTACTTACCCTGATCTGGGCGCCGCTGAGCGTGGCCTTCACAGGCACCGAGATCGTCCGCGTGGTGGCCTTGACGGTCAGCGTACCGGTGGCCGTCGTGGCCAGCGTCGTGCCCTCGACCAGCCGGCCGCCCGTGAGCCGGCCCAGCGTGAACACGGCGTTCGGATACTTCTCGGCCCACAGCGCGACCTCGCTCCTGGCATGAGAATCCCGCAGCCCGTTGCCGGTCTTCAGATTCACCAGCGGCACCGTGACCCTCCCGGTCGTGGCGGCCAGATCGGCGCTGTCCACGTCGGCCTCGGCGCTCACCCCCTCGATCGTGCCGCGAACCGGCACCAGCAGCACCCGGATATCGAACGTGGCGCTGCCGTCGCCCGCACTGTAGCCCACCGGGGCGGCACTGGCGGGCAGCATCAGGAGGGCGCAGAGGGCGATCAGACGGCGGGGCAGGGGACGCATGGTTCATCGTGACTGGACGGCGTGAGAGACGCCGTATCAATGGGCACGGAGCCGCCCTGGCCGGGCGCGGCGGCATTGTTCGTGGCGGGCCTGACGGTTTGGCCGCCGCCCCTCAGCACCAAGGGGGAAGTCGGCTTTCATCCACCTCGCTCGCCCCAAGCCACCTGTTCAATGCTGATGACCGTGCTGGACGGCCCTCCATCATCCGTGATGGCTTCCGTCCAATCCATTAGCTAAGCAGAGATAATGATGAGCAGAGAACAGGAAATTCACGTGCCCCAATTATCGTGAATCATTTCACTTGCAGTGCCTTGGCCTTGACTCCGTTCCCTCCCGAGCAGAAGGCCATTTGCCCAGACGCGCCCGGCGGCCCCCTCTGATCAACCGGCATACTGACCTCCATGAGTGCATCCCTCCTCGTCATGAAATTCGGCGGCACCAATATGCAGGACGCCCGCGCCATCCGCCACAGCGCCTCGCTGGTGGGCCGCAGCCTGAAAGAAGGTGTGCGGGTCGTGGTGGTGGTGTCGGCCATGGCCGGCGTGACCAACCAGCTGCTGCAGCTGGCCGACGCGGCGCAGGCCGGCGACATCGCGCGGGCCAACGACGAGATCGCGGTCATGCGGACGCGCCACTTCACGGCGGCCCAGGAACTCGGGGCCGTGCCCGACAGCGAGACGGTGCGCGAGCTGCGCGAGATGCACGAGACGCTGCGGCAGGCGGTGTACGGCGTGTATCTGCTGCGCGAACTGACCCCGCGCAGCCGAGACCTGATCGTCGCGTTCGGTGAGCGGCTCTCGGCCCCCCTCATGCGCCTGGCACTGGAACAGCAGGACATCCGCGCGCACCACCTGACCGGCGGCGAGGCGGGCATCCTGACCGACTCCCATTTCGGCAACGCCAAGCCGCTGCCCAGCGCCTACGAGCGGGTCAGAGACCGCCTGAGCGCGGTGCTCTCGACCGGCGTGACCCCGGTGGTGGCTGGCTTCATGGGCGAGACCGAGAAGGGCGCCCTGACCACCCTGGGCCGGGGCGGCACCGACTACAGCGCCACCATCATCGGCAAGGCGCTGGGCGCCGACGAGGTCTGGGCCTGGAAGGACGTGGACGGGGTGATGAGTGCCGACCCCCGCGTGGTGAAGGACGCGCTGAACATCGAGCTGCTCAGCTACGGCGAGGTCATGGAGCTGGCCTACTTCGGCGCCAAGGTGCTGCACCCGCTGGCGGTCACGCCCCTGCAGGAGAGCGGCATTCCGCTGCGGCTGAAGAACTCCTCCGACCCGGACTTTCCCGGCACGCTGGTGCAGTCGCACCCCCGCGACGACGCCGGCCACCCGGTCAAGGCCGTGACCGCCATCCGCAACGTCAGCCTCATCAATGTCAGCGGCGCCGGCGTGCTGGGCATTCCCGAGGTGCTCGCCAGCGTGTTCGACGCCATCGCCCGCGAGAACATCACGCTGCTGATGGTGTCCCAGAGCAGCTCGATGAGCAACGTGTCGCTGGCCGTGCAGAGCGTGGATGCCGAGCGCACCCTCAGCGCCCTGCGGGCGGGCGTCAGCAGCGAGCTGAAGGTCGATGAACAGCCGGGCACCGCCGTGCTCGCCATCGTGGGGAGCGGGATGCGCGGGCAGCGCGGGGTCTCCGCCCGCATGTTCACCGCCCTGGCCGACCACGACGTCAACATCCTGATGATCTCGCAGGGCAGCAGCGAGCTGAACGTCAGCGTGGCCATCGAGGGGGGTCACGTCGACGAGGCCACCCGCGCGGTGCACGCCGCCTTCGGGCTGGGCTCGGCGGCCCAGGAAGCCGTGGGGGCGGCCGAGCCCTTCAGCGGCTGACCGAAGGTTCCTCCGCGGAGTCCTGCGGCTCCAGCGGCGGCTCCGCGGCCCCCTACGGCGGCGCGGGCTGGTTCAGCACCCGCCAGCGCTTCCTGACCACCAAGTAGAGCCCGACCACCCAGGTCACGCTGCTGAGACACCCGACCAGGACATCGGTGGGGTAGTGCACGCCCAGATAGTTGCGGCTGATCCCCACCAACAGGCCCCAGCCCACGCCCAGCAGCGCCGCCGGCCAGCGGGCCCGGCTGTGCCAGAAGACCAGGCACAGCGCCATGCCAAACGCCATATTGCTCATGGCGTGACCGCTCGGGAAACTGAAGCCGGGCTCGTTGAGCACGGCCACCAGCTCGCCGGGCCGGGCTCGCTGGAAGGCGACCTTCGCCAGCCCGTTGAGCACTGTCGCGCCGCTCACGGCCAGAATGAGAAACCAGGCGTGGGCCCGGGTTCGGAAGCGCGCCAGCACCAGCGCTATGCCCAGAGTGATGATCGGCAGCGCCGGTACCCCGCCCAGCACCGCCAGGACGCGGGCGAGCAGTGTCAGCCCCGGCGTGCGGTGCGCCGCGTACCACTCCAGGATGGCCTGATCCCAGGAGAAGCCCCCATCCCGGAACACCTCCTCGGTCAGTTCGGCGATCAGCACCAGCGGGGCCAGCACGCCCAGCAGCACCAGCAGGATCAGCCGCCAGTGCAGTCTCAGGAGCGGCAGCGCGGCCGTCCTCAGTGCCCTCCACATCCCGCCATTACACCCCGGCGACCGCCCACTGGCCGGCGGCGCCGCTTTCGACAACTTTCACGGACGCCCCTCCCGGCGGCCCGGGAGGCGCTCTCGGCCGGCCCGACGCGGCCTGAGGCGGGCTAAGCCACTCCCACTAGGCCGCCCTGCGCCACTCGGAGGATGTGGCGAGGGTTCCCTGAAGCGCACCATAAGCCCAGAGGAAGAAGACCGAGCAAGGATGCCAGCGCGGCAGCGGCTTCACCCGGGGAGCACCATGAATTCCAATGTCCACTCCCTCGCCCAGTCCCTCGCGGTGTACCGCGTGGAGGATCTCCACCGCGAAGCGGCCCAGCAGCGGCTCGTGAATCAGGCCCGCCAGGCCCGGCCCAGCGGCGACCCCCGCCCCGGGCTGAACCTCCGCGCGCTGCTCGTCCGGCTACACCTCGCATGAGACCGCCGGCCCCATTTCCCCACGACGCCGCCTGTTCGTAAGACCAGGCGGCGCTCTTCTGTGTGCGGTCGATCCGGGCCAGGGGAGAGGGGAGAACCGACTTCTGTCCCTCCAGCGACCCTGGTCAGTCCGCCACGGGCTGGGCGTTGCGGTCACGATCCGCCAGGAAAGTCTTGACGCTCTGCGCGGCCCGCCCGGTCATGCCCGGCACCGCCGCGATCTGATCCACACTGGCCGAGGCCAGATCCTCCAGGCTGGTGAAGTGCTCCAGCAGGGCGTCGCGCCGCTTCTGCCCGATGCCCGGCAGGTCGTCGAACACGCTGCGAAGCATCGTCTCACCGCGCAGCTTGCGGTGGTAGGTCACGGCGTACTGGTGAACCTCGTCGCGCACCCCGATCAGCATCCGCAGCGCCGGGTGGGTGTGGGGCAGCAGCAGCTCGCGGTTCACGCCGATCTCGCTGCCCAATTCCAGCCACCACTGCGCCCCGAAGCGGCCCGGCAGGATCAGACGCTCCTCGCGCTTGGCGAGCCCGACCACCGGCACCTGCACGTTCGCCTCTTTCAGCGCGTCCAGCGCGGCGTTCACCTGACCGCGCCCACCGTCGATCAGCATCAGATCGGGCAGCGGCAGTTTGTCGGAGAGACTGCCCGTGAAGCGCCGCAGGATGGTCTGTTTCATGCTCGTGTAGTCGTCCGGGTGATCCAGGCCGCGCACCTTGAAGCGCCGGTGCTCGCCGCGCCGCGACCTTCCGCCCTCGAAGACCACCATCCCCGAGACGATGTTGGTGCCGAACAGGTTGGAGTTGTCGTAGCCCTCGATGCGCCAGGGCCGTTCGGGCAGCGCCAGCACCTCGCGCAGCGCGTCCAGGCCGGGATGGTCGCCGCGGCGCTCCAGCAGCGCCATCTCGGATTCCAGGCCGGTGTGGGCGTTGCGCTGCGCCATCTCGACCAGATCGACCTTGTCGCCGCGTTTGGGGGTGCGCATCTCGATCTTCCGTCCGGCCTTCTCCGAGAGGAACCGGCTCCACACCGGCGCGTCCTCGAAGTCGGCGGGCAGCAGGATCAGCGGCGGCACATGGGTCGCCTGCGTGTAGTAGTCCTGCACGAAGGCCTCCACGATCTCGCCCAGCGTGCTCTCCTCGGCGTTGGTCAGGAAGCGCTTGTCGCGGCCGACCACTCGCCCGGCCCGCATCCGGAAGAGCTGCACCATGGCGAACTCGCCCGCCTGCGCCGCCCCCAGAAAGTCCAGATCGGTCTCGTCGCTCACGAAGGCGTGCTGCTCGGTGCCGAACAGTTTCTCGACCGCCTGCACCCGGTCGCGCAGCCGGCCCGCCTGCTCGAAATCCTGCCCCTTCGCGGCCAGTCCCATGTCCACCCGCAGGCGGGCGACCACCGGCGCGGCGCGCCCCTCCAGCAGCGCCCGCACGTCGTCCACGATCTGCTGGTAGGCGATGGGGTCGGCACGGTCCACGCACGGCCCCAGGCAGCGGCCCATGTGGAAGTTCAGGCAGGGGCGAGGCTTTTTCTGCATGGGCAGCCCGCTGTTCTTGCGCAGCGGGAACATGGTGTCGATCAGGTGCTTGACCCGCCGCACCGCCGAGGCGTCCGGGTACGGCCCGTAGTACTGCGCGCCGTCCTTGAGCACCCGCCGGGTGACGATCAGCATGGGGAAGGCTTCGTTGGTGAGCTTCAGGAAGGGGTAGTGCTTGTCGTCCTTGAGCAGCACGTTGTAGTGCGGCCGGTGCTGCTTGATGAGGTTGGCCTCCAGCACCAGCGCCTCGACCTCGTTCCTGGCGGTGATGAATTCCAGCGTCTCGGCCAGCCGCGTGAACTTGCCGCTCTTGCCGCCCGCCTTGAAGTGCTGCCCGACCCGTGAACGCAGGTTGTTCGCCTTGCCGATATAGATGGGCACGCCCCCCTTGCGGAAGATGTACACGCCGGGCGTGGTCGGCAGCACGGGAAGATCGTCGAAATGCACGTCCCCAGCATAGTGGAGGCGTTGCGTGGACACCGGGCCTTCCGGCACGAAGCGCGCCGGCAGGACGGAGCACGACGACCGTCAGAGAGCAGGCAAACAACGATTTCACGATCCTGGATTATAGTGAAACTATTCACTTACTCTCTTTGATATGAGAATTTACAGCACTTCAACCGTCTGAGACACCCTGGAACGCTCCGCCGCGAACGCCATCCGGTGCGAATCGAGCGACACCGACAGGGGAGAGGGCCACTCCGCCTCGCCCGCCAGCGCGGCGACCCAGGCGCGGCTGATCCCGAAGTCGCCGCCGCCGTGGTTTCCGGCCGTGTCGACCACCCAGTGGGACGACGTGCCGGACGCGAAGTCATGGAGTTCCAGCTCGCCCCACTCCATGTGCCCACGCAGTTCGCCCCGGCTGCCCAGGAGCTTGAACGTCCGGGTGTTGTTGTGGGTGAAGGCGCTGACTGTGAGCTGCGCCGTGACCCCGTTGCCGAACGCGACCGTGACGGCCTGATGATCCACCACGTCGTTGCGGCCCAGGTACACGCACTCGCCGTACGGCCCACGCTCCAGCGCCTCGTCCAGGGACACGCCGCCGGCCGTGAGCACCGTGTTCGGCCAGACGTCCAGGGGCCGAGAGGGATAGATCCGCCGGGCGTCGGAGGGGCAGTCGACCACTGGGCAGGTCACGCAGCGATCCGAGGCCCCCGGCGGGGCGTTCTCGGGGCGGAAGTGATGGAGCGCGCCCTCGCTGGACACCCACACCGGAGGCGAGCCGGCGAACCAGCGCAGCAGGTCGAGGTCGTGGCCGCTCTTGGCCAGCACGAAGGGCGCGGCCGGCGGCGACTGTCGCCAGTTGCCGCGCACGTAGGAATGCGCGTAGTGCCACCACGCCACGTTCTCCGCCCACTGGATGCCAACCAGCTGCCCCAGCGACCCGGCGTCCAGCACGCGCGTGACCTCCTGGAAGAAAGGGGTGGCCCGCAGCACGTGGCAGACGGTGACCCGGCCCGCCGACCCCGCCTCGGCCTCCAGCAGCCGCGCGATGTCGGATTCCTGCAGGCAGACGGGTTTTTCCAGCAGGACGTGGTAGCCCAGCGCCAGGGCCGCGAGGCACGGCTCGACATGCTGGTCGTCCGGCGTGGCGATCACCACCGCGTCGGCCACGCGACCCAGCGCGAAGAAGGCGTCCCAGTGAAGGAAACACGCCTCTGCCGACAGACCGAAGCGCCGTGCCACCTCCTGCAACCGTGCCGGACGCGGCTCGACCAGCGCGGCGATCTCCACGCCCAGTGAGCGCAGGTGCAGCCCATAGACATCGGCCCCCCGGTTGCCGCAGCCGAGCAGGGCGACCCTCAGCGTCATGCCCGGGAGACCCCCCACCCTGGCCCCGTGGGCCGCGCCAGCGTGCCGGCCTGCCACTCCAGCCCGCTGAAGGGGTCGTCGGCCAGCAGCAGGGCGCCGTCCAGATCGGCCCAGTCGCACAGCCCCGCGAGGTGGGCGGCGGCGGCGATGCCCAGGCTGCTCTCGATCATGCAGCCCATCATGACCTGCAGGCCGTGGGCGCGCGCCAGCCGTAGGGCCCGCAGCGCTTGGAGCGGCCCGCCCAGCTTGGCGAGTTTGAGGTTCACCCCGTCGAAGGCGTTCGCCAGGGCCAGCACGTCCTGGACATGGTGCAGGCTCTCGTCGGCCACGATGGGGACGCGTGCGTGCGCCCGCAGCTGCGCGTGCCCCTCCAGATCCCCGGCGGCCAGCGGCTGCTCGACCAGTTCCACGCCCGCCGCGTCCAGCACCCCCAGCATCCGTTTGGCCCGGGGGCGCGTCCAGCCGGCGTTGGCGTCCACCCGCAGCGCGGCGTGCGGCGCCTCCTCGCGCAGCGCCTCGATGATCGCCTCGTCCCGATCCGTGCCCAGCTTGACCTTAAGGACGCCGTGGCCGCGCTGCACAGCTTCACGGGCCTGCCGGCGCATGTCGGGCAGCTCGGCCAGGCTCACGGTGAAACTGCTCTCCGGAAGGGGAGCCGGCGAGAGGCCCAGCAGCTGCCACACCGGCCGCCCCACCGACAGGGCGCACCACTCCAGCGCCGCCATCTCCAGGGCGCACTTCACGCTGGGATGGTCGTGGGGCATCCGATTCGAGAGCCGCGCGCCCAGCCCGTCCCAGTCCCAGGGATCCCTCAGTGCGTCCGAGAGCAGCGGCAGGACGGCTTCCACCGTGCCGCGCGTCTCGCCGTAGAAGGCGTTGGGGGCCGCCTCGCCACGCCCGGTCAGGCCGTCCTGGGTGAACGACACGAAGGTGCGTGGATAGACCGAATGCGTCCAGCGCGCGATCCCGAACGGCTGCGCGGTATGGAGTTCCAGCGTCTCCCAGGTAACGGCGCCGGTCTGAGGAGCGGGGGCCGGTGTCGAAGACGTCTGGGCCGTGGTCACCCGTTCCACCGCCCAAAGCCTGTGCAGGACGCCTCCAGCCGCTGCCCATAGGCTCCCTCGCCCAGCGTCTCCACGGTCACGCGCATGTGGGTGGCGTTGGCGTGTACCAGCCGCCGCTCGTCCAGCATCAGGCCGACGTGGCCGGGGAAGAACACCAGGTCGCCGCGCTGGGGCCGCGCGACCGGCGTCAGGAACTCCTGCTGCTGGTCGGCGTCGCGGGGGATGGCGTGCCCGAAGGCGGCGGAGACCACCTGCGTCAGCCCCGAGCAGTCCAGCCCCCAGGCGCTGCGCCCGCCCCAGACGTAGGGCGTCTCGAGAAAGCGCAGGGCCAGCTCGGCCTTCAGATCGGCCCTCAGATCGGCGGGGTCGCCGTCCGGCAGGGGAGAGACCGTCACCTCCTGCACCCAGGCGGCCGCCCCGCCCGGCAGCACCACCGGCACCCAGCGGCGCAGGTTCTCCTCGACGACCTCGCCCTCACCGCGCCCCAGCACGCTGCCCAGGCACAGCTCCGCGCGGATCGGGCGGCTGATCTTCGGGCCGGCGAAGGCGTGGGCGCGAAGCGCCGTGACCTGCAGGGAGGTGTCCGCCGACCCGGCGTCCACCAGACCCGCGGCCCGCGCCCAGCCCAGGTAACCGTCGGTCTGGACGCGGACGTAGACCCAGCCGTCCGGCCCGTCCCAGAGCCGGTCGATTCCCTCACCGGGCAGGGCCTCGCTGACCTGGGCGGCCTCCGGGTCGGGGGCGGCGCGCAGGCTCAGGCGCTCCGCCCCGGCCTGGGCGGGCCAGGCGCTCACGAAGCTCCAGCCGGGCTCCGGCAGCAGCGCCCGCAGGCTGTCCTCGGCCACGCGGGCGTCCGGGTCGAAGGCGTGGAGGCGTGGGTCTAACTCGGTGATCACGGTTCCAGGGTACCGCTCCGCCGGGGGAGTCGCCCATCACAGGTGCGTGCTCAGCCAGCGCGCCCAGTTCCCGCCCAGCACCCCGGCGTTCTCCCCGGCGGGCAGGTGCTCGCCCAGTGCGAAGACGTCCCGGTACCGCCCCACCCCGGCCGGCGTCTTCTCGGCGCCGAAGCCGCCGTCCATGTCGCTGCCCAGGGCGACCCGCTCCCAGCCCACCAGCCCGGCGTAGTGCGCGGCGTGGCGGGCCAGTCCGGACAGCGGCGTGCCCGCCTGACCGTCCTGCCAGCCGTCCTCGATAAAGGAGCTGAGGTACACCAGCCCGATCACGCCGTCCGTGGCCGCCACGGCGCGCGCCATATCGTCCGAGAGGTGCCGGTTCCCCCGCACCAGCGCGCGGGCGTTGCTGTGCGAGGCGATCAGCCGCGGCCCGATCTCCACCGTGTCCCAGAACGCGGCGTCGTCGAGGTGCGAGGCGTCCACGGTCAGCTGCAGGTCGCGCAGGGCGCCCACCAGCTCGCGGCCCAGGGCGGTGAGCGGCCCCGGCGCGTCCGTCCCCCCGGCGTAGCGCGTGGCCCCCCACGCCGGCCCGACGATCCGCACGCCCTGCCCTGCCCACCACGGCAGGTCGTCCGGCGTCCGGAGGGGGTCGGCGCCCTCCATGAGCAGCACCACGCCCAGGGGCGCGGCCCCGTCATGCAGGCTGTCCAGGCTCTCCAGATGGCCCACGACGTCCTTCCTCGAGCGCAGCAGCCGGATCAGGCCCTCGTCCTCCCAGCGGCGATACTGCTCCAGCTGGGCCAGGGCCTGGGCCCGCGCGCCCGCCGCGTCGGTATAACCGTGGGGGCTGTCCGGCGTCTGGGGCAGGGCGAACAGGGTGCCCAGACACAGCCCCAGGCCCGATGTCCGCAGTTCGGGGAAGCTGACCGTGGCGATCTGCCCCTGCACGGGATCGCTGGCCCGCAGGGCCTCCAGGGGCAGACGCAGATCACGGCCATTCAGGCCGTTGTAGGCGAGGTCGAGGTGGCCGTCGATGCGCAGACGCGGATTCACCGCGCGGCCGTCAGCGCGGCATCCTGACCGGCGCCGTTCACGCTGTCCACCAGACCCAGCACCTCGGCCAGATCGTGGATCGCCCCCTCGGTCTCGCCCCGCAGGTCGATCAGCCGCGCCCGCATCCCCAGCGCCAGGGCGGCCTCGACGTTCTCCAGCTTGTCGTCGATGAACAGGACAGCCTGAGGAGACACTCCCAGCGCCCCGGCCGCGTGCAGGAACGCCCCGGCATTGGGCTTATGGACGCCCAGGGTGCAGCTCGCCACCGCCACGTCCACCAGATCGCGCAGCCCCACCGCCTCCAGCGTGCGGTCGATGCTGGGAAGCGTGTTGCTCAGCACGCCGACCTTCAGCCCCCGCGCCCGCAGGCCGCCCAGCACCTCGCGGGCGCCCGGCACCGGCTTCATGTAGCGCTCGTAGGGGTAGGTCTCCATCCATTCGCCGGCCGCCGCTGGCGGGAGGCCCAGGCGCCGGGCCAGTTCCTCGCCGTAGTCCGTCCAGAAGGTGGCCTCCTCCTCCAGCGTCCGCAGGTGCCACCAGCGCGCCATGGTGTCCGTCCACTGCGCCCGCAGGGTCTGCCCGACCTGGGCGGCATCGAGCCCGAAGCGCCCGGCGGCCCAGAGCGCCGCCTCGCGGTAGATCTGCGGGTCGGTGAAGACGATGGTGTCGTCCCGGTCGAAGAGCACGGCCAGCAGCGGGGTGGGGAACGTCATGCCTCCATGCTAGTGAATCTGGCGCGCCGCACGTCCCAGGCACCCCTGGACGGCGCCCATCAGCCGGCCCAGCGCCCGAAAGATCACGCCTGGAGTATGTTCGCGCAATTCTATTGCTCTCATCTACCCGTTTAGGGGACTGGGGGCAATATCGTTGCGCGCCACGCCCTGATCCGGTAGATTGAGGCCATGTTCGATGACCTCCACCTCGACCACATCCTGCTGACCCCCGGGCCCACGCCGATCCACCCCCGGGCCCAGCGGGCCCTGATGCGCGGCATGCTGGGTCACATGGATCCCGAGGTCTTCGCCCTGAACCGCGAAATCCAGGCCGACCTGCGCGTGATGTATGGCACCCGGCCCGACGACTTCACCGCCGTGCTGGCCGGCACCGGCAGCCTGGGCATGGAAGCCGGCTTCGCCAATCTGGTGGAGCAGGGCGACGAGATCCTGGTCTGCGCCAACGGCTCCTTCGGGCGTCGCATGGCCGAGATGGCCGCCCGCTACGGCGCCCGCGTGCGTCTGGTCACCGCGCCGCTGGGCGAGGCGATCCGCCCGGAGGACGTGGCCGCCCACCTGGACGGCGTGCAGATGGTCGCCGTGGTGCACGGCGAGACCAGTACCGGGGTGCTGAACCCGGTGCCGCAGATTGCCGAGCTGGTTCGCGGCAGCGGCGCCCTGCTGACCGTGGACGCCGTGACGACCGCCGGCATGGAGCCCTTCCACATGGACGAGTGGGGCGTGGACTACGCCTACACCGGGGCGCAGAAGTGCCTCTCGGCCCCGCCCGGCCTGGCCCCGGTGGCGATCAGCGAGCGCGCCTTCGCCCGCTACAGCGCCCGCCGCACGCCCACGCCGCTGTGGTACTGCGACTTCGAGGGCCTGCAGGACTACTGGACGCGCCACACCTACCACCACACCGTTCCGGTGAACCTGCATTTCGCCTTCCACGCCGCCCTGCAGGCCGCCCTGGAGGAAGGCATGGAGGCCCGCGTGCGGCGCGTGCAGGAGGTCGGCGCGGCGATCCTGGCGGCGCTGGCGCCCCTGGGCTTCTCGCACTATGTCCGGCGTCCCCAGGATCGCCTGCCCACCGTGCTCGCCCTGCGGCTGCCCCAGGGCTTCGACGACGCCGGTGTGCGCCTGGCCCTGCGCCAGCGCGAGATCAGCGTCACGGGCGGCCTGGGCCCGACCGCCGGCATGATCTGGCGCCTGGGACTGATGGGCGAGGCGGCCCGCCCGGCGCCCTACCGCGCCCTGATGTACGCCCTGGAGGGCATCCTGGGTGAGTCCCGTCTGGTGGCCCGCTTCGACGAGGCGCTGGAGGGTGTCCTGGCCTGAGGGTCAGACCGCTCGATCAAAATGCGGCGGCCTCACTGGGCCGCCGCATCTTCTGATACGGACTCCGTCCAATTCCCTTGCTCCCGTTCGTCGGATTGAACCCAAACAGACGGGATGGGGTCGGAGTCCGTATGACTTATCTCCCGTCTCCGCAGTCCTCCGACAGCGCCCGCCTCAGCCCATCCGCCCCGTCTTGATCACGTCGGCGATGACCGGCGGCAGGTTCCAGGCCATGATGTCGAAGGCGCTGGAGGCGAAATCGTAGGTGACCTTGTGCAGGGAGACCTTGGGCTTGCGGCCCACGCAGTCCACGATGGCCACGTCGGCCCCCGGCTCGTGGTTGAGGGTCAGGCCCACGGAGCCGGGATCGAGGAAGGTGGTCTCCCCGATGGTGCGGGTAAAGGGCACGTGTGAGCCGCCGATCACGACCACCCGGGCGCCCAGCGATTCGGCCAGGGTTTCCAGGTCGCGCTCGTTGGCCATCAGATCCAGGCGCTGCTCCGGGTCGTGCGGGCTGCCGTGGAAGAAGCGCACCCGCCCGACCGGCGTGGTGATCCGCCCCCCCGGCGGCAGGCGGCGCAGGAAGTCCATCTGCTCGGGCGTGAGCATCTTCTTCGTCCAGGCCAGCACCTGATCGGCCACGCCCTTGCGGTCGTTGCGGTCGCCCAGGTCGATGGCCACGCGCATGTCGCTGGAGCCCAGGCCGGTCAGCCAGCCCTCGCGCTTCACGAAGTCGATGACCGGGCCGGGGCTGGCGCCGTAACCCACCAGATCGCCGACCACGACCACCTGATTCACGATGTTGTCGGACAGAAAGCGCTTCACGGCCGTGAGCGCGTGAATGTTTCCGTGGATGTCACTGATAAAGGCCACTCTCAAGGTAAGAGCATCCTAGACCAAAGGGACATGCCCTGTCCGCCCCACACCCCCTATCATGGCGCACGTGTCTGTCCTGTCCCGCCTGAGCATCCCCCTGCAGGCCGCGGCGCTGGGGGCCCTGCTCGCCGCCTGCAGCCTGCCCCTGGCCTGGAGCGCCCTGGCCGCCCTGCCGCTGGCCGGCGTGCTGTACTTCGCCGCCCAGCCCCGCAGCCCCCGGGAGGTCACGGGGCGGCTCTTCTGGTCGGGCCTGGGCCTGTTCACGGTGCACCTCTGGTGGCTCACGGCCTTCCTGGGCAACATTTTCGGCGTCCCGCTCCTGGGCGTGCTGGCCTTCGCCCTCTACGCGCTGGAGGGCGCCTTTCTGGCCGTCATGGCCTACCCGCTGGCCCGCCTCCTGAGCGACCGGGCGGCCCGCGTCTGGGCGCTGGCGGGCGGCTGGGTCATCCTGGAGTTCCTGCGCTTCCTGGGGCCGCTGGCCTTTCCCTGGCCCACGCTGGGCTATGGCCTGCTGCCCACGCCGGCCATCCAGATCGCCGACCTCGGCGGCGTCCTGCTGGGAAGCGTGCTGGTGGCCCTGAGCGCGGCGAGTCTGGCCCATTTCTTCATCTCCTCACGCTGGACGTGGGGGAGAGGGCGTCCGCTGATGCTCTCGGCCCTGGCCTGGGCGCTGGCCCTGGGCTACGGCCTGACCCGCACGCCGGGCGCGGGGCCGGAGCAGCCGGTGCAGTTGTTGAGGACGACGTTTCCAGCCTTCAGCCGCGCCTCCGGTGAACTCAGTCCAGACGAGGAAGTAGAGGTTCAGCGGAATGCCTCCCGCGACCAGCGCCCCGGTGAGATCACCATCTGGAGCGAAACGGCCCTCCTGGCACCGACCAGACCAGACATCCTTCCGACTTTTCCAGGGCCGGGGATCAGCGGCGTGGGCGCGCGCGGCGCGAATCCGCAGGGGTCTCCCAACTTCAATGCGGTCGCGGGCATCGACGCCACTGGAGGGGTCACCTCCTGGAACGAGAAGGCCAAACTGGTTCCCTTCGGCGAATACTTTCCGCTCTATCAGGTGTTAAGGCCAGCTTACGGGATCATTGAGAACTCGATCGGCTTCATCCTGCAACCGATTAATCCCAACAGGAACCCCCGCCCCCTGACCCTCGGCGGCGTGCGCTACGGCGCCTACATCTGCTACGACTCCGTGTTCCCCTGGGTGGCGCGGAACCTGGCCCGGCAGGGCGCGCAGCTGCTCGTCAATCCCAGCAACGACGGCTGGTATCAGGGCTGGGGCGTGCAGCAGCACTTCAACATGGGCCGCGTGCGCGCCATCGAGACCCGGCGCTGGATCGTGCGCTCGGTGAATCTGGGCGTGGCGGGCAGCGTGAACGACCTCGGGCAGCCGGTGCAGACTGTGAGCACGGGGGAGACCGTGCGGGCGCTGCACGTCCGGCCCCGCCTGCTGAGTGGTCAGACACTGTACATGCGCGTAGGCGACCTACCCGCGCTGCTGCTGGCCGCGCTGATGGTGGCCTTCGGCTTCCGGCTGGAGCAGCAGTCCCGGCGCCGCTGGTAGGGCCGGGGGGTCTAGGGTTCGGCGTCCCTGAGTTTCTGCACGGCCTCCAGCGCCTCGCGCCGCACCTCGGTGTCCATCTTGGCGTAGATCGCGGAGGTGGTGACCGACGAGTGGCCCAGCAGGTCGGCCACCACGTGCAGGTCGCGGGTGGCCCGGTACAGGTGGGTGCCCGCCGTGCGGCGCAGCGTGTGCAGGCCCCACATCTCGGGCGGCAACCCCAGCGCCTTGTAGTAGGTCGCGGCGATGTCCCGGCCGCCCTTGGTGGTGAGCCGGCCCCCATAGTTGCGGTGGGTCAGCGACACCAGCAGCGCCTCCGTGTGCAACAGCCCCTCGGCCTGGATGGCGGCGCGCGACACCAGCCAGCGCTGGGCCAGGGCCACCACCTGCCGGGTCAGGGGCACGATCCGCTGTTTGCCCCCCTTGCCCCGCACCTTGAGTTGACCCAGGTTCAGCTCGATATCCGCGGTGTCCAGGCCCACCAGCTCCGCGGCGCGCAGGCCGACGCTGCCGCCCAGTTCCAGCAGGAGCTGATCCCGGTTCGCGCGGATGCTGTCCTCGCGGTGCAGCGCCAGGGGCAGGTTCAGCAGTTCCTTGAAGGTGCCGACCGGAATCGCCCGTTTCCTGGCGTGGGCTGGCGTGGCGTCGGAGGGCGGCCTGACTCCGGCGCTTGGATCGTGGTCGAAGACGCCAGCCCAGACCAGGGCCTTCATCATGTTCCGCACGCCGTACAGGTGCCGCTTCACGCTGGACGCCGACAACCCTTCGGACTGCATCTCCAGCAGCCAGACCTCGAAGTCCTCGGTGGTCAACTGGTTCAGCGCCCGCGTGGGCGACTCCGGAGGCCCCGTGAACCGGAGGAAGCGCCTCACGGACTCCGCGTAATGATCCAGGGTCAGCGAACTCGTGCGGGCCCCCCGGCTGGACTTGAGCCGCATGTACGTCCAGAGCAGGTCGCACAGCACGTCGGCGTCCTGCGAGTGAGCGGCGCGCAGGCCCTCGCGGCGGCGGTTGGCGGCGTTCGACCAGCGAGAGGCCAGCACGAGGGCGGCCTGAGTCATGGCTGGCCGCCTTCGTGACTTCTATGTTTCATAAGTGGAATTATAGAACATATAGAATGGGGATGACAGAGCCGCTCGGGCCCTGACCTGAGTGTGAGGTCAGGAGCTTAAGCTCTAGCGTCGGCCTGGATGTCCATAGCGCTTGCTCTGCCGGAAAATCGACCGCAGCCAGAGTGCCAGCATCGCCAGACATTCCAGGGGCGACCTCAGCGTCCACGCCACCGTCAATCAACTCGTCGCCCTCATCACCTCCGCCGCAGCGTGCGCCTACTGCCACGGCTCCCTGGATGAATTCGGCTGCGCCATCGACCACGTCATCCCACTGAGAAGCGGCGGAACTCACGATCTGTCTCATCTGGTCATGGCCTGCAAGCCCTGCAACCGCGCAAAGTGGGATCGGAGTGAATCCGACGTCAGGAGGTGGCTTCACGGCGCCGCGTCCAGGCTATAGAACCCCTCGGCAGTTCGCCGAGGCCCCTTCCTGGCCTTCCTGTGAGGAAGTTCGAAAAAATACGTCCCAGTCGGCATCCAGAGCCGGCTGGGAGCATTCGGGGAGGAACAGGACGCTCCAGCCGGGCTCAGGTGTCCAGATCCTGCTTTTTCGCGGCCGTCAGGTACCGCACGGCGCCGGGCAGGATGCGGGCCGTGAAGGGCGTGGTTTCCTCGTGCAGTTCGCCGTCGTACTGCAGGGGGAACGGATCGGCGGCGGTCACGGTCACCTCACGGGCCTCGACGGTCTCCAGATTGCCGCTGAACAGCGGGTCGCCCAGGTTCAGCTTGGCGCGCACCGAGTCGATCAGGTTCGGCACCAGCCTCAGGATGTTGCCGGCCTTCATCAGGATGACCGTGAAGCGGCCGTCGCTGGGGCTGATCTCGCTGGTGATCGGCAGACGGTAGTTGGCCATCCCGAAGTTCGCGACCATCACGCCGATGCCCTCGAACTCGCGCGGCTCGCCGTCGACGATCAGGCTGAAGGTCGTCTTCTTCGGGTTGAGCTGCTTCATGGCGCTCATGACGTAGGCCAGCGCGCCGAACTTGCCTTTCAGTTCCTCGCTGTCACGGATCATGGCGGCGTCGGCGCCGGCGCCGGCCAGCATGGCGAAGCCCCGCTTCTCGCCGCGCACCTCCACCTCGCCCATGTCGACCCGCACGGCGTGTCCCTCGGCCACGACCAGCGCCAGTTCGCCCGGCGTGGTCGGCAGGTCGAGGTTCTGCGCGATCAGGTTGGCGGTGCCGGCGGGATAGGCCAGCAGCGGCACGTTCTTGTAGCGGCCGGCATACGACACCGAGCTGACCGTGCCGTCCCCCCCGGCGGCGACCACGGCCTGAAATTCCTCGATATCGCGGACGAATTCACTCATGGGCGTGTCCGAACTGAGCTCGCGCTCGACCAGTTCGGCGCCTGCATCTCTCAGGAGCTGGTTGAAGGCGGGCAGGCCGCTGTCGCCGCTGCCGCTCTTGGGGTTGAAGATGACCAGCACGCGTTTGCCGCTCATGGACGGGATCGACACCGGGGACGCGACGGGCTCGGTGGGGGCGGTCTGGGTACCGTCGTTGGGGGGGGGAGTTTGACCGCTCATATCAAAGGTCATTAGACTGCCGCTGGAGGCTGTTGCTATGCTGCGTTGCTTTGTTGCTTCTTTACTGTTCGCCGGGGTGCTTGCGTCCTGTGCGCCTCGTCAGCAGGTTCAAACCGCCGACCAGATGGTCACCGTTACGCCCATGCTCGTGAAGGTCTCCGAAGCGGCGGCCCGGGGCGGTCAGGTGACCATCCAGGGCCGCTATCTGGGCGGGCCGACCATCGGGAAAGTTCGCCTGGGCGCCTCGGAAACCGGTGAGGGCGGCTTCGTCTTCCCCGCCGCCGCCATCGTCTCCTGGACGGATACGCAGATCGTCCTCACCATCCCCAGCGACGCCCCCGTGGGCGGCAGCTGGCTGTTCGTCGAGGTCGGCAGCAAGCGCTCGACCGGCCTGCCGTACAGCGTCCGCCAGTGATGCGGCACTAACCAGAGCTGAGGGGGGGCGGCTGGCTTTCGGGCTGGCCGCCCCCTTTCCTGTCGCCGCGCGGCCGTTCCTGTCCTCTCTGCAGGCCGTCTGGCGGACGTGAAGGCCGGCGCCCACACGCTACACTCCTGAAGTTATGGCGATACAGCGCCCCAAGGGGACACAGGATCATCTGCCGGAGGGCAGTCCCAAACTCAGCCTCGATACCCGCGCGTCGGCCTTCGTGCATGTGCAGGATGTGGCCCGCCGGGTACTGGAGCGGGCCGGGGCGAGGTTCATCGCCACGCCCCTGTTCGAGGAAGCCGAGCTGGTCAGGCGCGGCGTCGGCGGCAGCACCGACATCGTCCGCAAGGAGATGTTCACGGTGTTCTACTTCGGCGACCACGGGGGTTACATCCTGCGCCCGGAGGGCACGGCGAGCATCGTGCGGGCCTACCTGCAGAACGGCCTCAAGCAGTTGCCGGCTCCCCTGAAGCTCTGGACGCACGGGCCGATGTTCCGCGCCGAGAATGTGCAGAAGGGCCGCCTGCGCCAGTTTCATCAGGTGGACTACGAGGTGCTGGGCAGCACCGACCCGCTGGTGGACGCCGAGGCGATCCGGCTGATGGTGGAGGTCGTGCAGGCGCTGGGCCTCAGGGGCGTGCGCGTCAAGCTGGGCAGTATCGGCGACCCGGCCGACCGCGACGCCTACAACGCCTATCTGCGGACACTCTTCGGCGCCCACGTGGATCGCCTCTCGGACGATTCGAAAGACCGCCTGGAACGCAACCCGATGCGGATTCTGGACTCCAAGAGCGCGGGCGATCAGGCCCTGATCGGCGAACTGGGCGTGAGGCCCATGCTGGACTTCCTGGGCGACGAGGCGCGGGCGAATTTCGAGGCGGTGCAGGCGTACCTGAGCGCCTGGAACGTGGATTTCGACATCGACCCCAGCATCGTGCGGGGGCTGGACTATTACCGCCGCACCGCCTGGGAACTGCACCATGAGGGCGTGGGGGCCAAATCCGCGCTGGGCGGGGGCGGCCGCTACGACGGGCTGGCCGAGCAGCTGGGCGGCGCGGCCGTACCGGGCATCGGCTGGGCCTTCGGCATCGAGAGATTGCTCCTGGCGATGGAGGCCGAGGGCGTGGCCGTGCCCGCCGCACCCGGCCCGGAGCTGTATGTGGTCGCCCTGGATGAGGCTTACGTGCCGCAGGCCGCCGCCGTGGCCATGACCGCCCGCCAGTGGGCACGCAGCGAATTCGCCTACCGTGCCCAGAAACCCGGCAACGCCTTCCGCGACGGCGAACGTCGGGGAGCGCGGCTGGTGGCCCTGATCGGCTCCGACGAGGCCGCGCAGGGCACCCTCAGTATCAAAGACCTGGCGAGTGGGGTGCAGACGAACTTGCCCACGGCCGACCTCGCCGCCTTCCTTCACGAACAAGGCCTTCACGACCAGGGCCGGCAGCCCCAGGCCGCCCTGTCCCCCACCGCTCAGGAGAACGCATGAAACGCACCGCCTATATCGGCCAGCTCACCGAATCGCACGTCGGCCAGACCGTGACCCTGCAGGGCTGGGTCAACCGCCGGCGGGATCTGGGCGGCCTGATCTTCCTGAAACTGCGCGACCGCTCCGGGCTGGTGCAGGTGCAGGTCGAGCCCGATTCCCCCGCCTTCCCCCAGGCCGATCAGCTGCGCGCCGAATATGTCGCGGAGATCGAGGGAACGTACCAGCTGCGCCCGGAGGGCCAGCGCAAGGGCGGACTGGCCGACTTCGAGGTCATCGCCTCGCGGGTGCGCGTCCTGAACACGGCGAAAACGCCGCCTTTCGAGCTCGACAAGGGCGAGTCGGTGGCCGAGGACATCCGCCTGAAGTACCGCTACCTGGACTTGCGGCGCCCGGAGATGCAGCGCCACCTGCTGCTCCGGAGCAAGGCGGTGGCCGCCATCACGGCCTTCCTGGACACCGAGGGCTTCGTGCAGGTCGAGACGCCCATGCTCACCAAGTCCACGCCCGAGGGTGCCCGCGACTTCCTGGTGCCCAGCCGCCTGAATCCGGGCGAGTTCTACGCCCTGCCGCAGTCGCCGCAGCTGTTCAAGCAGCTCCTGATGATCTCGGGCATGGATCGCTACTACCAGCTGGCCCGCTGCTTCCGCGACGAGGATCTGCGCGCCGACCGCCAGCCGGACTTCACGCAGCTGGACATGGAACTCTCGTTCGTCGAGCAGGATGACGTGCTGGAGCTGAACGAGCGGCTGCTCTCGCACGTGTTCCGCGAGACCCTGGGGGTGGAACTGCCCCTCCCCTTTCCCCGGCTCTCCTACTTCGAGGCGATGGATCAATACGGCTCGGATAAGCCGGATCTGCGCTTCGACTCGGCCTTCGAGGACGTCACCGGGCTGTTCCGGGGCGGCGAGTTCGCGGCCTTCGCCTCGGCCGGGTGCGTCAAGGTGCTGGTGGCCCCCGAGCTGACGCGCAGGCAGATCGACGAACTGGAGCGCGTCGCCAAGCAGAACGGGGCGCGCGGCCTGGCTTGGCTGCGGCGCGAGGGCGAGGGGTTCACGGGCGGCATCAGCAAGTTCGTGGGCGCGCAGACGGCGGAGCTGCTGGCCCGCACCGGCGTTCAGGACGGCGGCACCCTGCTGTTCTCGGCGGGCGAGTGGAAGGGAGCCGTGTCGGCGCTGGGCGCCGTGCGCCTGGCCCTGCGCGACCTCTTTGACCTGACGGCCGGCGGCCCCCGCTTCCATGTCGCCTGGGTCATGGAGTTCCCGCAGCTCGACTTCGACCCGGAGAGCGGCACCTGGACGTACATGCACCACCCCTTCACCGCGCCGCACCCGGACGACGTGGCCCTCTTCGGCACCGAGCGCCAGGGCGAGATCCGCGCCCAGGCCTACGATCTGGTCTTGAACGGCTTCGAGGTGGGGGGTGGCAGCATCCGCATCCACGATCCGCAGGTGCAGGCGCAGATGTTCGGCGCCATCGGTTTCACGCCCGAGCAGGCGCAGGACAAGTTCGGCTTCTTCATGGACGCGCTGGCCTACGGCACCCCGCCGCACGGCGGCATCGCCTGGGGCTTCGACCGCCTGATCATGGTGATGACGGGCGCCAGCTCGATCCGCGAGGTCATCGCCTTCCCCAAGAACAACCGGGGCGCCGACCTGATGGCCCTGGCGCCCTCCCCTGTCGAGGCCGCTCAGCTGGGCGAGGTCGGCCTGCAGGTGCAGACTCCGGAACGGGTCTGAAGTAGGAGAGGGAGCCTCAGATCGGAGATGGTTTGAGCCCCCTCTTTGATCTGAGGCTCTGCAATAACTACACAGAACAAAGCAAGTGAAATCATTCACGATAATGCCGAATCGTGAAACTTTTGTCCTCAGCAGTCCGCATCCTTCAGGAAGTCGAGGCTGTAGCGGGCCACCGTGCGTGGAAAGGTGTCGGTCAGGGCGTGGGTGCCGCCGCGGATCTGCCGGATCACGGCGTCCGGAATGGCGGTCTGGATGGCCTGCACCGTCCAGGAACGGATCACGGGGTCGTACAGGCCGTCCAGCAGCAGGGTGGGCGCGCGGATCTGACCGAGCAGGGGCCCGGTGTCGTGCCGGGCCTGATCGCCCGCCAGCTCCAGCATCCGGCGGGCCCCACACCGGGCGTAGGCGTGGAGGCCAGGCAAGACCAGGCCCAGGCGTTCCCTGGGCAGATCCCGCAACAGGCGGGCCACCTGCACGGGCACGCTGGGATTCTCCGGGATGCCGGTGGGCGCGCAGGCGATCAGGGCGCCCGCGCAGCCCGGATAGCGCGCCATCAGGTCGAAGATCACTTCACCGCCCAGCGAATGGCCGAAGATGGCCGCGCGGTGCAGGCCGGCCACCTCCAGCCAGGCGGCGAGATGATCCGTCAGATCCTCGATGGTGGCCGGGTAGGCGCGGCTGCCCTCGCTGTGGCCGTGGCCAGGCGGGTCGTACACATAGACCCGGCGTTCACGGGCCAGTTCACGGGCCACCCGCACGTACATCCACGAGGCGCAGCCCAGGCCCGGCACGATCACCAGGGGTCGGCCCTCTCCCCTCACCCAGGCGTGCGTCTGCAGTCCCCGAACCTGCAGGAACAGGGCGTGGACGCCGCTCACCCGGTGCCTGTGGGCTGGCTGGTCGGGTGCTCGGCCCCGGATCGGGCGGCCTCGCCGATGAAATCCAGCACCAGGGTGTTGAAGCGCTCCGCGTCGTCCACCATCACGATATGGCCGGCACGCGGGATGACCTCCAGGCGGGCACCCCGGATGGCCCCGGCCAGCATCTGGCCGACCGGCAGCGGCACCAGCGCGTCGCGCTCGCCCCAGATGATCAGGGTTCGCGCCTGAATCTCCGGGAGGATGTCCTGCACGCTGTCCTTGAGCAGATCGCGGCCGCTCCGCAGCAGGTTCAGCGGGCCGGCGCGCAGGGCGTCTCCGAACACCTGCGGCAGGAAGCGCTTGCGACCCGAGACCAGGGCGCGGGGCAGGTTCAGGACGCTGCGGTAGAGCGGCACCTTGAGCAGGCCGCTGGCGCCGGCCAGGATCAGGGTGTCCACCCGCTGCGGCGCCAGGGCCGCCACATGGATGGCGATATGCCCGCCCATGGAGTGGCCGATCAGGGTCACCTCGGTCAGGGCGCTCTGCCGGAGCCACTCGGCGACGATCCGGGCGCTGGCCCGCACCCCCAGCGCCCGTTGCCGGCGCGCCGAGCCGTAGCCGGTCAGGTCGAGCACGAAGACCTGGTGCTCACGCGTCAGGGCCGACAGGTTGCGGCGCCACCAGCGGCTCGAACCACTCAGGCCGTGGATCAGCACGATGGGGCGGCCGCGGCCGGTCACGCGGACGTGGAGCCTCGCCCCGGCATATTGGAAGACTGTCCTGACCACGGCAGTCAAGATACGCCGGCGCCCGCTGTCCCCTGCCCTGTCCCAACAAGCCCTAAGTAGTAAGTGAAATTATTCACGATAAACCGGATCGTGAATCTTCGAGCCACTTTTTATCGAACTGCCACAGATTGGGCCTCGGTGATCTGCCCGAGAAAGGCGGCGTGGAGCCGGCCGTCCCTGGTCAGCTCGGGGTGGAAGGCGCTGGCGAGCACCCGGCCCTGACGCACCATCACTGCCTGTTCCCCCAGCCGGGCCAGCACCTCCACGCCTGCCCCGACCCGCGAGAAGGCCGGGGCCCGGATGAACACGGCCTCGACCGGGCCGTCCAGACCGGCGATCTCCAGCGGGGTGGTGAAGGAATCGACCTGCCGCCCGAAGGCGTTGCGCTGCACCGTCACCTCGAGCAGTCCCAGGCTGCGCTGGAAGCCGCCGTCCTGCGGAGGGGCGCCCAGCACCTCGGCGGCCAGCAGGATGGCGCCGGCGCAGGTGCCCCACAGGACGCCGCCCCGGCGATAGAACGCCGCCAGTGGCTCCCAGAGGGCATACTCGCTGAGCAGCCGGGCCATGGTGGTGCTCTCCCCGCCGGGCAGGATCAGCCCCACCAGCCCGTTGAGATCGGCCGGCAGGCGAACCTCGCGCACCTCGGCGCCCAGGGCCTCAAGGTGACGCCGGTGCTCCCGGAAGGCGCCCTGGAGGGCCAGGACGCCGACCTTCAGGGGCCCGGGCTGCCCGGAGGCGGGCTGGTGGGCGCCCGGGGCCTTACCAGCCACGGCTGGCGAGCCGCTCGGCGGGAATCAGGCTGTCGATGTTGATGCCGGTCATGGGGGCGCCCAGATCCTCGCTGATCTCGGCCAGGACGTCGGCATTCTGGTAGTGGGTGACCGCCTTGACGATGGCCCGGGCGCGGCGTTCGGGGTTGTCGCTCTTGAAGATGCCGCTGCCCACGAAGACGCCGTCCAGGCCCAGCACCATCATCAGGGCCGCGTCGGCGGGGGTGGCGACACCGCCGGCCGCGAAGTTCACCACCGGCAGGGTGCCGTGCTGGTGCACCCAGCGAACGAGTTCGTAGGGCGCCTGCAGGTCGCGGGCCACCGTCATCAGTTCCTCGGCAGGGCGCGCCTGGATGGCGCGGATTTCTCCCAGCACGGTGCGGGCGTGGCGCACGGCCTCGACCACGTTGCCGGTGCCGGCCTCGCCCTTGGTGCGGATCATGCTGGCGCCCTCGCCCACGCGGCGCAGCGCCTCGCCCAGATTCTTGGCGCCGCACACGAAGGGCACCTTGAACTCGCTCTTCAGGATGTGGTACTGCTCGTCGGCCGGGGTCAGCACCTCGGACTCGTCGATGAAGTCCACGCCCAGGGCCTGCAGGATCTGCGCCTCGACCACGTGCCCGATCCGCACCTTGGCCATCACGGGGATGGTCACGGCGGCGATGATCTCCTTGATCATCTTGGGATCGCTCATGCGGGCCACGCCGCCGTCCACCCGGATATCGGCCGGCACCCGCTCCAGGGCCATCACGGCGGTGGCGCCGGCCGCCTCGGCGATGCGCGCCTGATCGGCGGTCACCACGTCCATGATCACGCCGCCCTTGAACATCTCGGCGAAGCCCTGCTTGAGCTGGGGGGTTCCGGTCTGGGAGTCAGTCATGGGCCGAGTGTAGCCAGAAACTGACCCCACGGGTAGGGCCAGAGGGCGCTCCTCGATGGGGTCAGTTTTAGAGGCTGAGCAGAGGACGCGTTCCGGCCACTGTCGCCCGACCGGAGGCGGCCGGACACAGGCCCCAGACCTCAGGCGGAGTCTCCCCGGGTGAGCGCCCAGAGCTGTTCGATGGCCGCCACCAGTTGCGAGGGCCGGAAGGGTTTGGCCAGGTAGTCGACGCGCAGCGCCGGCCCCAGGTCGGGCAGGGTGTCGGGGCGGTTCAGGCCCGACAGAAACACGACCGGGGGAAGCCCCCCGGCGGCCTGCCGCTGCAGCTGACGCACGGTCTCGAAGCCGTCCCAGGGCGTCATCAGGACGTCCATGACGATCACGTCGATGGGGGATTGGGCGGCCACGTCCAGGGCCTGCGGGCCGCTGGAGGCTGTCTGCACCAGATAGCCCTGCATGGAGAGGGTCAGATCGAGCAGTTCCAGGATCTGCAGCTCATCGTCCACCACCAGCAGCCGCAGACCGGGGGTGGCGGTCGGCGGCGTCATGCTCCACCCGCGCTCACCACGGTTCGGTTCCGGCCCTTTCGGCCCTGGCCACGCTCATGGCAGGACGGCCAGGGGGTTGATGGCCTGCTGCCCGGCCCTGACCTCGAAATGCAGATGGGGGCCGGTACAAATGCCGCTGCAGCCGACATAGCCGATCAGTTGCCCCTGGGCGACGGTCTGGCCGGCGTAGACCGCCACGCGGCTCATGTGGCCGTAGACCAGGGTGGTCGCGCCACTGACCGTGAAGACGTTCAGGCCGTAGTCCCCGTACCCGCTCCGGCTGACCTGCCCCGCCGCCGCCGCGTACACGGGGGAGCCGTAGGGGGCTGCCAGATCGATGCCGCCGTGAAAGACCTGCTGGTGGAAGGCGATGTCCTGCTCGCCGAAGCGGCTGGTCAGCCGGTAGGAGCGCATCGGCCAGATCAGCGCGCCCTGGCCGGTGGAGGCGCGCTGCACGGTGGCGGCCGGCCGGGACGCGGCGGCGCGGGCCGCCTCGCGGGCGCGCTCGGCGGCGGCGGCCTGCGCCGCCTCCAGCTGGGCCTGGCGTTCGTAGGCCCGGATCCTGGCCTGCCGCTCCTCGCTGCGCTGCCAGGCGAGGTAACGCTCGTACTGCGCCTGGCGCTGGTACAGCGCTTCCAGACGGAGGCGCTCCTGGCCCTTTTTCCACAATACGAAGCGCTCGTATTTCTTCTGTCGCTCGCCGGCCAGGGCCGCGCGGCGCTGGGCCTCCCGGCGGGCCATGAGCTGCTGCTGGTAGCCCTCGGCCCGCAGCCCGGGCAGCAGGAGTTCGTCGCCCACGCTCATCTCGGTGGGCAGCACCCCGTTGGCCTGCGCGGTGGCCACCAGGTCGGCGCCGTAGCCCGCGATCAGCGACAGCGCGCTCTGCCCGGGCTTGATGCGGATCAGCACGCCGCGGGCGCCGACCGGCACGTTCAGGGTCTCGCCGACATGCACGCGGTCGAGGCTGGGGCGATCCAGATTGACGCTGAGCAGATCCACGACCGGCAGGCCGAAGCGCCGCGCGATCCCGGCCAGGGTGTCGCCCGGCTGCACGGCGTAGGTCTGCACGGAGGCGGGACGCAGGGGGGCGCGCGCCATGACGGCCTGCGCCCCGGTGCGGGGGTAGGCCACACGGGCCAGGCGCGTCCGGCCCTGGGGCGGCAGCAGCCGCACGGCACCGGCGCTGACGCCGTACCGCCGGGCCAGTTCCGCCGCCCTGATCTGGGGCGCCACGACCAGGGTCAGCGCCCGTTCGCCGGCGTCCCGCCGCAGGACGAGGTCGGGCGCGGGGGCCAGCAGCCTGGAGGGCTCCTGCAGGGGCGCCAGGACGCTCAGGCCGGCCAGTGCTGCAGGAGCAGGTGCTGAAGGGGCGGGTGCGGGCGAGCGGGCCGAGCCGGACGCGGACAGGACGAGTGCTGCACAGAGGCCCCAGGACATCAGGGGGCGAACCACACGGGGGAAACGGACGGACAAATTCAGCTCCAGGGGGAAAGGGCGGGGCGTCAACCGCCCGCGAGCCCTTGCAGGAATTCCACGTTGTTGCGGGTCTTGCCCATGCGCGAGAGCAGCATCTCCATGGCGTCGGCGGGATCCATGTCGCTGATGACCTTGCGCAGCAGCCACATCTTCTTCAAGACCTCGGGCTGCAGCAGCAGCTCCTCGCGGCGGGTGCCGGACTTCAGGATGTCCAGGGCCGGGAAGATGCGGCGCTCTTCCAGGCGGCGCGAGAGCACCAGTTCGGCGTTGCCCGTGCCCTTGAACTCCTCGAAGATCACGTCGTCCATGCGCGAGCCGGTCTCGACCAGGGCGGTCGCCAGGATGGTCAGCGAGCCGCCCTCGCGGATGTTGCGGGCCGCTCCCAGGAAGCGCTTGGGCCAGTGCAGGGCGTTGGAATCCAGGCCGCCGGAGAGCGTGCGACCGGTGGGCGGCGTGACCAGGTTGTTGGCGCGGGCCAGCCGGGTGATCGAGTCGAGCAGGATCACCACGTGTCCGCCCTCCTCGACGATGCGGCGGGCGCGCTCGTGTACGAACTCGGCCACCCGGACGTGGTGCTGGGGCGGCTCGTCGAAGGTGCTGGCGACGACCTGCGCGCCCTGCACGCTCTCGCGGAAGTCGGTCACTTCCTCGGGCCGCTCGTCGACCAGCAGCACCATCACGGTCACGTCGGGATAGTTGCGGGTGATGGAGTTGGCGATCTTCTTGAGCAGCGTGGTCTTCCCGGCCTTGGGGGGCGCCACGATCAGGGCGCGCTGCCCCCGCCCGATGGGCACCAGCAGATCCACCACGCGCAGGCTCAGGCCGTCGTCGGTGCCGGGTTCCTCCAGCACGAGCTGGGCGTCCGGGAAGGTGGGGGTCAGGTCGTCGAATTTGGGGCGCCGGCGGGCGGCGTCCGGATCGAGGCCGTTGACCGCCTCGACCTGACCCAGCGAGCCGTAGCGCTCGTTCTCGCGGGCCTTGCGCGCCCGGCCGATGATCTGGTCGCCGGTTCGCAGATGATACTTCTTGATCACACCGGCCGGCACCAGCACCGAGCGAGACTGCTGGTCGAGCAGATCGGACTGCAGGAAGCCGTAGCCGTCGGGGCTGATCTCCAGGTAGCCCTGGGCCAGCAGCTGGCCCTCGGCGTCGGCCTGGTGCTGCATGATCGCGAGCGCCAGCGCGTCTTTCTTCAGCTTGCGGTAGTTCTCGATGCCGTAGCCTGCGGCGATCAGGTGCAGTTCGGGCAGAATTTTCTGCTGCAACTCGTGGAAAGGCAGAGTCTGGTGGGCGGCGTCGGTCATGACCGCGGCCCCGTGCCCGCGCTGGCACACGTCTCGATGGCCACACCGGGTCGGCCGTCCCAGGCGCTTGATTCACGGCTTCCAGACCGGATCGCCGTATTCCTGAAGCTGTTCATGGTCATCTCCTGAATGTCGATTGTAACCGGCTTTCCTGTAAAGGTGCGGGGGGAAGGACACAGGACACCGGCCGGATCGTTGCCGTGAACCGGGTGAACGCGTCTGATCGCTGTTTGAATAATCCTTTTTGAACTGAGATGAACCGAGACTCGCCGGGCGATCCGGGAGCGGCCCTGGGGGCCGGGTGTGGTTCTTCCCTGGGACAGGCGTTCAGGGCGACCGGCCACCTGGCGCATTGACCCGGTGTGTCCGGCGACCTACCATACATCCAGCTCCAGCGGTCTTTCGTGGGGCGAAGCAGCATCCAGGCGACCGAGAGGACAGTAGGTCGGGACGGGTGGCCACAGCGAGCCGGGGACAGTGAGAGCCCGGCGCCCGCCCCCCGCACTGAAGATCACCTCCCGCGCCGGCGGAAGAACGGCCCCCCCAGGCCCACTAGACCCGCCCGGACGCCCCCCGACAGAGGGCCTGCAACGAGGCTCCTGTGAGGAGTGAAGTTGGGTGGTACCACGCGCCGGCAGGCCGCGTCCCAGCACACGCTGAGGCGCGGCCTGCCGCTGCGGCACCGACCCCACTCCCGGAGGCACGTCCATGCACATGACCAGTATTCCCTTCGGCACCACCGACTGGGCGGCCGTCGAAACCACCGTCCACGCTGGGGAAACCGGGCAGGCGCTCTGGCGCACCCAGGTCTTCGGCGACAGCCAGATCCGCGTGCGGCTGGTCGAGTACTCCGCCGGATACGTCTCGGATCACTGGTGCCACAAGGGACATGTGCTGTTCGTGCTGGACGGCGAACTCCACACCGAGCTGCAGGACGGCCGCACCTTCACCCTGACGCCCGGCATGAGCTATCAGGTCGCCGACGGCGCCGAGGCCCACCGCTCGCGCACCCGAACCGGCGCGCGGCTGTTCATCGTGGACTGACCCGGCGGCCGACCTCCCCCACCCCTTTCCCACCCACCCAGGAGCCCCCATGACCACCCAGGACACCCCCCACCTCCCCGGCCAGACCATGTTCACGCCCGTTCAGCCGAACCCCAGTTTCCCCAGGATGGAAGAAGAGCTGCTGACGTGGTGGCAGGAGAAGCGCATCTTCGAGCGCTCGATGGAGGCGACCAGGGGCGGCCCGAGCTTCACCTTCTACGAGGGGCCGCCCACCGCCAACGGGGTGCCGGGCATCCACCACGTCGAGGCGAGATCCCTGAAGGACCTCTTTCCGCGCTTCAAGACCATGCAGGGCTACTCGGTGCCGCGCAAGGCGGGCTGGGATACCCACGGGTTGCCGGTGGAGATCGCTGTCGAGAAGAAGCTGGGCCTGAAGTCCAAGCGCGAGGTGGAGGCCTACGGCATCGACCGCTTCAACGCCGAGTGCCGCGCCACGGTCTTCGAGTACGAGCAGGACTGGCGCAAATTTACGGAGCGCATGGCCTACTGGGTCAACCTGGACGAGCCCTACATGACGCTGCACCCGAACTACATCGAGAGCGTGTGGTGGAGCGTCAAGCGGCTCGACGAGAAGGGCCTGCTGTATAAGGGCTTCCGGGTCGCGCCCTACTGCCCGAAGGACGGCACGACGCTCTCCAACGCCGAGGTCAGCGAGGGCTACAAGGACATCCAGGATCCCAGCATCTACGTGACCTTCGCGCTGCGCGATCCGGCGGCCCTGGGGCTGGACGCGGGCGCGGCCTTCCTGGTCTGGACGACCACCCCCTGGACGCTGCCCTACAACGTGGGCGTGGCCCTGCACCCGGACTTCGAGTACGTGGCGGCGAAGGACAGGGAGGGGCGCACGCTGATCCTGGCGCGCTCGCTGCTCGCCGAGGTGCTGGGCGAGGACGCCGAGGTCGTGAAGATGTTCCGGGGCACCGAGCTGGAGCGCGTGGCCTACGAGCCGCCCTTCACCGAGGCCTACGAGGCCGAGGGCGAGGGCCGGCCGGTCTGGATGAGCGGCCTGGACACCTACGTGTCGGATTCCGACGGCACCGGCATCGTGCACACGGCGCCGGCCTTCGGGGAGGACGACATGCGCCTCGCCCGTACCTACGGCTTTCCGGTGATCGTGGGGGTGGACGAGACCGGCAAGCACCGCTTCGGGCCGTGGGCGGGCGTGTTCTTCCGCGACGCGAACACCGAGATCGTGCGCGACCTGCGGGCGCGGGGGGTGATGTGGAAAGAGAAGAACTTCATGCACTCGTACCCGCACTGCTGGCGCTGCGGCACGCCGCTGATGTACTACGCGACCGAGAGCTGGTACCTGAACAACACCTCGATGAAGGCCCGCCTGATCGAGCTGAACCAGACCATCGACTGGCACCCCGCGCACATCAGGAACGGCCGCTACGGCGGCTGGCTGGAGAACCTGATCGACTGGAACCTGAGTCGCAACCGCTACTGGGGCACGCCGCTGCCGATCTGGGAGGCCGAGGACGGCGAATACCGGGTGATCGGTTCGTATGCCGAGCTGGCCGAGCTGAGCGGGCGCCCCGAGGTGGCCGGCCCCGACTTCGACCCGCACCGCCCCTACGTGGACGACGTGACCTTCGAACAGGGCGGCAAGACCTTCCGGCGCGTGCCCTACGTCATGGACGTCTGGTACGACTCGGGCTCGATGCCCTTCGCGCAGCACCACTACCCCTTCGAGAACAGGGAACTGTTCGAGGGGGGCGGCTTCCCGGCCGACTACATCGCCGAGGCCATCGACCAGACGCGCGGCTGGTTCAACTCGCTGCACCAGATCGGCACCATGGTCTTCGACTCGGTGGCCTACAAGTCGGTGATCTGCGCCGGGCACTTCCTGGACGAGAAGGGGCAGAAGATGTCCAAGTCCAAGGGGAACGTGCTGAACCCCTGGGACGTGTTCGAGGCGTACGGGGCCGACGCGGCGCGCTGGTACACCTACGTGTCCGCGCCGCCCGAGCTGTCGCGGCGGGTGGGCCTGAACGTGATCGGCGAGTCGTTTCGCTCGTACTTCCTGACGCTCTGGAACACCTACTCGTTTTTCGTGCTGTACGCGAATCTGGATCGGCCCGATCTGGACGCCGCGCCGCCCGCCGCCGAGCGGCCCGAGGTGGATCGCTGGCTGCTCGCCAAGGTGCAGGCGCTGGTGAAGACGGTGACGGGCGCGCTGGAGAACTACGATCCCACCACGTCCAGCCGGGCGCTGCAGGAGTTCGTGGTCGAGGACCTCAGCAACTGGTACGTGCGGCGCAACCGCCGGCGCTTCTGGGCCGGGGACGGGCAGGTGGACGTGAGCGCCTACGCCACGCTGCACACCGCGCTCGTCACGGTGACGCAGCTCACGGCGCCCTTCACGCCCTTCCTGGCCGAGACGCTGTACCAGAATCTGGTGCGCAGCGCCTCACCCGGCGCGCCCGAGAGCGTCCATCTGGGGTCATGGCCGCTGGTGGACGACTCGCTCAGCGCGCCCGCGCTCGTGGGCGAGATGGACGCCGTGCTGCGGGTCGTGAGCCTGGGCCGGGCGGTGCGGGGGCAGACCGGCCTGCGACAGCGCCAGCCGCTCCCTAAGGTGATGCTGCGGGCCCGCACGGCCGAGATGACCCGCGCCCTGGGCCGCTTCGAGGGCCAGATCCGGGAGGAGCTGAACGTCAAGGAGGTCGAGTTGCTCGACCAGTACGCCGAACTCGTGAGTTACCAGCTGCGCCCCAACCTGGCGCTGCTGGGCAAGAAGTTCGGCAAGGCCGTGCCCCAGGTGCGCGCGGCGCTGGCGGCGGCGGACGCCTCGGAGGTCGCCCGCGCCGTGCGCGACGGCAAGTTCTTCGAGGTGGTCAGTCCTGAGGGCGAGCGCTACGAGCTGGGGCCGGACGAGGTGCTGGTGGACGCGAAGAGCCCCGAGGGCTTCGCCGCCCAGGAGGAGGCGGGCTATCTGGTCGCCTTCGACACCACCCTGACCCGCGAGCTGGAGCTGGAGGGCCTGGCCCGCGACCTGGTGCGCGGCATTCAGGACGGTCGGAAGGGCGCCGGCTTCCAGGTCTCCGACCGCATCACCCTGCACCTGGAGCTGGACGGCGACGCCCGCGAGGCCGCCGAGGCGTGGCAGGAGTACCTGATGTCGGAAACGCTGGCCGAGACGCTGGTGTTCGGAGTCGCCGAGGGCTTCCGGGCCGAGGTCGAGGGCGGCGCGGCGTATCTGGCGAAGGTGGAGGCCAGCGGCCTGACCACGGACGCCTGATGGCGACGGAACTCAAGCCCGTGGTCACCGCCGAGGACACCCTGGAACGCCTGGACATCCGGCTGGGCCGGGTGGTGGAGGTTCAGCCGGAGCCGGGCGCAGCGAAAGCGTCCTACCGCCTGACGGTGGACTTCGGGAAGTTCGGGCGGCGTCTCAGCGTGGGGCGCTTCACGGGCCACACGCCGGAGGAGCTGCTGGGCCGGCAGGTTCTGGGTGTGTTGAATTTCGAGCCGCGCGCCGTCGGCACGGCGATCTCGGAGGTGCTGATCCTGGGGGTTCAGTTTCCGGGAGCGGCCAGTGGCGAGGCGACGTTCCTGACGCCGGCGGTGGAGGCGCGGCTCGGCAGCAAGGTGTTCTGAGGCGAGAGGGAGCGGGGCGATGTCTGATGGAAAGACACCGCCCCGCTCCCCCGATACCGACGCGGGCTCTACGCCATCGGGCAGGCCATGAAGCCGTAGGTGCCGGGGCCGACGTGGGCGCCGATCACCGGGCCGATCAGCTGCACGCGGCCCTTGCGGACGTTCAGGCCGCTGGAGGCGACCGCCGTGCGCAGCGCGTTGATGCGGCCCGAGTCGCGGCCGGCGTGGGCGATGGTCACGGAGATGGGCTCGTGGCCGAAGCGGGCGCGTAGCTGCTCCAGCATGTCGCTGGAGGCCTGATCCGCCTTGATGCGGCGCACGGCCTTGAGTTCGCCGTGGCTGAACTGCAGGATAGGCCGCACCCCCAGCATGTTCGCCATGAACTCCTGCGCCCGGCCGATGCGCCCGCCCCGGCGCAGGTACTCCAGCGAGGCCACGCTGAATTCCGCGAACATCTCCTCGCCCACGGTCTGCACGGCCTGGACAGCATCCAGGTGGGAGCCGCCGCGCTGCACGGTGGCCTGGGCAGCCATCACGGCCTCGGCCAGCGGCGTACTGGCCAGCTCACTGTCGACCACGTGGATGCGGTGGCGGCCGTCGAGGCTGCGGGCCGCCTGCTGGGCGTGGCGCACGGTATCCGACAGCTTGCCCGAGAGATGGATGCTCACCACGTGATCGTGGGTCTGCAGCAGTTCCTCGTATTTGCGGACGAAGGCCTCCACCTCGACCGGGGCGGTGGTGGCCATGCCGCCGGTCTTCATGTGGTCGTACACGGCGTCCGGGTCGATCTCCTGCCAGTCGAGCATCCGGCGTTCACGCAGACTGACCGTCAGGGGAAGCAGATGGATGCCCAGCTGCCGCGCACTGTCCGGGGGCAGGTCGCACGTCGAGTCGGTCAGCACAGCGATCATACTGAGAGTCTGATGTGCAGAAAAAAAGTTTTCCGTGAGATATTCTGCGTCTTCACTTCACACAGCTTAATGAAGTAATTGGTGACAATGGTGAAAGAGGGTCGCCTGGCCCGGGGCTCCTGCCCGGTTCCCCCTGGAATTACGGACGGCCCCCCAGGCGGCCTCTATACTCCGCAGTCATGACCGCTTGCTCTCATCCGTCTCCGGCCGGGCGCCGCCGATGAAGGTGGCCGTGCTCTGCCACGCCAGTGCCGGCGGCTCCGGCGTGGTGGCCACCGAACTGGGCCTGATGGTGGCCCGCGCCGGACACGAGGTTCACTTCGTGGGCTCGGCCCAGCCGTTCCGGCTCTCGGGTCACGGGGGCATGGCCGGCCCCTACTTCCATCAGGTCAGTTCGTTCGCCTACGCCCTGTTCGAGCAGCCCTTTCCCGAACTGGCCGCCGCGAACACCCTCACCGAGGTGATCCTGGAGCACGAGGTCGAGCTGTCGCACGCGCACTACGCGATTCCGCACGCGACCGCCGCCATCCATGCCAAGGCCATCACCGGCCGCTCGCGCGTCATGACCACCCTGCACGGCACCGACGTCACGCTGGTGGGCGCCGAGCCCGCCTTCCGGCACACGACCCGCCACGCCATCGAGCGCAGCGACCACGTGACGGCCGTGTCGCACTTCCTGGCCCAGCAGACCCAGGAACTGTTCGGCACCGGGCGCGAGATCGAGGTGATCCACAACTTCGTGGATGCCGAGCGCTTCCAGCGCATTCCCGACCCGGCGGTGCGGGCCCGCTTCGCCCACCCGGACGAGGCGCTGCTGGTGCATGTCAGCAACTTCCGCCCGGTCAAGCGGGTCGAGGACGTGGTGCAGGTGTTTTCCCGCGTGGCGAGCGAGATGCCCGCCCGCCTGCTGATGATCGGCGACGGCCCGGATCGCCCGCGCGCCTTCGAACTCGCGCAGCAGCTCGGGATCATCGGCCGCACCCACTTCCTGGGCTCGTTTCCCGATGTCGAGACGGTGCTGGGCATCTCCGACCTGTTCCTGTTGCCGAGCAGCAAGGAGAGCTTCGGGCTGGCCGCGCTGGAGGCCATGAGCTGCGAGGTACCGGTGGTCGCGGCGCGGGCAGGCGGGATTCCCGAGGTGGTCGAGAACGGCCTGACGGGGGTGCTGTGCGCGGTGGGCGACGTGGACGGCATGGCCCACGCGGCGCTGAGGATTCTGCGCGACCGCGACCTGTACCTGCAGATGGGCCGCGCCGGGAGGCAGGCCGCCCTGACCCGGTTCCACCCGAACCTGATCGTGCCCCAGTACCTCCGGGCCTACGAGCGGACGATCACGGGCTGATCCGGGTCAGGCGGACGCGGAGGCGCGTTCGGCCACGGCTCAGGGTGCCCGGATCACCTGATCCGGTGCGCCGCCAGTGGAGGCCGCCGAGTCCAGAGGACGCAAGTCGGAACGTAGCCAGCCTCAGCCGCTCACAGGCGACGCCCTCGTTCC
Organism: Deinococcus koreensis; assembly: GCF_002901445.1. Taxonomy (NCBI): domain Bacteria; kingdom Thermotogati; phylum Deinococcota; class Deinococci; order Deinococcales; family Deinococcaceae; genus Deinococcus; species Deinococcus koreensis. The sequence goes on from NZ_PPPD01000001.1 coordinate 68,237, forward strand.
CCTTCCCGTCATGGGACGCGTTTGGAACGGTTGCGGAGAGGGTGTTGGGGAGGGATGCTGACAGTCTCGTAACGCGGTCGCTGAACAACTCGGTTGGTGCTGTCCGGGACGCCATCTAAGTTCTTCCCCGCTGCTGCGCAACTCTCCGAGTCCCAGCCTCCCCCGCCAGGAGGGAGGAGCCAAAAACCTCGTGGTCATCGCCTTTGGAAAGGCACTCAGCCGAGACAGTCCGGACTCCTGGTTGGAGAGGATGAGGGTCAGGGGGGGGAGGAAGCCAGTCCAGTTTCAAATCCTCACTTCTCGGCGGAGGGTCTCCTCGTACCAAATAACAACAGGCCCCGCCGGGGGGCCTGTTCAGGCTCTGTGAATCCGATTTCTTGAATCCGACTTCAGCGGCCCATGCGGACGGACACGGCGCGGTCGTCTGTGAAGGGCGTGACCTTGACCGCCCGGCCGACGTCCACGATATAGGCGTTCCAGCCGCGTTTGAGGGCGGCCTCGTAGCCCTTGTTCGCCGTCACCTTGACGTCGGCGTTCACCCAGACCACGAACAGGGTCGCCTTCCCCACGTTCGGCGCGACCTCACGCAGCGTTTCGGCGTCGTCGTGACGGCCGTTCTGGTTCTGATCCTGGTAGGCGAAGAATTTCAGCTCGGCCGACTGCACCGGGGCGCTGACGGCCACGGGGTCGATCACGCCGGGCCAGGAGACGTTCTGCGGGGTCAGGTTGACCTGGGCGCGGGCGGTCGGGGCCGTGGCGGGCAGCTCCAGCCTGAAGCGGCCGCCCTCGACCGGCACGCTCACGACCTCCTGCAGGGGCTGACCAAAGGGGGTGACCACGAAGCCGCTGATCCGCGTATCGGCCCCGGCCCCCTCGACCGTCCCCGTCACAGTGAGGGCGGCCGCCTGACCGGCAGTCAGGGTGAGCAGGAACGGAACGAGCAGACGGCGGTTCATGGCCTCAGTGTACGCAGGGGGCTGACCCGCATGTGACCCGAGATGACGATTTCTTCATGCTGCGTGAACGGCGGTGGGGGGACGACGCCCCCTGGGCACCGTCCCCCCATCCTGAGCTGTCTTTACAGCTTCAGCGCCTGCTTCACCAGATCGATGATCTGGGGCATGGTGTCGGCCACCGGCACGTTCGCGGCCCCGAAGGCGGCGAGCTTACTCTCCGGCGTGCCCACGTTGCCCATGATGATGGCGCCGGCGTGGCCCATGCGCTTGCCCGCCGGAGCGGAGCGGCCGCTGATGAAGGCCACGACGGGCTTTTTCATGTGCGCGGCGATGTACTCGGCCGCCGCTTCCTCGTCGGCGCCGCCGATCTCGCCGATCACGATCACGGCGTCGGTGTCCGGGTCGGCCTCGAACATGGGGAGTACGTCGGCGAAGGTCGTGCCGATGACCGGGTCGCCGCCGATCCCCACGGTGGTGCTGGTGCCCAGGCCGGCGTCGTTCAGCAGCTTGGCGGCCTCGTAGGTCAGGGTGCCCGAACGGCTGATCAGGCCGATGCGGCCCGGCTTCTCGTAGATGCGGTTGGGCATGATGCCCACCTTGGCTTCCCCGTTGGTGACCAGACCGGGGCAGTTGCCGCCGATCAGCCGGATGCCCTGGCCGCCCCCGGCGCGGCTGGCGGCGTCCAGCGCCTTCACTTCCTGCACGGCCTTCATCATGTCGATGGTCGGCACGCCCTCGGTGATCAGCACGATCAGCGGGATGCCAGCGTGGGCAGCCTCCAGCACGGCGTCGGCGGCGCCCGCGGGAGGAACGAAGATGATGCTCACGTTGGCGCCGGTCGCGGCCTTGGCCTCGGCCACGGAGTTAAACACTGGCCAGCCCTCGAAGTCCGTGCCGCCCTTGCCGGGGGTCACGCCCGCGACGACCTGGGTGCCGAATTCCTTCATGGCGCGCGAGTGGCTCGCCCCTTCACGGCCGGTCATGCCCTGCACGATGACCTTGCTGTCCTTGTTGACGAGAATGCCCATTATTTGGCCTCCGAGGCGTTGGCTTCCTTGGCGGCCTCGTCGGCGGCCTCGAACATGGTGGAGTACATCTGGATCAGCGGGGAGTTGACCTCGGCCAGCAGGGCCTTGGCCTCGTCCTCAGCGGTGCCGGCGATCCGCATCCGCACGGGCTTGGTCAGGATGCCGTCTTTCAGCGCCTGGATGACGCCCTTGGCGACCTCGTCGGCGCGGGTGATGCCGCCGAAGATGTTGATGAAGATGGCCCTGACGTCGCTGTCCTTGGAGACCAGCTTGATGGCGTTGTACACGATGTCGGCCTTGGCGCCGCCGCCGATGTCGAGGAAGTTGGCGGGCTTGGCCCCGGCGCGGTTCACGACGTCCAGCGAGGTCATCACGATGCCGGCTCCGTTGCCCAGCACGCCGACGTTGCCGTGGTCGAGCTTGACGTAGGCGAAGCCGTACTTGCTGGCCTCGATCTCCAGGGGGTGCTCGGCTTCCAGTTCGCGCCAGTCGGCGAGATCCTTGTGGCGGTACATGGCGTTGTCGTCGATCTCGAACTTGGTGTCCAGCGCCAGCGGCACGCCGTCCGGGCCGACGAACAGCGGGTTGATCTCGACCAGCACGGCGTCGCGGGCGAAGGCGGCCTCGCTCATCTTGACCATCATGTCGGCGATCTTGTTCAGGTTGCCCTTGAAGCCCGCCTTGATGGCCACCTCGCGCGCCTCGTAGGGGCGCAGGCCGGTGACCGGATCGACGCGGTGCTTGATGATCTTCTCGGGGGTCGCGGCGGCCACTTCCTCGATCTCCATGCCGCCCTCGGCCGAGGCCATCAGCGTGAAGCTCTGCTCGTTGCGGTCGACGATCATGCCGACGTAGTACTCGGTGCCGGCGTCGATGTCCACGGCCTTGGTGACCAGCACCTTGTTCACGGTCAGGCCCTTGATGTCCATGCCGAGAATCTTTTCGCCGTTCTCGAAGGCCTTGTCGGCGTCCGGGCTGAATTTCACGCCGCCCGCCTTGCCGCGCCCGCCCACGTGCACCTGCGCCTTCACCACGACCGCCTGACCGTAGTCACGGGCGATCTGACGCACCTCGTCGGGGGTCTGGGCGACCCGGCCGTCCTGCACGTTCACGCCGAACTGGCGCAAAATGTCCTTGCCCTGATACTCGTGAAGTTTCACGGTCTTGCCTCCTGAGGGTTGTATGAGGGGAGTTCTCTGAGTTGCTGGCCGCCTCGCGGGCCGACTGCTGTTCTTTCCCGAAGAACGAGTATAAGCGTGGCCCCGCGAAGCGGAGGCGTCTTGTCCCTGATCCGGGAACAGCCGCGGCCGTGCCGCGCTCCTCTCCCCCACCCCGCGCCCCCAGCGCCACTTCTCCCGCGGCGAGGTGGCGTGTTAGCTTGCCGGGATGACGCAACTGGACTCTTTACGGGCCGCCCTGGGCCGCGCCGGCGTGGACGCCCTGTGGATCAGCGACCCGGCGAACGTGCGGGCGGTCAGCGGCTTTACCGGCGGCAAGGACGGCAAGGTGCTGGTCGCCGGGGACGGGGCCACGCTGTACACGGACGCCCGCTATACGGTGCAGGCCCAGGAGGAATCGGCGCTGCCCCAGGTCATCGCCCGGCCGCCGGAGACCTACCGGCACGCGGCGGGCGCGCTGCAGGGCCTGCGGGTGGGCTTCGAGGCCGACCGCCTGACCGTGGCGGAGCTGGACGACCTGCGGGAACACTGGCCCGGCGCCGACCTCGTGCCCACGCGCGGGCTGGTGCAGGCACTCCGCCGCCGCAAGTCAGGCGCGGAACTCGCCCACATCCGGGAGGCGCAGCGCATCGCAGACGCCGCCTTCGCGGGGGTGCGCCCCTCCATCCAGGCGGGCGCGCGGGAACTCGACATCGCCCTGGAGCTGGAGCTGGCGATGCGTCGCGCGGGCGCCCAGAGCGCTTTCGAGATCATCGTGGCGAGCGGGCCGAACGGCGCCAGGCCGCACGGGGTCGCGTCTACGCGGGTCATCAGGGACGGCGAACTGGTCACGGTGGACATGGGGGCGCGGGTGGGCGGCTACCACAGCGACATGACCCGCACGGTGGCGGTGGGCGATCCGGGCGCCGAACTGCGCCGGATGTACCGGGCCGTGCTGGAGGCCGAGGAAACGGCCATCGCGGCGGTGCGCCCCGGCGTCCGGGCGGCCGATCTGGACAGGGTGGCCCGCGACCTCCTGACCGGGCACGGGCTGGGCGAGGCGTTCGCGCATTCGCTGGGGCACGGCGTGGGGCTCGACGTCCACGAGGGGCCCAGCCTGCGCGACGTCAGCGAGGACGTGCTGGAGGCGGGCATGGTGATCACCATCGAACCCGGCGTGTACGTGCCCGGCGTGGGCGGCGTGCGGATCGAGGATCTGGTGCTGGTGACCGAGACCGGCCACGAGGTGCTGAGCACGTCGGTCAAGGAGCGGCTGTGAGGGGCTGGATGCTGGGTCTGGCCCTGCTGGCCTCGGCCGGGGCGCAGGGCTACACGGTGCAGCCGGGCGACACCTTCTGGGAGCTGGCGCAGCGGTACGGGGTCGCGGTGGCGGCGCTGCAGGCGGCCAATCCGGGCGAGCTGCGGGCCGGCCAGGTGCTGCAGCTGCCGGGCGCCGCCCCCCGCGCCAGCGCCGACGACGCGCCTGTGCCCGCCGCCACGGTCTTCCAGCGTGGTCAGGCCGTGTACTACGGGGGCCGGCGCGACGCCCGCACGGTCATGACCGCTGCCCACCTGAGCCTGCCGATGGGCACCTGGGTGCGGGTCGTCCACCAGCGCTCGGGCCGCAGCGTGGACGTGCTGATCAACGACCGGGGGCCGTTCGGCATCCCGTCGCGCATCATCGACCTCTCGGACGACGCGGCGCGGGTGCTGGGCATCCTGAGCGAGGGCATCGCCCCCGTGACGCTCACCATCCTGTCCAGGCCGTGAAGGCGGGAAAGGCGGGAAAGAGGCCGACCCCCGCCGATATGAAGACCATTGACCGGAGCCGGCTCATGACCGGTGTTAGAATCTTCCGGGTCTCAAGCCACACACGGTTACACCTGATGTGTTTCACCCCACCGAGGAGGATGGTTTAAATGACGATGGACACAGCCCTGCTGACGCTGGACACGCTCGCCAAGTACCTGAAAGAGAAGGAAGTCCAGCTGGACATGGAAGACAACAACGGCCAGCGCTTCATCCGCATGGGCTGGCGCTTCGAGATGGGCGACGCCGCCGTGCTGGTGAGCGTCAACGACGGCCCGAACAACACCAGCCGCCTGGAGATCACCTGCGTGACCCAGAAGCAGTACAACGAGCGCCGCAACGAGGTCGTGAACATGCTCAACGACCGCAACCGCGAGCGCGCCTTCGCCCGTTCCATCGACGCCGACGGCAACGTCTGGCTGGAATACGTGGGCTTCTACCCCACCCTGGCCGAGATGCCCCAGGAGACCTTCGACACGCTGTTCGGCGGCGTGCTGATGCACTTCCAGGACGACTACGGCTCGCTCGAGGGCGTGACGCCCGGCGGCGGGATGCAGGTTCAGCAGCCCCAGGCCTGAGCTTCCACCGGAGGGCGGGTCGATCCTGCCCTCTTGCTTATCCGTAGTAAGTGAATTGTTTCACGATAAATCGCGCCCGTGAATTTTTTGTTGAATCATTCGCCTGATTCTCTGCCTTCTCCTGGCTCCTGCTTCCCTTCTGACGGATTTCAGGTGCACAGTGGGGACATGCGACGCCTCCTGAGCCTGATCTGTGCGGCCAGCTGCTCGGCCCTGGCCCACCAGCCCCTGTTCAACGCCGGCCCGGCCACGCGTGAGGCCCCCTACGTGATCTCGCAGGTGGCCGTGTCGAAGGTCATCACGGCCCAGAGCCGGGGCGCCGGGCAGCACTGGTACCGGCTGACGGTGCCGGACGGTTTCGTGCTGGACGCCACGCTCTTTGTCGGTGGCTCCTGCGCTGCGTCGTTCGCGCCGAAGCTGTGGCTGGTCGGGCCGGGGCTCGCACAGGAGTCGGCCCCCTTCGAGACGGGCTCAGACGGCGCCGTGACCGTGCCGGGACGCTGGGCGGCGTACCAGGGACATGGCCTGACGGCACGCAAAGGCGACACGCTCCGGCGCACGCTGAATGCAGGGAGCTACTTTCTGGTCGTCGACCGGGGCGACACGCCAGGGTGGGTCATGCTGTCGCTGGGGGGGCGCGAGGAGGCCGGCGGGACGGCGGAGGGACGGGCCGCCCTGGGCCGCTTCAACCGCTGCCAGTGATGGGGCGTCCGTCTCCTTCTGATGTCCGAATCCCTGGAAGGGCACTGCTGAGATCGTCCATCGCCCATGAGTCCGGCTGGTCTCCGGCCCTGCCTAGCCCTTCTGCTGGCGCCGCTGGTCGGATCGAATCCTGCAGAGACCGGCCTGGGTCGGAGTCCGCCCTCGCTCAGCCCCGCCCGTCGAGCAGTTCCTCCAGCCGATCAACGTAGCCTGCCAGGGTGCGGAAGGTCGCCTCTACGGGCCCGGGGCTCAGCATGTCCACCCCGGCCTCCCTCAGGGCGTCGATGGGATCGAGGCTGCCGCCGGACTTGAGGCAGCGCAGGTAGGTCTCGCGGGCAGTGTCCGGGCCGGCCGTGAACTGCTCCAGGAGCTGGTGCGCGGCGCTGATGCCGGTGGCGTACTGGTAGGCGTAGAAGTTGGCGTACAGGTGCGTGGAGAACTGCGCCCACATGATGCCGCTGCGCTCACGATCCATGCTCACGCCGTCGCCGTAGCCCTCGGCCAGCAGGTCGGCGGTGAGCGAGATGAGATCCGGGGCGCTGAGGGTGCCGCCCGCCTCGATGCGGCGATAACACTCCAGCTCGAAGGCCGCCAGGGTCGGCATGATGAAGAAGTAGCGGTGGAAGTTCGACAGCGCCTCCTCGATGATCTGCACCTCGAACTCGGTGTCTCCGGCGGCGCGTGCCCGTTCCAGCAGGTGCGCCCTGACCATCGCCTGATTGAAGTTGCTGGCGACCTCGGCGTGGAACAGCGTGTAGCGCGGCACGGAGAAGGGGTGCTCGCGGGTCGAGAGCAGCGAGTGCATGGAGTGGCCGATCTCATGGGCCAGCGTGGAATACGAGTTCATGGTGCCGTTCCAGGTCATGAAGATGAACGGCTTGACCCGCCCGCCGCCGTTGGAATAGGCGCCCTGACGCTTGCCCTGGTTCTCGGCGTAGTCGACCCAGCGCTCGGTGGTCAGGCCCCGGCGCATTTCGGTCACGTACTCGTCGCCCAGCGGGGCCATGCCCGCACAGATCCAGTCCACCGCCTGCCCGTAGCTCACCTCACGGCTGGGCACCAGGGCGGCCTTGACGTCGTATTCGCGCAGCTCGTCCAGGCCCAGCCACGCGCGGCGCACCTTCCAGTAGCGGTGCCAGGTGGGGGTGTGGGCGCGGTAGGTGTCCAGCAGCGTGGTCACCACGCCGACGGGGATGTTGTCCGGAGCGAGGCTGGCGGTGATGGCGTCGGGGTAGGAGCGGGCCTGGGCCAGGAAGGCGCTCTGCCGGACATTGGTGGCGTACATGGCGGCCTGGGCGTGCCGCACGGCCAGGTGGGCGTCGGCGTAGCCCTCCCAGGCCTCGCGGCGGGTCTCGCGGGCGCCGTGGCTGGTCAGGCGATCCACGTTGCCCTGGGTGACCTCCTCGCCACCGGCCGTGCCGAAGCGCAGATCCATGTTCGCCAGGGCCGGGTGGATGCCGCGCCCGGAGGCGAAGGGGGCCTGCACGGCGCCCAGCAGGGCCTCAACCTCGGCGGAGCGGACATGCGGCTTGTTGCGCAGCAGGCGCGTGAGGCGCACCCGCTGGTCGGCGAAGTCCGGGCGCCCGAGCCACCCGGACAGGGTCTCGTCGGGGAGAGCCAGCAGTTCAGGCTGGGCGAAGGCGGTCACGGTGCCCAGGCGGGCCATGAGGCCGGTGGCGCGGTCGCGGCGGGCGGCGGCCACGGGGTCTCGGCCGTCCACCGAGGCGGACATGCTGGCGTAGGAGAAGAAGCGCTGCGCCCGCAGCTGAACCTCATCGAACTGGTTCAGGAAGGTGAGGGTGGCCTCGGGCGATTGCAGGGTGCCCGCGAAGGGCGCCAGGGCGTCGATGACGGCCGGGAGCGCCTCGGCCTCCTGCTCCCAGGCGGCGGAGGTGGGATAGAGCGCCTCAATGTCCCAGGTCTGCTCGCGGGGAGCGTCGGCGCGGGTGGGCAGGGGCTGGACGTGGGCGGTCATGGCTGAGGCTAGCACCTGTCCTGTACAGGCCCAGCATGACCTGCAGCGAGGAACTGCAAACCGAGAGCATCCGTCTCGACGTGCTCCAGGCTCGGGGACACACCGCGGCATGGGGCTCACCTAAGATTGTCTGAATGGATTCAGAAGCCTGCGGGTTTAGGGTGGATTCAGGATGACGAGTTCCCACACATGACCAGCACCGCCCCCCCTCCCACCGCCCTGCTGCCCACGCTGATCCGGGCGCCCCACTTTCTCGGACTGGCGGCCTCGGTGTTCTTCCTGGGCTTCGGGGTATCGCTGGCCGCGCCCTTCCTGTCGCTGTACGGCGTGAATCAGATCGGCATGACGCCGCTGCAACTGGGCCTCTTCCTGACGCTGAACGCGGTGAGCGCCGTGCTGATCAGCACCCGGCTGGCCCGCTGGTCGGATCGGCTGAACGACCGCAAACCGCTGGTGCTGGTCACGCTGGGGCTGGGGGCGGTGGGCCATGTGGCGCTGGGCCTCACGGAGTCGTACCTGGGCGTGCTGCTCATCGGCATGGCCATGCTGGGGACAGGGGCCGCCGCCTTTCCGCAGGTCTTCGCTTTCGCGCGCACCCAGCTGAAGGATCTGCCCGGCGATCTGGCCGAGCGCTCTCAGACCATCCTGCGCTCGATGTTCTCGCTGGCGTGGGTGGTGGGGCCGGGGCTGGGGGCGGTGGCGCTGGCCCGCTTCGACTTCGCGGGCGTGTTCTTCCTGGCCGCGCTCTGCCTGGCGCTGGCCGCCCTGCCGATCGTGCTGAGCCGGGCGGGACACAGGGCGAACAGTGCCACCCAGGCGGTCTCGTCGGGCCCGCACAAGCCCGCCACCCCCGCCCGGCCACTGCCCTGGGTCGCCGTGGCCTTCGTGCTGTACGGCATGAGCATGATCATGGCGATGAACATGTTTCCGCTGTTCATCACCAAGACGCTGGGGGGCACGACCGGCGAGGTCGGCTTTCTGGTCAGCCTGTGCGCGCTGCTGGAGATTCCGATCATGCTGGCGCTGGTCACGCTGCGCCGCCTGCCCTCTGTGGAGTGGCTGGTCAAGGGCGCGATGGGCCTGTTCGTGCTGCACTTCGCCCTGATGGCCCTGGCGCAGGAGATGACGCTGCTGGTGGTGACCCAGGTGATCCGCTCGCTGGTGCTGGCGATCCTGGCCGGGCTGGGCATGACCTACTTCCAGCAACTCATGCCGGGGCGGGTGGGCACGGCGACCACGCTGTTCTCGAACACCATGAACGTCGGGGGGATGCTGGCCGGCATCGTGTCGGGCGCCTGGGCGCAGGCCTTCGGCTACCGCGAGGTGTATGTGCTGTGTGCCGCGCTGACCTTCGCGGCCTGGGCGGTGATGCAGGTGATCACGCGGCCGGGGCGCCGGGCGGCGCGGGCTCCTCGGGAACGGAACGGGTGACCCGGAGCATGTCCGGCACGGCGGCGCCCGGCAGCCACGCCAATCAGGACGGCAGGGAACTGATCCGGGCGGGCGAGCCGGCGTCCGAGGGCACCACCCGGTTGCGTCCCGTGCGCTTGGCCTGATAGAGCGCGTCGTCAGCGGCGCGGGTCAGGGCCTGACCGGTCGCGATCCCGCTCCCCAGCCCCGCCACGCCGATCGACACGCTGACCGGGCCCAGCGGCATGCCCGCAAACTCCAGCGTCCAGCCGGCCACCTCCGACCGGAGGCGTTCGGCCAGTTCAAGAGCGGCTGGGAGCGGCTGGTCGGGCAGCAGGATGGAGAACTCCTCACCACCGGGGCGTGCGGCGAGCGCCGGGGCGGGGCTCAGGTCACGCAGCGCCGCCCCCATGCGGACGAGCACCATGTCGCCGGCCTCATGCCCGAAGGAGTCGTTCAGCCGCTTGAAGTGATCGACGTCGAGCGCGACCAGAGACAGCGGTTGCCCGGCAGCTTCGGCCGCCAGGACGCGCTGCTCGAGCTGCTCTTCCAGATGACGGCGGTTGAACAGCCCGGTCAGGGGATCGCGGATGGCCTGCTGCTGCAGGCGGTCGAGCAGCCGCAGGCCGGCCAGGGCCAGGGCCACCTGCTGGGCCACGTCCTCGGCGGCGGCGCGGGTGGCCTCACTCAGGGCTTCACCGCCCTGGGCCTGCAGCCGCAGGGTGCCCAGGGTCTCGCCGTGGGAGAACAGGGGCAGGCACAGGTAGCGCTGCTGTGGGCCGTGCAGGCAGGGCGGGGCGAGCACGCCGGCGTCCTGCCGCGCCTCGCCCCGCCGCAGGGCCCAGCAGTCGCCCGGTGAGCTGGGCCGGGCCTCGGCGCCGCCCCAGCTCACCACAGCGAGCAGGAGGTTGCGCGAAGCGTTGTGGTGGTGCAGGGTGCCCTGGGTGCCGGGCAACAGCGCGGGCAGGGCCCGCTCCAGAATGCCCGCCGCTTCCTCGAGCGAGCGGGCCGCCTGCAGCCAGTCGCTCAGTTCACCCAGGGTACGCATCCAGACGTTGCGCGCCGCCAGCTCACGGGCGTGTTCGTCGGCCTGTCGGCGGGCCTGGGCCAGGCGTCCGCTCATGTGATTGAAGGCCCGCGAGAGGGTCTGGATTTCGGCCGGACTGGCGCGGCGCTCGGCCAGGGTCACGGTCTCCCCCGCAGTCAGCCGCTCCGCCGCGTCGGTCACCGCGCCGAGGCTGCGCCGGAGCAGCGACGCCCCCACCAGGCTCGCCGCCACGCTGCCCAGGATGGTCAGGGCCGCCACCCCGTACAGGCTGAGCTGGAGGCTGCGCAGCTTGGCGGCGGCGGCGGTCTCGGCGCGCTGCAGCTGCTGCTGGCGGGCCTGCTGGTAGGCCTCGACCTCGGCCCGGATGGAGTCGAGGAGCCGTTTGCCGGTCTGCTGTTTCACGAAGGCGGCGGCCTCGCTCAGGCCCCGGGCGCGGGCGGCGATCTCCGGTTCGGCGACCGTGGTCTGCCAGCGCCCCACCAGGGCCTCCACCCGGTTCAGGTGGGCCAGAGGCGCCACCGCTTCGCGGGGATTGACCTGCTGGCGAAGGGTGAGCTGGAGCAGGGCGAATTCACCCGGCAGGGCCGCGCGCGCGGCCGTATAGGGTTCGAGAAACACCGGATTGCCGGCGATGACGAAGCCCCGCAGTCCGGTTTCCATGTCCACCACGTGCTGCATGATCCCGGCGACCTGGGCCAGTTCCTCACGCACGTGGGTGGCCCGGTTGGTGGCGACCACCCGTTCGTGCAGGGTGATCGAAAGCAGGCTGAAGGCGGCCACCATCAGCACCCAGAAGGGCAGCTGGGACAGCAGGAGCATCCGCCGTAGGGTCAACACGACCATGGTTTAGGGCAGGGCCTCGTGCAAGATTCTGACAGGCGCCCACGCGTGTGGGAGAGGGCGCAGATGCCCGCGTGCCAGGTGTGGAGCACCTCAGGCCGCCGAGAGCTGGATGGGCACCTGTGAACGGAGATCGGGAGGCGCGGCGGACGACCAGTCTCGTCTCCTGGCGAGGTGACCTGGAGACGCTGGAGGCTGGCCCTGGGCGTCCTGGCGGCTCAGGGGGCGTCGTGGGGCGCGGCGCTGTCCTGGGGCAAGATACGGTGGCGGATCACAGGGCCGGGCCAGATCACGGACTGCTCAAAGCTCAAAGCAAGCCCTCGACATTTGCGAGGACACCCTGCGCCGGCACTCCGGGGTGGTTGGATCGGTGGAGTGGGGGCCGATGGGGCCGGCGTTCTTCGCCACATTCACCGGCAAGCGAATGGTCGACTGGAAGGTTCAGGCCCGCTTCGTCCACCACGGCACGGCCACCCCCTTCTGGTGTCAAGGGGACGAGTCGAACGGTTCGCTGCGGGTGCTCGCGATCAGGCAAGAGTGAGGCGGGCCACCCCTCCGGCGCCCGCCCACTTCTCTCCCCTATGGCTCAGCGCTGGCAGCCGGCGGCGATGGCGTCGGCCACGGCCCCCACGTCCTGGCCGTTCTTCACGGCGTTGATGAAGGCGCTGCCCACCACCACACCGTCGGCGACCTCGGCGACCTGCCGGGCGGTGGCGGCGTCGTTCACGCCGAAGCCCACGGCGATGGGCACCCCGGCGTACTGGCGGGCCAGCGCCAGCATGGCGGGCACCTCACCCAGCGCGCTGCCCTCGCGGGCGCCGGTCACGCCGGTCACGCTCACGGCGTACAGAAAGCCGGTGCAGGCTTTCGCCACCAACTCGACCCGCGCGGCCGTACTGGTCGGGGCAATGAGGAAGGTCACGGCCAGCCCGTATTCGGCGGCCAGGTCGGCGATCTCGATGTCCTGATCGGGCGGCAGGTCGGGCAGGATCAGGCCGTCCACGCCCGCATCGGCGGCGAGGCGCATGAATTCGCGCGGGCCGACGGCATAGATGGGGTTCACGTAGGTCATCACGACGATGGGCGTGTCGTGGCGCCTGCGGAGTTCCTTGATCAGCCCCAGGGTGTGGCGGGTGCTGGTGCCGCCGGCCAGGGCCTGCTCGGAGGCGCGCTGGATGGTGGGGCCGTCGCCCAGCGGGTCGGAGTAGGGGATGCCCACTTCCATCAGGTCGGCGCGGGCCAGCAGGGCGTCCGCGACGGCCGGGAAGCCTTCGGCAGTGGGGTAGCCGCCGGTCATGAAGGGGATGAAGGCGGCACGGTTCTGGGCTCTTGCCCGCTCGAAGGCGGCGTGGATGCGGGCCACGCCCCGGGACTGCACGGCGGTCATGCCAGCACCTCCTTCTGGATGGCGGGCTTCTGGATGGCAGGCGTGACCGTGGGCGCGTCCTTGGGCACGTCCAGCAGGCGAGCCACCTCGGCCACGTCCTTGTCGCCGCGGCCCGAGAGGTTCACCACGATGACCTGTTCGGGGCGCATGGTGCGGGCCAGTTCCACCGCGTGGTAGATCGCGTGGGCACTCTCCAGCGCGGGGATGATGCCTTCCAGGCGGGTCAGCAGCTGCAGCCCCTCGAGCGCCTGGGCGTCGGTCACGGGCACGTACTCGGCCACGCCGGTCTCGCTGTAGTGGCAGTGCTCGGGGCCGATGCCGGGGTAATCCAGCCCGGCGGAGATGGAGTGGGGCGGCACGATCTGGCCCTCGTCGTCGTTCATCAGGTACATCATCGAGCCGTGCAGCACGCCCACACGGCCCCCGGCGACGGAGGCGGCGTGGCGGCCGGTCTCGACCCCTTCACCGGCGGCCTCGGTGCCGATCAGGCGCGGGCGCTGGTCTTTCGGCAGGTAAGCGTAAGGAGCGAAGATGCCGATGGCATTGGAGCCGCCGCCCACGCAGGCGACGATGGCGTCGGGAGCTTCCCGGCCCTCAACGGCCCTGAGCTGCCACTTGGTCTCCTCGCCGATGATCGCCTGGAAGTCGCGCACCATCGCCGGGTAGGGGTGCGGGCCAACCACGGAGCCCAGGATGTAGAAGGTGTCGCGCACGTTGGTCACCCAGTCGCGGATGGCCTCGTTGGTGGCGTCCTTGAGGGTGCTGGTGCCGGAGGTCACCTCGCGCACCTCGGCGCCCAGCAGGTTCATGCGGAAGACGTTCAGCGACTGGCGGCGGATGTCCTCGGCGCCCATGTAGACCACGCACTCCAGGCCCAGCAGGGCGGCGGCGGTGGCGCTGGCGACCCCGTGCTGGCCGGCGCCGGTCTCGGCGATCACGCGCTTCTTGCCCATCCGCACGGCGAGCAGCGCCTGGGCCAGACAGTTGTTGATCTTGTGGGCGCCGGTGTAGTTGAAGTCCTCGCGCTTGAGGTAGATCTTCGCGCCGCCGGCGTGGTCGGTCAGGCGCTGGGCCAGGTAGAGCGGGCTGGGGCGGTTCACGAACTCACGCAGCAGACGGTCGAGTTCGCTTAAGAAGGCGGGGTCGGTCTTGGCGGCGCGGTAGGCGGTGTCCAGCTCGTCGAGGGCCGGGATCAGGGTTTCGGGAACGTAGCGCCCGCCGAAGCGGCCGAAGCGGCCCCGGTCATCCGGCATCGGGTAGTGAGGAAGGGTCAGGGTCATTGGAGTCTCAGGGTAGGAGTCCCCATTCCGCTCCGTGCAGAAAAACTTAGACAACTGGTCTAAGTTTGTGTCGATGAAACGTTTATTAAGGGTGGTCTCATGGCCTTCCAGTGTGGCATCAGGTCGGCGGCCGACACCTCTTCGGGGACGTCCCAGCCGAGACTGAGGGCCAGCGACGAGAGCAGCTGACCCGGCGAGTCCCCCCGTTCTCGGTACGTCATCAGGGGCGGCGCCCCCGCACGCTTGGCTAGACGGGCGCCACCGAAGTCGGTCATCAGGGGGACGTGCAGGGAGCGGGGGGTGAGGTAGCCGAGGCTCTGCTGGAGGGCGATCTGCCGGGGCGTGGCCGTCCAGAGGTCGGCGCCGCGCACCACGTCCGTCACGCCCATCAGGGCGTCGTCGACCACCACGGCCAGGTGGTAGGCGAAGGCGCCGTCGCTGCGTTGCAGCACGAAGTCCCCGACCTCGCTGGGAAGGTGCTGGCACAGTTGCAGGCCGCTGAGGCTATCGGTGGCGCAGACCGTGATGGCGGGCACTCGCCAGCGCAGGGCGGCCGGGCGGCCCGGATGGCTGGTGTGCTCCCGACAGGTGCCCGGATACACGCTCTCCTCGCCGTGGGGGGCGCCGGCGCTGGCCTGCACGGCGGCCTGCACCTCCCGTCGGGTGCAGGTGCAGGGATAGGTCTCCAGGCGGGCCAGCGCGTCCCAGTAAACCTCCAGCCGCTCGGACTGCCGCGTTTCCTCGTCCCAGTCCAGGCCCAGCCACTCCAGATCGCGGCGGGTGGTGTCGTAGGCCCAGTCCCGGACGCGGCCGGTGTCCAGATCCTCGAAACGCAGCAGGTGGCGCCCCCCGAGCGAGCGCGAATGCAGCCAGGCCAGCAGCGCGGTGCGGGCGTTGCCCAGGTGCATGGCCCCGGTGGGGCTGGGGGCGAAGCGGCCGACGACTCCCATGGGGGCAGGCTAGAGCATCTGTCATAAAGATCTGTCCTTTATGACCGAGCGGAGCGAGCAAATTCCATCGAGCTTTTGGGAGAATGGAAGCGTCAGACGCTCTTTGTCTGACGCTGGAATTCGGACAAATGCCCTAGCGCAGCTCGTCCCAGACGGCCAGCAGCACCCCGGTCACGAAAGCGGCGAAGGCCAGGAAGACCACGAAGCGGCCCAGCGGGTCGGCCAGCGACAGGGCGTTCCAGCCGCCCAGGAGCTGCCACCAGTCGTGGGTGTCGGGGGCGCCGGTGATCAGGTCGAGCTGCCGGGTGGGGGCGTCGCGGATGTAAGCGGCCACGCTGGCCAGCGACTGCGCCAGCCAGAGCGTGAGCAGTCCGGCCGAGTAGCGATCCCTGCGGAGCAGGAAGGCGCCGATACAGGCGGCCGGAACGAGGAGCTGGAACAGGCTGCCGCCCAGGAGCATCACGGTCTCGCCCAGGACGCTCAGCAGGACGTGGCCAGCTTCGTGGAACACCAGATTCACGCCGTCCAGCGGGTGGCCCTGGAGTGGCCGCAGGGTGGCGGGCACGGTGATCATCAGGGCCACGGCCAGCCCCAGCCAGCGCCCCAGGCGGGCCAACGCCGGGGTCAACGCGTGCGCCCGCGCAGCCAGGCGAGCAGCAGGTCCTCGACGAGTTCGCTCAGGCTCTCGCCGCCGTCGCGCTTGACCTCGCGCCAGACCGCCTGCACGGTCTCGCGGCGCACGTAGACGGCCGCGACCCGTTCGCCCTCGGCCCGGCCCCGGTCGCGGGATTCGTCGGTGGGGGGCGGAGTGGTCGGGGGTTTGACCCTGGTCTTGCCCTTCTTCCCATTCCTGCCAGATTTCTCCAGATAGCCGAAGCGCGTCTTATCCTTGCCCACCTCAGACCAGCTCCCGCGAGAGGGCCAGGATGTCGTGCCAGGCGGCCGCCGCACGGGGATCGCGCACGTCGCGGGCCAGCACCCCCAGTTCGGCGGCCTTGGGGTAGGCGGCGTAGGAACGGATCAGGGTGTTGCAGACCTGCACACCGGCGTCGCGCAGCTCCTCGCGGGCGTCCTCGGCGGCGTGGCCCACCGGGGGCACCCGGCACATCACGACCCACAGCCGGCGTCCGGCCTCGCCCGGGCCGCCCAGATACTCGGCCAGCTCACGGGTGGCGCCCCGCTCCAGGGCGCTCACGCCCGTGGGCACCAGGATCAGGTCGGCGCGGCCCGCCAGGGCGCGGAGTTCCCTGCGCTTCGGGCGGCCCTCGGTGTCGATGATCAGGACGTCGCAGGCCGAGAGCACCCTGGGTTTCACGTCTGCGGGCGCGAGCACGGGGAACCCCAGCCCGCCCCGGCCCGCCCAGCGGAGCGAGCTGCCGACCCGCTCGTCCTCGTCGACCAGCACCGGCCTGAGCCCGCGCTCGGCCAGGGCGCCGGCCAGGTGCACGGCCAGCGTGCTCTTGCCGACCCCACCCTTCTCGGAGGTGACGGCCAGCACACGCGGCGCCTTCGTGGTGCTGGGCGGCTCCCGCTTCGTTGGCCCCTTCGGCATGGCCGGAGCGTACCATCCCTGCCGGCCCACGCCCACATCCACCACCCACGAGCCGGCATCATGGGGCCATGCCCGACCCGCACGCGCTGAAGACCCTGCTGGCCTCCGAACCGTACTGGACGGCCCTGGCGATGAAGACCCAGGGCAGCCGCTTCTTCCGGGCGCTGGGCGAGGCGCTGGACGCCGCCGACGCGCCCAACCGCCGCCGGCTGTACGAGACCTGGCCGGACGAGCTGCTGGAGTTCTACCGGCGTGGCCTGCGTCTGGAAGCGGCCGAATCGGGGCCAGGCGAGGGCTGAGAGAGGAGGGCCAGAACCGCCTCCCTCACGACTGTCCAGAGGGCCGCGCCCGGGGTGGCCGGCGCCCGGCGGGCCAGACGCTCCCGCCAGCGCCGCCGCATACGTCTACCCGAGGCCGGCGGCCTCCCGGGAGGCTGGAGCGTCAGCACCCTCAGCGCCTGAATCGCCAGTTCGCGGAGCATGGTCGTCAGCGGGCTCATGGCAGCAGTACGCGCGCCTACCGGGAAGGGTTGCCGCAGCCTCTAGACTGCGCTCATGACTGCCCAAGTCTCTCCTACCCTGCTGGTCGTGTTCGCCCACCCCGACGACGAGGCGTTTACAGGCGGCACGCTGACCCACTATGCCCGCAAGGGGGTGAAGGTCGTGCTGGCCTGCGCCACGCGCGGCGAGGCCGGCAAAATCACGGTGCCCGGCATGACCGTGGACGACCTGGGCGCCCAGCGCGAGCAGGAGCTGAGGCGGGCCTGCGAGGCCCTGGAGATTCCCGCGCCGGTCTTTCTGGACTACCACGACTCCGGCCGCTACGAACGCACCCGCCATGACGACCCGCTGGCGATGATGAACGTGAATCCGCTGGACGTGGAGGTCAAGGTGCGTGCGCTGATCGAGGAGCACCGCCCGCAGGTGATCCTGACCTTCGACCCGCACGGCGGCTACGGGCACATCGACCACCTGCAGATCCACCGGGCCACGGTCGCGGCCTTCTTCAGCACCGGGCACCTGGAGGGCGGCGGGCCCCAGCGCCTGTACTTCACGGCGCTGACCTCGCAGGCCGCGCAGGGCCTCGCGCGCATGGGCCAGGATCTCGATCCCCTGGTCTACGGCGTGTCGGACGACACCGTGGCCGTGAGGATCGACGTGGCGGCCTACGCCGACAACAAGAAGGCCGCGCTGGCCGCCCACGGCACCCAGATGGGCTCCGAGAGCCTGATGGGCAAGATGACAGGCGAGGAACGCGCCCAGATGGAGGAACGCCTGCTGGGCAGCGAGACCTTCAGCCTCGGCGGGACGCGCACGCCGATCGCAAGCTTTCCGCTCCGAGGGCTGTTCGACGGGGTTCGCGGCGGCGAGGGGCTGGACGGCTGAGCCGCCGGGCTATGCAGTCGGGGTACCGGGTGCGTTTCGACCGATGAACTCCGTCTGCCGCAGAGGAAATCAGTCAGGGTGTCATCTCGAACGAATTGAAAGCTTTGAACCCGCCCCGTCGAGGCCCTCCTCCACCGGAGGAAGCGTCAGGTCGACGTGGAGCCCAGCCGCCGGGCCGCGTCCTGCGCCGCCTCGGCGCCCCAGACCAGCCCGGCGACGTGCAGGGCGGCGTGCAGGGCCGGGAACCCCCCCGGCGTACTGCACAGGGGGCCGTCCAGCACGGTGGCGCCCGGCTCCACCTCCGCCACGCCGTAGCCCCAGAGGGTGTCGGCGAGGTCGGCGGGGCCGCCCACCCGGCGACCGTGCAGGGTGCCCGCCTCGCCCGGCAGGAGCAGGCCGCTGCCGCTGGCGCCGCTGGGCACGTCGGCGTGGGTGGCCAGGAAGGCGCGCAGGAGGGGATCGCGCGCGGCCTTCGCGGCGCCCGGCCCGCCCGGGATCAGCAGGGCGACCGGTTCGGGCAGGGCGGCGTACAGCACATGCGGCGTGGTCACGAGGCCCCCGGCGGTCACGATGCTGGCCCGCGAGCGGTTGACCGTGAGCGTGGCGCCCTCCCCGCCGCACAGCCGGCAGACCGTGACCATGAGGCCGAGTTCCAGTTCGCTGACCCCGGCATAGACGGGGATGGCGACCACCGGGCCGTCCCGCGCTCCGGCCGGCCCAGTGCTGTCAATCGGTGCTGGCCCGTCCGCCCGATTCAGGCTGTCCGGCAGGGCGGCGGGATCGTCGGTCATGCGGGCACGAGCGGGCGCAGGCGGTACGCGCGGCGGGCCATCGGCGGGCCGACCTCCCCCTGGGCCAGCAGGGCCGCGACCGCCTCCTCGGGCAGCCGCTCGACGCGCAACAGGTACTGGCGCACCCCCTCGGGGGTGTCGAAGCGCCGGGGGTGGGGATCGCCCTCGATCAGGACGTCCAGCCAGCGGATCACCGGGCCCCCACTACAGTTCCCTCAGGTCTTCCCAGAGCTGCCAGCCCACGCCCTCCGGGGTGCCGTCCAGCAGCGGATTGAGCACCTGACTGGCGGCGCTGGCGTCGGCGTGCAGGGCCTCGTTGCTGGGGCGCTCGTCGTACACGCGCAGCACCGTGAACTGGTAGAAGGTCTGGCTGGCGGTCGGCTCGCCGTTCTCGAAGAAGGCGAAGGGCGCGTTGACCTCGTCCCACAGCACGTGGGCACCCTCCTGATCGGCCGCCGTGAGCGCCGGCAGATCGAGTTCACGGGGCAGGAAGTGTTCCAGATCCACGTCGGCGGTCTCGGGGTGCCAGACATAGCCTTGCAGCAGACGAACAGCGGCGCGGCCACGCGGAGGCGGCGGGTCGGTGGGACTCACGCGACACAGCATACCTGCTCGGGCTGTGGGGCACGGCCCCGGGGCTGCCCCTCCGTCCGGGGCACTCCCTTCATGATCGGCGCTGTCGTGAGCCGCCGCAGGGCCACTGGCAGGGCCGCCGACAGGGTCAGTGGTCGGGGGCGGCGCGGGCGGCCAGCACCCGCAGGGCGTCGGGCGGCCGCAGGTCGTCCAGGGGGTGCCCGGGCGCGAAGGCCAGGAGCACCGCCCACGGGTCTGGGTGGCCGCGCTCCAGCGCCAGGCCGGCCTCGCGCCACACGCCGGGCCGGAAGGGGGCCAGCTCCCGCTCGCCCAGGGCGCCGCTCAGCCAGCTCAAGGTTCGCGCGCCCTCTTGGATGCTGGCGCGCGCCTCCAGGGCCAGGAGCTGGGCCAGCAGGCCGGGATCCGGGGGGCGCAGGCCGGCGTCCGGGCCGCCGGGCACGCCGGGGCCGGAGTGGACGCGGCGCAGCAGGGCGTGGGCGCGGTTGATGTCCAGCAGCGCGGCGTCGGCCTGGCCCGAGCGCAGCCGGGCCTCGGCGCGCATGGCGCGGGCCTGCGCCTCCTCGTAGGGGTGCGCCGTCATCTCCAGGGCCCAGCCAGCGTGTTCCAGCGCGCGCAGCGGCTCGGGCTCGGCCAGCGCGCGGCTCAGGCGCATGTCGAAGAGCAGCATCTGCTCGCGGTCGCTGCCGCCCGGGGCCTGGGCGATCAGGCCGTCCAGCAGCGTGCGGGCCTGCGCCAGATCGGGGTGATCGGCCTGGGGGCCACCGAAGGGCTGCAGGTACGGTACGCCCAGCCCCCGCGTGAGGTAGGCCAGCGCCAGGCGGTAGCGGGTGCGGCGCTCCCGGTAGGCGGTCTCGGCGGGGCGCAGGTCGCTGCGGCGCAGCAGGGCCAGCGCGGCGGCTCCCTGCGCCAGCGCCTCGTCCGGGCGGCCCAGCGCCAGCAGGATCGGCAGCCCCTCCGAGAGCAGGCGGGCGCGGGGCACCGCGTCCAGCCGGCGCCGGGGGTCGTCGGGCACGAGGGCCAGGGCGCGCTCCAGCTGCGCCTGGGCCTCCAGCGGGCGGCCCAGGCGGCGCAGGGCGGTGGCGCTGCGGGCCAGCACGCGGGCGCGCTCCTCGGCGGCGGCGCCCGCGCTCAGCAGCCGGGCGGCGGCGTCCTGCAGGGCGCCCAGGGCCAGCGTGGCCTGCCCCAGCCGCAGCCGCAGGTCGCCCTCCTGATAGCGGGCTCGGGCGGAGAGCAGGGGGCTGGAGGCCGGCACCGACTGCAGCGCCTCCAGCGCCTCCTGCCAGCGGCCGGCGTCCTTGGCGATCAGGCCGCGCCACAGCAGGGCGCGCGGCCCGCCGACCGCCGTGCGCGGATCGCCCGCGGCGCGGGTCGCGGCCACCAGATCGCCCTGCCAGCGGGCCAGCGCGGCCTCGACCAGCAGCGCGTCGGCCTGCGCGGCGACCGTCCAGGCGTCCAGGGGGGCGCGGGCCGCCACGATGGACGCCACCTCGGGATGCTGGAGCTGGCTGCGGGCGGCGTCCATGGCGCCGCCCTCCAGACTGCTCTCGGCCAGTTTGACCCGGGCCCAGGCGCGCACGGGGTCGCGGGAGGACTCCAGCAGCGTGAACAGCGCGTCGCGGATCCGCGACTCAGTGTATTCGCCCCGTCCGGCGTGGTGGCTGACCACCGCCCGCGCCAGCGTCTCGCGCTCGGTTCCGCCGGCCGACTGACGGATCAGGGGCCACAGTGGCGGCAGGTGGCGGCTGTCGTCGGGATGGGTGCCCACCCAGGCCGCCAGCCCCGCCCAGTCTCCCAGCAGCGCCATCGCCCCCAGCCGCACCGGCAGCAGCGCCTCCTGGTCGGCGGGCGAAGAGGGGTCGGCACCGGGTTCGGCGTCGGCCAGGCGTTCCAGGCCCCGCTGCCGGGCCTCCAGCGACACGGCCGGCCAGGCGGCCTGCAAGACCGGACTCGGCGACCAGCCGGCGTCCTCGGAGCCGCGCAGCAGGGCGCGGGCGTGCGGAGGCAGGCGGCGGGGCTCCTGGCCCAGCGCGGCGCGCAGCAGGGCGCCGGGCCAGGGCTGATCCCCCCGGCCCAGGTCGGCCGCGTGGAGGGCGGCGCTCGCCTCGACCAGCCGCCGGGTGTCGGGATCGGACAGCAGGTGGCCGGCGCCGGGATCGCCGGAGCGCAGACTGACCAGCAGGGTGAGCCGATCCAGATGGCGGCCGGTGTCGCGCACCAGGGCGTCGGCCTCCTGGGCGGGCACGCCGAGCCGGGCCATCAGGTACCGGCGCGCCTCGGCGCGGGTGGGCGGCGTCAGCTCGATGACCTCGTGCTGTAGCGAGTCCAGCCCCCGGCGGCTCTCCAGCGCCAGCAGCACGCCCACTCCGGCCGGCGCCCGCTCCAGCAGCGCGTCCACGGCCCAGCGGGCGGCCGGGATCGGGCGGCCCTGCAGGTCACGTGGGGGCTCGCCGGCGAAGTGCAGGTCGTCGGTGACCCGGATCAGCCAGACGCCGGCCTCCGGCACGGCCCGCCGGGCGGCGTCGGCCTGGGCCTGGGCCTGCACCGCGTAGGCCCCGCCCCGGCTCTCCCCCAGGGCCAGCGTCGGCGCCGCGTCGCCGGAGAGCGAGAGCCGCCGCACGGCCACGCCCGCGGCCTCCAGCGCCTGTGCCACGCCGCCCAGCAGCACCGTCTTGCCGGCCCCCGCGCGCCCGGTCACGATCAGGCGGGGGGCGCGGCCGGCCCGCACCCCGGCCAGGAACTGCCGGTAGGCGCGTTTCTTGCTGCGGCCCAGCAGTTCCAGCCCCTCGGGCAGCGCGGGGGGCGGGGCGGGCGTCACGGCGCCCGGCAGCGGGCGGCCCACCTCCTGGGCCAGCTCCGCCAGGATGGAGCGCAGCGCGGCCTTGTCCTGGGGGGTACCGACATCGCGGTACACGATGTTGCGAAGGGCGGCCGGGTTGGCGCCCTGGGCCAGCATCTCGGCCTCCAGCCAGCGCAGACTGCCGCGCACCTGCCGGCCGCTGGTGGGCGCCGGCAGATGCGCGCGCAGGTCGGTCAGCACCGCTCTCCAGTCCATCTCCGCGCCGGCCATCTCTGCGCCGGCCATCCCTGCAGCGTCCATGGTGTGCCGAGCGTAGCACTCCCGCAGGGCGTGCAAGCGCCGCTGCACCGGGTTCAGAAGAAGCTGAAGGCACCGTTCCTGACGGAAGCGTCAGGTTCTCGACAGACCCGCTGTGTATACTTCCGATCAGCTTTCAACCCAGCGTTCCCCACCGGAGGACACCCACTATGCGTAGATTTGCCCTGACCCTTGCCCTTGCCGTTTCCGTTTCCGCGTCTGCCCAGAGCCAGCAGGCCGCCCAGGCCCTCTACGACCAGGGCAAATGGCAGGAAGCTGCAGCCAGCGCGGCCGCCCTGAACACCAGCGCCGGTCTGGCCCTGGCCGCCGAGGCCACGACCGTCGGCGCCAGCCTGGTGGCCGACTCGCAGAAGAAGGCGCTGTTCACCCGCGCGCAGGAGTACGCCAAGGCGGCCATCGCCAAGGATCGCAACAACGCCGACGGCTACTTCGAGCTGGCGCGCGCCCAGGGCCGGCTGGCCCAGTTCGTGGGCGTGTTCCAGAGCCTGGGGCTCGCCAAGGACATGAAGAGCAACCTCGACAAGGCGATCTCGCTGAACGCCAAGATGGCCGGCGCCTACGTGGCCCTGGGCCTGTGGAACGCCAACCTGGACACCGGCGGCTTCAAGGGCGCCATCGCGGTGCAGGCGACCGGCGCCAGCGAGGCGAACGTGGCGCCCAACTTCGAGAAGGCCATCGCGCTGGAGCCGGGCGTGGCCGTCCACCGCATCGAGTACGCCAACGCGCTGCTGGTGCAGGGCAAGAAGGCCGACGCCGCCGCGCAGCTCGACAAGGCCGTGACCCTGCCCGCCGAGACCTTCTGGCAGAAGCGTGATCTGGAGCAGGCCAGAGCGACCCTCGCGAAACTGCGCTGAGCACCGGACAGTTCGCGACCAGCCCGGACTTGAACTGTCCGGGCTGGTCGCGTTTGGGTGGCCTCGTCCGGAGCCGGGTTCAGGCCTTCTGGTGGCGGTATTCCTGGATGTGGTCGTACACGTGCTGCGGGAAGTCCAGGTCACGGTACACGTTGCCCTCGTCGGGGTCGCCGGCCTCCGGGATGATCGGGAAGCTCTGCTTGCTCTGGTACTCCATGATCTTGGCGCGGCCGGGCGGGCTGTAGTCGTGCTCCTGCACCTGCTGCACCAGGTCTCTCGCCTGCTCCTCGTCGAAGTCACTGTCCTTGGCGAGCTGGGCGGTCAGGTCGTCCCCCTCCAGAAAGTGCCGGCCCACGATGGCGTAGACCAGCCGGCCGTAGTGCCCGATATCCTGGCCCTGCTCCAGAGCGTCGCTCAGGTGGGCCATCATGTGGTTCTTGCGCAGGTCTTCCATTGCCATAATCGTTCCTCCGTGATTAGCCTAGAGCGTAAGGATCGGGTCTGGATGATGGACCCGGCTTCGGATCTTCACGCGGGTTTCAGACGCCCGCAGGCGCCGCTTCATGCTCTAGATTGACCGTATGATCGCCTACAGCGAGGTCAGCGCCTTCACCAGCACGCCGGGTCAGGGAAACCGGGCGGGGGTGGTACTCGACGCCGCCGACCTCAGCGACGCCGAGATGCAGGCCCTGGCCCGCTTTCTGGAAGCCCCGGAGACCGTCTTCGTGACCCGCATGGGCGGGGGGCGGGTGCGCGTGCGCTACTTCACCCCCACCCAGGAGGTCGTGTTCTGCGGCCACGCCACCGTGGCGCTGGGCCTGATGCTGGCGCAGGCCGGCTACTGGCGGGGCGAGGCCCTGGAACTGGAGACGCTGGCGGGCCGCGTGCCGCTGCGGCTGGTCTCGGAGGCCGGGGTGCCGTCTCAGGTCTGGATGCGCCAGCGCCGCCACGAGACCCGCCCCCTTGCGCCGGCCTACCGCGCCCGGCTGGCCGAGGCCCTGGGCATCAGCGACCGGCTGATCCACCGCGGCCTTCCGATGGCCTCGGCGTCCTCGGGGCTGTGGTCGGCCTTCGTGCCGCTGCTCGACGCCGTGATCCTCGACTCGCTGGAGCCCGACCTCCCGGCCATCGAGGGACTCAGCCGCGAGCTGGACGTGGGCAGCCTCTACGCCTACGCGCCGATGGGCGTCAACCGCTTCGCCGCGCGGGATTTCGCGCCGCTGCTGGGCATCCCCGAAGACCCCGTGACCGGCAGCTCGGCCGGGGCGCTGTTCGGGCTGCTGGCCCAGCACGGCCGCCTGCCGGTGCGCGGGGGCCGCGCGGTGGGCGTGATCTACCAGGGCCACGCCGTCGGCTCGCCCGGCGAGGTCGAAATCGAGATCGAGGTGCAGGGCACCAACGTGGTCGCGGTGCACGTGGGCGGCTGCGCGGTGCTCGACCGCGAGGGCCACTGGCGGCGCGGCCTGTAAGACGGCACTGCCCCTGAGCCCGCGCCGCCCCGGCAGCCCGCCAGCCCCGTAGACTGCGCCGCATGCTTGGTCTGATCTGTGTGGATGTGGATGGCACCCTGATAGGCAGTGGGAACACCGTGCGCGACGATGTCTGGGCCGCCCTGGCCGACGCCCGCGCACGCGGGGTGCGGATCGCGCTGTGCTCCGGGCGCCCGGCGGTCGGCCACGCGCTGGCCTATGCCCGGCGCCTGGACGCCGACGGCTGGCACGTCTTCCAGAACGGCGCCAGCATCGTGAACGTGCAGAGCGGCGAGAGTCTGTCGGAGCCCCTGCCGGACGGGGCCGAGGAAGTGTTGCTGGCCCATGCCCGGCAGACCGGCCGGCTGCTGGAGGTCTACACCGACACCGAGTACGGGGTCACCCACCCCGGCGACCTGGCCGAGCGGCACGCCGCGCTGCTGGGCCTGCCCTACGACCCACGCACGCCGGAATCGCTGGTGGGCACGCGCGTGCGCGCCCAGTGGGTGGTGCCGCTGGCGCAGCAGCCGGAGATCATGGCCGAGCCGCACGACGGGCTCTCACTGCATCCCGCCGGCAGCCCGGCCATGCCCGACGTGATGTTCGTCTCGGTCACGCGCGCCGGGGTGGACAAGGGCGCCGCCGTGCGCCGGGTCGCCGCGCAGTACGGCCTGGAGATGGGCCGGGTGATGATGGTCGGCGACGGCGAGAACGATGTGGCCGCCATGCGCGTGGTGGGGCACGGGGTGGCGATGGGCAACGCCGAGCCCCTGGCCCGCGCGGCGGCGCGCCACACGGTCGGGCACGTGGATGCCGGCGGGCTGCGCGAGGCCGTGGAACTCGCCCTGACGCTGTGAGAGGCGCTGACGCTGTGAGGGGCGCCGACGCTGTGAGGCCGCCCGCCCATGCCTGAGACCCCGCTGCCCCTGGAGTCGCTGCGCGGCGTGGTGGGCCTGCTGGCCGAGGGGGTCGCCACGGTCGCCGAACTCGGGGCCGCCGTGATCGTGGGGGGCGCGATCCTGCAGGCGCTGTGGCTGAGCCTGCGCGCCGTGACGGGCCGGGGCGGCGACACCGACAACGACAAGCAGACGCTGCGGCTGCGGCTGGGCCGCTGGCTGGCCGTGTCGCTGGAATTCCTGCTGGCCGCCGACATCCTGCAGACCGCCATCGCGCCCACCTGGCAGGACATCGGGCAGCTCGGCGCCATCGCCCTGATCCGCACCGCCCTGAACTACTTCCTGCAGCGGGAGATCGAGGCCCACGACCGCCACACGGCGCGCGCGGCGGGGCCGCCGGGAGAGGGCGCTACGCCAGCGCCGCGTTGATCGTCTGCACGATCCGCTCACCGTAGGCCTCGATGCGCTTGGGCCCCAGGCCCGGCACCCCCTGCAGGGCCTCCAGACTGCGCGGCTGCCGGGCGGCGAGCGCCTCCAGCGCCGCGTTCGGGAACACCACGAAGGCGCTGTGGCCGCTCTCCCTGGACAGCTCGCGGCGCAGCTCCCGCAGGGCCTCCGCGACGCCGGGGTGGGGTTCGCCCGCTCCGGCGTCGTCCAGCAGGGGAAGCGCGGTGGGCTTCGGCTTCAGCAGCCCCAGCAGCACGCTGTTTTCGCGGGCTCCCCGCTCGGCCGGCGCCGGAACCGGCCGGGCGGCACGGGACTCGCCGCCGTGCTGCTGCACGAGGCCCAGCACCTCGTCGCCGAAGTCGGCCAGTTTGCGCACGCCCACGCCGGGCACGGTGCCCAGCGTGGCGTGGCTGCCGGGGCGCAGCTCCGCGATCACCTTCAGCGAGGCGTCGGTGAAGATCACGTAGGGCGGCACGGCCAGCTCACGGGCCTTGCCCAGCCGCCAGGCGCGCAGGGCCTCGAACAGCGGGGCGTCCTGGGCCTCCACCGGCACCCGGCCGGGGCGGGCCGAGCGGTCGCGCTCGCGTTTACTGGCGCGGGGCTGCAGGGTGTCCTCGCGCAGCAGCAGGGTCGTCTCGCCCCTGAGGAGCCCGCGCGCCTTGCCGGTCGCCATGAGGCCGTGATGCTCACCGGCCGCGAGGTAGCCCAGGCTGACGAGCTGGCGCAGCACCCCGCGCCAGGTCTTCTCGTCGTGGCCCTTGCCGACCCCGTAGGTGGGCAGGTGGTGGTGCCCCATCGAGATCACCTTCTCGGTCGCGTGGCCCATCAGCACGTCGGTCAGGTGGGCGGCGCCGAAGCGGTTGCCGGTGCGGATGGCGGCCGAGAGCGCCATCTGCGCCTCGCGGGTCATGTCGCGCACGCTCGGGGGCTGCAGGCAGGTGTCGCAGTTGCCGCAGGGCTCCGGCAGGTCTTCCCCGAAATACGAGAGCAGCACCTGGCGGCGGCACGTCCCCGCCTCGCAGTAGGTCAGCAGGGCGTCCAGCTTGCCGGCCTCCATGCGCTTGACCTCCTCGGGAGCGTCGGAGGAGGCCAGCATCCGGCGCACGTTCACCACGTCGGCCAGGCCGTACACCATCCAGGCGGTGCTGGGCAGGCCGTCGCGCCCGGCGCGGCCGGTCTCCTGGTAGTAGCCCTCCATGCTCTTGGGCAGATCCAGGTGGGCCACGAAGCGCACGTTGGGCTTGTCGATGCCCATGCCGAAGGCCACCGTGGCGACCACGACCAGCCCCTCCTCGTTCAGGAAGCGGTCTTGCGCCATGGAGCGCTCACGCGGCGGCAGCCCGGCGTGGTAGGGCACGGCGTCGATGCCCTGGGCCACCAGCCACTTCGCCGTCTCCTCGACCGACTTGCGCGACAGGCAGTAGACGATGCCCGCGTCGCCCGGGTGCTCGGCCCGGATGAAGTCGAGCAGCTGGGTCTTGGGGCCTTCCTTGTTCGCCACCCGGTACTGGATGTTGGGGCGGTCGAAGCTGGACACGAACTGCGGCGCCCCGTGCAGCGAGAGCACGCTGAGGATATCGGCGCGGGTGCGGTCGTCGGCGGTGGCGGTCAGGGCCACGCGCGGGATGTCGGGGAAGCGCTCGGGCAACGCGCGCAGCCCCTGGTACTCGGGCCGGAAGTCGTGGCCCCACTGGGAGACGCAGTGCGCCTCGTCGATGGCGAACAGCGCGACCTGTACCCGCGAGAGCAGCTCCAGCGTGCGCGGCAGCAGCAGACGTTCAGGCGCCACGTACAGCAGGTCGAGGTCGCCGGCCATCAGCGCGGCCTCGACCTCGCGCGTCTCGGGCAGCGACAGGCTGGAGTTCAGGAAGGCGGCCCGCACGCCGAGCGCCTTCAGGGTGTCCACCTGATCCTTCATCAGCGCGATCAATGGTGAGACGACCAGCCCCACGCCGGGCCGCAGCAGGCTGGGGAGCTGGTAGCACAGGCTCTTGCCGCCGCCGGTGGGCATCAGCACCAGCGCGTTGCCGCCGTCCACCACTGTGGTGACGATGTCTTCCTGCACGCCCCGGAAGGCGTCGTAACCCCAGACGGACTTCAGGAGCGACAGCGCCTGGCGGGTGACTGGGCTCGTCCCTGGAGGGGTCACTGAACGGGGGGCGACGGTCATCACCCCTGAGCATAGCGCGTTACGTGCAGGACGTAACCCGGTCAGGGGGCGACCTCAGGGCAACCGCAAAGTCGCAGGCTCTGTCCTTTATGCCTGGGCTGGGGGCGAACCCACTACTCCGCAGCTGTTCCAGTCAGTCACCTCCGGTGCCAGCTCCCCTCCCTGCGGGCTCTGCAAGGCAAGGGGAGCCAGGGATCCACTTGCCTCACCTTGAGCGCCCGATGTGAAATGAGAAGAACCGGCATCGGACACGGGATGGGAAATGAGCGTCCAGTACGAGGGCGAGCTTCGCCCGCCACCCCCCTCCCCAGCCCTCCCCCACACGGAGGGAGGGAGAAAAGGCAGTGACCCGGACGACTCCGTTCGCATTTCACATCAAGCGTCTTGAGGGGAGGTACTCGCACAGCTGCACAGCAGCGAGGTCATCCGAAGCGTATGCCTACTTACCACTTCGCAGACTTTGCAGTAGTCCTGCCGGCGACCTGCGGCCCCGTGACGCCGATGGCCGCCCCGGGCCACTCATCCATCGACGATCATTCATCACCCGTCCACTCTCTACACGTCCAGATCGGGCTTGACCTTCCGGAATTTGTCCTCCAGAAAGCGCTGGTGGGTCAGCAGCTCCTGGCCACCGCTCCTCAGGGTGCGGTCGAGGATGTCCTGCACGGCCGTGAGCAGCAGGTCAAGCTGTTCCATGAGCAGATCCTTGCCCGTCTTGCCCCCCTCGATGGGGGTCACGTCCGCGCGGGTGCGCGGCAGCTTGAGATAGGCGCCCACCGAGTCCGGCGCGTACTGTTCGCGGATCGTGCGGGCCAGATACTCGGCCTCGCTGCCGCCCTGGCCCTGGGCCTTCAGGTGGGTCAGCGCCTCCCGCGTCCGCAGGTCGAGGGCCACCAGCTGGGCGCGCACCTCGCCGGGCAGGCGGGCATCGAGTTGCAGGGCGGTGAAGGGGTCGGTCTGAGATTGTACGGGGCTGGACTGGGCTGAACTGGGCTGGGCCGCGCTGGCCTGGGCAACCCTCTGCGCCACGGGCACCGGCTCTGGCTCGGCGCCGAACGTCCCCAGCGGCAACCCCCCGGCCTGCCGGGGCAGCGCCTGAACCGGCGTCCCCTCGCCCCGTTCGGCGGCGTCCCGGCGACCGGCGGCCATCATCCCGCCCATCAGCGCCAGCATCGCCATCACGGCCAGCGGGAAGATCACCCAGCCGGCGCCCATCAGCATGAACAGGCCAGCGCTGAGCAGCACGGCGACCAGGGCCGGCCGGTCGTCGCGGCGGCGCCTGAAGGCCCGCGAGGCGAAGGCGCCCAGCAGCATCCCCGCCGCCGGATGCACCACCCACGTGGCGCCCAGCACGGCCAGCAGCGCCAGAATCCCGGACGCGTGGGCCACGTAGGCCGGCTGCTTCCCCCGGCGCGTGAAGATCACGGACGCGAAATGCGCCAGCGCGACCCCGGCCAGTGGGTGCACGATCCAGTCCAGAGGCCCGAGCAGGAAGGACAGGTCAGGGATCATGAGCGGCGCGTCCTGCCGGGGTCATCCGTGGCGATCGGTGGTGCCATGCCCGGAATACGGGGCCGGGCCGCCCACAGTTCCCGGCGAGGCCGGGCGCCTTCACGACTCTGGGTCGGCCTTCAGCGTCAACTGCAGGAACACCAGATCGAGCCAGCGGCCGAACTTGTGCCCGACCTGCCGAAAGTGCGCGACCTGCACGAAGCCCAGCGCCTCATGGAAGCGCAGGCTGCCGGCGTTCTCGGCGTCTACCCCGCCGATCAGGGTGTGCAGACCACGGGTGCGGGCCTGGGCGATCAGCGCCTCCAGCAGCGCCCGCCCCAGGCCCTGGCCCCGCCACCCGTCGCGGACGTAGACCGAATGCTCGGCCGTGAAGCGGTAGCCGGGCTTCTCGCGGAAGGGGCCGAAGGTGGCCCAGCCGGTGACCTCCTGATCCAGGATACTGACCAGCACCGGCCAGCCGCCCTCCTGCTTGTGCCCGAACCACTCCAGCCGCGACTCCAGACTCACCGGCTCCAGGTCGTACGAGGCGGTGGTGTGCAGTACGGCGTGGTTGTAGATCTCCAGGATGGCGGGTACGTCCGCACGGGTGGCAGGGCGGATGACCGGAGCGCTGGACAGGGCGGACGACATGGCGCACCGTAAGGGATCGCGATCAGCCATGCAAGGCCGGCCCGTGACGGCACGCTGAGCCATCCTGCCGATTCGCCCCCAGGAACCAGAGAGAGACAATCAGGGAACATGGCTTCCCATTCCCCTCATGCACTGACCTTCCAGACCTTCCTGCACGGCGTGACGCCCGACCACCTGCAGGGCTTCTTCGAGGGCTGGCCCCACCCGCCGCGTCCGGACACCCACCTGAAAATCCTGCGCGGCTCGCAGGCCCGCGCCCTGGCCCGGCTACCGGGCGGTCAGGTGGTGGGTTTCGTGACCGCCCTGAGCGACGGCGTGCTGAGCGCCTACCTGCCGCTGCTGGAGGTGCTTCCCGAGTGGCGGGGCCAGGGCGTCGCGTCCCGGCTGGTCGAGCTGGTGATCACCGCGCTGGGCGATCTGTACATGATCGACTCCGCCTGCGACGACGAGCTGGTGCCCTTTTACGAGCGCCTGGGCATGGTGCGAGGGAACGCCATGATCCGGCGGAAGGACTCGCGGCAGAACGGACGCTGACCCGACAGGAGAACCGGCCGGAAGCACACGCTCCCGGCCGGTCGGTCTCCCTTCCGCTTATTTGCGGAAGCTGGGGTTCAGCACTTTCTTCCGCAGGCGGATGGAGTGCGGGGTCAGCTCGACCAGCTCGTCCTCGGAGATGTACTCCAGGGCGTCTTCCAGACTCAGCTTGCGGGGCGGGATCAGGGTCAGGGCGTCGTCGGCGCCGCTGGAGCGCACGTTCGTGAGCTTCTTGTTCTTGCAGACGTTGACGTTCATGTCCTGCTCGCGGGCGTTCTCGCCCACGATCATGCCCACGTACACTTCCGCGCCGGCGTCGATGAAGAAGTTGCCGCGATCCTGCAGCTTCCAGATCGAGTAGGCGAAGGCCGGGCCGTCTTCCATGGAGACCAGCGAGCCGTTCTGGCGGCTCTTGATCTCGCCGGCCCAGGGGGCGTAGCCGTCGAAGATGTGGCTCATGATGCCCTCGCCCTGGGTCATGGTCAGGAACTGGGTGCGGAAGCCGAACAGGGCGCGGCTGGGGATCTTGAACTCCACGCGCACGCGGCTGCCCTGGGGCTCCATGTTCACCATCTGGCCCTTGCGCGAGCCCAGCACGCCGATCACGGCGCTGGACAGCGACTCGGGCATGTCGAGCACGAGGTGCTCGAGGGGCTCGTGCTTCTCGCCGTCGATCTCGCGGATGATGACCTGCGGGGCGCCGACCTGCACCTCGTAGCCCTCGCGGCGCATGGTTTCCAGCAGGATCGAGAGGTGAAGCTCGCCGCGCCCGGAGACCTTGAACTCGTCGGGGCGGATCTCCTCGACCTTCAGCGACACGTTGGTCATGACTTCCTTCTTCAGGCGGTCATTCAGGTGGCGCGAGGTGACGTATTTGCCGTCCTTGCCCGCAAACGGGCTGGTATTCGGCTGGAAGATCATCGACACGGTGGGCTCGTCCACGGTGATGATGGGCAGCGCCTCGGGATCGGCCAGGTCGGCCACGGTCTCGCCGATCTGGGCGTCCTCGACCCCGGCCAGCGCCACGATGTCGCCGGCGCTGACCTGATCGACCTCGATCCGGCGCAGGCCCATATGCGTGTAGGGCTGCACGATCCGCGACTTGGTCATGGTGCCGTCCTTGTGGATCAGCTGCACGAAGTCGCCCTTCTTGACGGTGCCGCGCTGGATGCGCCCCAGCACGATGCGGCCCATGTACTCGGAGTAGTCCAGGTTCGTGACCAGCATCTGGAAGGGAGCGTCCAGATCGGCAGCCGGCGCGGGGATGTGCTCCAGCACCATGTCGAACAGCTCGTGCATGTCGTCCTGGGGCTTGTCGAGTTCCTTGAAGGCCTTGCCCTCGCGGGCGATGGCGTAGAGGATCGGGAAGTCGAGCTGGTCGTCACTTGCGCCCAGTTCGGCCATCAGGTCGAAGGTCAGGTTGACGACCTCTTCCGGACGGGCGTCCT
Source organism: Deinococcus koreensis (assembly GCF_002901445.1). Classification (NCBI taxonomy): domain Bacteria; kingdom Thermotogati; phylum Deinococcota; class Deinococci; order Deinococcales; family Deinococcaceae; genus Deinococcus; species Deinococcus koreensis. Next base: position 100,754 of record NZ_PPPD01000001.1, read on the forward strand.
GGCGGTCGATCTTGTTGATGACCACGATGGGCTTGAGGCCCAGCTCGATGGCCTTGCGCAGCACGAAGCGGGTCTGGGGCATGGGCCCCTCAGCGGCGTCCACCAGCACCAGGCAACCGTTGACCATGCCCAGCACGCGCTCGACCTCGCCGCCGAAGTCGGCGTGGCCGGGGGTGTCCACGATGTTGATCTTGATGCCCTGGTACTCCACGGCCGTGTTCTTCGCCAGGATGGTGATCCCGCGCTCTTTTTCCAGATCGTTGGAGTCCATGGCGCGCTCGGTGATCTCCTCACCGTGGCCGAGCTTCAGGGTCTGACGCAGCAGCGCGTCCACCAGCGTGGTCTTGCCGTGGTCGACGTGTGCGATGATCGCGATGTTCCGGTATTCCATAGTTCAGCTCCCTTGTCTGGAGCATTCAGCTTTCAGCGCTCTGCTATCAGCCATCTGCTCTGTCCATCTGCACTGTTAGGCATGAAAAAGCCCGCCACACGACTCGGGGCGGGTCACCCAAACGGAGATTTTAGCACATCCCGAACGATCTGACGTGGGGGCCGGTCTGGCGGCCCTGCCCACGGGGAGCCGCCGACCGGCTCCGCCAGCGTTCCCGTCGCAACCCCTGCAACTGAAAACCACCGGGTTTAAATCCGGTGGTCACCTCAGCGGGCGAGCCTCAGGCCAGGATCTGCGGCGGAGCCGGCTGACCGCGTTCGAACTGCACGCCGTCGTCGCCCAGCACCACGCGCACTTCCTCGCCCTCGTTGCCGATCAGCTCCAGGGCCAGGCCGTCCTCGATCTCCTCGCGCACCAGGGTGCGGAGCTGGCGGGTGCTGCCGACCGCGTGCTTGGGGCCACGGGCCTTGAGCTTGCCCACCAGCCAGGAGGCGATGGCCGGATCGAAGGTCACGGTCAGCTCGCGGCTCGCCAGCTCCTCGCGCATCTCGCCCATGAGCTGCTGGGCCACGCGCACCAGTTCCTCCTCGCCCAGCGACTTGAAGCGGATCACCTCGTCCAGCCGGTCGAGGAATTCCGGGGTGAAGATGTTGCGCAGCGGCGCGTTGTTGTCGGGCGTGACCGGCGAGAAGCCCACGGTCGGGCCCACGTTGAAGCCGGTGTTGCTGGTCATGATCAGGATGGTGCGGCGGAAGTCCACGGTGCGGCCCAGACCGTCGGTGAGGCGGCCGTCGTCGAGCACCTGCAGGAAGGTGTTGTAGACGTCCGGGTGGGCCTTCTCGATCTCGTCGAGCAGGATCACCGAGAAGGGCTGGCGGCGCACGGCCTCGGTCAGTCGGCCGCCCTGCTCGTAGCCCACGTAGCCGGGAGGCGAGCCGATCAGCTTGCTCACCGAGTGGCTTTCCTGGAACTCGCTCATGTCCACGCGGATCAGGGCGCGCTCCGAGCCGAAGAGGCTGCGGGCCAGGGCCTTGGCCAGGAAGGTCTTGCCGACCCCGCTGGGCCCCACGAACAGGAAGCTGGCGGCCACGCGGGTGCGCCCGCCCAGGCCCACGCGGGCGCGGCGCAGGGCCGAGCTGAGCGCCTTGATGGCGTCGGGCTGGCCGTACACCTGATCCTGCAGTTCCTTGTCGAGGTCGGCCAGTTGGGTGGCCGTCTCTTCAGAGTAGATGCCGCCCATGGAGTTGATCACAGCCTCCATGTCCTCGCGGGTGACCATCGGTTCGCCGTCGTCGTTCTCGGAGACCGGCAGGCCGACGCTCATGTTCAGACGCACGCGGCTGGCCGCCTCGTCGATCAGGTCGATGGCCTTGTCGGGGAAGTTGCGGCCGGGCAGGGAGCGCTCACCGATCCGCACGGCCAGTTCCAGCGCCTGATCCGGAATCTGCACGCCGTGGTGCTCCTCGTACTTGGGGCGCAGGCCGCGCAGGATCTGCAGGGTCTCTGCGGGGCTGGGCTCCAGCACGATGACCGGCTGGAAGCGGCGTTCCAGGGCGGCGTCCTTTTCGATGTAGCGGTGGTACTCGCCCGTGGTGGTCGCGCCGATGACCTGGATCTCACCGCGCGAGAGCGCCGGCTTGAGGATGTTCGCGGCGTCCAGCGTGCCCTCGGCGCCGCCGGCCCCGACCAGGGTGTGCAGCTCGTCGATGAAGGCGATCACCTTGGCGTTGCGCAGTTCCTCGATGATCTGGCGCAGCCGCTCCTCGAACTCGCCCCGGTACTTGGTGCCCGCGACCACGCCCGAAAGATCCAGGCTGACCAGCCGGACGCCGTGCAGGTTGGGCGGCGTGCGCTTCTCGAAGATCGCCAGGGCCAGCCCCTCGACGATGGCCGTCTTGCCCACGCCCGGATCGCCGATGAGCACCGGGTTGTTCTTGGTGCGGCGGGTGAGGATCTGGGTCACGCGGCGGATTTCCTCGGAACGGCCGATCACGGGGTCGAGCTTGCCCTCGCGCGCCCACTTGGTCAGGTCGCGGCCGTACTCGTCCAGAAAGGGCGTGGCGACCGGCTTGGCGGGCTTGCTGCCGCTGCCCTCGCCCTGCGCCAGGATGCGCCAGCGGATGGTGTCCACATCCTTGGTCAGCTCCTGCAGGATCCGGAAGGCCACGCCGTCGCCCTCGCGGATGATGCCCAGCAGGATGTGTTCGGTCGAGGTGACCTGGGCGCCCAGGCTTCTCGCCTCGGCCGAGGCCAGTTCCATGACCCGGCGGGCCCGCGGCGTAATGCTGGGGGCGTCGTTCAGGCGGTTGCCCTCGCCCCGGCCGATGATCTCCTCGACCCGGCGGCGCAGGCCGTCCAGACTGGCGCCGAACTCGGTCAGGATGGTCGCGGCGGTGCCGCCCTCGCGCATCAGGCCCAGCAGCAGGTGCTCTGGCCCCACCATCGCGTGGCCCAGCCGGTTTCCCTCTTCTCTTGCGTAGTGAAAAACCAGGCGGGCGCGGTCGTCATATCTGTTCATGGGGAACCCCCAATGGCGGAAGCGCAGGTAGAAGCGCGGGGCTGACAGGAATCGGGGCGGGCCTTGAGACGCTGCAGATCGGAACTGCGGGCGGGATGTACGGACTCCATTCAGTCTAGAGTATCGCCAGGGCGCAGGTCACGGCGCATCCAAACTCACGTTCTCCACGACCCCTGCGGCACAGGCCCCTCCCGAATCCACTGTAGCGAGCCGGGCCTGACGCCCATCTTTCGGGAGCCCTTACATTGACCGCATGAGCAACGAACCCTCCTCACCACCGGCCAGAGACATCATCTTCGGCGACCAGCAGGCCCGCATCCTGAAGCGGCTGGAGGGGCTGGACGACGACCTGGCCGCCTACATCCGTGACTTCGCCTACGACACCGTATACGACCACCCGGGCCTCGACCTGAAGACCAAGGAGCTGATCGCCTGCGCCCTGCTGGTCTCGCTGGGCAGTCCGCCGGAGCTGCGAACCCACCTGCGCGGCGCCCTGAACGCCGGGGCCACGGAGGCCGAACTCAGGAGCGCGCTGCTGATGTGCATCCCGTATCTGGGCTTTCCCCGAACCGTGGCCGGCTTCGAACAGTTGCGAGTCCACCTGCACGCAGGAACAGACCACAAAAAGGGTGAACCAGCCAGTCCGCCGGTTCACCCTGAAGAGGTGGAGCTTTAGAAGGTGTACTTCACGCCGAGGCGGGCCTTGAAAGCCGTGCCTGGGCGAACAAAGCGGTCGCTGTAGGTCTTGTAGTCAGCGTCACTCGTTTCGTAGGTGGCGGTGTTCGTGCCACCAGTGGCCAGAGTGTTGACCTGGTTGATATTGGAGTTGAAGAAGTAGTCGAAGCCCAGATCGCCAACCAAGCTCAGATTGCCCGTCAGGGCATAGCTGGCCATCGAACCGAAGCCGATACCGAAAGCATTGGCCGAGTAGGTCGATTTGTTCGAGCCGTAGTCCTCGGTGCTCTTAAACATCCCGTAGCGGCCACCAGCGTACACCAGAGTATCGATCCCCGGCGCAATTTCTCCGAGGCCATAGGTGGCGTCCAGGGAGACGACCGTATGGCTGCCATATTCCTTGGCATCCAATCCGCCGGCTGAGGTGGGCCGTTTGGCATCCGCAAAGGTGCCCAGACCGAGATCGCTGCTGTCACGGATCGCGTCCACGGGGCGGGTGTAGGCCACGCCGACCTTCACGCCGACCGGGCCAATCACGTTGGGCGAGTGGACGAACACTTCACCGCTCAGGCCGTTGGCATAGCCGCCGGTCAGGCCGAGTTCGATGGTCTGTGCCCCGGCGGTCGCGGCGGTCACGAGGGCAGTCATGGCAATGAGTCTCTTCATGCCTGGACTATGCGCTGCCCACCGAGCGCCGCAGATGAGAAACGTGGCGAGGCGGGTTGGCACGTTTTTTATGATCTGGTGGTCAATTCTCACCGGTTCGTCAGATTCTGGGGGCCGAGCAGGGTTGCCCAGTCACCTACTCGGCGCGAAGTGAATGGTCTGCTAAACTTGTACTCGGTATAATTTGTCATGCTGAGGTGACCGCGACCGACCTGTTCCCTATCTGTCACCCACGGAGGCCCGATGAAAATATTGACGCTCGTAAGACAAGTTCCCGACGCGGAAGCGCGGATCAAGATTCAAGGTCAGACGGTCGATCTGGACGGCACCACCGTCGTGATCGACGGCATGGACGAGTACGGGGTCGAGGAAGCCCTGCGGCTGCGTGAGGGCGGCGCCCAGGTCGAGGAGATCATTGCGCTGGCCATCGGCCCCAAACGCAACGAGGACGCCCTGCGGACGGCCCTGGCGATGGGCGTCGACCGTGCCATCCACATCGAGACGGACGCCCGCTACGACGCCGTGTCGCTGAGCGCCATGGTGGCCCAGGTGGCCCAGCAGGAGGGCGCCGGCCTCATTCTGGTGGGCGGCCAGGAGGCCGACTGGGACTCGCAGGCGCTGGGCGCGGCCACGGCCGAGCGCCTGGGCTGGCCGCAGCTCACCTGGACGAACGAACTGAAGGTCGAGGGCGACACCCTGAGCGGCCGCCACGACGTGGACGACGGCAACGAGAGCTTCCGCGCCAGCCTGCCGGCGGTCGTGACCACCCAGCAGGGCCTCAACGAGCCGCGCTACCCGACCTTGCCCAACATCATGAAGGCCAAGAAGAAGGAACTCCGCAAGGACGACCCGGCGAGCTATCCCTCCCAGAGCGCGGTGAGGCTCGTGGGGGCCGAGATCCAGACGCGGGCGCGGCGCAACCACATGATCGACGGCAAGGATCCCCAGGCCGCTGCCGCCGAACTGCTGAACCTCCTGAGAAACGAAGCGAAGGTGCTCGCATGATCCTGATTGTGGCTGAACACAGTGGCGGCTCGCTCGCCAAATCGACCCTGGAGATGGTCACCGCGGCCCGTGCCTCCGGCCGTGAGGGCCCCGTAACCCTTCTGGTGCTGGGCCAGGGCATCGGCGCCGTGGCGAAGGAGGCGGCGGCCGTCGCCGATCAGGTGCTGGTGGCGGATCTGCCCGCGCTGGCGACCTACAACGCCGAACTCTGGGCCGCCGCCGCCGCGCAGATCGCCCAGGAGGGCGAGGCGAACACCGTGATCATCGGTGGCAGCCGCAGCGGCCGCGAATTCGCCCCGCGCGTGGCAGTCAAGCTGGGCGCGCCCTATCTGGAAGACGCCATCAGCCTGAGCAGCGAGGGCGCGGCCCTGCGGGCGCAGCGCTACACCTACCTGGCGCGCGTCACCGAGACCGTGGAGGCCGAGGGGCCGGTCGTGGTCGTGAGCGTCAAGCCGGGATCGTTCCAGGCCGCCGCGCCCGCCGCCCAGGCCGGCGAGGAATACGACGTGGAACTGGAGCTGCCGGCCCCCCGCGTGGAGATCACCGGCCGCTCGGTGGAGAAGAGCAGCCGCGTGGCCCTGACCGAAGCCGACGTGATCGTGACCGGCGGGCGCGGCGTGGGCAGCCCGGAGAACTTCGCGGCCTACGTCGAGGGCTTCGCCGACGCCATCGGGGCGGGGGTGGGGGCCACGCGCGCCGTGGTGGACGCCGGCTGGCGCCCCTACGCCGAGCAGGTTGGCCAGACCGGCAAGACCGTGCAGCCGGGGGCCTACATCGCCCTGGGGGTCAGCGGCGCCGTGCAGCACTTGAGCGGCATGGGCAAGAGCAAGAACATCATCGCCATCAACAAGGACGCCGAGGCGCCCATCTTCAAGGTGGCGGACTACGGCATCGTCGGTGACCTGAACCAGATCGTCCCGGCCCTGATCGAGGCGGCGAAGAAGTAGCACGGATCGGCGACCCGGATCCGAGGGGGAGAGGCGTCGTGCCGTCTCCCCCTTCTGCTGACGGCTCAGTGGGTGCCGGACGCTGCCACTGTTTGGACACCGCACGGTGCCAGCCCCACATCGCCCCTGCCCGGCCGGGCATTCACCCAGGGTTGTGAATCGAAGCCGATCCCGGAAGGCTGTCCGACACTGGAGACATGGCCACCACTCCCACTCCGTCTGTCCCCACGGTCGTCGTGACCGGCGCGGCCCGTGGCATCGGCCGCGCCATCGCAGAGCTGTACGCCGGGCGAGGCGCGCGGGTCATCAGCGTGGATCTCAACTTGCCGCCCGTCCTGCGGGGCCACGCCCGGCTGAAGGCGGACATCACCACCGCGCGGGGCCGGGCGCGCATCGCCCAGGCGGCGCGCGAGTCGGGGGGCGTTCTGGTGCTGGTGAACAACGCCGCCTACCAGGGCGCCCACGGCGGCGTGCTGGAGGTCAGCGAACGCGGCTGGGCGCGCACCCTGGAGGTGAACCTCAGCGCGCCTCTGCTGCTGGTGCGTGAACTGGTCGACCTGATGCCGCACGGGGCCGCCGTGGTGAACGTGGCCAGCGTGCAGGGCCTGTTCGCCGAGCAGGGCAACGCTGCCTATAACGCCAGCAAGGGCGGGCTGGTCAACCTGACCCGCGCGATGAGCCTGGATCTTGCGCCGCGCGGCATCCGGGTGAACGCCGTGGCGCCCGGAGCGATCGCCACCGAGGGCGTGCTGCAGTCGATCGAGGACAGCACCGATCCGGCCCAGACCCGCCGGGACTACGAGGATCTGCACGCCCTGCGCCGCCTGGGCCAACCCCAGGAGGTGGCCGAGGCGGTCTACTTCCTGGGCAGCGACGCCGCCAGTTTCGTGACCGGGGCCATCCTCCCGGTCGACGGCGGCATGACGGCCAGCTTCATGATGGCGGGCCGTCCGGTCTAGGACAGCCGACAGGCACACGAGAAAACCCGCCGGTCAGGCGGGTCTGTCTTGGATGGTGGCGATGCGCGGACTTGAACCGCGGACCTAACGATTATGAGTCGTTCGCTCTAACCAGCTGAGCTACATCGCCTGATCTGCCCGGCGCCGCGGCAGCGGCGAATCCCTGAGCCGCATCAGAGTAACGGTTCAGGGCGAATCGCACAAGCCCTGGCCCCTGCCGGATCCGGAACAGGCCACGGGCCCGGCGGTGCAGTTGGGTCGCACGTGCGAGTTTTGCCCCCAGCACACGGTTCAGGTGCTTTAGCCACCCCAGCATGGACGGTGCCTGACCAGCCCAATATGTCCAGCAGCCGGACGGCCCAGCGATGAAGACTCGCTCAAGCCCCGTGCAGCGAATGTTTTACGCCCCGACCGGCACCCTCGGGGTACCCATGACCACTCCCTCTGACTCTGGATCAGGAGCGTCCGGCCACGGCACAGGCAGGCCGAACCGGATCGCCCGCGCGGCCCTCGCCCTCACTCTCGCGGGCCTGCTGGGCGCCTGCGGATCGCCCGCAAACCCCGGTTCCGGCCCCTCCGGCGGCCCCGGGCCAGGGCCGACCGACCCCTATGCCGGCGGAAAGACCCACCCCTGGAGCGACGCCGATCCCATGGCAGCCGCAGTTCCCAGTGGCCTGCACGATCTGGACACCTTGCCTTCCCTCTCTGCCAGCAACAGCTGGGGGCCTATAGAGAAGAACCTCAGCAATGGCGAGCAGGGGAAAGGAGACGGCCGACCCCTGAGCGTGGGGGGCGAGACGTTCGCCAGGGGCCTGGGGATGCACGCCCAGGGCCAGATCCGCTACCGGCTGGACGGACGCTGCACGTCGCTGACGGCCAGGGTTGGGATAGACGATGAGGTGGGCAACCGGGGCAGCGCCGCCTTCCTGGTCTCCGGAGACGGCGTCAGACTGTTCGACAGCGGCCTTCGCCGGGGCGGCGAGAGAGCCCTGGGGCTGACCGTCAGGCTGAGCGGAGTCAGGGAGCTGACCCTGACAGTCACCGACGGTGGCGACGGGATCGCCTACGACCACGCGGACTGGGCCGCCGCGACCCTGGACTGCCGGGTCAGCCCCCCGCCCCCCGCGCCGAGCGCGTTCACGTACGCCGCCGTGGCCGCCCAGCCCGACCGGGTCTCCGAGGCCCAGGGCGAGGTCGTCGGCGGCCGGCTCTACGTGTTCGGCGGCTTCGACAGCCGCAAGCCCTGCTGCACCCCGACCGACCGGGCGCAGGTGTACGACCCGGCCACCGACGCCTGGACACCCCTTCCCGCCGTGCCCGGGCGGGGCATGACCCACGCGGGCATGACCACGGATGGCACGGACATCTTCTTCGCCGGTGGCTATGTGGCGAACAGCGCCTGGACGGCCCAGGTGTACGGCACGCGGGCCGTCTGGCGCTACAACGTGGCGGGCCGCAGCTACAGCCGTCTGCCGGATCTGCCGGTCGACACCGCCGCCGGCCAGCTGGAGGAGCTGAACGGCGACCTGCACTACTTCGGGGGCACGAATCCGGAGCGCACCAGGGATCTGGGCGACCACTATGTCCTAAAAGCGGGCACCAGCGCCTGGACACCGGCGGCGCCGCTCCCCCTTCCCCGGCACCACCTGGCGTCGGCGGTGGTCGGCGGCCGGATCTACGCCATCGGTGGGCAGGTCGGGCACGACTCCAAGCTGGTCACCCAGGCTGCCGCGCATGTCTACGACCCGGCCACGGACGCCTGGAGTGCCCTGGCGCCGCTTCCCCGCGCCCGCAGCCACATGGGCAACTCGACCTTCCTGCTGGCCGGGAGGATCGTGGTGGCCGGCGGCGAAACCAGCCACGACGTCCCCATGACCGACGTGACGGCCTACGACCCCGCAAAGAACACCTGGACGCCCATGAGTCCGCTGCCCCAGGCGCGGGCCTCGGGAGTCGCGGGCGCGATCGGGACGGGCTTCGTGTTCACGGGAGGCACCTCCACCGCCACCGGGTGGAAGGCCACGCCGACGCCCTGAGCGAGGTGGCCTCCAGACACTCTCCAGGAGATTCGAGCGCCGGCATCCCACGCACATTGGGGGGCCGGCGTCAGCTTTTCCCTTCTGCAGAGGTCGACCAGCTGGTTCCTGCGGCATGACTGCCTTCTGAGGCCCGACGGGGGCCGTGGAGGGCATCCAGGGACTCCGATTCCCCTTCACCAGTTCTGGCGACCTGAGCACTCACGAGGAGACCCTCCGCAAACCGCCGCCTCCCCGAGCGAGGTGCGAAGTCGGGAACAGAGTTGACATGAAAAAACGAACCCGGAGGCTTACCCTCAGGGTTCATTCTTCTTCTGGTGGAGCTGAGCGGGATCGAACCGCTGACCTTCTGAATGCCATTCAGACGCGCTCCCAGCTGCGCCACAGCCCCTCTTTTTCCTGCGCCCTTTCTTCGGGCTCAGCTAGGTTAACAGCGCCCCCCTAAGTTGTCAACAGGGCACGCAACCCGGTCAGGGGGCGACCTGGGCATGACGGGCAGCCAGCCCCACGTACCCCTCAATCAGGTGGATGATGACCGGGTTGTGGGTGTGGACGCCGTGCGCCTCGCCCACGCCTGTCTCGTCGATGAAATGGGCGATGACGGCGGCCTCGCCGTCGCGGGCCAGCAGGAAGGCGCGCTGGCCCTGGGCCGCGATGCTGGGCAGATCCGCGAGTGCGCTCACATGCAGATCCACGCCGCGTGGGGTCAGCCGTTCCAGGCGACCCGAAAGGGCCGTGTCGCCCGCCATATGCAGGCTGCGGCGGGCGTTGAGGGTCAGATCCTCACACAGACTGCGGATGGCGGCTTCCCCGTAGAGGTGGTAGACGGCTTCGGGGGCCGGGTCGGGGGCCAGCCGGGTCAGATCGCGCTCCAGGGCGCCCAGCCGGTCGTCGAAGGAGCGGCGGGCCCGCGACAGATATTCACGGGCGCTCAGCGGCGCGTATTCCAGGGGGTTCTGACCGACCTTGGCGGCCAGGCCCCGCCCTTCCAGTCGTTCCAGGGTCTCGTAGATCTTGGGGCGCGGAATCCCCGCCTGACGCGCGACCCGGGCCGGCACCGCCCGCCCGAGCGCGAGGAGCGCCGTGTAGGCGCGGGCCTCGTATTCGGTGAGGCCCAGCGCTTGAAGATGGATCACAGCACTCATGTGTTCCTTAGCATAAGCGATGAAGGCTGATCCCGATTCACACGCGTTTTCTGAGCAGCACGCTTTTCAGGTAGAGGCTCTCGGGCACGCTCAGCAGATGTGGGTGATCGGCCGGCTGGTAGGTGATCTGCGTGACCTCCGCGTCGCACCCGGCGGTCGCGGCGGCCACGCGGGCCGCGTCGAGCAGGTCTTCCACCCGGATGTAGTGGGCGCAGGTGCTGATCAGGAGGTGGCCGCCGGGTTCCAGCATGCCCAGCGTCAGGGCCGCGCCCTCGGTGAACACCCGCTTGGCGTTCGGCACGTCGTCGCGGCGTTTGGCCAGCGTGGGCGGATCGAGCACGGCGGCCTGGAACTGCCGCTTCTCGCGGCTCAGGCTGGTCAGCACCTCCAGGGCGTCCCCCCAGCGTACGCCCACGCTGACGCCGTTCAGGCGGGCGGCCTGTTCCAGCGCCCCCAGCGCCACCTGATCCTTGTCCACGGCGGTCGCCCTGGCGCCCGCGCGGGCCGCGTGCAGGCTGAAGCCCCCGGTGTAGGAATACACGTCCAGAAAGCCGTGTCCGGCGTTCACCAGACCCCGCATCAGGCGGCGGTTGTCGCGCTGATCGAGGAAAAAGCCGGTCTTCTGGGCGTCCATGGGCGCGAAATGCAGCTCCAGGTCGTCCTCGTGGAAGCTCACGCGCTCGGGGACGTCGCCCCAGAGGGTGCCGGTGGTCAGGTTCAGGCCCTCGCGGCGGCGCTCGCCCGTGTCGCTGCGCTCGAAGGCGGCGGCAGCGCCCGTCTCGGCCCGCAGCGCCTGCACGATCAGCCCTCTGTGGCGCTCCACGCCGGCATTCCGCAGCTGCACGCTCAGCACGCTGCCGAACTGGTCGGCCACCACTCCCGGCAGGCCGTCGGCCTCGGCGTGCAGCACGCGCAGGGCGTCGGTGCCGTGGATCTGCCCGGCCCGGCGATCCAGCGCCGCGCGCACCCGCCGGCGGTAGAACGCCAGATCGATCTCCTCGCCCGTCCAGGACAGCAGCCGCAGGGGCGTGGCGCCCTCCGGATTGAAGTAGCCGCGCGCCAGCACGGGGCCTGTGGGCGCCCGGACATCCACCACCTCGCCGGGCGCGATGCCGGGGTCGCTGCTGGCGATGTCGGCGCGGTGGCCGAAGGGATAGCGGCCCGTGATCCGCCTCACGGCGGCCGGGTTCAGGGTGACGGTAGGGCGGCGCTTCATGGGGGCAGGCTAGCAGAGCGTCCCTGCGGCCCACGCGGCGGCGCGCCGGGCCCGGCCGCACCGGCGGGCCCGCAATGGCCGCCGGTGCCCCGGCTTTACACAGCCCCGACTTCACACAGTCCTGAAGACCGCCGGAGGTCGGAAGCCCACACGGTAGGCTGGCAGACGTGCCCGTCGTGGCCGCGTGCTCTGGTTCCGCCAGATCGGCCTCCCGGACACGATCCCTGCCCACGTCCATCCCCGACCCTGGAGGTCACGATCCATGAAGACGCCCACCCACAGATCCGTAAAGGCCAGCCTGCCCCTGGCCGCCCTGCTCGCCCTGGCCTCCTGCGGGGTCATCCCCACCCCGCCGGTCGCTCTGCCGGACGCCACCATTCCGCTGGGCAACACGGCCCTCTCGATGGGTCAGGTCGTGTACATGGACCGTGACGTCCTGGGCGGCTCCACCCTGGCGGCGGCGCTGCAGGGCCTGAGCATCAGCGGGAACGCGACCTACGCGGCCACGGGCGGCACGCTGAGCAGCCTGAAGGTGTATGTGCGGAGCAGCCTGCGCGACCTGGGCAGCTCCTGCACGGCGCTGCCGGTCGTTCCGCCCGCGTATGCCTGCAGCCCGGCCAACGAGGCGGCGCAGGCCATCGGCACCGTGAGCGTGCAGGCGGGCGCGAGCCGGGCCTTCACCCTGAGCGGCCCGGCGCTGGACGCAGCCGCCCGCACCGGCCACGGCTACTTCGGCGTCCAGGTCACGGGTGGTCAGGCCCTCCAGGGCGAGTCGCTGAGCCTGACGTCGCTCAAGGCACAGGCGAAGTTCTAGGAACCGCCGGAGGGTCAGAGCCAGCTTCCGGGTAGACCGGACGGGTACAGTCCGCAGCGCAGACTGGACGACTCGTGCTGGGCACGTCTTCCTGAGCACAGCCCATCAGGCGGAAGACTCTTCCTGACCTCGGGGCCGCCCACTCCGGCCGCCCTCCCCCATCCGGGGGACATTGTGGACGCGGTCATCACGCCGGGGGGGCGGGGGGACGCTAGCCTGGGGTGTGCCCCCCCTCTGGTTCCGACCGGCCCGCCGCCCGGCGCTGCGCTCTTTCTCTGTGCGCCGTTTTTCCGTGCGCGCCCTGTGTCTGGGTCTGACCCTGGGCGCGGCCTGGGCGAGCCCCGCCACGGATCTGTATCAGGCGGCGACCGGGCGCGCGCTGCGGGAGTATTACGGCTGGTCGACCGCCGACCTGCCGGCGCTGAGCGAGAAATACCGGGGGATTCTGGAGGAGCGCTGCGCCCCGGCCGGCGACGCCTGCGACTTCGCCACCGCCCGCGGCGTGCTGGGCGACCTGCTGCGCGAATTCGGCGACGCCCACATGGCCGTGCGCGACCCGGAGGCCGCCCTGCGCCTGCAGGAGGTCTCGCAGGATCTGGCGGTGCCCCGCACCGGCGCGCGGGTCGTGCGGGTCGAGGGCGGCCTGCTGGTGGTCTCGCTGATGCCGGGCAGCCCCGCCGAGCAGGGGGGCCTGAAGGTCAACGACCTGCTGACCACCGTGAACGGCGAGGCGGCGGGCAAACGGGGCGCGGTGAACGCGGCGGTCGGCCCGAACGAGTTCATCCGGCTGGAGCGCGCCGGGGCGCCCCTTCAGGTCACGCTCAGGCGGGCCGGGCAGGCGGAGCAGTCCCTGAGCCTGAGCACCCGGATCCTGCAGGCGCGGGACGTGCCGACCCTGGGCTGGGCCGGGCCGGACGGCAGGGTCGCCGTGATCTCCTACCCGACCTTCCTGCCCAGCGACGCCTCCGAACTGTTCCTGGCGCGGCTGCAGGAGGCCAAGGCGGCGGGCGCGCGGGCGCTGGTGGTCGATCTGCGGTTCAACGGCGGGGGCAGCCTGGCCGAGTGCGTGGCGGCGGCCAGCGTGTTCGCGCCCGTGCAGTACCGGATGCAGTTTCGCCAGGGCAGCCAGACCTACCGGGGCCTGAACGGGGCCGAGCCCCGCCCCCTGGATCTGCTTGTGAATGGAGACCGGCCCGGCGTCTGGACCGGCCCGGCCGCGATCCTGGTGGGGCCGAACACCGCGTCCTGCTCGGAGGTCTTCACCTTCTTCGCCCGGCAGGCCGGCGTGCTGGCGGTCGGCGAGGCCACCCGGGGCGTGGGCAACAGCGGCGTGACCTTCGGCCCGCTGCCCGACGGCGGCGTGATGGCGGTGACCATCCTCAGGGCGTTCACGGCCGACGGCCAGCCGCTGCCGGAGCGCATCACGCCGGATGTGCTGGCGCCGCTGGACATCGGCCTGCTGACCACCCAGGGGCGGGACACGACGCTGGAGGCGGCCCTGCAGGCCCTCCAGGCGGGGGCTGCCGACCAGACTCCAGCGGTGGGGGCGCCCTGACGGGGCTTTGTCTCAGGGGCCGTCGGATCGGCCCTCCGTTGAGCAGCGCTACCTCGACCAGCGCTTCATCAGGGTAACGAGCCGCTCCGGGGTCACGTTGCGGAACTCCTGGCCGTCGACGCGCACCAGCGGCGCGTCCTCGGGGCGGATGTCAGGATCGCACTGGGCCAGTGCCAGCTCGACGTTGCCGTCGGCCGTGACCATCCCCGGACTGATCCTCAGGGCGTTCCACACCGCGTCCAGCAGTGCCTCGCGGACTTCGATCGACAGGTGTTCGGTACAGATTTCCAGACGGGTGACGGGCAAGACGCAGCCTCCTTGGTGGCGGGGTCATCCTAGCGGATGAAGCGGGGCTCCATGGGCGCGTTCACCGGACAGGAGCGGCTGGGCGGCTGAACCCGGCAGGCCGGGCGCTCCCGAGGGGGCTATCCTCCGGGGACTGTGCCCCCTTCCCTTCCTCAGCGCCAGACCCTGGCCTCCCCCCGGCCGCCAGCGGCGTCTCTGTCTCCCCTGACCACCTACAGCCCGGCCCAGTCGCGCACGGCTCTGCTGGGCGTGATCGTCACGGTGGTGCTGTGGGGAGCGAACGTCGTGGTTCTCAAGGCCCTGCTGCGCTTCCTGAACGCCGAGACCATCAACGTGGGCCGCTTCCTGATCGCGGGCGGCGTGATGGTGCCGCTGGCCCTGCGGGCGATGGGCGGCTGGCCGCGCTGGGACGCCCGCACCTGGCTCAGTGTGGCCGGCGTGGGGGTGCTCGGCAACACCCTGTTCCAGACCTTCTTCCTGCACGGGATCGCGCTCAGTCCGGCAGGGGTGGCGGGCGTGGTGAACGGCATGGTGCCGGTGCTGGTGCTGCCGCTGGGGCTGCTGTTCGGGCAGCGTTTCACGCGCCGGCAGGTCGCCGGGGTGGCGCTGGCGTTCTGCGGCCTGCTCGGGCTGCTGGCCCTGACCCGGCAGCCCGGCACGGCCGTGACGCTCGCGGGGATGGCGTGGCTGCTGCTCGCGGCGACTGCCTGGGCGCTGTACACGGTCTTCAACCGCACGCTCTCGGGGCGGGTCGGCGCCCTGCCCTTCGTGGCCTTCAGTCTGGCGCTGGGCTGCCTGCCCTACCTGGCCTTCGCGCTCGGGCACGTCCAGATCAGTGCCGACGTCCCGGCCGGGGCCTATCTCGGGGTGGCCCTGAGCGCGCTGGGGGCGAATGTCGTGGCGTACCTGGCGTGGGCGCGCGGGGCACAGGTGCTGGGGGCGGCGCGCACCAGCGTCTGGAATACCCTGGCCCCGGTGATCGCGCTGATCCTCAGCGCCCTGACTCTGCATGAACGTCTGCCGCTGAGCGTGTGGCTGGTCGCCGGGGTGATCCTCTCGGGCGCCGCGCTCGCCAACTGGCCCACGGAGTCCGGGCGCCGGGCCGCGGCCCCTCCGACCGCACCGTAGGCAGGTGGCCGCACGGCGCCGGCCTATTCGCGGATGAATAAAACCTGCCGCGGTGTCCGCGGCAGGTTCAGAAATGGGGCTCAGGGGTGACGCGGGAGCGCTCCCCTCTCCGGCTCAGTTCGGGTCAGGCTGGCGATCCGTGGGGTGAAGGCGAACCGCGCGGCCCTTGCGCATCCGCAGGTTGAGCAGTTCCACGCCGATCGCGAAGCCCATGGCGAAGTAGGTGTAGCCCTTGGGAATCTTGAAGCCGAAGCCGTCGGCGATCAGGTTCACGCCGATCAGCAGCAGGAAGGCCAGGGCCAGCATCTTGACTGTCGGGTGGGCCTGCACGAAGTCGCCGATGGGGCGCGCGGCGACCAGCATGATGGCCACCGTGACGACCACTGCCGCGACCATCACGCCGATGTCGTCGGCCATGCCCACGGCCGTGATCACCGAGTCCAGACTGAACACGATGTCCAGCAGCATGATCTGGCCGATGATCGCGGCGAAATTGGCGCCGACCCGGCCCCCCACCGACGGCTGGTGATCCTCCGGGCCCTCCAGCTGCTCGTGCATCTCCTTGACGGCCTTGTACAGCAGGAACAGCCCCCCGAAGATCAGGATCAGGTCGCGCCCTGAGAATCCCTGGCCCAGCACGGAGAAGAGTTCGTTCTTGAGGCTGTAGACCCAGGTGATCGAGAACAGTAGCCCCAGGCGCATGAGCATGGCGCCCAGCAGGCCGATAGTGCGGGCGCGCTGCTGCTGCTCGGGCGGCAGTTTGCCGGCCAGGATCGAGATGAAGATGACGTTGTCGATGCCGAGCACGATCTCCAGCAGTAACAGGGTCGCGAACGCCAGCCAGGCCTCAGGCTGCGTGATCCATCCGAATAAGGTTTCCATTGGTCACTCCACAGGTCGAAAACGGACGCTGCCACGCACGCCCAGGAAGCCGAAGAGGGTTAGACCCAAAAACCGCGCCCGTGCGGCGCGTTGGTGCCCATCCTCCGGGAAGAGTGGAGGCCAGCTCATGTCAATCAGATGAAGAGGTCTTCATCTGGCGGGCGGTCGTCTCCCGGGAGTGGTGAGGCGTGGCGCCGTCCAGATACACGGCGAGCAGGGCGTGGGCGGTGCCCTGCGGGTCGGCCGGGGGCACGCCCGTGACCAGCGGATAGGTCAGGGCCAGGAACGCCCGGGTGAGCAGGGCGGGGGGCAGATCCTGGCGCAGCTCACCGCGCGCCGCCGCCTGTTCGAAGAGGGCCGAGAGGCCGCCCATCCAGACCCGGCGGTAGGCCTGCTCGAAGGCTGCGCGCCGGGCCGGACTGACATGCCGCAGTTCACTGGCGAGCTGCAGGCCCACCCGCTGCTCCGGTGCGCTGGCGAGCAGTTCGCGCACCAGGGTCTCCAGCTGGGCGCGCAGGCCGCTCTGGGCCGACGCCTCCTCCACCAGCCGGGCCAGACCCGCCAGGGCGCCGTCGAGCATGGAGAGAAACAGCGCCTCCTTGTCGGCGTAGTGGTGGTAGAGCGCGGGCTTGGTGACCCCCACCGCCTGCGCGACCTCCCGCATGCTGACGCCGTGGTAGCCGCTCTGCACGAAAAGCCGGGCCGCCTCCTGCTGAATCCGTACGCGGGTGGTCTCCGGAAGGGCGGCGCTCTGGGAGACAGGCTGGACGGTCACGCCCCCATGATAGGTGCGCCCCGGGCTTCCACATGACCTGCGCCTGACCGGCTTCCCGAACCCTTCCCTTAGACTGCGGGGGCACCAGTCTCCACTGCCCAATACGCCAGCGCCCCGCTCCCGCGCCCCCCGCTCTGGAGGAACCCATGCGTCCAATCCTTGCTGCCGCCACGCTCTGTGCCCTGCTCGCCGCCTGCGCCCAGGCACCGCTGCCGGCCGCCACGAGCCCGGCCGACTACGCCTCCCGGCCGGAGTTGCAGGACACCGGTTCCCAGGCCATCCTGGCCCGCTACGCAGACGATCCGGGCCTGCTCGCTGCCCTGCAGGAGGCTTACAGGGAGCGGCCTGCTACGCTGCGCCTGCCCGGCACTCCAGCCCTCGCGGGCCTCGATCTCGCCAGCGACCGGCTGGCTTATGTCAAGCGCACCGGCTGGGGCCCGGTCAGCGATTACACCGCCCAGTACGGCGCCTATGCGGGCAGTGCCCTCCCCTTTCCCGGCCTCGACTGGACTCGTGACGGCTGCAGCGCCCCCGATGGCCTGGGCCTGGGCTACCGCGAGGACTTCCGGGCGCCCTGCAACGTCCACGACTTCGCGTACCGCAACCTCAAGGTCTACGAGCGCACCGACGCCAACCGGGCCATCAGCGACGACGCCTTCTACACCAACATGAAGCTGGTCTGCGAGGCCAAATCCTGGTACAAGCGGCCGGCCTGCTACAGCGCCGCCTACGCCTACTACGAGGGCGTCCGGATCGGCGGGGGCAGCAGCTTCTAGGAGGGAACAGGTTTCCCTGGACAGCGCTGCCAAACGGAGCTCCCGGTCTCCCCTGCCCCTATCCGGCCGGATTCACCCAGTACAACCAGGAGTGGCCGGCTGGACAGCTGGCCGTGAATTCGCTGCCTCGCTTGCTGACCTTCGCGGGTTGCCCGCATTCGGCACACTGCGGCCTGGTCGGAGTGTTGCCAGCGCAGGCCGCGCACTTCAGGTAGTAGCCGTATTTTCCGAACTGAACGCTCAACCGCTCCGACCCGCAGTGCCGGCACACGACCTCCGAGGAGGGACGGGACGGCGCCTGCTGCTCCTGGGTGGCCCGGACTCCTGGCGCCGGTCTCCTGGGGGGAACCGGTGCCTGGCGCGGCGCAGCCGCAGGGGGCTGGGTATGGTGCGGCACGGGGCTGGCCTGCACGGGAGTGGCCTGAACGGGGCTGGCCTGCGTCTCCAGAGGCTGATGCCGGGTTCGCAGGAAGGCCTGCAATCTGATCAACTCCGCGTCGCTGAAGGAAAAGGCGCCGAGTCCACGCTCCTGCGCCCCTTTGACGATCTCCAGCACCCGCTCCGGCACCTGATCGGCTTTCACGAGTTCGGGGACGTCGCTCTTGCGGGAGATCCGGCCCTGATCGGAAATAGCGACCAGCACGTCACGGCGCATTCCAGCGAACTGCCGCTGCTTGAGGCCGAACAACGTTCTGTCCAGCAGTTCCGAGCTGTGATCCTGCAACAGGGCCACCAGCAGATCCATCTGTCGCCGGGCCTGCAGGACGGGCGAGGGCATCCCCCGTCCCTGCCGGTTCCACCAGCGCGTCCACTCGCCCTGCTCGTTCACCGCGACCTGCCCTGAGACGCTCTTGCTCTCGACGATCACGATTCCGAAGCGGTGGAGGATCAGGTGATCCAGCTGCGCGACTTCATCCAGCCGTCTGATCCGGAGATTGTGGAACACCGATTTCAGCGGGTCATCCCCGAAAGCACGTTTGAGGTAGTGGGCCATCTGCTGCTCGGCGTCGTAGCCCGCGCGGCGCAGGGGATCCGTATGGGTCTGGGGCTCCAGCTCTTTGACGATCATGACGTCAGGAGGCTATCCGCCCAGAGAAAGGCGTGCTGTCAATTTCCAGCGTCCAGGCCGGAGGGTTCCACCTCCGCCGCCCAGACGTCCTGCGGGGTCTCGCGGCGGCGGATCACGGTCCAGTCGCCGTGCTCCCACATCACCTCGGCGGGGCGGGAGCGGGTCAGGTAGGCGCTGCTCATGGCCGCGCCATAGGCCCCGGCCTCGCCGATGGCGATCAGGTCGCCGCGCCCCGGGGTGGGCAGCGGCACGTCGCGGGCCAGCAGGTCGCCACTTTCACAGGCGGGGCCGGCGATGTCCCACAGGCCGGACGCCTCGCCCGGCCACAGCGGCGTGACCGGGTGCGCGGCGCCGTAGAGCATGGGGCGCAGCAGTTCGGTCATGCCAGCGTCCACCAGGGCGAAGGCGCGGCCCGTGCGCTTGGTGCCCACGATCCGGGTCAGCAGGGTGCCGGCCTGCGCCACCAGGTAGCGCCCCGGCTCGACCCACAGCTCGGCCCCGAAGGCGGCGGCGGTGGCCTGAGCCTCGCGGGCGATGCCGTGCAGATCGGCGCCCAGGCCCCAGCCCCCGCCGACGTCCAACACCCGCAGCTCGCCCGTCCGTGCCCGCAGGTCGCCCAGACGCCCGAAGGCGGCGGTGAAGTCGCCCGCGTCCCGGATGGCGCTGCCGATGTGGACGTGCAGCCCCAGCGCCTCGTGCCCGGCCGCGCGCAGGGCGTCCAGCACCGCCGGGGCCTGCTCCAGGGTCACGCCGAACTTGCTGCCCGCCGCGCCCGTCGCCAGATGATCGTGGGTACTGACCTGCAGGGCGGGGTTCACGCGCACCAGGGCGCGCGAGTGGGCGGGCAGCAGGGCCACCTCCTCGGCGCGGTCGACGATGAAGGTGGCGCCCAGCCGCCCCCCGGCGGCGTACTCGGCCTCCGACTTGGCCGGGCCATTGACCAGCAGCCGCTCCCCCGTCGCCCCGACATGCTCGGCCCGCGCGATCTCGCCCGGACTGACGCACTCGAAGCCCACGCCCGCCGCGTGCAGGCGGCGCAGGATCGCCAGATTCGGATTGGCCTTCATGGCGTAGTAGACGCGGGCGCCACCGAACGCGCTCCGCACCCGGGCCAGCGCGGCGTCCAGTTCGGCGGCGTCGTAGACGTACAGGGGCGTGCCGAAGCGGTCGGCGGCGGCAGACAGGGCGGACGGGGGGATGCTCACAGGGGAAAGTGTAGCCGGGGCCGCCGATCCCCTGGGCGAATTGCCGCCCGCCTCACGCCCACTCTCCTTCTAAACTGCTAAGCTGCGCGGCTGTATGAGTCTGCCCGCCCCCGCCGCTGCCCCCGCCTCCCCGCCCTCCGTGGCGACTGGAGCGCGGGTGCTGTGCGCCATGTCGGGCGGCGTGGATAGCTCGGTCACGGCGGCGCTGCTCAAGGATCAGGGCTATCAGGTGATCGGCGCCATGATGCGCTTCTGGCCCGACGACAAGCGCACCGACACCTTCGACTCCTGCTGCTCGCCCGACGCCGCCTACGAGGCCCGCCGGGTGGCCGAGCAGGTCGGGGTGCCCTTCTACCTGCTGGACTACCGCGAGCAGTTCCAGCGGCACATCGTGGGGCCGTTTCTGGACGAGTACGCGCGGGGGCGCACGCCGAACCCCTGCGTGAACTGCAACACCAAGGTCAAGTTCGACGAGCTGGTGAAGAAGGCGAAGATGCTGGGCTGCCAGTACGTGGCGACCGGGCACTATGTCCGGCGCGTGGAGAACGCCCAGGGTGAGGTCGAGTTCTGGCGGGGCGACGATCCCCGCAAGGATCAGACCTACTTCCTGTGGGGCACGCCCAGGGACGCCCTGCCCTTCATCCTGTTCCCGGTGGGCGAACTGGAAAAGCCCCAGGTGCGCCAGATCGCCGAGGAGCGCGGCCTGCTCACCGCCCGCAAGCCCGAGAGCCAGAACATCTGCTTCGTGCCCGGCAAGGTGCAGGACTTCGTCGCCGAGCATCTCCCCCAGGCGCAGGGCCTGATCCGCGAGATCGCCAGCGGGGAGGTCGTGGGCGAGCACCTGGGCACGCAGTTCTACACGCTGGGCCAGAAGAAGGGCCTGGGGCTCTACCAGTCCCACCGCGTGCGCCACGTGGTTCACCTCGACCCCGCCACCAACACTGTCTGGGTGGGCGACTACGACGACTGCCTGTGGACGGGCCTGCGGGCGACCTCCGCCAACTACCTGCTCGACCTGGCCGAGCTCCCGGCGGAGCTGGACGTGCAGGTGCGCTACCGCACGGCCCCGGTGCGGGCGCGGGTGATCCAGGCCGACGAGGCGGGCTTCGAGCTGGCGTTCGCCGAGCCGCAATTCGCCGTGGCGCCAGGCCAGAGCGCCGTGCTGTACGCCGGGCCGCGCCTGCTGGGCGGTGGCCTGATCGCCGACCACGCGCGGGCCTTGCCGGACACCGGCGTCGTCGCCGGCCGCCCCGTGTCCGCCGACGCTCTGAGTTGAGCACCCTGCGGAGCGGCTGATTCAGTTCAGCCCAGTGCGGACAGTCCGTCCGTTCAGTACGTGCGCCACGACTCGACGAGGCCCTCCGGCTCGTGGCCCTGCTGCAGATCGATCAGGAAATCGCGGGTCAGGCCGGCGCCCCGGCGGATCAGGTCGGTCGTGGTGCTGGCGATGTGCGGGGTGAGGATCACGTTCGGCTGGCTCCAGAGCGGGTGATCGGCGGGCAGCGGCTCCGGGTCGGTCACGTCGAGCACCGCGCCCGCGATCTGGCCGCTTTCCAGCGCGGCGATCAGGTCGGCGGCGACGATCAGGTTGCCCCGGCCCAGGTTGCTCAGCCAGGCGCCGGGCCGGATCAGCGAGAGCGTCTGCGCGTTCACGATGCCGCGCGTGTCGGGCGTGCTGGGCAGCAGCAGCACCACCCAGTCGGCCTGGGCGAGCAGCTCGTCGCGTTTCCACTCCGGCGTACCCGAGGTGATGCCCTCGACCTGCGCGTGGAAGGGCGAGAGCAGTTCGGCCAGGTTGCGCCCGATATGGCCGTAGCCCCACAGCACCACCCGCACCCCGTCCAGCCCGACCAGCCCCGAGTCGTTCAGGTTCTTCGGCGCCGCCCACTCGCGGCGGGCCTGGGCGTCGCGGAAGCGGTGGAGGCCGCGCGCCGCCGTGAGCATCCCGGCCAGCGCGTGGACGGCCACCGCGCGCTCGTGCAGACGGTTGGCGTTGAAGAGTCTGACCCCCTCCGGCAGCCGCTCCATGACGTGGTCGATGCCGGCGGTGAGGGTCAGCACCCATTTCAGGCCCGGCAGGTTCAGCAGTTCGTCGCGGGTGGCCGAGGTCGCCAGCCACAGCACCACGCCGTCGGCCGGCCCCGCTGGGACGTGCCCCGGGCGGTAATAGTCCAGCTCGGCGCCGGGCACGCTGCGCTCGCCCACTTCACTCAGTTCACGGAATTCGCTCAGGTCGGGCAGCAGCACTCGCATGTGGCCATTGTGAGGCCGCAGGCCTACCCGGTGGCGTTCAGAGTGCGCCACTCGCTGCGGGTGATCTCCATGTGGACATCCGTGCGGCCCGGACGCTCGCTGCGCCCGACCTCGCGGAAGCCGCAGGCCAGGAACGCCCGCTGGGCCCGGCGGTTGTGCCCGAAGGTGGTCAGCCGCACGCGGCTCAGGGGCGAGTCGCGTTCCTCGAAGGCCCACCGCAACAGGGCGCTGACCGCCTGCCGGCCATAGCCGCGTCCCCACAGCGCCGGATAGCCGATCATGACCCCCAGCGTGCCGACCGTGGCGCTCAGCGGCGGCGGCGGGCGCAGGTCGTACAGTTCGGCGCTGCCGATCAGTTCCCCGGCCTCGTCGAGGATGCCGAAGCCCGCGCGCTCGCCGCTTCGCTCCTCGTCCTGCATGACCCGGCGGAACAGCCACTCGGGCAGGTGGATGGGTTTGGCGTCGTTCCAGTCGGCCAGTTCGCGGCTCCGGAAAAAGGAGTGCAGCACCCGCCACTCGGCGGGCGAGAGGTCGAGCAGCGGCCTGAGCGTCACGCCACCCGGCCCCGCCGGCCCGGAGCCGGTCGGGGGAGGTGGGGCGTGCTCGGTCATCCCTGCAGCCTAGCGCGCCGTGGGCGAAATCGGGCCCAGGGCGCGGGTCACGTCGCGGCTCAGTCTCTCCAGATGAAAGGCGTCGCCCTCGGCACGCTCCACTTCGCGGGTCTCGGGGTTCACGACCAGCAGGGCCAGCACGCGGCCGCCCGCGTGGCGGATCGACACCCCGGGATGCCCGGCCAACGCGGCCCGGTCGGCCCCGTCCAGGGTCGCCCAGGCCGGGGCCGCGCTGTCCAGCCGCAGATGGGCGGTCGGCAGCCGGCGGCTGGCCAGCTCGCCCTCCAGCCACTCCAGGGCCCCCGGCCGGCCACCGATGATGCCCTGCTCGATCTGGGGCTGCGCCGCGTTGTAGCGGATGGCCGCGCCGTCGCGGCGGCGCAGCTCGCCTCCGGCGGCGCGCAGCAGGGCGTGACCGGCGGCGATGTCCCACTCGCTGCGCGGCGACATGGTAAACGTCGCGTCGGCCTCGCCCGCGGCGATGCGGGCCAGCTTCAGGGCGATGCTGCCGCTGGGGGCCATGCCGGGCAGGTCGTGGCGGCTCAGCTCCCGCTGGAACTCGGTGTCGGAGACGGCGATCCTCCATGATCCGGGCCGAAGCGAGCCGGCCGGAGCGTGGTTCACCCTCTGACCGCCCTTCTGAACCCCCTGGCCCACCACGGCGCTGAACAGTTCGTCCGTGGCCGGCGCGTAGACCACGCCCAGCACCGGCTCCCCGTCCACGCACAGGCCGATGCTGACGCAGTAGTCAGGGCTGGCCGAGGCGTATTCCTTGGTGCCGTCGATGGGATCGACGATCCACACCCGGGACTGCTGCAGGCGGGCGGGGCTGTCGGCCTCCTCCTCGCTGAGCAGGCCGTCGTCCGGGAAGGCGGCGGCCAGGCCGGCGGTGATCAGGGCCGAGGCGTCGCGGTCGGCGGCGGTGACCGGGTCGTCGGCAGAGGTCTTGTGCTCGACCGTCAGGCCGGCGCGCAGATACCGCAAGAGCAGGGCGCCGGCCTCCAGTGCGAGGCGGGTGGCGGCCTCCAGTTCGGCGGCGTAGGGCGGGGTGGGGGTGCTCATGGCCCGAGCATAGCGGCCGGGCCCAGCAGGGCGGCCGAGGGACACAGCCCACGCAGCACGCAGACGTCGCAGCGGGGGTGGCGGGCGCGGCAGGTCGCGCGGCCATGCCGGATGGCCGAGACATGGAAGGTGTAGCGCGCCTCCCAGTCGCGCGGCAGCACCTCGTCGAACCAGCGCTCGACCTTGACGGCGTTCCAGGTGGGGGGCGTCAGCTCCAGCCGCTGCGCGAGGCGCCAGATGTGGGTGTCCACCGGCATGGCCGGCCGGGCCAGATCGAACAGCAGCACGCAGCTCGCCGTCCTCATGCCCACCCCGGGCATCCCCTCCAGCAGGGCGCGCACCTCGGCGTCCGGCAGGTCGTGAACCGCCCGCAGGCTGAGGTGGCCATGCGCCTCCTCCAGATGGCTCAGCGCCGCGTGGATGTAGCCCGCCTTGAGGCGCGACAGACCCCCGCCCGCCGCCTTCAGCACGCCCTCGATGCCGTCCGGGCCGTCGGCCAGCGCCGCCTCCCAGCGGGGATAGGCCTCTTTCAGGGCCACGAACTGTCGCCGCGTGATGGGCGCGGTGTTCTGCTGCGACAGGATGGTCTCGATGACCCCGTCCAGCGGTTCCCGGCTGCGTGAGGGCCGCGGCGCCCCCTGGCGGTGCTCCGGGAGGTACTCGGCCGCCAGCCGCCGGGCGATCTCGCTCAGGTGCGCGGGGGGCGGCGCCTGCTCACTCAGGGGGCGCGCGAAGCGGGTCAGGGTCACCCCCCGAGGCTAGCGGCCAGGGCCGCTCAAGACCGTGGCCGCCTGAACCCTCGCCGCCCTAGACCGGCCGGCGGCGCGACTGCAGCACCTTGAAGACGATCGGCAGCACGCTGAGCACCAGAATGACGCCCACGATCAGCAGGATGTACTGGTCGAGGTTCGGGATCAGGCGGCCGAAGGAGTATGCCAGCGCCGGCAGCCCGATCCCCCAGAGGGCCGCGCCCACCACGTTGTAGAGCGTGAAGATGCCCAGCGGCATCCGGCTGATTCCGGCCAGCGTGGGCACCAGGGTTCGCACGATGGGCACGAAGCGCGCCAGGATCACCGCCTGCAGGCCGTACTGTTTGAAGAAGGCCTGCGCCTGGGTCACGTACTGCGGCTTGAAGAAGCGCGAGTTCTGGTTGCGGAAGATGGCCGGGCCGAAGCGCTGCCCGATGAAATAGCCGGAGATGCAGCCCAGGATGCCGCCCGCCACCACCGCCGCCATCACGCCCCAGAGGTTCAGCTGGCCGCCCGCCGCCAGCAGCCCGGCCGCGATCAGCAGGCTGTCGCCGGGCAGGAAGAAGCCCGCCAGCAGCCCCGTCTCGGCAAAGACGATCAGGAAGATGCCGATGTACGAGAAGGCGAGAATGGTGTGGATCAGGGATTCCATGCGGTCAGGCTATCCCGGAAAGCGCTGGCCTCCCTCATCCAAACTGTGCAGGCTCCAGAGCGTGCGGCGTCCGGGGTCTCAGCGGGCGCGCAGGGTGGCCCGGTTGCCGGCGGCGTCCACCGCGTCGATATCGGCCCAGATGCCGGTGGTCTCGGCGTAGAACTCCACCTTGGGGCCGGGCGTGATGTTCAGCCGGTTGCCGTCCACGGCCACCTGGGTCACGCGGCTGTTGTCGCTGGCCACGCCGCTGACCCGGATCACCCGGCCCACCCGCTCGAAGCGCGTGATCTGGATGCTGGGCCGGGTGGGGTCGACCGTGACCGGCAGCACCAGCGTGCTGCTGTTGCCCGCCGCGTCGCGCGCCACGATGGTGTACTGGCCCTTCTCGCCCTGGATCAGGGTCTTGAACTGGAAGTGCGCCAGCTTGCGGCTGCCCGGCAGGATGGGCAGCGGCTGACCGTCCACGGTGATCTGCGTGACCCCAGTGTCGTCCAGCGCGTAGCCGTCGACCACGAAGGACTTGGCCCGGCTGGCCGCGCCGTCGGCGTTGTTGACCGTGATGCGCGGCTTGAAGGTGTCGCTGGTGCGGGCACAGCCGCTCAGGCCCAGGGCCAGGGCGGGCACCAGCAGCAGGGCGCCCGCGGGCAGGAGGAAGGTCGGGCGGCGCATGGGTGAAAGTATACCGGCGCCGCACCGGGGGCAGACCGGCCGGGAGGGGGGAATGATCCGTCTGGCCCGCCGGCCCTGGCCATCTGGCGCCCAGGGCCGGGCCGCCCGCTTAGAATGCG
Organism: Deinococcus koreensis; assembly: GCF_002901445.1. Taxonomy (NCBI): domain Bacteria; kingdom Thermotogati; phylum Deinococcota; class Deinococci; order Deinococcales; family Deinococcaceae; genus Deinococcus; species Deinococcus koreensis. The sequence continues at coordinate 126,937 of NZ_PPPD01000001.1, forward strand.
CCCCGTGAGTCCGTCCGCCGCCCCCGGTTCCAGCCCGCTGCCCTCCCGGCCCGCCGCCGGGCCACCGGCCCATATCCCGGAGGGCACGCGCGACGTCCTGCCGCCCGAGTGGGCGCAGCGCGAGGCCCTGCGCGCCCGGCTGGCCGGGGTCTTCAGCGCCTGGGGCTACCGCGGCGTGGAGGTGCCGGCCCTGGAGTACGCCAGCGCCGCCCACCCGCAGGACGCTCTGGCCTTCAAGCTGATCGATTCGGGCGGTCAGGTGCTGGCCCTGCGGAGCGAATTCACCACGGCGGTCGGGCGGCTGGTGCGCTCGCGCTTTCCGGCCGGCCCCTTTCCGCTGCGGCTCCAGTATTCGGGCCGCCTGTGGCTGCGCGCCCTGACCAGCGAACTGGGCCGCCTGCGCGAGTTCAATCAGGTGGGCGTGGAGCTGATCGGCGTGGACACCGTGCAGAGCGACACCGAGCTGCTGCAGCTGGCCGCCGCCGCGCTGCGGGACGTGCAGGTCGGCGCCCAGCTGGAGGTGGGCTACCCCGGCTTCGTGGACGCCGTGCTGGCCGACGAGGGCCTCTCGGCCACGGCGCGCGAGGAGTTGCACAGCGCCATCGACCGCAAGAGCGGCGCGGACGTGGATCTGCTGGCGCGCCGGGGGGGGCTGGGGGCCGGCGTGACGGGAACCCTGCACGCCCTGACCGACCTCTACGGCGGCCCCGAGGTGCTGGACACCGCTGCCGGCCTGGCCCGCGGCGAGCGTGCCCAGGCGGCCCTAAGCCACCTGCGCGGCGTCTCGGAGCGCTTCGGCGGGCCGCTGCTGTTCGACCTGGGCGTCAGCCGGCGGTACGACTACTACACCGGCCTGACCTTCCGGGCCTACGCTCCGGGCCTCAACCAGCCGGTGCTGGGCGGCGGGCGCTACGCCCTGGAAGGCGGGCTGCCGGGCGCCGGCTTCGCCATGGGCTTAGAGCGCCTGACCCGCGCGATCGCCGCGACCCTGCCCCCCGAGCCCGAGGTCGTGCTGGCCCTCGACCTGGCCGGGGCCGAGCACGCCCGCGCGGCCGGCCTCTTCGCCGAGCTGGCCTGGACGGAGAACCGGGAGGAGCTGGCGCGCTTCAGCCGGGCGCGCGGCATCCGGCGCTGGATTCAGGGCGGGCAGTGGAGCGCGGCCCCGGAGGTGGGCGCGTGAGCCCCGCCCCGGTGTACGCCCCGGATCACCTGACCCTGGCGCTGCCCAAGGGCCGCATTCTGGAGGAAGCCGTGTCGCTGCTGTCGCGCGCCGGGCTGCCGCTGAGCCTGCCCGAGAAGTCCCGCGCCCTGCGCCACGAGTTCCCGGGCGTGACCCTGCTGGAACTGCGGAACCAGGACGTGCCGGTCTACGTGGATCTGGGCGTGGCCGACCTGGGTATCGTGGGCAAGGACGTGCTGATCGAGTCGGGGCGGGCCGTGTTCGAGCCCATCGACCTGCGCTTCGCCGGGTGCCGCCTGTCGCTGATCCGCGAGGTCGGGGCCACCGCGCCGATCAACCGCGTGGGCACCAAGTACCCGCGCGCCGCCCGCGCCTATCTGAACGCCCAGGGCATCCCAGCCGAGATCGTGAAGCTGAGCGGCAACATCGAACTCGCGGCCCTGACCGGGCTGGCCGAGGCGGTCATCGACCTCGTGCAGACCGGTTCCACGCTGCGCGCCAACAACCTGGAGGAGGTGGACGTGCTGTTCCACTCCAGCGCGAGGTTGATCGTGAACCGCGCCGCCCTCAAGCTCCGGCGCGAGCGGCTGCGGCCCCTGATCGAGCGGCTGCGGGAACTGGTGGCGGTGGAACAGGCTGTGGATTAAAACGCGGGCTCAGTCTCCTGTCGCTTCTCCATCCCCCCGTCCAGCGCCTCGCGCATCCTGTCCAGCGCCTCGGTCAGGATGGCGCGGCTGGTGGCGAAGTTCAGGCGGATGAAGCCCTGGTACTGGGCCTTCCAGGCATCCGAGGCGAAGACTGGGCCGTCGTGAACGGCAACCCTGGCCTCGTCGAGCAGGAACTTCTGGATGTCGCCGGCGCGGGGATGGGCACGCAGGTCGAGCCAGGCCAGATAGGTGGCCTCGACCGGGGTGAACTTCACCCAGGGCAGGTGCTCGCGCAGGTAGGCGCTCAGAAAGTCGCGGTTGTCCTTCAGGTAGGCCACGGTCTCCGCCAGCCAGGGGCCGGCATCCCGCAGGGCCGCGCGCCACATGGTCACGCTCAGGGCGCCCTCGTGGCCCATCAGGCCGCCGGCCGTACTCTTCACGCGCTTCACCAGTCCGGCGTTGTGTCCGATCATCGCGCCGATGCCCAGGCCGGCGGCGTTGTAGGCCTTGCACGGGCCGGTCAGGGTGATCGTGCGGCTGCGGACGCGGGGATCGGCGGCGAAGGACTCGAAGGACTGGCCGCTGAAGCGCAGGTCGGCGTGCAGTTCGTCGCTGACCACGAACAGGTCGCGGCTCAGCGCCAGATCGCGCAGTTTTTCCAGCTCCAGCGGTGTCCAGACTCGCCCGGTGGGGTTGTGCGGGTGGCACAGCATGAGCAGGCGGCTGCCCCGCGCGGCGGCGTCCATGGCGGCCCAGTTGATCTCGTAGCCGTGCTCGCCCTCGCGCAGCGGCACGCCCGCCACCCGCCGGCCCAGATCCGTGATCGCCAGGTGGAAGGGGTGGTAGATGGGCGTCATGGTGACCACCGGCTCGCCCGGGGTGGTCAGGGCGTGCACCGTGGCGTAGAGCCCCGGCACGACCCCCGGCAGCATGGCGATCCCGTCGTCGGGCAGATCGGTCAGGCCCTGCGTGGCGAGGTGGGCGCGCAGCAGCGGCATCAGCTGGGGGTCGCCGGCCATCATGTGGTAGCCCAGCCCGTGGTTCAGCCGCTCGTGCAGGGCTGAGAGGATCGCCGGCGCCACTGGGAAATCCATGTCCGCGATCCACATGGGAATGACGTCCGGCGGAAAGTGGTTCCACTTGATTGAGTCCGGGTGGCGCAGCGCGAGGGCGTCCAGCACATCGCGCGGATCGGCGGGGTGCGGGCCGGGGGGGGGCAGGCGCGTCATGGGCCGAGCATACCCCTGGCCGGTGAACGTTCGGCAAGTCGCGCCCGGCGCGCGCCGCGTACACTGGGCGGAATGCTGGCGATCATAGGGGCGATGGACGAGGAAATCGAGTTGCTGCTCGCGGATCTGCAGGCCCGCGAAGACCTGAAGCTGCCCGGCGTGACCCTGCACCGGGGCACGCTGGACGGCGTGGAGGTGCTGCTCACCCGTGGCGGGATCGGCAAGGTGAACGCGGCCATGACCACCACGCATCTGCTGGTGCAGGGAGCGACCCGGGTCATCTTCACGGGCGTGGCCGGCGGCGTGCACCCGGAGCTGCGGGTCGGCGACATCGTGGTGAGCACCGATCTGGTGCAGCATGATGTGGACGTGAGCGCCCTGGGCTACGACCTGGGCACCGTGCCCGGCGAGCCGCCGGCCTGGGCCGCCGATCCGGAGCTGCGGCAGGTGGCCGTGCAGGCGGCCCGCACGGTCGAGGGCGTGACCGTGATGGAAGGCCGGGTGGCGAGTGGCGACCAGTTCATCGCGTCGCCCCAGGGCGTGGCGCGGTTGTGGCAGAGCTTCGGGGCCGCCTGCGCCGAGATGGAGGGCGCGGCGGTGGCCCAGGTGTGTGCCAAAGCGGGCGTGCCCTTCGTGGTCATCCGGTCGGTGAGCGACACCGCCGACACCGGCGCCCCGGTGGATTACCGCGAGTTCATGCCGCGCGTGGCCCGCCACGCCAAGCAGGTCGTGCGGGGCATGCTGGCCCGGCTGTCGGGCACGCCCGGCCAGCCCACCGACGCCGGGTGAGCGACCGGGGGGTCGATCCCGGAACCCCGCCTGCACCCCGGCCGCCCGCTCCTCCGGACTCCATCACCGCCCGCCTGCCGGCCCCGGCGCGCTTCGTGCTGGGCCTGGGCATCCTGCTGGCGTTCGCCGCGGCGGGGCAGGCGCTGGTCGCGCTGACCCGGCTGCCCCTGCCGGGCTCGGTGGTGGGCATGGCCCTGCTATGGGGCGCCCTGGGCAGCGGGCTCATCCGCCTACGCTGGATCGCAGACGCCGCCGACGGCCTGCTGGGCATCCTGGGCCTCCTGTTCGTGCCGGCCACGGTGGGCTTTATCCAGTACCTCGCGGCGGGGGCGGCGTGGGGCTGGTGGCTGCTCGTGATGACCGCCGGGCTGCTGGTGGGCGCCGGGCTGGCCGGGGCGCTGGCCTCGCGGCTGGTGAGGGCATGATCTGGGTCACGCTGAGCGCGCTGGCCTTCGCGCTGGGAACCGTGCTGCAACTGCGGGTGCGCTCGCCGCTGGTCAACCCGACGCTGGTCGCCACCCTGGGGGTGGCCGCCGCGCTGCTGCTCTTCCGGGTGCCCTACCCTACCTACCTGCGCGAGGTGCAGCCGCTGCAATTCCTGCTGGCGCCGGCCATAGTGGCGCTGGCGGTGCCGCTGTACCGGCTGCGGGCCCTCCTGGCGCGGCAGTGGCGGGCGCTGGTGGTCGGCGGCCTGAGCGGCACGCTGGCGGGCGTGGTCGTGGACGTGCTGCTGTCGCGGGCCCTGAACCTGAGCGCCGACGCCCAGCGCTCGCTGATCACGGCCCCCGCCACCAGCCCGGTGGCGCTGCAGCTGGCCGCCTTCACGGGGGCGCCGCCGGCCCTGGCGGCGACCCTGGCGGTGCTCTCGGGCCTGATCGGCGCGCTGCTCCTGCCGGCGGTGCTCACGGCGCTCGGGATCACCCATCCGCTGGCCCGGGGCCTCGCCATCGGCGCGGTGGCTCACGGCGTCGGCACCGCCCGCGCCCGCGAGGAGGGCGAACTCACGGGCGCGGCCAGTTCCATCGGCATGGGGCTCGCGGCCCTGGCGGTGACCCTGGTCGTGGCGGTGGTCAGCCGGAGCTGACGGCCGTGGCCGCGTCCGGATGCCGGCGGTAGAAGGCCTCGAAATCGTCCAGGATGGTCGGCGCGTGTTGGGGCCTCTGGTTGGCCCAGGTCACCGGGTCGCCGGCCCGCACCTCACCCTCCTGCAGCACGCGGGCGTACATCCCGGGCCGGCGCGCCTCGCGGAAGCGCCTGACGAAGCCCGGATCGTCCATCCGCTCGGCCAGGGTGACGCAGGGCACGCGGGCCGCGGTGACCTCCAGGAGCGCCGCGCCCACCCGCAGCTGCTGGCCGATGGGCACGCCCGCGGAGGCGAGGCCCGAGACCAGCAGGTTCTCGCCGAAGGTGCCCGGCTCCAGCGCCCGGCCCAGGGCCTGCGCCCAGTACGCGTAATCCTGTTCGGTGTAAAGGTACACCGCCTGGTCGACGCCGCCGTGGTTCTCGGTGTCCAGGATGTGATCTCCCTCCAGGCCCAGCCGGCCCACCCACACGGCGCCGTCTACGGGACGCTTGTGGATACCGCTCCAGCCGGACTTGCTCCGCACCGCCCGCGGCTGTCCCACGCAGACGCTCAGAAGTTCCATACCGGGCAGTCTAGCGGGCCTTTCCGGGCCCGTATCCCACGCCCTTGACTCCCCCCGGGCCAGCCGGGATGCTGGGCAGATGGCCCGAACCGTCAACCCGATCCTCGACCGTGCGCGGCGCACGGCGCTGGAAAAGGCGGCCTATCTGGCGATCTACCAGCAGGGCTACGCCGGGGTCACGCTGGCCGATATCGCCGCGCAGGCCGGGGTCAGCCGGGGCACGCTGGTCTACCATTTCGGCAGCCGCGCGGGGCTGCTCTCGGCCGTCATGCGCCGCTTCACGCGCACGATCACGGTGGCGACCCGGCGCGCCCTGCGGCAGGCGGCCACCCCCGACGCCAAGCTGCGGGCCTACGTGGACAACCAGTTCTACGGGGTCGAGAACACCCGGCGTTTCTACACGGTCTCGCTCGACTTCCTGGCCGCCGCCACCCGTGACCCGGCGCTGATGGCGGTGCAGCGTGATTTCCTGGCCGAGACCCTGGCCCTGGATCTGGAACTCGCGCGGCTGGCGGGGCCGGAAGGGGCCGAGGCGCGGGCCCGGCAACTGCGCGCGCTGGTCGAGGGCCTGAGCGTGCGCTTCCTGGCCGACCCGGAGCCCGATCTGCAGGCCTACCGCGCCGACTGCCTGGCCGGGCTCCGGGCCCTGCTGGGCGAGCGGTGGGGCTGAGGAAGAGGCAAGCGGCGGCCTGACGGCCACACCCGCTCGATTCCGTTTCGGGGGCTCAGTCCAGTTTCAGGCCCTGCAATGCTGCCCTCAGCTGCCCGGCGCCCTCCAGCAGGCGGGGGCCGGGGCGACCCAGACCGCTTTCGTGGACGGCCACCACGGGCACCCCCAGGCCGCGCGCCTCGATGAGTTCCGGGCGCAGCCGCTTCGCGCCGCACCACGAACACACGATCAGATCCGGCCGGGCGGCCCGAACCTCGTCCAGGCTCAGGGGGGTGCTGCGGCCGGGCCGCCCCGCCAGCGCGTTCTCGGCGCCCAGCACCTCCAGCAGGCCACCCACCCAGGAGTCACGGGTGGCCGCGATGATCGGGCGGGGCCACCACTCGACCAGCACCCGGGGCGGCCGGGAATACTCGCCGCGCAGCGCGCGCAGCCTGGCCTCCAGCGTCGCTGCCAGCTCCCGCGCCCGCCCGGCCAGCCCGATGGCCCCGCCGATGGTGCGGATGTCCTGCAGCGTGTCCTGCAGGCTCACCGGATCGAGCACCAGCACCGGCAGGCCGGCGTCCCGCACGCCCTGGACGACGCGCTCCTGGCCGGGCACGCTCAGGCTGGCGAGCACCAGATCCGGGCGGGTCGCGGCCACGGCCGCCACGTCGATGTCCAGATCCAGCCCCACGCGGCGCGCGCCCTCCAGGCCCGGCGCGTCGCTGTGGTGATCGGCGGCCACCACCCAGCCGCTCACTCCCAGTGCGGCTAGGATGTCGGAATTGCTGGCCACCAGCGAGGCGATCCGGGGAGGGCTCATGCCCGGAAGTCTAGCGGTTCACGAAAGCGTTCAGGCACAGCCTCCGGGAGCGTCTGATGCGTCCTGAGCGGTCAATTGCCCCTCCATGCCTATGCTAGGCTCTGGCCCATGAAGAACACCTTCGCCGTCAGCATGACGCTGCTTCTGGCCCTGACCCTGGGCGGCTCCATCGCCGGGTACCGGCTGGCCACGACTCCGCACGAGGAAAAGGCCCCGACCGCGGAGCAGGGCGCGATCAGCGAGTCGGCGCCCAGCCCCAACAGCGCCGCCACCGGCTCGGCCGGCCCCTCGACCGCCCAGGGGGACGTCGTGGCTCAGAACGAGGGCGGCACGCAGGGCGGCGAGAACGGCGCGGTCGCCGGGGCCAGCGGCGCCATGGGCGGAACCGGCAACGCGGAGAACTCCACCACCGAGCCGGGGGGCGGCAAGGCCACGGGCGGCGAGACGGGTCAGCAGCCGGTCGAGACGGCCGCCGCCGCCGAGCCGGCCGGCGACGCCCAGGCCGGACAGACGCTGTTCGCGGGCAACTGCGCGGGCTGCCACGGCGCCCAGGCGGGCGGCGGCGTGGGCCCGGCGCTGACCACGGCCGACGGCCCGAAGGCCTGGACGAACGCCCAGTTCCTGACCACCCTGCGCCAGGGCAAGACGCCCGAGCGCGAGCTGAACGCCGTGATGCCGCGCTTCTCGCCGGCCCAGCTCAGCGATTCGGATGTCACGAACATCCACGCCTACATCAAGTCCCTGAACTGAGGGTTCCGGTCAGCCGGCGGCCTGTTCCCAGTGGAGCGGGCCGCCGGCTTGCTGTCCCTGCACCCTGGAATTCGGTGGCGGGGACGGCTTCCACTGCCAGCGTCGGTTTGGGCAGGGGCCGTCCATGCCCCTGGACGAGAGCGGGATGGGGTGCGCCGGAGTGTCCCAATAGAGCTGCCGCGTGACGGCGCCTTCGATGGAGAGGAACACTGGGCCACGCCCTCAGGGAGACGAATGCCTGTGTCCGACCGCCCGTCTCCCCGAGCGTGAAGGATGGGTGAAGGGGCCGCGCCCTGAGTCCCCCACGGCGGGGGGCCTGAACGGGAGCCTCGGAGGGAACCCGGCGGTGGCCCGGCGCGTACCCTGCGGTGTATGCCACTCTTCAACCTTCCCTTTCTGAACACCGATGGCAAGCTTCCGGACGGCCTGACCCGCCCGACCTGGGTGGTGCTGGACGTGACCGGCCCCTACCCCGAGCGCCAGCCCGGCAACCCTGTCCAGGCTCTGCTGAACCGCACCGAGACGCTGGAGGCCCTGAGCGCCCGGATCGAGAAGCTGCGCGGCGCCGACTGGCTGCACGGCGTTCTGGTGCGGATCAGTGAGTTCACGGCGGCGCCGGCCACCGCCCACGCCATCCGGGGGCTGCTGGCCCATCTGGCGCAGGAGAAGCGCGTGGTCGCCTTCCTGCCGCAGCTGACCATGACCAGCCTGATCGCCGCGAGCGGAGCCAAGGAGATCGCCGCGCCGGAATCGGCCGACGTGATGCTGGGCGGCTTCGGGGTCGAGGCCACGTTCATGGGCAAGTTCCTGAACAAGCACGGCATCGAGTTCGAGAACCTGCGGATCCGCGAGTACAAGGCCGCCCTGACCCGCTTCTCGCAGGAGCACATGGACGACGCCAACCGTGAGCAGCTGCAGGCCTACCTGAGCGCTCTGGAAGCGGCCTGGGTGGCCGATCTGGCCCAGGCGCGCGGCGTGGACGCCAGCACCGCCGCCGGCTGGCTCTCGGGCGAGCTAACCAGTGCCCAGGGGGCGCACGACGCCGGCCTGATCACCCGGGTCGCCTACGAGGACGAACTGGTGGGGCCGGGCACCCGGCCGATCCAGGCGATCGTGGACTGGCTGATGCCGGTGAGGCCCAGCAACCCCAGGGCGGGGCGCGTGGCGGTGGTGCCCGTGGTCGGGACCATCGTGACCGGGAAGAGCAAGAACAACCCCTTGCCCCTGCCCCTGCTGGGCGGCCCGATGGCCGGCTCGGACACCGTGGTCGCGGCCCTGAAGCGCGCCCAGCAGGATAAATCCACGAAGGCCATCGTGCTCTACGTGAACAGCGGGGGCGGCAGCGCGCTGGCCTCGGATCTGATGTGGCGCGAGGTGGCGAACAGCGAGAAGCCGGTGGTGGTCGTGATGGGTGAATACGCGGCCTCGGGCGGCTACTACGTGGCGACCCATGCCAAACGCATCGTCGCCAGCCCCTACACCCTCACCGGCTCGATCGGCGTGGTGAGCGGCAAGCCGGTCATGACGGGCTTCAACGAGCGCCAGGGCCTGAACCCCGAGCGGGTGGGCCGCGACTCCGCCCTGATGTACTCGGCCAGCCGCCGGTATTCCGATCATGAGAGGGCACACGTCGAGAAGGGCATCGCGGAGGTCTACGACCGCTTCACCAGCCGGGTCGCCGAGGGCCGGAAGCTCAGCAAGGAGCGCGTGGACGAACTGGGCCGCGGCCGAATCTGGAGCGGCGCCGACGCCCTGGAGCGCGGTCTGGTAGACGAGTTGGGCGACCTCCGCACTGGCCTTGAGCGCGCCCGCGAACTGGCCGGGCTCCCCCACGACGCCCCCGCCTGGAATGTCACCCCGAAGAACAGTGGCCCGCTGCCGGAGTTCGTGCAGGAGGCCGCCCGCGCCGCCCAGGTGGGCGTGTGGCCCTTCGGCCGCGAGCGCGTGCTGACGTGGTTCGATCAGGACGTGAAGGTGCGGTAGCGCGGAGAGAAACGCGTTGAACGGTCTAATAGGTCAAAATGCTCCGCCCTCCCCTGCTAGACCGTTCGACCGTTAGACCCTCTGACTTTCACCCTCGTACGCCGCGATCTGCCCACGGATCACGTCCAGGCTGCCTTCCCAGAAGTCCGGCGAGTGCAGGTCGATCCCGAAGCGGGCGGCGAGCCGCCGGGCGTCCTCTTTCCCGGTGGAGGCCAGGAGGTCGTCGTAGCGGCGCTGGAAGTCGGCCACCGTGCCGGCCTCCCTGGCCTGCAGGTACTGGGCGTACAGGCCCAGCCCGAACAGCAGGCCGAAGGTGTACGGGTAGTTGTAGAACGGCAGGCCGTAGTAGTGCCCCTTCACCGCCCACATGTACGGGTGCAGGGTCTCCAGCGCGTCGCCGTAGGTCTCGCGCTGCGCCCAGGTCATCAGCCCGGCGAACTCCTGCGGGTTCAGGTCGCGCTCGGCGCGCTTCTCGTACACGGCCCGCTCGAACAGGAAGCGGCTGTGGATGTCCAGCACGACCTGGGCGTGGCCCAGCAGCTGGGTTTCCAGCACGTAGAGGCGCTCCTGGCCGCTGGCCTTCTCTAGGGCGGCATTCTGGATGATGGTCTCGCAGAAGATGCTGGCCGTCTCGGCCAGGGTCATGGGCGTTTCGCGCAGCAGCGGGGGTACGCCGGCCAGCTGATGGTTGTGGTAGGCGTGCCCGAGTTCGTGGGCCAGCGTACTCACCGAGTCCAGGCTGGGATCGTGGTTCATCAGGACGCGGCTGCGGCCGCCCTGCCAGCGCATACAGAACGCCCCGCTGCGCTTGCCCTCGCGGGGGCCGGCGTCGATCCAGTCGTCCCGGAAAGCGCGCGCGGCGAAGTCGCCCAGCTCGGCGCTATAGGTGCGGAAACCCTCCTCGACGAAGCGGGTGCCCGCGCCGTAGCTCCAGTGGGTCACACTCTGGCCGACCGGGGCCAGCAGATCCCACCAGTCCAGCTTCGCCTTGCCCAGCGCCCGGGCCTTGGCCTGAAAGTAGCGGCGGAAGTCCGGCAGGGAGCGCACCACGGCGCCCTGCATGGCGTCCAGGGTCTCGTGGTCGATCCCGTGCGTGAGCAGGCTCGGCCCCACCGGGTCGGCGAAGCCTCGGCGGGCCGCCAGCGTGCCCTCCTCGCCCTTCACGCCGTTCAGGCTGGCGGCCATGACCACCTCGGCGCTCTGCCAGGCGGCGATCTCGGCCTCGAAGGCGCCCCTGCGTACCGCCTCGTCGGGGTCGCTGGCCAGGGCACGCAGGGCGGTCACGGGCAGGGCCTCGCCCCGGAACTCGCCCTTCAGGACGCTGGACACGTTGCCGTGCAGCTTGGCCCAGCCCCCGGCGCCACTGGGGCGCAGGCGGGCGGCCAGGTCTTCCTCGGGCGGGCTCATCTGGTGGCGGGCCAGCCGCGCGGAGCGGCGCAGCAGCTCGGCATAGGTGCGCCCCGTCTCCGAATCTGACATCAGGCTGTCCAGCGTCTGATCGTCCAGCCCGCCGATCCAGGCGGTCAGGCGTGAGCGCAGCGGCCCCAGCGGCAGGGTCAGGGTGGTCAGGGTGGACATCAGGCCCTGGGCGCGGGCGTCGCGGCTGTCGGTGGCGACGAAGGCCAGCAGATAGGCGCGCAGCACCCCCACCCGCTCGGCCACCGCGTTCAGCGCGTCCAGCACCGTGGCGAGCAGATCGGCCGAGACCGGGGCGCCGTCCTTGCGGATCGCCAGGGCGTCGAACTGCTGTTCCAGCGCGGCGATATCGCTGCCAAGGGCGGCCAGTCCGGGCTCCAGGGCCGGATCGTCCAGACCGGCGTACAGGTCGTCCGTGCGCCAGCGGGGGAGGTCGGTGGTGGTCATGGACTGGAGTCTAGCGGCGGGCGGCCCGGCGTGTGACATGTCATCCTGTGGACATCAACAGGTTTTCCGAGCGTGCCGGGTTCAGGATGCTGGCACCTCCTGGCACTGGTTGATAAAACAGGTAAACTTTCGAGACCGTTCTGGAGGTTCTATGTCGATGAAACCCGTGCGAATCAAGCCCGTCCTGACTGCCCTGACCCTGGCCCTCCTGGGCAGCGCCTCCGCCGCGACCACCACGCTGAACATCTTCATGGGCAGCCAGCAGCGCCCGGAGATCTTCCAGCCCATCTTCGAGCGCTTCCAGGCGCAGAACCCCAACATCCGGATCAGGATCGAGACCGGCGGGGCCACCAGCGAGGCCCAGAACCAGTACCTGACGACCGTGCTGGCCGCGAAGGACTCCACCCTGGACATCTTCCTGATCGACGTGGTGCGGACGGCCACCTTCGCCGCCGCCGGCTGGGCCGAACCGCTCGACGGCTACCTGCCCAGCAAGGACACCTACCTGAAGGCGTTCCTGCCGGGGCCGGTGGCTGCGGCCAGCGTGGGCGGCAAGCTGTACGCCATGCCGGCCTTCACCGACTCGCAGTTCCTGTATTACCGCAAGGATCTGCTGGAGAAATACAAGGCGAAGGTGCCCAGAACCTGGGATGAACTGACCGCCACGGCGACGAAAATCCAGCAGGCCGAGGGCGGCACCCTGCAGGGCTTCAACTTCCAGGGCGCGCCCATCGAGGGCACCGTCTGCAACTTCCTGGAAATGCTCTGGACGGGCGGCGGCACCGTGAACGACGTGACCAGCCCGGCGGCGAAGCAGGGCCTGGGCTTCCTGGTGAACTCGGTGAAGACCAAGCTGTCGCCCGCGGCCTCCGCCGAGATCAAGACCGACGACTCGCGCCAGCAGTTCCAGAGCGGCAACGTCCTGTTCGGCCTGAACTGGAGCTACGCCTGGGCCCACTTCCAGGGCAACTCGCCGCAGCCGACCAAGGTCAAGGGCGAGGTCGGGGTGGCGGCCCTGCCGTCGTTCGGCAAGAACCCGACGGCCACCTGCACCGGCGGCTGGCAGTGGGGCCTGAACGCCTATGGCAAGAACAAGGCGGCGGCCGTGAAGCTGCTGCAGTACATGGCGAGCAGCCCGGTACAGAAGGAAATGGCGGTGAGGGGCGCCTACCTGCCGGTGCGCAAGAGCCTGTACAACGATGCCGGGGTGCTGGCCGCCAACCCCCACTTCAAGGCCCTCTTCCCCATCGTCACCAAGGCCCGCCCGCGCCCCGTGACCCCCAGCTACCCGCGCGTCAGCGAGATCATCCGCAACAACGTCTCGGCGGCGGTGGCCGGCTCGAAGACCGTGGACGCGGCCCTGGCCGACATGCAGCGTGACCTGGCGCCCCTGCTGAAGTGAGCAGGGCTGTCTTCCCCGGACTCGACGTGAACCGATGATCAACCGCTCGACCCGTCCGCAGCGGCGGGAAACCTCTGAAGCCCGGCTGGCCTTCTGGCTGATGCTCCCGGCTGCCGCGCTGCTCTGCGGCGTGCTGCTGTTCCCGATGCTGACCACCCTGCGCGACTCGCTGTTCCTCAACAAGCTGACCGAGCCGTGGCTGAGGGGGTTCGTGGGGTTCCAGCAATACGCGCAGATGGCAGGCGACCCGCGCTTTCTCCAGGCGCTCCGCAACACCCTGTTCTTCGGGGTGCTCACGGTGGGCGGCTCCTTTCTGGTCGGCATCCCGATGGCCCTGGCCGCGCACACGCCCAGCCGCATCCGGGGGCTGGCGCGGGTGGCGCTGCTGCTGCCCTGGGCCATGCCGCCGGTCATCTCGGGCCTGATCTTCGCCTGGCTGTTCAACGGCCAGTACGGCGTCTTCAACGACCTGCTGGTGCGCGCCGGTCTGATCCAGGAACCCCTGCGCTGGCTGAGCACGCCGGGGCTGGCGGTCGTGGCGATGGTGATCACCATCGTCTGGAAGACCAGTTCCTTCGTGGCGCTGATCGTGCTGGGCGGCCTGCAGGGCATTCCACGTGAACTGACCGAGGCGGCCGAGGTGGACGGCGCCACCCGCGTGCAGGGCTTCTTCCGGGTGCTGCTGCCGCTGCTGGCGCCCTCGCTGGCCGTGGCCTTCATCTTCCGCGCGATCAGTGCCGTGCAGGTCTTCGACATCCCCTACACCTTCATCCAGCAGGCGCCGGCCCAGGGCCTGCTGGAAACTTTGGGGGTCTACATCTACCGCACCTCCATCGAGTTTCTGGACTTCGGCTACGGCGCGGCGCTGAGCGTGGCGCTGTTCGCCCTCAGCCTCGCGGTCACGGCCGTGTACGTGCGCTTCGTGCGCGACGAGGGCACGACATGAGTGAAGCCGATCAACCTAAACCCCGTCTCAACCCGGCCGAGCGGGTGGGGCGCGCCCTGGCGCTGACCGCGCTGGTGGTCGGCGGCTTCTTTCCCTTCGTCTGGATGGTGCTGACCAGCCTGAAGAACGAGGGGGAGCTGCAGAAGTTTCCCGTACAGTACCTGCCTTCAGGGTTGAACCTGGGCAACTACGCGCGGGTGTTCTCCGAGCAGCCCTTCGCCCAGTTCTTCACCAACTCGCTGGTCGTGAGCCTGCTCGCCACGGCGCTGTGCATCGTCGTGGCGGTTCCCGCCGCCTACGCCCTGGCGCGGCTGCACGTGCGCGGGCGGGGCGTGCTGCTCACCACCGTGGTCGCCTTCTCCATGTTCCCGGTCGTGAGCCTGCTCGTGCCGCTGTTCCGGCTGTTCCGGGGCGCGAACCTGCTCAATACCTACCCCGCGCTGATCCTCCCCTACGCCGCCCTGAGCCTGCCCGTGGCGATCCTGACCCTGGTGGCCTTCTTCAGCGCCATTCCCCGTGATCTGGAGGCCGCCGCGATGGTGGACGGCACCGACCGGGTAGGCGCCATGCTGCGCGTGGTGCTGCCCCTCTCCGCGCCGGGGATGGTCACGGCCGCGCTGCTGGTCTTCGTCAATTCCTGGAACGAGTTCCTGCTGGCCCTGAGCTTCAACACCAAGCTGACCATGCGAACCGTCTCGGTGGGGGTCACGCTCTATCAGGGCGAATTCGCCTTCCCCTGGCCCCTGATCGCCGCCGCCGTGGTGATCGCCACCGTGCCCATCGTCCTGCTCATCGCCATCTTCCAGAAGCGCTTCGTGGCCGGGCTGACGGCGGGGGGGGTGAAGGCGTGAAATTTGCCAACCATTCTATTCTTTTGATCGGTCTACTGCTCACTTCTTCGATGGCGGAGTCGCAATCCCAAGCCCCCAGCCCAGTCGGATATAAGCTGTTTACCAGATCGCACGTGGTTGGTGATTTCGAAGGCAGTGATTTTGACAAGACAGTCGAACTGGATAACGGAATGGTGTGTGAGTTCAGGTCATATCACTACACATACGCTTACAGACCAGAGGCTGCGGTGTTCACGAAGATTCTGACCACTGCCGATCAGAAGCGCCTGGGTGTCAAGAATCCTACAGGGATAGTCACGCTATACAAATTACTAATCGAAGACTACTCCTATGATGTTTACAGGCTCCGGTGACCAGATGACCCAATCCTCCCAGTCCGAATTCCTGTGGTTTCTGCAACTCTCGCGTGACGGCGAGTTCATCGGCACGGCCACGAAGCCGCCGCGCAGGCCCACCCTCCCCTACCTGCAGTCGCTGATCTCCACGGCGGGCGAGGCGGGTTTCGAGGCCCTGCTGACCGCCACCAACTACCACTCTGAGCACGAGAACTACACGGCGGCGGTGGCGGCGCTGGCCCGCACGGCGCCGACCGATCCGGCGCTGCTGATCGCGGTGCGGCCCGGCATGTTCCACCCGGCCATGTACGCCAAGATGCTCGCCACGCTGCAGAACCTCTTTCCGGGGCGGGTGCGGCTGAACATCGTGACCGGCTCCAGTCCGGCCGAGAACGCCATGTACGGCGACTTCGAGGATCACGCGCGGCGCTACGAGCGCACCCGCGAGTTCATGACCATCCTGCGCCAGCTCTGGACTCAGCCGCCGCCGCAGTCGCACAGGTCTGACCTGTACGCCTTCGAGAACGCCGTGCTCGACCCGGCGCCCGCGCAGCCCATCCCGCTGTATTTCGGCGGGGCCTCGCCGGTCGCGCAGGGCATCGCCGCCGACCTGGCCGACGTGTACCTGATGTGGGGCGAGCGCGAGGACATGCTGCAGGAACGGCTGAACCAGATGCGGGCGCTGGAGGCCCAGACCGGGCGCCCGCTGCGCTACGGCCTGCGAACCCACGTGATCGTGCGCGAGACCGAAGCCGAGGCGCAGCGGGCCGCCGAACGCCTGATCAGCCGGGTCGATCCGGCGGTGCGGGCGGCGTTCGTCGCGAGCCACGCGCATGTGGACGGCGTGGGGCAGCAGCGCCAGATCGAGATGATGAAGGGCCTGGGCGAGGGGCTGATGGTGGAGCCGGGCCTCTGGGCGGGGGTCGGCATGGCCCGCAGCGGCGTGGGCGTGGCCCTGATCGGTGATCCGGGGCAGGTGGCCGCCAAGATCCGCCGCTACGAGGAGATGGGCTTCTCTTCGTTCATCTTCAGCGGCTACCCACACCTGGAGGAAGCTCGGCGTTTCGGTGAACTGGTCATGCCGCTCCTGAAGGGCAGCCGGGCCGAGGAGCGGGCCATCCACACGGACCGCGTGGCGCCGGTCGCCTGATCAGCGCGCGCCGCCGGGCCGCAGCACCAGCACCTCCAGCCGCTCGGCCACGTTGACCAGATGGTCGCCCAGCCGCTCCAGATCACGGGCCATGCGTCCGGCGGTCAGGGCGACCTCGGTGTCCTCGGGGCGCTCCAGCAGGCGGGTCAGGGAGGCGCGCTGCATCTGCTCGTAGAGCGCGTCGACCTGCTCGAAGTCCAGCCGCATGACCTCGCGGGCCGCCTGCACGTCGCGCTCGGCGAAGGCGAAAGACAGCCGCTCGATCATCTGCGAGAGGAGCCGCACGATGGGCACGGCGTCCTGCAGGGTGGCCGATCTTACGCGGGGCGCGAAGGTCTCCAGGGCGCGGGCCACGTTGAAAGCGTAGTCGCCCACCCGCTCCAGGTTGGTCAAAGAGCGGAAGACCATCAGGTGGAAAGCCAGTTCCTCGTCGGACAGGCCGGTGGCGAAGGCCTGCAGGCAGGCGTCCTCCAGCTCGCGTTCCAGGGCGTCGGTCTCGCACTCCAGCACGCCCGCGCGGGCGGTCAGGCCGGCGAACTCGGCGCGGCCGTCGGCGTCGCGCACGGCTTCGAGCTGCTCCAGCACGATACTGAGCATCCGCAGAAAGCGGGCCGTGACCAGCGCCGTGCTGGCCTGACCTGCGCTTGTGGTGCTGGGGGTCATGAGCGCAGTATCGCGCGGGGGTGTGATGAGGGGGTCAAGAAATGGGCAGGCCTCGGTTCATAGAGGCTGAAGAGCGCAGGGCAGACCGATCAGGCGACGAAACGATTTCTCCTCTCCCGACCGCCTGCCACGGGACGCCGGCCTCTTTACTGTCTGGGCTGTCTGAGCCGGGCATCTCCATGCAGCGCCTAGCGGCCCGTGGATCCGGGTGGAGTACCGGCCGCCAGGGTGACAGGAATCGTCAGGGTCTGACCGGCGCGGCTGACCGTCAGCCGCACGGTCTCGCCCGCGGCGCGGCGGAACAGGGTCTCGCGCAGGTCGGCCGAGGTGCGGATCGTCTGCCCGTCGAGCGCCGTCACCACGTCGCCCCCCAGGAAGACCGGGCCGATGGGCGTGTCGATGCGGGTGGTGCCGCCGCGCAGCCCGGCGCGCCGGGCGGGGCCATCCGGGCTGACGCTGGAGATCAGCGCGCCCTCGCGGGGTAACGTGTACTGGGTGCGGGCCTGCTGGGAGAGCACGTCCAGTTCGAAGGGGGCGAGCACCACCCCCAGCACCGGCCCGACCACGGTGCGGCCCGCCCGCAGTTCGGGCAGCAGACGGCGGGCTACGTCCACCGGCACGGCAAAGCCCACCCCGGCGCTCTGGCCCACGCCCGTGGCCGCTCCCGAGGGAGACAGGATCTGGGTGCTGATCCCGATGACCTGCCCGGCCGAGTTGAGCAGTGGCCCCCCCGAGTTGCCCGGATTGATGGCCGCGTCGGTCTGGATGGCGCGCTGGGCGATCTGCCGCAGGCCGGTAGGGATGCTCCGCTCGACTGCCGACACGATGCCGGTGGACGCGCTGAACTGCAGACCGAAGGGCGCGCCCAGGGCGATGGTGGTCTGGCCGACCCGCAGCCCGGCCGACGAGCCCAGTGGCAGGGGCCGGATGCGCGCCGCGCTCAGGTTCTGCACCTGGATCAGCGCGAGATCGTAGTCGGGCGCGCTGCCGACCAGTCGGGCGGGATAGGCCTGCTCGTCGCCACGCAGCCTCACGCTCAGTCGGCTGGCCCCCTCCACCACGTGATAGTTCGTCAGCGCGTAGCCCTGGGCATCGACGAAAAAGCCGCTGCCACTGGACTGATCCTCGCCCCCGCGGGGATCCTGGAAGAGGGGGTTGGAGAACACCGGCTCGGCCGACCCGGAGGCCGTCGACGCCTCGATGAAGATGACCCCCGCCAGCGCGCCCTCGATGATGTCGGCTGCGGCGCGCTCCGCTGCCGGGAGCGTGGGCGCCGGCGTCGCCTGAGGTGCCGGGGACGCTGGGGCTGGGGGGGCATTCTGGGCCAGGGCGCTGGACAGCAGCAGGCTCAGCCACAGGGTGAAGGGTCGGACACGCTGCAACGTGGTCTGGAACATGGGGGCCTCCTGCGCTCATCTAAAGGGCAGGGCTCCGCCTCACTCTGGGTGCCAGATTCCAGTGTAATCAAAGCCTAAAAGGAGCCTCTATGAGGGCGGTGGCCTGGATCAGGCCCCGTGGTTCGCCGTCGGCCGCGCCGCGCCTGCCACCCCGCATGACGCGCCAGCACACCTGTCAGGATGTGGCCCATGATTCCGCCACCATCAGCCCCTCCTCCGGCCCTGCATCTGCGGGGCATCACCAAGCGCTTTCCGGGCGTCGTGGCGAACGACCGCGTCGACCTGAGCGTGGGGCGCGGCGAGGTGCTGGCCCTGCTGGGAGAGAACGGCGCGGGCAAGAGCACCCTGATCTCCATCCTGTACGGCCTCTACCAGCCCGACGAGGGCACGGTCGAACTGGCCGGGCGACCGGTGCGGATCGGCAGCCCGGCGCAGGCGCGCACCCTCGGCATCGGGCTGGTGCCGCAGCACCCGCTGCTGGTCTCGCGGCACACGGTCGCGGAGAACCTGGCCCTGGGCTTCGGATCGGGCCTCTTCCCGGCCCGCGGCGTCACCGCGCGCATCCGCGAGCTGTCTCAGCAGTACGGGCTGGAGGTCGACGCGTCGGCACGGGTCTCCGACCTCTCGCCCGGCGAGAAGCAGCGCGTGGAGATCATCCGGGCCCTGCTGGGCGGCGCACAGGTGCTCATTCTGGACGAACCGACCTCGGTATTGACCCCGCAGGAGGCGGGGAGCCTGTTCCGCGTGATGCGCGATCTGCGCGCGGACGGCCGCTCCCTGATCTTCATCTCGCACAAACTGGACGAGGTGCTGGCTGTGGCCGACCGCGTGACCGTGCTGCGGCGCGGTAAGGTCGTGGGCGAGGTGCCCACGCTGGGCGCGACCCGCGAGTCGCTGGCCGAGCTGATGGTGGGGCGCTCGGTGGACTTCACCCGCAAGCGTGGGGCACCGGGGACGGGCGACGTGCTGCTGCAGGTGCACGGGCTGCAGGCCAGCGGTTCGCGCGGCCTGCCGGCCCTGCGCGGCGTGAGCTTCGAGCTGGGGCGCGGCGAGGTGCTGGGCGTGGCGGGCATCGCCGGCAACGGGCAGAGCGAACTCGTCGAGGTGCTGGCCGGGCTGCATGGGGCCACGGGCGAGGTGACGCTGGACGGGCGGCCCCTCTCGGGCGGCGCGCAGGAACGCTTCCGTGCGGGCGTGGCGCACATTCCCGAAGACCGCATCCACTCGGGCACCGTCCCCTCCATGACGGTGGCCGAGAACGTGGCCCTGCGGGGCTACGACCGGCCCCCACTGGCCCGCGGCTTGAGCCGCGACCTGAAGCGCACCGATGAGCTGGCGCGGCGCGAGGTCGAGGCGTACGCCGTCTCCACGCCGGGCATCCACACGCCCAGCCGGCTGCTCAGTGGCGGCAACATCCAGAAGCTGATCCTGGCGCGCGAACTGGCCGGCGAGCCGAAGCTGATCCTGGCGGTTCACCCCACCTACGGGCTGGACATCGGCGCGACCGATCAGGTGCACCGCGTCCTGCTGGAGCGCACCACGGCGGGCGCGGGCGTGCTGCTGGTCAGCGAGGATCTCGATGAGCTGCTCAGCCTGTCCGACCGGATCGGCGTGATGGTCGGGGGCTCGCTGCTGGGGCCGTTCCCGGTGGGCGAGGTCACGCGCGAGTCGCTGGGCCTGCTGATGGGCGGCGCGCACCCCCACAGCCTGCCGGGCGCGGATCAGGGAGTCGTCGCCGGGGGACTGGCGTGATGCGGCTGATGCCCCTGGCCGTTCCTTCGGCGGCGCGGGCAGTGGTGGTCACGCTGATCGCGGTGGCCCTCGCGCTGGCGCTGTGCGCGCTGGTCTTCGTGTTCTACGGCGTCTCGCCGGGCACGGTCTACGGCACCATGCTGCGCGGCACCCTGGGCGACCCGACCGGTCTGGCCGAGGTCGGGCGGCGCACCATCCCGCTGCTGCTGATCGGCGCGGGGCTGGCGCTGGCCTTCCGGGCACAGTTCTTCAACATCGGCGCCGAGGGGCAACTGCTGCTGGGCGCGGTGTTCGCGGCGGGTACGGGGCTGTTCGTGCCGCTGCCCGGGTTCCTGATCCTTCCCGCCATGTTCGTTATGGGCGCCCTGGGCGGCGGCCTGTGGGCGGGCGTCGCGGCGTGGCTGCGGCGGCTGAACGTGAACGAGATCCTGTCCACGCTGATGCTCAACTACATCGCGGTGGCGCTGGTGACCTACCTCATCGCCGGCCCCTGGAAGGGCAAGGACGTGCGCGGCTACATCTACACCGACACCATTCCGGACGCCGCCTACCTGTCGACCCTGCCGGGCACCCAGGTGCACTGGCCCACGCTGCTGCTGGGCGTGGTGGTGGCGCTGGGCCTGCAGTGGGTGCTGGGCCGTTCCACCTTCGGCTACGCCCTGCGGGTGGTCGGGGAGAATCCGGGCGCCGCGCGCTACGCCGGCCTGAACGCCCCTGGGATCGCCACCACGGTCGCGCTGATCACCGGCGGCGCGGCCGGGCTGGCCGGCGCGGGCGAGGTCGCGGGCATCCACCACCGGCTGCTGGAGGCGGGGCAGCTCAGCCTGGGCTACGGTTTCACGGCCGTGATCGTGGCCTGGCTGGCGCGCGGCCACCCGGCCCTGTGCCTGATCACCGCGCCCCTGATGGGCATCATCCTGGCGGGCGGCGACCTGCTGAAGATCGACCTGAACATGCCCTTCCGGGTGGTGGATGTGTTCTCCGGCGTGATCCTGCTGTGCCTGATCGCCTCGGAGGTCTTTGTGCGCAACCGCGTGGCGTGGGGGAAATGATGGGAATGGCAGAAGGCAGAAGGCAGATGGCAGATGGCCGAGGGCAAGAGGAGCGGCGACATGGATAACGTGGTCGTGGAGGCGCTGGTACGGGCGCTGGCGGTGGGGACGCCGCTGCTGCTGGCGTGCCTGGGGGCGATCCTGAACGAGCGCGCTGGGGTCGTGAACCTGGGGGTCGAGGGCATGATGGCGGTGGGGGCGCTGGCGGCCTTCGCGGTGGCCTCGGCCTCGCCGGACGCGAGCCTGTGGGCGGCCGTGGGCGCGGCGATGCTGGCGGGAGCGGCGCTGTCGTGGCTGCACGCGCTGGCGACGGTCACGCTGCGGGCCAACCAGTTCGTGAGCGGGCTGGCGCTGGCGCTGCTGGGCACGGGCGCGGCGGGGCTGCTGGGCAAGAAGTTCGAGGGCCTGCCGCTGTTCAACAAGGTTCAGGACTGGAACCTGGGCGGTTTCGTGGTCAGCCCCTTCACCGTGGCAGCGCTGCTCCTGGCGGGCGCCCTGGCCTTTTACCTGAACGCCACCCGCTGGGGCCTGACCCTGCGCTCGGTGGGCGAGAACCCGGCGGCAGCCGACGTCCTGGGCGTGAACGTGGGGCTGGTTCGCACCCTGGCGGTGCTGGCGGGGGGCGCCCTGTCCGGGCTGGCGGGAGCGTTCCTGGCGCTGTCCTACCGCGCCTCCTGGGCCGACAACATGACGGCGGGGCTGGGCTGGATCGCGGTGGCGCTGGTCATCTTCGTCGGCTGGCGACCGCTGCGGGCCATCGCCGGGGCGCTGTTCTTCGGCTTCCTGTATTACCTGCAGTTCCGCCTGCAGGGCAACAGTCCGGTGCCCACCGAGGTGTTCAGCGCCATGCCCTTCGTGCTCGTGCTGGTCGTGCTGGCACTGGCCGGGCGGCGCGGGCAGGCGGGAGACGCCCCGGCGGCGCTGGGCCGGGCGTACGTGCGCGGAGAACGTTGAGAACCGATCAACGGCTGGGTCGGCCCACCGACCAGTTCACCGTTTTGGTCTGACCCTCGATCACTGTGACCACCCGCTCCTTCTCCTGCACCGTGCAGACGCCGTTCACCCGGTCGCACAGGAAGAAGGTGGCTTTCAGGGTGATCCGGCCTCCCCGGGTCTGGGGCAGCGGAATCCGGAGATCGTCGAGGCGGAGAAGGGTATTGACGGGATCGGCGGGATCGGGAATGCCCCGCAGCACGAAGGACTGGCGGGAACCGGCGGCCACGACGCTCAGGGTGGAGGCCCCACGGCGGTTGAAGCCGATGCCCGGCGGGGTGGTGAAGCGGATCAGGAGCGAGGTGGACGCTGTCGTCGAGGGGAGTAATGCCGAGGCGTCCACCACAGCCAGCACAGTGATCAGTCCGGCCAGGACAGACGTTGTTTCCCGCTTCATTTCTCGACCAGCAGCCTCTGGATGGTCGCCTCCAGGCCGGGAATGGCGTGGGGGAAGCGGGAACTGATCTCTCCGACATGCACGGCCCGCAGCCGGCCCCGTCGGTCGAGCAGGTAGAAGGTCGGCCAGGACGAGTTGCTCCACGCCCGCCAGTTGAAGGAGTCGTTGTCCTGCACGACGGGCCAGCTCACGCCGTCGTCTTTCAGCGACGCCCGTACATTGGCCAGCGGCTTATCAGACTCGAATTCCGGCGTATGGACACCGATGATCTCCAGCCCCTGATCCCGGTATCGGCCGTACCAGCCCTTGAGGGTAGGCAGGCTGTTGTGGCAGTTGATGCACGAGTAGACCCAGAAGTTCACGATCACGACCCGGCCCCGCAGGCTGGCGAGCGGCGCGGCGTCCGGGCTCAGGGTGGCCGGGCTGGCTGTGTTGAGCCAGGACGTGCCCCGCAGTTCCGGGGGCGTCTGGTTCACGCCCACCGCCTGGGCGGGCAGGAGCAGCAGGGCGCACAGCAGGGGCAGGCGGGTCATAGGGCACCTCCGTCCCAGGGCCGTCAGGCTCATGGGGATTCGTCGGAGATACGGAAGCGACCCTCCCCAGGTTCAATGGACACACGCGGACTCGCTCGATAAAGACCGGCACAAGCGCTCTCAAAGCCGCCACGCCCGATCCTCCGCCTAAGCTCTGCGAACAGGCCGGATGGCGGCCCCAGGAGGCGAGATGACGATCAAGGTCGGAGATAAGGTGCGCTGGAACAGCCACGGCTCTCACGCCGAGGGCAAGGTCGTGAAGATCGCCCACGAGGACGGCGAGGTGAGCGGGTTTCACTACAGGGCCACGAAGGACGATCCCCGGTACATCGTGGAGGTGGACGGCAAGAAGACCGCGCACACGGAAGACGCGTTGAGCAAGATCTGACGCGCCCACCAGCCGACGGGTCATCCTGAACGGCGCTGATGAGTTCACTTCGCAGCGTCGAGAGCTGGGCAGTCGACCCGGCCGCAATCTTCGGGCACATGAGATCAGCCTGACCAGCGAACTCGCAGTCAGGCTGAAAGCGTTGCAGACGCTCTTCAGGGAGTGGTCGGCCCCGACGCCCTTCTCCCCTGCCGACCAGTACGAGCCGGCTTCCGCATCAGATACCGCACCAGGAAGAGCGCGGCGACGATGGCCGCCACGACCAGCGGCGGCGTGTGATCCTTCTTCACGCCCCAGTAGTAGTGCAGCACGCCCAGGCTCACCGCCGCGTAGGCGAGCTGGTGAAGCCGCGTCCAGCGCGCGAAGCCCAGGCGTTTCACGGCAGCCGACGTGCTGGTCAGGGCCAGCGGCACCAGCAGCAGCAGCGCCGTGAAGCCGGCGGTCACGAAGGGCCGCTTGACCACATCCTCGGCCATCGCGCTCAGGGTGAAGCCGTGGTCGAACAGGTAGATCAGGAAGTGCAGCACGCCGTAGCCGAAGGCCAGCAGGCCCAGCGTCCTGCGGATCCGGGCGGGCCACGTCCAACCCCGGCCCGATGGGCTCAGGCGGGCGCTGAGGAGCCGCGCGGGCGTGCAGGCCAGCGAGAGCACCAGCAGGGCCAGGGTCAGCAGCCCGGTCTGCAGGGTGGCCCGCTGGATGGGATTGGCGCCCAGTGCGCCGCTCAGGGCGTCCATCACGAGGACGACCGCCGGTACGAGGCCGCCCACCGTGACGGCCGGCACCAGCCAGCCCAGGGGCCGGGCGACCGGACGTGGCTGCGCCGCCGGGGCCGCGCGCCGCGCCGTGCCTGCCGGACGCTCCATCAGTAGAACTTCCTGAGATCCATCCCCCTGTACAGCCCCGCGACCTGCTCGGCGTAGCCGTTGAAGGGCAGGGTCTTGCGGCGGCCCAGCTCCCCGATCCGGCGCTCGGTGGCCTGGCTCCAGCGGGGGTGGGGCACGGCGGGGTTCACGTTGGCGTAGAAGCCATACTCGTCGGGGGCGGCCAGTGCCCAGGTGGTCTTGGGCTGCTCGGCGGTCAGGGTGATCCTCACGATGCTCTTGATCCCCTTGAAGCCGTACTTCCAGGGCACCACCAGGCGCAGCGGCGCCCCGTTCTGGCCGGGCAGCACGCGCCCGTGCAGGCCGACCGCCATGAAGGCCAGCGGGTGCAGCGCCTCGTCCAGCCGCAGGCCCTCCACGTAGGGCCAGTCGAGCACCCGGCCACGCTGCCCCGGGAACTGCTTGGGGTCGTAGAGCGCCGTGAACTGGACGTATTTCGCCTTGCCCGTCGGCTCCAGGCGGCGGATCAGGGCGCCCAGCGGGAAGCCCAGCCAGGGCATCACCATGCTCCAGCCCTCCACGCAGCGCATCCGGTAGATGCGGTCTTCCAGCGGGAACCAGGACTGCAGGGTATCGATGTCGACCGTCTGGGGTTTACGCACCTCGCCGTCGATCTTCACCGTCCAGGGGCGGGGCTTGAGGCTGGCGGCCAGGCGGGCGGGGTCGCCCTTGTCGGTGCCGAACTCGTAGAAGTTGTTGTAGGTCGTGGACTGCGCCCAGGGCGTGACCTTCTCGTTGGTGTCATAGGGCCCGAGCGGCCGGTTCGGCAGGGTGAAGGCGTCGGCGCCCTGCGCCTCGGCTCCGCCCACTCCAGGACTGCCCGCACCGGGGCGGCGGGTCAGCAGTTCCAGACCGCCGCCCAGGCCGGCCACGGTGGCCGTGAACAGGCCAGCGCTGCGGATGAACTCCCGGCGGGTATTGGGGGCGGGTGGGGTGGTCGTTTCCGGCACCTCGGCACCGCTGCGCTGATCGTTGGGACTGGACATGGAGAACCTCCTCAAGCAGTGATACGGAGTCTGGCGCGGTTTGGATCAATCGACCGTCGGCCCACCTACCGAATCCCGATCCGGCTCCCGCCCGGCCGCTTCCGTTGCCCTTCCCCCCAGCCCTTCCGGACGCCACAATGGACAGCAGTTCCATTCTCCCCCGGAGGCTCCATGAAGAAAACCCTGCTCACGGCCCTGCCCCTCAGTCTCGCCCTGCTCTCGACCGCCGGTTCGCCCGACGCCCAGGCCCAGACCGAGGCCAAACTCAAGGCCTGTTTCATCTACGTCGGCCCGGTGGGCGACATCGGCTGGAGTTACGCCCACGACGAGGCGCGCAAGAAGACCGAGAAGGCGCTGCCCTGGCTGGAGACCAAGTACGTGGAGAGCGTGCCCGAGGGCCAGGCCACGCCCGTCATCGACCGGCTGGTGAAGGACAACTGCAAGGTTATCTTCACCACCTCCTTCGGCTTCATGGATCAGACGCTGGAGGCCGCCAAGAAGTACCCGAACGTGATGTTCATGCACGCGTCGGGCTTCAAGCGCGCTCCCAACATGGGCACCTACATGGCCGACTTCTACCAGATCTACTACCTGAACGGCATGATGGCCGCCGCCGTGAGCAAGACCGACAAGCTGGGGTACGTCGCCGCCTTCCCGGTGCCGGAACTCAAGCGGCACATCTCCGCCTTCGCGCTGGGCGCCCGCGCCGTGAACCCCAAGGCGACCGTGAACGTCAAGTGGATCAACGCCTGGTTCGATCCCAACAAGGCCCGCGAGGCCGCAGAGGCCCTGATCAGCGAGGGCAACGGCGCGCTGGCCTTCACCGAGGACACCGCGACCGTGGTACAGACGGCCGCCAGCCGCAAGGTGCCCTCGTTCGCGCACTACTCACCCATGTACAAGTTCGCCCCCGACTACGTGGTCAGCGGCCAGCTCGTCCACTGGGAGAAGATCTACATCGACTTCCTGACCAAGGTGCGGAACAAGACCTTCACCACCAGGAATCTGGACAAGGTGGACTACTGGAACCTGCTGCGCGGCGGCTCGGTGGAACTGGGCGCCCAGGACGGCATGGCGGTCAATCCCAAGTGGGTGCCCGCGCTCAAGGCCAAGATGGTCACCGTGGCCGGCAAACAGGTCAGCGTCTACGACCGTGTCATGCAGCTCAAGGCCGAGATGGAGTCGGGCGGCAAGTTCGACCCCTATGCCGGCCCGATCAAGGATCGCAACGGCATCCTGCGCGTGCCCGCCGGCAAGGTGGCCTCGGTGGCCGACCTGAACAACATGGCCTGGGTCGCCCAGGGCGTGGTCGGCCAGGTGGCGGACGAACCCAAGAAGTAAGCGGAAGGCAGATGGCAGATGGCTCGAGATTTTCAAGCCATCTGCCATCTGCCATTGGCCTTCTACACCTAGTCGTCCCGCACTGCCCGCGCCCGCACCTGCCCAGGGGTCAGGGCTGCGCCGTGGCCGGGGAGGACAGCGCGCAGATCCATGGCGGCCATCCGCCGGAGGGTCCGCAGGGCCTGGGCGTGGTCGGCGTTGTAGGCGGCTCTGGGAAGGTGGGCGCCGTCCGGGCCGCCCACCACGGCGTCTCCGGCGACCAGCACGCCGTCCCGGAACACGCCGATCTGGCCCGCCGTGTGGCCGGGCAGATGGACGACCTGCCAGCCGGCCAGAGCCTCGCCCGGGTGGATGTCGGTGAGCTGGTGGGCTCCGAGCTTCCGGTGCGCCTGCGAGATCAGACGGCCCAGCGCCGGCCGTCCCGCCGGATAGGGCAGGTCGTGTACCGCTCCCGTCAGCCCTGGACGCTCCAGCGGGTGCGCCAGCACGGGCACGCCCAGGCGGGCCGCGACCCAGGCGCCGCCCGCGTGATCGACATGGGCGTGGGTCAGCAGCACGGCGTCCGGCCGGAAGGCGCGCAGCACCCCCGCGTACCGCGCAGCGTAGGGCAGCGCCCCGGCATCGACCACCAGCCGGCCCTGCGGCGTACTCAGCAGGTAGACGTTGGCGTAGAGCCGCTGCACCGACACGTTCACGGCGCTGATCATGGCACGGGCGCTGTCCAGACGCCGTGTGGAGCCTTTGCCTTTCCGCCGGTGTTCTACACTGCGCCCACCATGAATCAGATCTCCTGGCTGGCCGTGCCGACCCCTGAAACCGCGCACGAAGGCGTGAAAAAACTCTGGGCCAAGGCCGAGGCGAACATGGGCTTCGTGCCCAACGTGTTCCGGGCGCAGGCCCTGAACGGCGAGCAGTTCCTGGCGTGGTGGAACTACTTCAACCTGCTGGTCAACAAGGAGGGCACGCTCAGCAACGCCGAGCGCGAGATGCTGGCGGTGGTCGTCAGCGGTGCGAACCGCTGCGTGTACTGCGAGGTCTCGCATGGCGCGGCGCTGCGGCACTACAGCGGCAACCCGGTGCAGGCCGACACCATCGCGGTGAACTGGCGCCACGCCCGCCTGGGCCCGCGCGAGGAGGCCATGTGCGCCTACGCCGAGAAACTGACCCTGCGCCCGGCCGAGATGACAGGGGCCGATCTGGAGCCCCTGCGCGCAGCAGATCTGGACGACGCCCAGATTCTGGAACTCGTGCAGGTCGTGGGCATGTTCAACCTGACCAACCGGGTGAGCAGCGCCCTGGGCTTCGTGCCCAACGCCGAATACCACACCCAGAGCCGCTGATAGCGGTCACCAGATCAGTTGAAGGTGTGCACCTTCAATGGATCTGGGGCGAGCGGACTGGGACAGCTCGAAGAGAGCGAGTGACTGAGGCCCACAGCGGCCTACGTGGAGCCCAAGGGGGGGCAGTTCACCCGGAGGCGGAACGGAATACCGCTGTGAGACCGGGCTTTATTCCCCGCCGCGCTTGTAGCCGGTCGCCCGCCAGCCACAGCCTTCGCGCACCAGATTCACCGTGCCCCCATAGGTGCCGCTGACCTTTTCCCCGGTGGCGGTCTTGGTGGCGGTGATCCTCACCGAGCCGCTGACCTGAGCCGAGTTGCCGTTGATGCCCACGCCTGCGACCGAGATGCTGTAGCCCACGTTGCTGTAGACCGAACCATAGGCACTGGCCGCCGCCGACAGCCCCTCGTCGGCGGCCGCCGATGCCGCGCCACGGGCCGAGCCAATGTCCTGTTCGGCCGTCAGTTTGCATTCGGCCGGAGCCGAGCCCGCGTAGGTCGTGGTGTTGCCGGTGCCGTCGTCGAGGGTCAGGGGCGCGGGGATCGAGCCCTGGAGCTTCACGTTGTCCACGTTGATGCGGTAGCTCAGGCCCAGGGCCAGGCGCGGGCCATAGACGGGCTGCAGCACGGTATTGATGCGCTGGACGCCCGCTTCGAGGTAGGCCTCGACCGGCAGCAGCGCGATCCCGTAGCGGGCGCCCAGGCCACCGTGCAGCACGCTGGACTTGTTCTGCAGGTCGGCGCCGATCAGGGCGTAGGTGGTCACGTTCCCGGCGCGGAACAGGTCGTAGCTCAGGCCGGCCCCGAAGGCCACCGTGCCGGAGCGGCCTTCTAGATTGCTGGTGCAGTAGGCGGCCTGGGCGTAGGCCCCGACCTTATCGGCCTGGATGCCTGCGCGGACGCCCGCGACCTGACATCCCAGGCTCAGGCTGCTGTTCAGCCCCAGTTTCGCGTCTACGGCGTGGGCGTGGCCGCTCAGGGCCAGGGTGGAGGGAAGAAGGAGGGCCAGCAGGGTTTTCGAGGAAGACATCTGCCCAGCGTTCTAACACGACTGAGCGCCCGGTTTCACCACACCACAGCTGAGCCTCCCCCGGACGGGTGGAGCCGGCCTGCCCTCAACCCGGCTAAAAGAAGCGGCTCACGTCGCGCACGACCACGAAGACCATCAACAGCATCACGAAGGCGAAGCCGGCCAGATTGATGGCCTGCTCCTGCGAGAAGCTCAGCGGGCGGCCGCGCAGCGCCCCGATCAGCACCAGCAGGATGCGCCCGCCGTCGAGCCCCGGAATGGGGATCAGGTTGAAGAAGGCCAGCGAGAGGTTGAGCAGGATGGCGACCTGCACCAGCGCCCAGGGGCTCAGCGCCGCCGCCCGGCTGACGATCTCGGCGGTGCCGATGGGGCCGCTGACATTCTCGTCGCGCGAGAGGTCCAGGGTTAGGAAACGCTGGAAGAGCCCGGCGAAGGAGCGCAGCACCTGCGGCACCGCCTCGGCCGTGACCTGCCAGGAGGTGGCGAAGGCGACCGGCAGCGTGGCCGGGCGCACGTCCGGGCCGTAGCGGATGCCCAGGAGCTGGCGCTGGCCGTTCAGCGTGGGTTGCCAGTCGAAGGCCACCTGCCGCGTGGCGCCCGCACGCTCGACCGTGAAGCGGTGGCGGCCGGCGCGGGTCAGGGTGTCGCGCACGGCCTCCCAGCCGGCCACCGTGCGGCCCTGGACGACCAGGGACTCGGGGATGTCGCGCCCGTCGATGGCCGTGATCACGTCACCGCCCCGCAGGCCCAGGCGCTGGGCGGCGGAATTCGCCACCACCGACTCGATCCTCACCCGGTCGGGAGCCGGCACCCCCTGCGTGGAAAACGACAGGGTCATCAGGCCGATGGCGACGACCAGATTCATCAATGGCCCGGCGAGCAGCACGGCGATCTTGCCCCAGGCAGGCAGGGCAGCGAAGCCCCGCACCGGCTGGTGGGGGGTGCCGTCGTCGCCGGGCTCCAGGGCCATGCCGTCGATCTCCACGTAGCCGCCGATGGGCAGCAGGCTTAGGCGCCATTCGGTGCCCCGCCAGGGCCGCCGGAAGACGACCGGCCCCATGCCCACGGAGAAGGACTTGACCGCCACTCCCTGCGTGCGCGCCAGGGCATAGTGCGCCAGCTCGTGCAGGAACGTGGCGATCCCGATGATGACCACGGTCCACAGCAGGCCGGCGGGGGTCAGCACGGCCGCGAGGCTCTGGAACAGGCTCATGCGCGCACCTGGGCGAGTTCGCGTGCCCGTGAGCGCGCCCACAGGTCGGTGCCCTGCAGCGCGTCCCAGCTCAGCTCGCCGGCCGGCGTCTCGTCCAGCACCTGCTCGATCAGCCGCGGGATGTCGAGATACCCGATCCGCCCGGCCAGGAAGGCCTCCACGGCGATCTCGTCGGCCGCGTTCAGGGCGACGGGCTTCAGGCCGCCCTCCTCGCCCGCGCGGTAGGCCAGCCCCAGGCAGGGGAAGCGGCCGAAGTCGGGCTCGCGGAACTCCCAGCTGCCGCGCAGGGGCCACGACAGGTGCGTGCCGACCTCGCCCCCCCGCCGGGCGCCACGCACGTCGCCGGGGCGGGTCATGCCGGTGGGCGCCGCGTCGATGGCGAAGGCGATGGGCAGGCGCATGTCGGTCGGGCCGAACTGCGCCTTCAGGCTGCCGTCGCGGAAGCGCACCGCCGCATGCACCAGGCTCTGCGGATGCACGACCACGCCCACCTGTGACATCGGCAGGCCGTACAGGGAGGCGCACTCCATGACCTCCAGCCCCTTGTTCATCAGCGTGGAGGAGTCGATGGTGACCTTGGGCCCCATGCTCCAGGAGGGATGCCTGAGCGCCTGCTCGGGGGTCACGCCCCGCAGGTCGGCGGGGCCGTCTCGGAAGGGACCGCCAGACGCCGTGAGGATCACCTCGGCCACGTCGGCGATGTCCTCACCGCCCAGGCACTGGTAGACCCCGGTGTGCTCGGAATCGACCGGCACGACCCGCCCGCCGCCCTGCGCCGCCGCCTCCCACATCAGGTGCGCCGCCGTGACCATCGCCTCCTTGGTCGCCAGCGCCACCGCCTGACCGGCCAGCAAGGCCGCTCGGGTGGGGGCCAACCCGATCAGGCCGCTCATGGCGTTCACGACCACGTCGGCGGGGCGCGCGGCGGCCTCCGAGGCGTCCGCGATCAGCTCCACCCCGCCCAGCCCTGCCCCTGCGAAGCGCCCCCGCGCCTGGGCATACACCGCCTCGTCCACGCTGACCAGCGCCGGGCGGAATTCGCGCACCTGGGCTTCCAGCACGTCCAGATTGCGTCCAGCCGCCAGCACGCCGACCACGTAGCCACGCTCTCGGGCCACGTCCAGCGCCTGCTTGCCGATACTGCCGGTGCTGCCCAGTACCGTCAGCCGTAACCCACTCGGTTTCACCACACTCGGATTCATCGTGTCCAAGCATGGCGCATCGGGGGCGGGAAGAGTGTGCGAAGGCGCTCGGCCGGGCACTGTTCACATCACCGGGCACACCAGTCACATCAGCCGGCACACCAGCGGGCACATCAGCGGGTGAACACGCTGATGTGCAGGAACAGGTAGGTGGCGGGCACCGCGAAGAGCAGCGAGTCGAGCCGGTCGAGGAAGCCGCCGTGGCCCGGCAGGCTGCTGCCCGAGTCCTTGGTCTTCAGGGCGCGTTTGATCAGGCTCTCGGAGAGGTCGCCCAGCTGCGAGGCGCTGGCGACCAGGATCGAGTACAGCAGGCTCTCCAGCGGCGACCACAGTTCGGTCAGGCTGCTGAGCACCAGCACGACCAGGAAGCTGAACACCAGCCCGCCGATTGCGCCCTCCACGGTCTTGCCGGGGCTGACCTCGGGGGCCAGCTTGCGCCGGCCGAAATAATGTCCGCCGAAAAAGCCCCCGATATCGGCCGCGAAGGTCGCCAGCAGCGGCAGCGCGAAGTACAGCACCCCGCTGCCGGCGTCCGGGCTGTAGCGCAGCAGCAGGAAATAGCCCAGCAGCCAGGGAATGTACAGCAGGCCGAACATCGAGTACACGATGCGCTCCAGCGGGCGCTCGCCGGGGCGCATGACCTCCATGACCAGCAGGTAGCCCAGGGCGACCGTCAGGGCCGCCTCGCGCCACGAGCCGCCTTCCCAGGGCGAGGTGGCCTGGAAGGCGGGCAGGCTGGCCACGATGATCGCCGTGCCGAAGACCGCCAGCGAGATGCGCCGCACGTCGATGTCGTTGCGGTCGAGCATGCGGATGTACTCGTACAGGCCCATGACCGACACGACCACCAGGGCCGGCAGCATGGCGTAGGCCCCGATCCACACGATCAGGCTGATGATCGCGAATCCGACAACCGAGGTCAGGACACGGGTGCTCAGGGTCTCCATGCCCGCTCCTGGCCTCGCGGCCCCGGCCCTGGCCGCGTGAGCCCAAACGGCGCGTGGAACGCCAGCCGGGGCCTGAGCCCGCCCGCCGCGTTCCACGATCCAGACGCCGAAGGTGCCCTCACCCGAGGATTTCCTGCTCCTTCTTGTGCAGCACCGCATCGACCTTCACGATGAACTCGTCGGTGATCTTCTGCACCTCGGCCTCGCCGCGCTTGATCTCGTCGTCGCCCAGGCCCTCAATCTTTTTCACTTCGTCCAGGGCGTGCTTGCGGAGGTTGCGCACGGCGATC
This sequence comes from Deinococcus koreensis, assembly GCF_002901445.1. Taxonomy (NCBI): domain Bacteria; kingdom Thermotogati; phylum Deinococcota; class Deinococci; order Deinococcales; family Deinococcaceae; genus Deinococcus; species Deinococcus koreensis. The sequence continues at coordinate 159,584 of NZ_PPPD01000001.1, forward strand.
CGGGCGTCCTCGGCGTAGCCCTTGGCGTTCTTCACCATTTCCCTGCGGCGCTCCTCGGTCAGCATGGGCACCGTGATGAAGATGGTGTCGCCCTTGTTGTTCGGGTTGAGCCCCAGGTCGGAGTCGCGGATCGCCTTCTCGATGGGGTTGAGCGCCGCCCGATCCCACGGCGTGATGACCAGCGTGCGCGCGTCGGGGGTGGTCACGCTCGCCACCTGGTCGAGCGGCGTGGTCGTGCCGTAGTACTCGATGACGATCTTTTTCAGGATGCCGGGGTTGGCCCGGCCGGTTCGCAGGATGCCCAGGTTGCTGTCCAGCGACTCGATGGCCTTGCCCATCTTCTCGCGGGTTTCGGCCTGAATGGATTTCATGTCAGCCATACGCTGGCCTCCTTCTCTGAGGAACGGGGATGAGAGCTTGACGGATTGTAGCGCGGGGGCGGGGCAGGCCTCAGCTCTGGATCAGGGTGCCGACCCGCTCGCCCGCGAACAGGCGCCGCAGGTTGCCGTCCTGGAAGATGTCGAACACCACGATGGGCAGATTCTTGTCCATGCACAGGGTCAGGGCGGTGGCGTCCATGACCTCCAGGCGCTGATCGACCACGTCCTGGTGGGTCAGGGCGTCGAAGCGCGTGGCGTCTGGGTTCTTGCGCGGATCCGAGTCGTACACGCCGTCCACCTTGTTCTTGGCCATCAGCACGACGTCCGCCCCGATTTCCATGGCGCGCAGGGTGCTGGTGGTGTCGGTGGTGAAGAAGGGCGCCCCGTTGCCGCCGCCGAAGATGACCACGCGGCCTTTTTCCAGGTGGCGCATGGCGCGGCGGCGGATGTACGGCTCGGCCACGGCCGCCATGTGGATCGAACTCATGACCCGCGTGGGGCGCCCGACCGACTCCATGGCGTCCTGCAGGGCCATAGCGTTCATCACGGTACCCAGCATCCCGATGTAGTCCGCCGTCGCGGCGTCCATGCCCTTGCCGTTGCGCTCGCCGCGCCAGAAATTGCCGCCGCCGATCACGATGGCCAACTCGACCTGCGTGCCTTCCAGGGCGTCCTTGATCAGTCCGGCCAGCCGCCGGGAGGTCTCCGGGCTGATCCCGAAGCCATTCTCGTTCGCCAGGAACTCACCGGAGAGTTTGAGCACTACGCGTTTGAACATGAAACACCTCGCTGGGAGTCGGTCGGGAAAGGAAGTCCTGCGGGCCATGAAAAAGCCAGCCGCCCGTGACCAGCCGCTGGGCTCAGGGGAGCGGGGCGGCCTGAAAAAAGGGCGGCCAGGCCGCCCCCCTTCCTTTACGCGCCGATCTCGAAGCGGATGAACTTCTGTACTTTCGCGTCACCCAGGTACTTGGCGACCGTCAGCGAGTTGTCCTTCACGAAGGCCTGCTCGGGCAGCACCTTCTCCTGGTAGAACTTGCCGATCTGCCCTTCCACGATCTTGTCCACGATCTGCTGGGGCTTGCCCTCGTTGATCGCCTTGTTGGTCAGGATCTCGCGCTCTTTCTCGATGTCGGCGCTGTCCACCTCGTCGCGGCTCAGGAACTGCGGGCGCTCGGCGGCCACGTGCAGGGCCACGTCCTTGGCCTTGGCGGTGTCGCCGCCTGCCAGGTCGACCAGCACGCCGATCTTCCCGTTCGAGTGGACGTAGCCGGCCACAGTGTCGCCTTCCACGTAGGCCACGCGGTTGAGCACCAGGTTCTCGCCGATCTTGCCGGCGGCGGCGGCCACGAAGGTGCCCACGGTCTCGCCTTCCATGGCGAAGTTGCGGAACTCCTCGACGTCGCTGGTCTTGGCCTGCAGCGCCGCCTGGGCCAGTTTCTCGACCAGCGCCTGGAAGTCGGAGTTGCGGGCCACGAAGTCGGTCTCGCTGTTCACCTCGACGATGGCGGCGCGGTTGCCGTCCACCACGAAGCGCACCAGGCCCTCGCGGGCCTCGCGGTCGGCCTTCTTGGCCGCCTTCACGATGCCGCGCTCACGCAGCAGGGCCACGGCCTTGCTCTCGTCGTTGCCGGCGTCGGCCAGGGCCTTCTTGACGTCCATCATGCCCGCGCCGGTCAGTTCGCGCACTTTCTTGATCGATTCCATCATGGTGTTGCCTCCTAGTGATCTGCCTGGCCTGGGGCCATCCGAAAAAAGGGGGCGCGGCCCGCTCACCGCGCAGCGCCGCCCCCTTTGTCGTGAAGTTCGGGGGTTTAGCTGCGGCCCTGCGTGGTGGTCAGCTCGGCCGTGTCGCCCATTTCGCCCTGTTCGGCGGCTTCCATCTCGGGGGTCTCGCCGTCCACACGCGCCGCCGCCACGTCCTCGCCGCCGCCGCGCGCCTCGACCAGCAGGTCGCCGATGCGGTGCGTGATCAGCTGGATGGAGCGGATCGCGTCGTCGTTGCCGGGCACGATGTAGTCGATGACGTCCGGATCGGAGTCGGTGTCGGCCAGGGCGATCACGGGGATGCCCAGCTTGTTCGCTTCCTGCACGGCGATGACTTCCTTGGTCGGGTCGACCACGAAGATCGCGTCGGGCAGGCGGTTCATCTTGCGGATGCCGCCCACGAAGCGCAGCAGCCGCTCGCGCTCGTTGCCCAGCTCGATGCGCTCGGCCTTGGGACGGTCGTTGATGCGGCCCGACTCCTCCATCTCCTCGAGTTCATTCAGCCGGTCGACCCGGGTGCGGATGGTCTTGAAGTTGGTGAGCATCCCGCCCAGCCAGCGGCTGGTCACGAAGGGCATCCCTGTGCGGCGGGCCTCCAGTTCCACGATCTCCTGGGCCTGCTTCTTGGTGCCGACGAACAGGATCACGCCGCCGCGCTCGGCCAGTTCCTTGATGAAGTCGAACGACCGGTCTACCTGCTTGAGGGTCTTCTGGAGGTCGATGATGAAGATGCCGTTGCGCTCGGCGAAGATGAAGCGCTTGAACTTGGGGTTCCAGCGCTTGGTTTCGTGACCGAAGTGAACCCCGGCTTCCAGCAGTTGCTTCATGGAGATATAAGACATCTGTGCTCCTGAGCGTTGCAGTGGGAAGAAGTCTGCCGTCCATGTGCCAGCCCCGCACCTGCGTGCGTTGTTCAGGCCAGGCCGTGCGCGACGCTCCAGCACGCACAGCGGGTCACAGGGGCACCCAAACGGAGAGTATACAGGATCGGGCCTGGGGTGGACAAACGGTGGAGGACAGGGCGACACAGTGAGTGCGGTGGTTTCTTGGGTAACGCTGCACAGCACCCCACTGCTCAGGGGCTATGCCCGCCCGTCACCTCCGATGTCAGCCCCCCCTTCCTGCGGGCGCTGTCAGTCCAGAGGAGCCAGGAGAGGCCTGCCAGCCGTGCTTTCTCTTGCCTCCCTTCTCAGGGGAGGTGGCGCGGAGCGCCGGAGGGGTCGCCTTCCGGTCAGCCATCAAGGGCAGAGCCTGTGACTGTACGCTCCCCTGGGAAGAGGCTGACGGATCTGCCCCATGTTGCAGCTTCGTTCTGCCCATCGGCCCGTTGACCGACCCCCGAAGCTCCACCACGGCCAACTCCGCTGGAAACCAACCCGAGCCAGCGTCTCAGCCGGACTTCACCTCGCCCATCAGGAACCTCCCAGCTCGCCCGCCGCCATCTGCGCGATCTCGATCTGCCGGGCCGCCGCCGCCTCGTCCCCGTCCTCCAGATGCCACGCGGCCGACAGACCCGAGTAGGCGACGATCCAGCGCAGCAGGCGCGAGCGCTCCAGTCCGGCAGCCTGCGACACGATCCGAACCTGCCGGGCCAGCCGGCCGGGCCGCAGCGCCCAGGCCTGGGTCGGGTTGCTGAGGATGTTCGCGTAGTCGTAGCCGCGCTCCCCGAGAATCCCCTTGGGGTCGATGGCCAGCCAGCCGCAATCACCCCTCAGACCAGGGCTGTGCAGCACATTGGCGTGGTGGATGTCGCCGTGCAGGGGCCGGACGTCCTGTGGGTCGTCCAGCAGCCCGGTCGCCACCGTCCAGCAGTCCATCAGGGTGCCCCCGGCTGGCGCTGCCGCCTCCAGGGCGCGGAACCAGCGGCGCAGGGGAACAAGGTCGGGCCAGGGTTCCCCGCGAGGTTCATGCAGGCGGGCGACGGCCCTGCACAGCACCCGGCTCGCCTCGTCGTCCTGGCCCTCGTCCACCCACGCCGCGAGTGAGGGCTCGGGGCTCAGCCGCTCCATGAGCAGGGCCGCGCCCTCGTGGGCATAGACCCGCGCGGCCCCGCGCCCGGCCCACCAGACCATCAGGCGGTGGCCGCGCTCCTCTTCGTCCAGGCGCGCCAGCTTGAGCATGGCGGCCTGGCCCTCCCAGACCACGGGCAGGAGGTCGCTGCTCGCGGTGTGGATGGCCCCGCCGTCGGGGAGGAGGTTCCAGCGGGCCAGCCAGGGGGCGAAGCTCATTGCGATAGTATCCACACCCCTGCTGCACCTTTCGGCGGACGCCCCCGCCTGACCCGGAGGTGTTAGGCTCACGCCGGTATGGACTGGGTCTACGCAATCATCTATGGCATCGTCGAGGGAATCACGGAATTCCTGCCGATCAGCTCGACGGGACACCTGATCCTGACCGGAAACCTGCTGGGTGTGCCCTGGCCCAAGGACGTGAAGGACACCTTCGAGGTCGTCATCCAGGGCGGCGCCATCCTGGCTGTGCTGGCGTACTACTGGAAGGAATTCCTGCTGATCCGCCACATCCCCACAGACCGGGTGCAGCGCCACCTCTGGACGAGTGTGGTCGTGGCCTGTATTCCGGCCGTGATCCTGGGCCTGCTGTTCGGCTCGACCATCAAGGAACTGCTGTTCCGCCCCAGCGTCGTGGCCTGGGCGCTGATCGTGGGCGGGGTGCTGATGTGGGTGATCGAGAGCCGCAAGACGGTGCCCGAGGTGCACGAAATCGAGCAGATCAGCACCCGCAAGGCGCTGATGATCGGCGCGCTGCAGTGCCTGGCGCTGCTCTGGCCCGGCTTCTCGCGCTCGGCCAGCTCGATCCTGGGCGGCATGGTGCTGGGCCTCGACCGCCCGACCGCCACCAAGTTCAGCTTCTACCTGGGCGTGCCCACCCTGGGCGGCGCGGCGCTGCTGGACTTCATCAAGAGCCGTGAGATCCTGGGCCAGATCGGCCTGCTGAACGTGCTGCTGGGCGCGGGCGTGAGCTTCGTGGTGGCCTACGCGGCCATCGGCTGGCTGCTGCGCTTCGTATCCACCAACAACTTCAAGGGCTTCGCGGTCTACCGGGTGGTGCTGGGCGTGGTCATCCTGGCGCTGATCGCGGCGGGCGTGCTGAACAACTCCATCCTGGCCTGACAGCGGTACTCCGTTCCGCCTACGGGTGAACAACACCCCCTTGGGCTCCACGTAGGCCGCTGTCTGTGGCGGTGACTCACTCCGTTCTCCCCAGACTGATTGACGGCCTTGACCGTCAATCAGTCTGGTTACCGCTGTGAGGCCGCCGGCGTCTGGCACAATCCGTCCATGGCCCCGCCGACCGTCTACCGCCCATTCCTGGGGGGCGTGTACGCCGTGTCGGCGGGGCTGTTCCGGCTGGGCAGCCAGCCGATCCCCTGGCGCGAGGACGGCCGGCCCGAAACCCACACCTTCGCGCTGGACGATACCTATGCGCGCTTCGTGGCCAGCAAGGCCGCCGCCCACCACCGCGCCCTGCACGAGTACGCCGGCGAGGCGAACCTGAGCCCGGCGCTGCGGCACGCCGCCCTGTCGTTCATCGCCCGGACGCTGGCCGACGAGAGCGGCGGCGCCATGAGCTGGGACGGCCGCACCTTCTCGAATGCGCTGCTGGGCTGGTCGGCCGACCTGGATCTCCGGCGCGGCAGCGTGGAGCAGCTGCGCCGCTCGGACGCGCCGCTGGGTGAACGGGTAGCCGATCTGGCGCCCGTGAACGCCCTGGATCTGCTGGGCCTGTGCGCCCCGGAGGATCTGGCCCTGATCGCCCGGGGGCCGGGCGGCGACTGGCTGGCCGCCACCCACGTCCTGAGCCCGCAGCACTGGGATCCGCGCGACAAACTGGGGCGCGATTTCGTCCGGGTGCACGCGCCGGTGGCGGGCAGCGGCCCCATGAACGCCAGCGCCGCGCGGCTGGTGGACGCCGTGATCACCCGTGGGCCCTTCGTGCGCTTCGCGTGGGGCGTGTCGATGGGCGACCGTCTGGATCACCACCCCGCCGCGCCGCCCGACGCTGACCGGGCTGAGACGACACGCTTTTCCCCCGACGGCGCCTTCCTGCGCGTGGAGCGCCAGACGCTGACCGGCTTCCCCGAGGCGAGCGGCGCTCTCTTCACCATCCGGCCCTACACGTATCCGCTGCGAGAGGCCGCGCAGACCCCCGATCAGGCACGCGCGCTCGCCGCCGCGCTGCGAACCATGACCCCCGATCAGGTGGAGTACAAGGGTCTGGGGCCGCTGCTCGACGACCTGCTGGACTGGCTGGGTGCCCGGGCCGTGGCCTGACTCATGCCGCAGGGCCTACACTCATGGCCGTGACCCTCCGTCTCGCCTTCCTGCCGGCACTGGCGCTGGCCACCGGCCTGCTCGCGGCCTGCGACGTTCCCGCGAAGCCGCAGTCCAGTCAGCCGCAGTCCAGCCAGCCGGTGGCTGTCCAGAGCCAGCGCGCTTCGACGGCGGGCGCGTCCAGCCAGAGCCCCAGCAGCCGCGATCCGGACAGCGGCCTGCGCTGGATGTCGGCCTCAGACCTGCCGCGCGAGGGACGGGCCACCCTGCAGGCCATCGCGCGGGGCGGGCCCTTCCGCTACGCCAAGGACGGCGTGACCTTCGGCAACCGCGAGCGCGTCCTGCCCCGGCAGCAGCGCGGCTACTACCGCGAGTACACCGTCCCCACGCCCGGCGAGGGCGACCGCGGCGCCCGGCGCATCGTGTGTGGGGGCCAGAGGGCCACCAGCACCGCCGAGTGCTACTACACCAGCGACCACTACGCCACCTTCAGGAGACTCCGCCCGTGATCCAGGTGTTCGATGAGGCCCCCAACGGCCTGCAACCCGCCCCACACGATCCCCGGATGCTCGCCGCCGGCCATCAGGTCGCCGTGCGCGAGATCAATTTCAGAGACGTCCACGACAAGGAGTCGCTGATGCTGGCCTTTCTGCGTGGCCTGGGCCTGTCGCAGACCTTCGGGCGCAACTGGGACGCCCTGTACGACGTCCTGACCGACCCCGAGTCCCGGCCCGCCAAGTCGGCCGTGCTGCTCTGCAGTTACGCCTCGTTCCGAAAAAAGCACCCTCACCTCTCGGCCGATCTGGAGAGGGTGATGCTGGACGCCCAGGCCACCGCCGCCGAAGCCGGCCGCAGCCTCTGGCTCCTGCTGGAGGAACCCGACAGCGACACCCGGCACTGGTAGTCCCTGAAGAACATGAGTATTCCCACAACTGGTCGATCCGAATTGCTGAGGCACGGATCGACCAGGACTTTCTCTATCTGGCTCTCATAACTCCCGCAGCCTGTTCTTCACGACTGGGTGGCCGGTATGGCACCCCCTCCTCCCCCATCGGGTAAAGATTGGAGAGGGATGAGAACTTGTGAAAGATGAGCACTGAATGTCGTACGATTAATCCACGAACCGCTTCTGAGTTCGCCCGCAATTTACAGGGCGCCCGAAAACGGCGCTCTCATGGGCCGTTATGACCTCTGTCTTTTAGTCGGTCACCTTAGACAGAGCGAGCGAATGGTGAGACCCGCCCAGGAAGGAGGCTTCATGAAGAGAGGCAAGCTCCTACTCCCCGTTCTCACCATGCTCGCTCTGGCGGGGTGTTCGCAGAGTGGAACGCCCACCGCTACCACACCGGCATCCGCGCCTACAGCAGCAGGGCGCCCGAATATCAAACCCCTTTCTGCTGGCACAGGAGACGCCACGGTTGGTGGTACCCAGACAGCTACGGTCACGCTCAGCGGCTGCGCGAATACGACTATCGACCGCACTGTGCGTTACAGGATCACTGGCAAGCAGGACGGCACCGCTACCATCAAGTTCCCTAAGGGGTACATCTATTCCGGCGGAATCTGGATCGCCTCGCCTCCGGTCAATCTGACAAATGCCAGCACTTACCAGGTCTTCACGGTTGCCCCCCGCCCTACCGCCAGTGACGCGGCCCAGAACATTGATGTTACCCTCACCCTCACGATTGGCAGCCACGTCACCGCAAACGCGTCGGCTGACGTTTCGGTAGCTCCCGCCGACATCTCAAACACCAATGCTACGGGCTCGAAACTGACGATTGCGACCAACGCTTACGCCGTTATCGGCACCAGCATCACCGCTTGCGCCCCTCCAGTCGCTAACAACACTGCGCCGGAACTGACCGTGCCAATGGGAATGATGCTTGAAGCGACGGCTGCTTCTACGCCGGTTACTTTCGCGCCGGCCCCTACCGCCTTCGACACTGAAGACGCTGCTTTGAACCTCCCCCTGACCATCAGCTGCACGCCTGCCACCGGCAGCGGCTTTGCGGTGGGCACCACGACGGTTTCCTGCTCAGTCACGGATTCAGGCAAACGTCTGAACGGCAGCGCCGATTCGGCCGGGCCTAAGACCACCACCCTGAGCTTTCCCGTGACTGTTACCGACACCACGAGACCTCTGGTGACAGTGCCCGCGAACATCAGCATTGAGGCGACCAAGCCACAGGGCGCGGACGTAACCTTTGCCCCAGCCACCGCTACTGATCTGGCCAGCGGCGCTCTGACCCCTACTTGTGACAAGGCTAGCGGTGCCACCTTTCCTGTCGGTGTGACGACTGTCACCTGCTCGGCCACTGACGGCGCTGGTAATACCGGCACCGGCACCTTCACCGTGACGGTCACGGACACCGCCAAGCCCGTTCTAGCCACACACCTGGACGTCACGGCTGAAGCCACGAGCGCATCCGGCGCCCTGGTAACGTTCACCAACCCCACTGCGACTGACATCGTGGACACCACCCCGACGGTCAGCTGCGCCCCTGTCAGCGGCGGCACCTTCGCACTGGGCAGCACGGCCGTCAGCTGCACCGCTACCGATGACGCGGGCAACAGCAGCTCCAGCATCTTCAATGTCATCGTGCGCGACACCACCGCCCCGGCACTGGCCCCGCATGGCGCCGTGACGGCCGAAGCGACCAGCTCGGCCGGCGCCACCGTGACCTACACCAGTCCCGCGGCGAGCGACGCTGTGGACGCCACCCCGACGGTCAGCTGTACGCCCGCCAGCGGAAGCACCTTCGCGCTGGGTGCCCACACGGTGAGCTGCACCGCCACCGACGACGCGGGCAACCACAGCTCCAGCACCTTCAGTGTGACGGTGGCCGACTCCACGGCCCCGGTGCTGGCCGCGCACGCGAACATCACCGCCGAAGCCACCAGTGCTGCTGGCGCCGTTGTCACCTTCACCAACCCCACCGCGACCGACGCCGTGAGCACGCCTAACGTCAGCTGCACTCCGGCCAGCGGCAGCACCTTTGCTTTGGGCACGAACACCGTGACCTGCACGGCGACGGACGGCGGGGGGAACGAAGCCACCGGCAGCTTTACAATTACCGTTCAGGACAAGACGCCGCCCACCTTGCACCTGCCCAGTAACCTGACGCTGGAAGCCACCAGCCCGGCCGGCGCCATGGCGACCTTCTCCGCCACCGCCAGCGATCTCGTCTCCGGCAATGTTGCGGTCAGCTGTGAGCCGGTCAGCGGCACGACCCTGGCTGTGGGCAGCACGACCACCGTGGAATGCTCGGCCACCGACGGCGGTGGCAACAAAGCCACCGGCAGTTTCACGATCGCCGTGGTCGATACCACCAAACCTGTCCTAACCCTCTCGGATGACCTGATCAGGGAAGCCACCGGGCCCATGGGCGCCGCCGTGACCTTCAACACCTCGGCCAGCGACCTCGTGTCTGGAAATGTCAGCGTCAGCTGTAACAAGACCAGTGGCGCCACCTTCGCGCTGGGCACCACCCCCGTCACATGCTCGGCCACGGATGATGCGGGTAACACCGCCAGCGGCAGCTTCGATGTGACCGTGCAGGACTCCACCAAACCAGATCTGACCCTCTCCGACAACCTAATCAAGGAAGCGACTGGGCCTGCGGGCGCTGTCGTGACCTTCAGCAACACCGCAACTGACCTCGTTGATCTCACCGTGACTGTGGTCTGTACCCCGATCAGCGGCAGCACCTTCGCCCTGGGCACGGAGAGGGTCGATTGCTCGGCCACCGACGACGCGGGCAACAAGGCCACGGGCAGCTTCACTGTCGAAGTACGCGACACGACCGCGCCCCATCTAACCGTTCCGACGAACCTGACTGAAGAGGCAACCGGGCCCAGCGGCGCCGTCGTCACATTCATCACTAGCGCCACCGATCTGGTGGACGGCCCGGTCGCGGTGAGCTGTACCCCAGCCAGTGGCGGTACGTTCGTCCTGGGCGACACGACGGTCAACTGCTCAGCTACCGACGACGCAGGCAACAAGGCCTCCGGCAGCTTCAAGGTCATCGTTCGGGACACCACTCCGCCCAGCCTGAGCCTGTCTGGCAACCTGTCCGCAGAGGCCACAGGCCCCGGCGGCGCCTACGTCAGCTTCACCAACACTGCGCATGACCTTGTGGACGGCAGCGTCACAGTGACGTGCAAGCTTGGTACCACGACAATCAGCAGCTCCCACACCTTCGCGCTGGGCACCACCACAGTCGATTGTTCGGCCACCGATGCTCACGGCAACCCTGCCAGCGGCAGCTTTAATGTTGTTATCGAGGACAGAACTGCCCCTTCCCTGCGCCTGCCCGCCGCCATTTCACTGGAAGGCGACACCCTCGGTGGACGGAACGTGAGCTTCACGCCCAGTGCGACAGACCTCGTGGACGGCCCGGTCGCAGTGAGCTGCGACAAGGCCAGTGGAAGCCTCTTCCCCGTCGGCACTACCACCGTCACGTGCTTGGCGAAGGATGGCCGCACACCCGCCAACTCCGCCACGGGCAGCTTCACAGTCACCGTGCAGGACGCCACCAACCCTGTCCTAACCCTCCCGGGCAACCTGACCGCAGAAGCCACGGGCCCTGGTGGCGCCGCTGTCAACTTCAGCACCTCGGCCACAGACCTCGTCTCGGGCACCGTCAGCGTCAGCTGTGACAAGGCCAGCGGCGCCACCTTCCCGCTGGGTACCACCACCGTGACCTGCTCGGCAACGGACGGCGCAGGGAACAAAGCCACCGGCAGCTTCGAAGTCAAGGTGCAGGACACCACCGCGCCTGTCCTGGCCGCGCACGCCAACGTCACCGCCTTCGCCACGGCGAACGGTGTCGCGACCGTGACCTACACCAATCCCACGGCTACGGATGCGATCAGCACCCCGACCGTCTCCTGCACCCCGGCCAGTAGCAGCCCCTTCTCAGTCGGCACCAAGGTCGTGACCTGCACGGCCACCGACGCGGCGGGCAATGCCTCGACGAGCACCTTCAATGTGATCGTGGCCTACAACTTCACCGGCTTCTTCCAGCCCATCGACATGGGCAACGTCTACAACACCGTCAAGGTCGGCAGCGCCGTGCCCGTGAAATTCAAGCTGGGCGGCAACCAGGGCCTGAGTATCTTCGCGCCTGGCTTCCCCAACGCCACATCAGTCAACTGCTCGACCAGCACTCTGGACGACATAGAAGAACTCTCGGCCGCTACTGTATCCGGGCTCAGCTACGACGCCACCTCCGGGCAGTACAACTACGTCTGGAAGACCAGCTCGGCCTTCAAAGCGGGCTCCTGTTACCAGTTGAACGTCAAGTTTATCGACGGCAATACGCAGAGCGCCCTCTTCAAGTTCAAGTAAGCCCTCCGCCCTCCTGCGGCCGCTCCGGGACTTGTCCTGGGCGGCCGTTTCCTGTCGGGTGAACGCACCCCGGTGCGCCCGAGCGCCACCCAGGGCCAGGGATGAGGCCGGCTGTGTCCATCCAGAGCGACTTCTCATTCGACCGACAGGATCAGGAAGGGCGGCTCACCTACAGTTCTGCTCAGCGGGCCGGGGGCTGTCTCCGGCCGCTGTAACGCGTCGATTGACGATGCAGAAACGCGGCAGAGGGCAGGATCTGCCGGAGTAGCGAACCTCGGCATCGAGGTCAGGACGGGCTGGACAGTCCCGGAGGAGTAGCTGTTGATGATTTCGATTTCAAATCTGATGACCCCGAAGCTGGTCAGGGTGTCGCTCCAGGCATCGGCCACCGCGCTGCTGTCGCTGAGTCTGATGGCGTGTGCCGAATCCGGTCAGGCGACCGCCCCGACACCGCCCGGGGACGTGGTGACGCTGGGCGCCCAGCCGGGAACCGTGGTGTTGAGCGGCGTGCAGAACGAGGAGAGCGCCCCGCAGAGGGTGACGCTGACCAATCCGGGCTCGGCGCCGGTGCAGATCGACAGCCTGAGCTTCGGCGGCGCCAGTCCTGAGGCGTTCAGGCTCGCCTCGGTGCCCAGCCTGCCCCTCACCCTGGCCGCCGGGCAGAGCGTCGATGTTCAGGTCAGGCTCGCAGCCCGCGCCGTGACCTCTGTGACCGGGGACGTCCTGCGGGCCACCCTGCAGGCGCGGGGCACGGGGATCAGCGGCGAGGTGCCCATCAGCGCCCTGCGCGCGGCTGGGCTGGAGGGCAACTTTGAGCCCTCACTGGCGCAGATCGTCGACACGCTGGGCTACCGCCTGAACGTGGGGACGAACGCCCTGATCCTGGGCACCGATGCCATGCCGCGGGGCGAGGAAGTGAGTGCGCCGCTGTTCCGGCAGGCTGGCGCCGGGAAGGTCACCCTGCGGCCGGTCGCGCGCTACTCGCCGGACGGCCCCTCCCCCTTCGGCCTGTTCACCATGAGCGGCTCGGCGCCGCAGCTCAAGGCCCTGGGCACCCTGGCCACCGGCACGTATCAGACGCTGAATCCGCGGCTGGTCGAAGGTGTGTCCAGCGTCTCGTTCGAGAGCACGCAGAAATTCGGCATCTATCTGGCGGCCAACAGCTACGCGCCCCAGAACACCTACAGCCTGGACGCCGTCAACACCGGATCGACCAGACACGCCGTCCGCGTCTACCCGCTGCGGGATGCGGCCGGACAGCCGGTCGCCAACAGCTACCTGCTGGGCTTCGAACCCTCCCGGAATGGCGACTATCAGGACGTGGTGTTCATTCTGGAGAACGTGGTGCCCACGACCTATCCGTGAGGCCGGCGCTGACCTAAGCACTCTGCAAACCCGCCCATGACCGGGCCTGGCGTCCTGCCGGGCCCGTCGTCCGTGTGCGCCAGGCGGCCGATCCGCCCAGGCGGAGCGTCTGCAGACGTCCATGAGTCGGACTGTTGACGCTCCGTGCCGTCGACCCCCTGCACACGGCTCCTCTGGCCTCCGGAGGCTCAGAGTGACCGGCGCGCATTGAATCTTCATGAAGCTTGATTTTCATGAGGCCCGTGGGTGTACTGGACGGCAAGTCCTGGTCTGGCGCGAGCCCGGTGGTGGAGAGGCTCCACCGGTACAGCGGCTGCGCGCCCCCGGACTGCTCGGGCACCCAGGGGGGCGTATGTGGCACGGGACTTCGCGGAGCGCAGCGGCGGGGAATGGGCAGGGTTCGATGGACTCAGGACGGGCTGCACGCTGGCGCCCCAGGATGCGGCAGCTGTGGTGGGTGGGAGCCCTGGCGCTGGCGGGCTGCGCCCAGCCGGGGTCTCCCGGTCAGCCGGCGGGGGGCGCCGCCCCTGAAGCGGGCGGGGCCTGGACGTGGTCGCGCAGCGCGGAGCCCGGCCTGAGCGCCCAGGTCATCGACGCGGGCGACAACACGCTGAGTTACGAGGCCTGGACGTCGGCCACCAATGGCTGGGGGCCGATCGAGCGCGACCGCAGCAACGGGGAGGCCCGCTCCGGCGACGGCCGCACGCTCACGCTGGGCGGCCAGACCTATGCCCGAGGCTTCGGCGTCCACGCGAATTCCAGCATGAGTTTCGCCGTGCTGGGCCAGTGCCGCCGCTTCACGGCCGATGTCGGCGTGGACGACGAGGTGGGCAACCGGGGCAGCGTGGTCTTCCAGGTCTTCGCGGACGGCGCCAGGCTGTTCGACAGCGGTGTCCTGACCGGCGCCGACGGGGCGCGGCGCGTCGATGTGGACATCGCGGGACGCCGCGAGTTGCGCCTGGCGGTCGGTAGGGCCGGGAGCCCGGACTTCGACCATGCCGACTGGGCCGGAGCGCGGCTGATCGGCTGCGACCCTGCGGCCACGCTGCCCCCGGCGCCACCGCCACCGCCCCCAGGAACGGCCCCGACGATCCGGATCAACGCGGGCGGGCCGGCCCAGTCGGTCGGCGGCGTGAGCTGGACCGCCTGCGACGCCGCGGGGTGCCAGGGGTACGCCGAGGGGGGATTCGCCTACGCGCCGAGTCCGGCGCCCGCCATCGTTGGCGCCGCGGCGCCGGCCAGTGCCGCCCTCTACCAGAGCGAGTGGACGGGCGGGGAGACCCGGGGAGTGCCGGCTGGGGGCACGGCGTTCGCCCTGCGGGTGCCGGTGCCCAACGGCGAGTATCAGGTGCGCCTGCATTTCGCCGAGCTGAACAAACCCGCCGCGGGCCTGCGGGTCTTCGACGTCCTGCTGGAGCGTCAGCTGGTGCTGCAGAACCTCGATATCTTCCGCGAGACCGGGGGGCTGAACCGTCCGCTCGTCCGGAACTTCACGACCCGGGTTCAGGACGGCCGGCTGGATCTGGACTTCATCCGGCGGGTGGAGAACGCCAAGCTGAGTGCGCTGGAGATCCTTCCGGTCGGCACCGGCGGGACAGTCCCACCGCCGCCCGCCCCCGCGCCGCTGGCCTGGACGCCACGGGCCGCCGCGCCCAGCACCCTGTACGAAGGGCAGGGCGCCGCGCTGGGCGCCCGGCTGTATGTCTTCGGCGGCTACGACAGGAACCTCAACGGTCGGCCCATCGCCACCCGCGCCGCCCGCACCTACGACCCCGCCACCGACCGATGGGCAGCGCTGCCGGACGTCCCCGAGTTCCTGACCCACGCGGGCGTGGCCGTCGACGGCACCGCCCTCTACCTCGCCGGGGGCTTCCTGGGCGATCACCCCGGGCCGCATACCGACCACGTGTGGAAATTCGACACGTCGGCGAACACCTGGACGGCCATGGCCCCCCTGCCCGGCGGCCGGGCCGGCGGAGCCCTGGTGCGGCTGGGCCGCGACCTCCACTATTTCGGGGGCACCCAGCGCAGTGGCGGGCGCTACCTTCAGGACTTCGGCGACCACTGGACGCTGAATCTGGACTCGCCCGCCGGGTGGCGCCCGGCCGCGCCCCTTCCCAACCCGCGCAACCACCTGGGCGGCGTGGAGCTGGGTGGGCGCCTCTACGCCATCGGCGGCCAGCACCTCGGCAACGAGGCCAGCGGCAATCAGACCGACGTCCACGTGTACACCCCGGCGACCGACTCCTGGCGGGCCGTGAGTCCCCTGCCGCTGCCGCTGGGGCATATCACCTCGTCGACCCTCGTCTGGCGGGGGCGGATCGTGGTGGTGGGCGGCGTGACCCAGGGCAGCGGCAACGGCGGGATTGAGGGCCGCGAACTGGAGACGGTGCTCAGTTACGATCCGGCCACCGACCGCTGGACTGTTCTGACCCCACTGCCGGGGCCACGGCAATCCTCGGTGGCCGACACCATCGGTGACGCCCTGGTGGTCACGACAGGTTCCACCTCCGCCGGGCCGACGAACACGACCTGGATCGGGCGGTAGGGACAGGCGGCGACGGGGAGCACGGGACGGCTGTTCCGCCCGTGCTCCCCACAAGCGAAACCCCCGCGCGGGGCGGGGGCGGATCATTCCGTGCTGGTGGGACGTGTAGGACTTGAACCTACAACCCGCTGATTAAAAGTCAGCTGCTCTACCGATTGAGCTAACGTCCCTCACCGCGCCCGGTGCCCTGTGGGGCGTCTGGCAGCGGGTGTGAGTATACGGAGGGAGCCGGGAGCTGTCAACGTCTGAAGTTGGGTGGCCCGGACGGCAGCCGGGGCATCTTGCCGCCCGGCCCCTTGCCCTGCATCCGGCCTAGCATCTTCATCATGTCCTTCATCTGCTCGTGCATCTTGAGCAGCTTGTTGATGTCCTGCACGGTGTGACCGCTGCCCGTGGCGATCCGCTTGCGGCGCCGGCCGTCGATGATCTTCGGGTTGCGCCGCTCCTTGAGGGTCATCGAGGAGATCATCGCGTCGATGCGCTGGATCTGCTTCTCGTCGACGTTGAAGCCCTCGGGGAGGGCGCGGCTCATGCCGGGGATCAGCTTCATCAGGTCGCCCAGCGGGCCCATCTTGCGGATCTGGCGGAGCTGGGTCAGCAGGTCTTCGAGATCGAATTCGCCGGGCTTCTTGACATCCATGGCCTTCAGGTCGGCCTGCTGGGCGCGCTCGATGAGCCCCAGCACGTCGCCCATGCCCAGGATGCGGCCCGCCACCCGGTCGGGATAGAAGGGTTCCAGGCCGCTGATCTTCTCGCTGGTGCCGGCGAAGTAGATGGGCTTGCCGGTCACAGAGCGCGCCGAGAGGGCCGCGCCGCCACGCGCGTCGCCGTCCATCTTGGTGATGATCAGGCCCGTGAGGTTCACGCGCTGGTCGAAGGTCTGGGCCACGTTCAGGGCTTCCTGACCGGTCATGGCGTCCACCACCAGCAGGCTCTCGGTGGGGGTCATGGCGGTCTGCAGGTCGGCCAGCTGATCCATCAGCGCCTCGTCGATCTGCAGGCGGCCCGCCGTATCCACGATCACCAGATCGCGGAAATCGGTCTTGAGGTGCTCGTCCACGCGGCGCCGGGTCTCGGCGGGCGACTCGCCGTCGGCGACCTTGAGTACGGGCACGCCGACCTGCCTCGCCAGGATTTCGAGCTGGTCACGGGCCGCCGGGCGCTGGGTATCGGCGGCGACCAGCAGCACGCGCCGGCCCTTGCTCTTGTAGTGCGCGGCCAGTTTGCCCGTGCTGGTGGTCTTGCCCGCCCCCTGCAGGCCGACCATGAACCAGACGTTCCCCTCGGTCTTCAGTTCGGGCTGCGCCGCCTTGCCGCCCAGCGTCTGGATCAGCTCGTCGTGGACGAGTTTCACGACCATCTGCCCGGCGTTCAGGCTGCCCTCGACGGCCTGCCCCACGGCCTTCTCGCTGACCGTGGCCACGAAGTCCTTGGCGACGCCGAAGTTCACGTCGGCCTCCAGCAGGGCCATGCGGATCTCGCGCATGGCGGCCCTGACCTGCGCCTCGGTCAGCTGGCGTTCCTTCCCCACCCGGTCGAGGATGTCCTGCAACTTGTTGCCCAGCGACTCAAACATGTTCCGGAGGCTACCACGCGCCGGGAATCGGCTGTGTTACCCACGCTGCGTCATCCATACTGGAGGGACATGGGCAAGCTCGTCCGAGACCGCGTTCCCGAGCTGTTCGATGGTCACTCCCGACCGCTGGATGAGGTGGAGTACCGCGCCGCCCTGCGCGGCAAGCTGCAGGAGGAGGTGAGTGAATACCTCGAATCGGGCGAGGTGCACGAACTGGCCGACGTGCTGGAAGTGATGCAGGCCCTGGCCGGGCTGGACGGGGTTTCAGCCGCAGGGCTTGAGGACATGAGGAAAAAGAAGGCGGCCGAACGGGGTGCGTTCGATGCTCGCCTCTGGTGGACGGCAACCTAACGCCCGTTAGGCCCGCTGCGCTAAACTCCTCCCCATGTCGAAAGCAGTGATCGTGGCGGCGTCCCGCACGCCGACCGGGAAGTTTCTGGGCACGCTGGCGGACGTGCCGGCCGTCGAACTGGGCTCTCTTACCCTGCGGGAGACACTGCGGCGGTCGGGCGTCCCGGCGGAACTGATCGAGGAAGTCATCATGGGCCAGGTCGTGCAGGCGGGTTGCGGGCAGAACCCGGCGCGACAGGCGGCGCTGCGGGCGGGCCTGAGCGACGAGGTCGGCGCCCTGACGATCAACAAGGTCTGCGGCAGCGGCCTGAAGGCCGTGATCCTGGCCGCGCAGAGCATCCGGGCCGGTGACCAGACGGCCGTACTGGCGGGCGGCATGGAGTCGATGAGTGGCGCCCCGCACTTACTGCCCGGCGCCCGCAAGGGCTACCGCCTGGGCCACGCGCAGGTGCTGGACGCCAACACGCAGGACGGCCTGTGGTGCTCGATCAACGACGAGGGCATGGGCCTGACCGGCGAGCGCGTGGCCGAGAAGTACGGGATCGGCAGAGGCGAGCAGGACGCCTACGCCACCGTCAGCCACCAGAAGGCCATTGCCGCTCAGCAGGCCGGGCGCTTCAGCGACGAGATCGTGCCTGTAACAGTCAAGGGCCGCAAGGGCGACACCGTGGTGGACAGCGACGAGGGGCCCCGGGCCGACACCAGCGCCGAGACCTTGGGGCGGCTGAAGCCCGCCTTCAAGCAGGGCGGCTCGGTGACGGCCGGCAACGCCCCCGGCCTGAACGACGGCGCCGCCAGCCTGCTGGTTATGGCTGAAGAAGTGGCGCAGGCGCACGGCCTGACCCCGCTGGCCGAGATCGTGGACTACGCCACGGGCGGCCTCGCCCCCGAGTGGGTGATGATGACCCCGGTGCCGGCCACCAACAAGCTGCTGCAGAAGCTGGGCTGGAGCGTGAACGACGTCGATCTCTGGGAGCTGAACGAGGCCTTCAGCGTGCAGAGCCTCGCCGTGAGCCGCGAACTGGGTCTCGACCCGGCGCGCGTGAACGTGAACGGCGGCGCGGTCGCCCTGGGTCACCCCATCGGCGCGAGCGGCGCCCGCATCCTGGTCACGCTGCTGCACGCGCTCAGGCAGCAGGACAGGGAGGTCGGCGTGGCGACCCTGTGCATGGGCGGGGGCAACGGGCTGGCGCTGGCCGTGCGGCGGGTCTAACCGTCGAAAAGTCGAACCGTCGAACAGCGAATGCTTGTTGTGGTTAGACCTTTAGACCGTTCGACCTTTAGACTCCCTCCCATGCCCACCCTCTGGATCATCGAGAGCACGTACCTGAAGGGCGGCGACGAACTGGCCGCTGTGACGCCCCGGCACCGCGCCTGGCTCGATCAGCACTACCGCACGGGCGTGTTCCTGACGAGTGGGCGCAAGCTGGACGGCACGGGCGGCATTCTGGTCGCGCAGGCCGAGGGCCAGGACGAGCTGGAGGCCATCTTCAGGGACGATCCCTTCGTGCTGGAGGGCTGCAGCACCTACAGCTACACGGCCTTCACGCCGGTCAAGCGCGGCCGGGCGCTGGAGCTGGAAGGCGTGGCCCTGGTGGAGTGACATGATTTTCGTCCAGTCAAGAACCGTTATCGTGTGGGTCTACGCTGGGCTGCTGGCGGTCGTCCTGACGGGCATGATCTTCACGGATACCACTTCGTCCCCGGACGCCTTGCCGATCTTCGGCATCCTGGGCGTAATGGGGGTGCTGGTGGCGACCCTCAGTCGCCTGAGCGTCACCCTGAGTGACGACACCCTCAGCGTGTGGCTGGGCCCAGGCTTGTTCCGCCAGGCCATTCCACTTTCCGATATCGCCGGAGTGAGCGTGGTCAACATCTCCTCCCCTTTCGCCGTGGGTCTGCGTCTGCTGCCCGACGGGTGGCTGTACTCGCTGGGCGGCCAGGAGTTCACGGAGGTTCGTCTGATAGGCGGACGTCGCTTGCTGGTCGGTCTGGGAGCAGCTTCCGGTCTGTCGGAGGCAGTGCGCCGGAGCCTCCGACCTTGAGAGCAATCAGGAGTCATCTATGAAATTCGGAGTCATCGGAGCAGGGCAGATGGGCGGCGGTATCGCGCAGGTTGCGGCGCAGAGCGGATTCGACGTGGTCGTGCAGGACGTGGAGCAGGCGTTCCTGGATCGCGGCCGGGGCGTCATCGAGAAGAGCCTGGCGAAGCTGCACGAGAAGGGCCGGCTGAGCGACACGCCGGACGTGGTGCTCGGCTGTATCGCGTTCACTACCGACCTGCACGCCTTCGCGGACGCCGATCTGGTGGTCGAGGCGATCGTGGAGAACGAGACGGTCAAGGCCGACCTGTTCCGGCAGCTGGGCCACATCGTGAAGCCCGAGGGCATCCTGGCGAGCAACACCAGTTCGATCCCGATCACGGCGCTGGCGTCGGCTTCAGGCCGCCCGGAGCGCTTCATCGGGATGCACTTCATGAACCCGGTGCCGCTGATGGCGCTCGTCGAGGTCATCCGGGGCCACTCCACCAGCGACGAGACGGCGCGCATCGTGACCCGGACGGCCGAGCAGATGGGCAAGACACCGCTCTCGTGCAACGATTTCCCCGGCTTCGTGAGCAACCGCATCCTGATGCCCATGCTGAACGAGGCCATCCAGTGCGTCATGGAGGGGGTAGCCGAGAAGGAGGCCATCGACGGGATCATGCGGCTGGGCATGAACCACCCGATGGGGCCGCTGACGCTGGCGGACTTCATCGGGCTGGACACCTGCCTGAGCATCATGGAGGTGTTGCACAAAGGGCTGGGCGACGACAAGTACCGCCCCTCACCGCTGCTTCGCAAGATGGTGCAGGCCGGGCTGCTGGGCCGCAAGAGCGGTCAGGGCTTCTACACCTACTGAGCCGCCGTGCGGTGGCCTGCAACGAATCCTGAAGTCTAGACGTCTGGTTCTGCTCTGGCCGTACCTGAAGGTCACCTTAAGGTCTCGTCAATTTGGTGGATTCCGGAGTCAGGAGGGTTCCCCTATCCTGGACTCATGAACGTCATCCGCCACTTCAGCGATACGCGGACGGAACAGGGCCGCGTGCGGTTTCTGCTTCAGTCCGGCCGTGTCCACCTGACGGCGGAGGGACAGGGCTGGGCCCATTCTTCACGGCACACCAGCCTGGAAGAGGCCGCGACCTTCCTGGCGACGGTGGCGCAGGTGCCGGGCGGACTGTACCGGCAGGCCCTCGACGATCTGGAACGGCAGCTGCAGCTGGAGCAGGAATTTCACGGCGCCGCCTGACCTGATCGGTTTCCTGTAGGACACAGAGGCGTGCCCTGGAGAATGGGCGCCGCTGGCAGCAATCCGCCCGCGGCGCCCCTCGCCTTTGCCCGAGCGGCCGCCTTACACTGAGCCATGACCACCCTGCCTCCCCGGTCTGGGATTCATCCGGCAGCCGCCACCAGCCCCGCCGCCGAATACCGGACGACCACGCGCGAGAACCTCATCACCATGGCGCTGGGGTGGTGGCTGGTGGGCGGGCTGTTCCTCGACGGCTGGGCCCACAACCAGTTCGGCGAGACGCTGGAGACCTTTTTTACGCCCTGGCACGCGGTCTTTTACAGCGGGTTCCTGGCGGTGGCCGGCTGGTGCCTGTTCCTGGCCTCGCGGGGCTGGCGCCTGGGCCGGCGCGGACTGGCCGCCTTTCCGGCGGGCTACGCGCTGGCCGGGCTGGGCGTGCCGCTGTTCGGGGTGGCCGGCGCGGGCGACCTGCTGTGGCACACGGCCTTCGGTATCGAGGTCGGGGTGGAGGCGCTGCTCTCCCCCACCCATCTGATGCTCTTCGGGGGGGCGCTGCTGATCCTGGCCTCGCCGCTGGTGGCTGTCTGGAGCGCGCCCGTCGGCCGCTCGGTGCCCGGAGGCACGCGCTGGGTGGCGGTGCTCTCGGCCACGTCGCTGCTGGCCACGACGGCCTTCATGCACATGTACATGTGGGGCCTGCTGATGGTGCCGCAGGGGCTGGGCTGGGTGCAGACGCGCGGCGAACTGAGCGCCACCTTGCTCACGGCGCTGATCATGACGGCGCCCGTGCTGCTGCTGCTGCGCCGCTTCGCGCTGCCCTTCGGGGCCATCACCCTGATGTACACGGTGACGAACCTGGGCATGGCCCTGATGATCATGCCCGGCGACTGGCGGGTGCCGCTCGTGGCCCTCGCCTGCGGGCTGCTGGCCGACCTGCTGCAGGTCACGCTGAGGCCCTCGCCTGTCCGCGTGCTGAGCCTGCGGGCCTTCGCCTTCCTGTTGCCGCTGTGCGTGTGGGTGCCCTATCTGGGCGGCGCGGTGCGGCTGGGCCTGAGCAACCTGAGCCTGGAACTGTGGCTGGGCGTGGCCGTCATGGCGGGTCTGGGCGGCCTCGCCCTGAGCACCCTGATCGTGCCGCCGGCCCTGCCCCCCGAGGCCCTGGAGGACTGACCCGCAGCCGGCGCCCCTCTAACCGGCGCCTCTCTGACCGGCGCTGAGGCCCTGGGCGCCAAAGTGGCGCTGGCGTTCCCGGAAGGCGGCCTTCTGGGCGGGCGTGGTCTGCCCGTGGCAGTGCTCGCAGCTGACCCCTTCCTCGTAGAGCGGGTGGGTTCGCTGCCCGGGCGCGAGCGGCCAGCCGCACGAGTGGCACATCAGCGCGTGACCCGGCTCCAGCCCGTGCCCGACCGTCACGCGGCCGTCGAAGACGAAGCATTCGCCCTCCCAGCGGCTGCGCTCCTCGGGCACGTCCTCCAGGTACTTCAGGATGCCGCCGTGCAGGTGGTAGACGTCCTGAAAGCCGCGCTGGAGCAGCAGGCTGGTGCTCTTCTCACAGCGGATGCCGCCCGTGCAGAACATCGCCACGCGCCGGCCCTCCAGCTCGGAGCGGTGGTCGTCGAGCCACTGGGGGAACTCGCGGAAGGAGTCGATTTCAGGGTTCAGCGCCCCCTGGAAGGTGCCGGCCACCACCTCGTAGCGGTTGCGGGTGTCGATCACCACCACCTCGGGGTCGGCCAGCAGGGCGTTCCAGTCCTCGGGGCTCAGGTAGGTGCCCACCTCCTCCCGCGGGGCGACCGGCACCCCCAGGGTCACGATCTCGCGCTTGAGGCGCACCTTGAAGCGCCGGAAGGGCCGCTCCCGGGCGGTGGACTCCTTGGCTTCCAGATGGCTGAAGCCGGAGCCGCGCAGGAAGTCCCGCAGGCCAGTCACCGCCTCCAGCGACCCCGCCACCGTCCCGTTGATGCCCTCGGGCGCGACGATCAGCGTACCGCACAGGCCTGTGGCGCGCCCCAGCTCCAGCAGCCGGTCACGGAGCCCGGCGGGATCGTGGACGTCGTGGAACTGGTAGAGGGCCAGGACGGCGAAGGGGGCGGACGGGGCCTGGGGGAGCGGGGGCTGGGTCATCGGGGGCTGGGTCATGGGGGGCTGGGTCATGGGAACGTCACTGGCCTGGGGCCACGGTGAGGGACAGGATACCGGGCCGGGTGGAGTCTAGGTCAGGCGGCGCATTCTTCCCCACCCCGGCTCTGCTAGCCTCCTTGCCGTGAGCACGCTGCTGGCTGCCGAATCGCTCTCCGTGGTCTTCGGAGAGCGGCCGGTGCTGTCCGGGGTCGGCCTGAGCGTCTCGACCGGCGAGCGGGTGGCGCTGCTGGGCCGCAACGGGGCGGGCAAGACCACGCTGCTGCGCGTGCTGACCGGCGAGGTCGTGCCGGACGAGGGAACGGTGTGGCGGGAAGGCGGCCTGCAGGTGGCCGTGCTGGCGCAGCACCACGCGCACCCGGCGGGGGTGACCGTGCGCTCGCTCATCGACGCCGCCCACCCCTACCGCGAGCTGGAATCCGAGCTGCTGGCGATGGAGGCCGACCTGGGCGATCCGGCGATGCTCGACGCCTGGGCGGCCCTGCACGCCCGGCTGGACGATGCTCAGGCTTTTGCCTGGCCGACCCGCGCCGCGCGCATCCTGGGCATGCTCGACCTGACACGCTTCCTGGGGCGGGAGGCCGCCACGCTCTCGGGCGGGGAGCGCACGCGGCTGGCGCTGGCCCTGGCGCTGGCCCGCGAACCGGAGCTGCTGGTGCTGGACGAGCCGACCAACCACCTCGACATCCGCATGCGCGAATGGCTGGAAGGCGAGCTGCGTTCCTTCCGGGGCGGCGTGCTGCTGACCAGCCACGACCGCGATTTTCTGGACGCCGTGGCGACCCGTTCGCTGTGGCTGGAACACGGCGAGGCCCGCGAGTATCCCGGCGGCTATTCACGGGCCAGCACCGTACGCGAGCTGGAGCGCCGCACGCAGTCCCGCGCCGCGCGGCTGGGCGAGCGCGAGGCGGCGCGGCTGTCGGGCAGCCTGGAGCAGCAGAGCCGCTGGGGCCGGCGTTCCCGGGCGATGAAGACCCGGGCCGGGCGGGTCGAGGTGCCCGAGGCGCCCCTGCCCGAGCGGCAGCTGCGGATGCGGCTGCTGGCGGGTTCCTCGCAGGCGCGGCTGGTGGCCTGGGGCGAACATGTCTCGAAGAGTTACGGCGAGCGGGGGGTGCTGTTCGACGTGAACTTCCGGCTGCGCCAGGGCGACCGCGTGGCCCTGATGGGCGCCAACGGCACCGGCAAGACCACCCTGATGCGGCTGCTGGCCGGCGAGACCGCGCCCGATCCGGGGCCGCCCGAGCCGGTGCTGCGGCTAGGGGGCGGGGTCAGCGTGGCCAGCCTGGATCAGATCTGGCACGGCCTGAACGCGGGCGAGGGGCTGTACGCGCAGTTCGAGCGGCGCTTCGGCAGGGCCGCCAACACGCTGCTGGGCCAGGCCGGGTTCACGGCCGCCGACTGGCCCAAGACCCCGCATGTGCTCTCGGGCGGCGAGCGGGCGCGGGCGGGGCTGGCGCTGGTCAGTGCGCTGCGGGCCGACCTGCTGCTGCTCGACGAACCGACCAACCATCTGGACGTGGAGGCCCTGCAGGCGCTGGAGGCCGCCGTCCACGCCTACTCGGGCGCGGTCGTGATCGTCACGCACGACCGGCGCTTCGCGCGCGAGGTCAGCACCCGGCAGTGGCTGATCGAGGACTCCCAGCTGCGCGAGACCCAGGGCTGGGGCAGCCGCGACTTCCTCGACCCGGCCCGCACGCTGCAGGGCGATCCGCCGCCCCCGCCGCCCCGGCCCACGCCCCGGCAACGGCTGGTGCCGGTCGAGAGGCAGCTTCTCGACATCCGCGCCCAGTTCGACGCGGTGCCCCGGCCCAGCGGCCGCGAGGAAGCCCGCCTGCGTTCACAGGCCCACGCCCTGCAGCACCACCTGTACGAGCTGTACGCCGAAGCTTTCGGCGCCCCGCAGTACGACCTGCAGGTGCGCGAGCCGCCGCTGACCGTACGCGCCCAGCGCTTCGGCGATGGCGCGGCCGGTGGGGGAATGTTCTGGGCCGCGCACGACGAGACCTGCCCCCATCTTGCCTGGGACGGCGTGACCCTGCGCTGGAACGGCCATCCCCCGGCCTGGTACGGCGCGGCGCTGCTGGGCGGGACGCTGCGGGTGCTCTTCGAGCGCTGGAACGTGGGGCGGGCGCAGCTCGGCGAGGGCGGGCCGGTGGTCACGCGCCGGCAGTATTTCGAGCGGATCGGGCTCATCCGGTAGCGGGCTAGGGGGGCCTCCCCTCGGGCTCGCCGCTATGACTGAAGGGAGTGGCGCTGAAGGCTGTCTCACTCGCCCCCTGGCTTCCCCCTCCCCCTGCAGACAAGCCGGGACGCTGCGAAGGTGAGGGCCGGGAGGGGGGGTGGACGAAACCCGTGAGGGCTCTCCACGACGGCACGGCCTGACGGGGCAGTGGCCCGGGCATCTCACGACAGCCATTCCGAGGAAGGGCGTGAGGTTTCCAGCCACGCGCGCCTCTGCCAGCCCCTGCCCACCGGCCCGTCAGTCGGTTCAGGCGACCTGCCATCTGCCCTCCCCTCCCCCTCCGCTATACTTCCGCGCATGGACGACCTCATCAAAGGACGCCTCGGGGGCGACAGCGGATATGACATCCGCTGCGTGATCGACGGCGATACGATCAAGGGCCGCGCGGGCGGCAAGTTGCACGGCAAGGACATCGACCTGGAGATCACCGAGCGTGGCGTGCAGGGCAGCGTGGGCGCCGACTCCGTGAAGATCGAGCTGACCGACGGTGAACTCAGGGGCAATGTGGGCAGCCAGAAACTCACGCTGCGTGGCGTCGACCGGGTGACCGGCTTCATGGGCGAGCCCATCGTGGGCTGGAACGTGGTGGCGCAGCAGACCGGCGAGAAGCTGGTCGGGCAGCTGGGCAGCACGGTGCTGGGCCGCCCCTTCGAGCTGGAGCTGGGCAGCGCGCCCGGCTGGGTGGGCACCCTGGTCGCCGTGGTGGCCTTCTACGCCCTGGAACCCCGCGCGAGCGTGACCGTCGGGCGCTGACACAGCAGACCTGAGAGCCGCGCCGGGGACGCCGGGCGCGGCTTTTCATTGCTGGACGGGATGGGGCGCCTCAGCGGGCGAACAGGCGGTAGGACACGCCGAAGCGCAGGCGGGTGGTCTTGTCCGTGTTCTCGACACCGATGCTGACACTGGTGCGCGGATTGATGTTGTAGGCCGTGCTGAAGCTGGGCCGCAGCGACTGGAGATCCAGGCCGTTCAGGGTCGTGCTGACCCGGAAGGTGAAGCGGTTGTCCGGGGTGTTGTAGGTCGCGTCGATCAGCCCCCGCCCGCTCAGATCGACCTGATACTGCAGGTAGAGGTCGCGGGTCAGGTAGGAGCCGAGGGTCACGGTGGCCCCGAAGCTGCCGTCGGCGTTGGAGATCTGGGGCGTGAACCGGAACACGTTCAGCCCGAAGGCGCGGGCGATGGTGCGCTCGACCTCGCCCAGCACGTACAGGTTCAGGGCGGTCTGCAGGGCGCTGCTGCCCAGGGCCCCCAGGTTGCCGGGCAGGGCGGTCAGGTTGGGCACCCCGGTGGCGACCAGCGCGTACAGTTCGGGCTCGCTGTAGGCCGTGCCCGTCGCGGGATCGCTGCAGGCGGCCCCCTGGGTGGTGCAGCTCAGGGTGGTCTTGAGGTCGAGCACCGTGTCGCCCCGGGCCCGGGCCACGAACTGCCCGGCGAGGTTCACGGTCACGGGCACGACCTGGTTGGTGGTCGAGGCCGGCACGCTGCCCCGCGCGGTGATGTCGAAGCGGGGGTAGAGGCTGTTGCCGTCGAAGGTCACGCGGCTGTCCTGCAGGGTGAACTCGTTCTCACGCAGGGAGATGAAGCCGCGCTGGGACCTGATCTCGCCGCTCAGCAGGGGCCGCGAACCGCTGCCGGACAGCACCAGGCCGCCGCTGAAGTCGGCCCGCACCAGATTCTCGTCCACGCGGATGCCGCCCGGCGCGCGGATGGGAATGTCCTCGAAGACCAGCCGGTCGAGCAGGGGACGCGCCGGGGGCGCCGCCTGACCGTCCTGGGTGGGCCGCGGGAAGGACGTGTACACCTCCGGCAGGGGGCTGGCGTAGTTGTCGGTGGTGCGCCCGTCGGTCGTGCTGGTGGTCTGGCCCGGCGCCGGGATGGTCGAGGGCGCGTTGACCCGGCCCAGCGTGAGCCGCAGGAAGTCGGCCGCGCCCGTGACCCGGATCAGGCTGCCGTCGTCCACCGCCCGCAGGTCGGCGTTCAGGGAACTGTCGCGGCCGTAGACCACGCCCAGCGGCAGGTTGTAGTTGCGGGCCGTGAGGGTCAGGTTCCAGCGCGGAGCGATGTCGCCGCTCAGGCTCAGGGTGCCGGCCGTGGCGGCGGGGGCCGCCGGGGTGCCGG
Source organism: Deinococcus koreensis (assembly GCF_002901445.1). Lineage (NCBI taxonomy): Bacteria > Thermotogati > Deinococcota > Deinococci > Deinococcales > Deinococcaceae > Deinococcus > Deinococcus koreensis. Next base: position 186,994 of record NZ_PPPD01000001.1, read on the forward strand.
GGGTGGTCGAGCGGCTCTGGACGTCCAGCGCCCAGCGGCTCTCGGTGACCTGCTTCAGGGTGGCGGTGGTGTTGGGCAGCGCGCCCAGCGCCTGGGGAGCCAGCAGGCCGGCGAAGGCCACGCTGGTGCCGCTGAGTCTGCCCAGGGTGAGCTGGCCCCGGATGTCCACCCGGCCGTTCGTGCCCACCGTGCCGCCGGTCAGGACGTCGCCGCCCGCCGTGAACGCGCCGCTGTCGGGCAGATCCCCGGCGAATCGCGGCACCTGCACGCTCAGGCCCGCCACGCTGCCCGTGATGTTCGCGGCGCGCATGGCGGCGCGGGGCCGCTCGTAGGTGCCGGCGGCGCTGAGGGTCAGGCTGCCCTTGAGGCTGGTGTTCATGTCGGCCAGCGCGGGCACAAGCTGAAGCACGGGCGTGAAGGTGGTGTCGGTGAACTGCGCGGTCAGGTCGACCCGTGAGCGGGTGTACTGGCCGCGCACGTCCCAGGTGCCGGCGCCGGCCAGCTGCACGTTCACCGAGCGCAGCTCGCGGTCGGCGAAATCCAGCGAGCCGCTGCCGATCAGGGTGTCGGTCTGCGGGCGGCCGTCCACCATGCTCGTGGCGCTGACCCGGATGCGCTCGGCCACCAGGGTCGCGCTGCCGGACGGCGGGTCGGCCAGCGGGAAGCGGAAGCGCACGACGCCGGTCAGCACGCCCTCGCCGGGGGTGGTGCCGGCCACCGCGCCCACCACCGCGCCCAGCGGCAGCGCGCGCAGGCTGCCCTGGCCGAAGACCTGACCGCCGTTCAGGCCAGCCGTGAACTCGGACTCGCCCAGGAAGCCCCGGATGCGCCAGTCGCCGGACACCTGGGTGCCCTCCAGGCGGGCCGGCAGGGTTCTGGGGCCGATGTTCAGGGCGGCCGAACGCAGCACGAAGGTGCCGCCGCCATCGCGCAGGTTCGCCTCGCCGCTGAGCTGGCCCGAGAGGCCCGGCGCGATCTTCAGGTCACGCACCTCCAGTTCGTCCAGCACGGCGCGCACGGCGTAGCCCTCCTCGGTGGGGCGCAGGGCCAGCACGCCCCCCAGGGACGGCAGCAGGTCGGCCACGCCCCCGGAGGCGTCCACGCTGGCCGAGCCCACCCGGCTGGTGGCGGCCAGCTTCGCCTGGAAGGTCTGCCCGCTCAGATCCACGCTGCCGCCCAGCACCAGGCGCTGCCCCGCCACGTCGGCCGGGAAGGCGGCGAGCTTCACGGCGCCGCTGAGGCCCCCGCGGTCGGCGCCGACATTCACGTCCAGGGTGCCCGACTCGCGGCTCAGGCGGCCGCTGATCCGGCCCGTCCAGGGGCCGGGCCCGGCCTGACCCTGGGCCGGCGGCCCCTGCACGGCGCTGAGGTTCAGGGTGCCGGCCGGCAGCGTCGCCACCGCCTGCACGCTGGGCCGCCCGCCGCGCAGGGCGACGTCCGCGCTCAGGTCGCCGTCCAGCGCCACGCCCAGGTAGGGCACGTCGTAGGGGGTGCTGAGGCCGGCGACCTTCAGGGCGAGGCGCCCGTCCTGGGTGGTGGTGCTGACCTGCCCGCTGGCCGTGATCAGGCCGTCGAGTCCGCCCAGCCCCAGGCGCGCGAGCCGCAGCCCCGGCAGGTTCGCGGCGAGCTGGCCCTCGTTCCAGCTCAGGGTGCCGTCCTTCTCGCCGTCGCTGACGGTCAGGTCGGCGCGGCGCAGGCTGGCGGTGCCCCCCGCGCGCCACTCGCCCCGGCGCACCGAGAGCAGCAGCTGCGGATCGGCCAGGGGGCCGCTGGGGGTCACGCTCAGGCTCAGCTCGGGGCGGCTGAGGCTGGCGGCGCCCAGCCAGCGCCATCCGCCCCCGGCGTCCGGCCGCAGCTCCACCACGCCGCTGGCACTGGCCCCGGGGCCGTCCACGAGGCGCAGCTGCGCGCCGCGGGCATCGGCCAGAATCCGCGCCCCCGCCCCCAGCAGGCCCGCCTCGCCGCCCAGCCGCGGGAAGGCGAAGGGGCCGCTCAGGCGCAGGGCGGCCGGGCTGGTCAGCACGCCCTGGGGGCCGCCGGACACGCGGGCGGTGCCGTGCCAGCCGGTGAAGGGATCGGCCTGCACGTCCAGGTCGGCACGCAGGCTCTGGGGGCCGGTGACGTTGCCCTTCACGCTCAGGGCGCGCGCGGCGTAGGTGGCGCGCAGGGCGCCGCCGAGTGGGCCGCTGGCGGCGACGCTCACGTCTGCCGTGCCGTCCAGGGAGGCGCGGCCGCTCAGGGTCACGGTGCTGCCCGCCGCCCCGAGCTGCACACCGTCCAGGGCGAGGGTTCGGCCGCTCAGGGTAGCGACCGTTCCCCCACGCTGGGCCAGCGTGCCGCTCAGGCTGGACAGGGTGCCCGCGAAGGTGCCGCTGAGGTCGTCCAGCGTGACCCCGGATACCGCCACCCCACGGGTGCCCACGCGGGCGGCCAGGGTCGGTGCCGCCAGCGTGCCGCCCAGGGTGGCCGTGACGCTGGCGGCGCCCGTGGCCGACGGCAGCAGGGGCAGCGGATTGAGGTTCAGGGCGCCCGTCAGCGCCGGCACGAAGCCCACGCCGCCCCCCAGCGAGAGGGTGCCGCCGCCGAGCTGGCCCGCGTACAGGGTGTAGGCGCCGCTGCCGTCGCCCGAGAGGGTCAGCGGCTGGGTCATGCCCGGCACGCTGGCCCTGACCGTGCCCGCCAGCCTGGGCCAGACCCCGCTGAGATTGATGCCCGCCGTCGCGCCGCCGCTGGAGAGCGTGCCGTAGAGCTTCGCCCGCACCCGGCCCGCGCTCAGGTCGAGGTCGCGCAGATCGGCGTAGAGGGTGCCGCTGGCCGCGCCCCTGGGAACGAGGCGCAGCAGGGCGTGGGGATCGCGGGCCCGGCCCGAGAGGGTCAGGTGGGCGTCCAGGGCCGCGGTGCGGGCGTCGGCCGTGCCCTCCAGGGCGGGATTCAGGAGGTCGCCGCGCAGGGTCAGGTCGGCGCCCAGGGTGCCCCGGCCGAAGGAGGCGGCGCCCACGTACTCGGTGCTGAGGTCGCGCACGGTCACGCGGACGCCAGCGGGCAGGGCCCCCTGGGCACTCAGCACCCCGCCGCGCAGGCTGCCGCTCAGGGCGGTCTGGAACTGCGTGGGCGTGTAGAGGGCCGAACCGTACAGGCTGAAGGGGCCGGCCTGTCCCTGCTCGCCCCGCAGCGCCACGCTCCGCAGCGTCACCTCGCGGGGGCCGCCGGCCAGCGTGCCGTGGGCCTCGACGGTGCCGGCGAAGGTCAGGGCGTCCACGTCCAGTCCGGGGGGCAGCAGCCGGGCCAGCCGCACGGTGTCGGCGCGCAGGGTCAGGTCGTAGCGCCCGGCCGCCAGGGTGCCGCCGCCCGCCACCCGCTGCCCGGCGAGGCGCAGGCTGAGGTCGCCCGCCCGGTAGGTCGCGCCCAGGTCGCCGCTCAGTTCCCCGGCCGAGTCCTGCACCTGCCCCGCGAAACTGGCCACCAGCGCGCTCCAGCTCGCGCCGCCCAGCGTGGCGTCACCCGTCAGGCGCAGCTGGTTGGGGCGGCCCCAGAGCGCGGCCAGGTCGAGGGCCGAGAGGGTCAGGGTGCCGCCGGGCCGCAGGGGCAGGGCGGCGGGCAGGACGCCCGTGAAGCGGGCCTGCGCGGGAAGCTGGCCGATCATGCCCGCGATCCTCAGGGTTCCGGCGCCGTCCAGCACCGCGTCCAGCGGGCCGCCGGGGATGTCGCCCACCGCGCGCAGGGTGCCGCTCCAGCCCCGCCGTACGTTCCAGCCGGTCTGGCCCCTGAGTCGGACGGTCGTGTCGCCGCCCAGCACCACGGTGTCCAGGGTCAGGCGGGTGTCCAGCAGCCCGCCCAGGGCGCCGCTGCCCAGCCGGCCGCGCACGGGCCCGGCGAGCGGCCGCCCGCTGAACTCGGCCTTCCAGTCCGGCCCGAGCAGGTGCGCCGTGACCCGTGAGCCGCCGGCCTGCAGCCCGCTCCGGCCGTTCACGAGCACCCCCTGCACGCTCAGGTCGGGCCGGCCCGGCTGGCCCCGGAGCTGGGCGGTGTAGGTGCCCGGCAGCCCGTCCTCTACGGCGGCGCGGGCGCTCAGGTCGAGCCGGGGGTAGAGCGGCCCGCTGGCCCGGAGGCGGGCGCTCAGGCCGCTCTGGGCCAGGGTGGCCGTACCCCCGGACAGGCGCAGCACCCCACCCCGGTAGCTCAGCGGGGCCGTGAACTGCACGCCCGACGCCTCACCGGTCACCGCGAGCCGCACGTCCGCCAGCGTGCCGCCCAGGCTGGCGCTGAGCTGGCCGGGCAGGCCGGTGAGCGGGCGCAGGTCGCTCAGGCTGGCGACGCCGCTGGTGCGCCAGGCGGACAGGGCGGTGCCCGGGCCGCGGGTCAGCGCCACGTCCAGGGCGGCGCCCGCGACGGTGCCGCTCAGGCGGACGGCGGTGCGGGTTCCCGTGAGACCGCTGCCTACCACCCGCACGTTGACCGCCTGTTTCTGGTAGGTGCCTGACACGCTGAGGTTCAGCGCCGTGCTGGCGCTTCCGTTGAGGGTGCCGCGCAGCCCTTCCCAGCCCAGGGTGGCGTTCGCCTGCGGGTAGAGCGGCCCCACCACCCGCACCGGCACGCCGCCCAGGGTGCTCGTGAGGTTGGCGCTCAGCTGCCCGCGCGACAGGCTCACCAGTCCCACGGCCCGCTGCCCCTGCGCCGCGATGTTCACGCGCGCCCGGCCGCTGGCCTGGGCGAAGTCCAGATCCGGCACGCTCAGGCTGAGGGTGGCGCTGCCGCGGGCGCCGGCATACAGCGGCTGCAGGGCGCGGGCGTCGAGCACCGCGCCGTCGATGCTCAGCGTGCGGCCCTCCAGGCGCACGGGCAGGCGGGTGCCGGGGTGAGTCAGGGTGCCGGACGCCGTGAGCCCACCCTCTCCGGACACCCCGGGCCAGGACACCCGCGCGCTCAAGCCCAGCGGCTCGTTCAGGTAGCGCGCCCCCTGGGTCTGCAGGGCCGCGCCGCCGGCCGTGATCTGGGCGATCAGGCGGCCCGGCACGATCTCCTGGCGCAGCGCGGCGGGCAGCAGACCCCGGAAGGGCGCGAGGTCGCTGCTCAGGGTGCCGCCCAGAGTCGGGAGCAGGGTGAGGCGGCCGGCGAGCGGGCCACTGGGCAGGGCGGCCAGCCCGGCGCCGGTGCCCACGACCTCCACCCGGCCCGCCCGCCCCGAGAGCGCGTAGGCCGCCGCCAGCGCGCCACGCCAGCGCCCACCCTGGTAGGTCAGGCCGCCCACCGTGGCCCGCGCCCCGGTCAGCGAGGCGCGCAGGGGGAAGGTCTGGGCGGGCACGCTCAGGCGGGCAGGGTCGCTGCCGTACGCCTGCGGCCGGAGGGAGACGAGGCCCCGCAGATCCGCCACGCCGCCGCTCGCCTGGGCGGTGAAGGAGGGGCCAGTCACGCGGACGTTCAGGTTCGAGACGGTGGCCGGCAGCGTGAGGCGGCCGCTGGCGGTGACGCTCTGGCCCGCGATCACGCCCACCGCGCGGATCAGCCCGTCCGCCGCCGTGACGGTCAGGGGCCCGGCGCTCAGGCGGCCGCTCAGGATGTTGCTGCGGGCCTTCAGGTCGCCGGAGAGCGGCTGGCCGGCCAGGGTCAGGCCGCGCGCCCTCAGGTCGAAGTCGGTGAAGCCGCGCAGGTCGATCAGCGCCGTGCCACCCCGGCCGTCGCGGACGTTCAGGCGGCCCCGCGGCTCGGTGCCGCGCCCGGCGACCCGGCCGTCCACATACAGGCCGCCCTGGCCCGGGCCACCCGCGACCGGGCCGCGCACGTTCACGCTGTAGCGGCCCTCGGGCAGGGCGGCCGTGCCGCGCGCCTGCAGGCCCTCGCCGTCGGTGAGCAGCACGTTCAGGCCGCTCCAGGGGCCGCTCAGCGCCACCGTGTACTGGTCGAGCACGCCGCGTGCCTCGACCGCCCCCCGCCAGCCCGGGCCGCCCGCTCCCGGCCCCCAGGTGGCGCGGCCCTGGATGCGGCCCTCCTGCCCGAAGGCGGTCAGGGCCTGCTGGCCGGTCACGCGGGCCAGACCGGTGGCGGCGTCGTAGGTCACGTTCAGGTCGCCCCAGGTGCCCGAGACTGCCAGCCTGGGGGTGAGCGAGCCGCTCAGGTTCACCGTCTGGGCGGGGATGGTCACGCCGCTGAAGGCCAGCTCGCCCGTGCGGCCCCCCACGCGGGCACGCAGGTCGCCGTAGCTTCCGTCCAGCGAGGCGGCCAGCGTCTGCCCCTGGGCGCTGAGGGTGCCGCGGGCGGCCACGTCCGGATAGACCCGCCCCGCCAGCCGGGCCGAGGCGCCGGCCAGGGTCGCGGTGAGGTCGGCCGTGACCGGGCCGCCCGCGCGCCGCAGGGTGCCCCGCACCTGGGCCCCGGCCACAACGGCGCCCAGCCGGGCCGTTCCGCCGGTGCCCGCCAGATCCAGGTCGAGGGTACCCGCCAGCGCGGGGACGGACGGCCCCAGCAGGGTGCCGAGCAGGGGACGCAGCGACCCCAGGTTCACGCGCCCGCGGGCGGTCACGTTCTGGCCGTCGACCTCGCCCCGCACCGTGTCGCCGGCCGTGGTCAGGGTGAAGCGCACGCGGTCGTCCACGCTCAGGACTCCCCGGATGTCGCTGCCCTGCACGCGGGCCGTGGTGAGGTACGGGGCGCTGAGCTGGGTATCGGCCAGCACCGTGACGCCCCCGACCGTGCCGCGCAGGCTCGCGGCGGTGCCGCGCCCGGTGGCGCTCAGGTTCAGGCCCCCGCCCCGGGCGCGCAGGGTGCCGAAGGCCTTGAGGGTGGTGGTCACGGTCAGGTCGCCGTCCAGCCGGAAGCCGGCGGCGCGCAGGTCGCGGGCGTTCACGCGGAACGAGTCGCCCTGCCAGCTCAGGCGCTGGCCGGCGGGCTCGAAGGTGCCGCGCTGGCGCGTGTAGTTCAGGGCCAGGGGGCCGCTCAGCGGGGCGTCCAGTCCGGGCACCCGCGCGGTCAGGCGGCCCGTCACGTCGCCGCCGATCAGGTCGATCTGGCCCTCGCCGTCCAGGCTCAGGCCCGCGCCGCTCAGGTTCCGGGCCGTCCAGCGCCCCCTGAAGTCCCGATCCAGATTCAGGGTGGCGGTGCCGAAGTCGGCGCGCAGGCCGGCCGAGTCCAGCGCCGCCGTGCCCGCCAGGGCGAAGGGCCCGGCCTGCCCCCCGCTGAGCACGGCCCGAAGGTCGCTGGGGGTGCCGCGCAAGGCGACGCGGGCCCGCGCCGCGCCGTAGGTGGGGTTGAGCACGGCGTCCAGTCGGGCGCCGCCGAGGGCGAAGGTGCCGCGCAGGGGGCCGCCCAGCCCCTGACCGCTGAAGCTCAGGCGGTTGGCCGCGTCGATGGTGGCCTGGATGTCCAGCGGCTTCTGTCCGAAGGCGCCCACCAGGGAGGCCCGCCCGGCGCGCCCGAAGGCCCAGCGGCCCTCGAGGCGCTGCGCCGCGCCGGCCAGCGCCGTATTGGCGCTGAAGGCGAGGTCGTTGGTCTGCGTGGCCGTGGCGCCGTTCTCGCTCAGGAAGGTGTATTCGGCGTTGGCGTCGCTGAACTGCACGCCCGCGACCGTGCCGGCGCCCTGCGCGTAGGCCTTGACCCGCACCGTGCTCCAGCCGCCCGCCGTGACCCGCAGCTTCAGCCCACCGCGGCCGCTGCTGCCCAGGGCTTTGGCCAGCGCACCCACGGTGGGCGTGGCGTCGGCGGTCAGCGTCCAGTTCTGTGCCTTCAGGTCGACCCCGCCCTGGGCGGTCACCGGCCCGTCCCAGCCCGTGCCCGCCAGCCTCAGCCCGATGTCGTCGCCCCGGTGGGTGGCGGCGCCGGAGAGGCCGGTCACGGTCACGAACATCGCCTCGGGCACGCGCAGCGCCCCGCCCGAGAGCTTCAGGTCGCCGCGGATGGGGCCGTCGTTCAGCACGTAGCGGCCCGTGATGCGCCCGGCCGTGACCCCCTTCCAGTAGTGCCGCAGCACCCGCGCGTCCGAATCGAGGTCGACGGTGAAGACATTCCCGGCCGCGCCCTCGCTGACCCGCACGGCGGCGTTCAGGTCGCCGTCGGCGGTGCGGCCCCGTACGTCCAGCGCGCCGCCCCGGCCGGGCTGCACCCGGAAGCGGCCGTCGGGCACGTTGATGCCCTTGCCGTCCACGTTCACGCGGGTGTCCTGCACGTCCAGGCCGCTCAGCACGACCTTCCAACCGCCCCCGCCCCCCGCCGCTCCCCCGGTTCCCGAGACCAGATCCCGGAGCTTCAGATTCACGGCCGCGCCCCTGGCCCGCACGTTCAGGCGCAGGGTGCGGGTCAGCGGGTTCACGGACGCCACGCTCACGTCCAGCGAGTCGGCCCGGGCCTCGACGCCCGGCAGCCGGATCACGGCCCCGCCGAGATGGGGCGCCCAGAGTGGCCCGCCGACCGACTGCGCGCTGATCCCCGCCGGCCCGCCGAGCTGCCGCAGCAGCACGCCGCCGAGCACCGTCGGCAGCAGGGCCAGTCCGAGCAGCACCACGGCCAGCAGGCCCAGCACCACCCACGGCCAGACCCGGCGGCGGCGCGGCCTGGCCTTCGGACGGGGCGGGCTGAGCGCCTCGGGGGCCTGTTCCGGCTGCTGTTCGGGCGGCTGGGTGGGGTTCTCGGGGGTGTCGGTCACGCGACCACCAGCTCAGACCAGTGACCCCTTTTTTCCATGTCGAGAACGCCCAGCCGCATCGACCGCATTCTATGCACCCGCGGGTGAGGCGTGCATTCGCCCCTGCCTCACCCAACCGTCAGCTTGGCCGCGAAGCCGGGGGCGGCCAGCCGTTACCATGCTGCACATGCGTCTGACCGCCCTCGTTTCCGGAACCGTGCAGGGCGTGGGGTTCCGCCAGTATGTCCAGCGCCGGGCCCGTGACTTCGGGCTCCACGGCTACGCCGAGAATCTGATCGATGGCCGGGTCGAGGTCGTGGCCGAGGGGCCGGAGGACGACCTGAGCCGGCTGCTGCACTGGATCCGGCGCGGCCCGCCCCACGCCCGCGTGACCGACGTGCAGACCCAGCAGAGCGAGGCCACCGGGCTCAAGGACTTCCACATCTACTGAGGCAGGGGGCTGAAGGCAGATGGCTGATGGCTGAGAGCAAGGGAGTAGGTGGCAGGCGGGGCGATTCGGCCTCAGAACAGGGCCCCCGCATGTGAGGCGATCAGCCGGGCGGCGTCGGCCGGGCCCAGGGCGGACGTGTCGATCCGGATGGCGTCCGGGGGCGGGGGCAGGCGACCCGATTCGCCCAGCGTGCGCCGCAGGATGGCGGAGTCGCGCAGCTTGGCGCGCTGCCGGCGCTCCGGGAGGGTCATCCGGCGTTCCAGCTCTGTCAGATCGCAGTCCAGCCACACCGGAACGTAGGCCGCGTTCCTGGCCTCCGCCACGCCGCGCAGCAGCGTCAGGGCCTCCGGGCCGGACGGGCGGCTGGTGAGGTAGCTCGTGAAGATCTGGCTCACGTCGCGCGGGGCGAGGCGGGCGGCCTGCAGGCCGATCAGGCGAACCTGCGAGGCCAGCGCGTGGATTTCTGGCGTGATGGGCCGCAGTCCATCGGCACCGTAGGGCTTGAACACCGCGTCGTTGAAGAGGTGGTTGTCGAGCAGCACGGCGCCGGTCAGCCGGGCCAGTTCCAGCCCCACTGTCCGCTTGCAACTCCCCGGCGGCCCGACGAGGTGGTAGACGACCGGACTCAGAACAGCGCTCCGGCGTGCGAGGCGATCAGCCGGGCCGCGTCGGCCGGGCCGATGGCGGAGGTGTCGATGGTGATGGCGTCCGGAGGCGGGGGTAGATTCCCGGCGCCGTCCATCAGCTCGCGCAGCTTCGCCGGGTCGCGCAGTTTCAGCCGCTCCAGGCGCTCCGGCAATCCCATCCGCCGCTCCAGTTCGGGCAGCGGGCAGCTCAGCCAGACGGGCACGAAGGGCACCCCGCGTGTGGCCGCGAGGGTTCTCAGCCGCTCGACGTTCTGCCACTCGCGCTCCTCGGCGGTCAGGTAGTTGGTGAAGATGTGGGCCAGCGTGCGCGGCGCGTGCAGGGTGGCGGCCCGTACGGCCCTGCGGATCTCGAAACACAGTTCCCAGACCTCGGCCGGTACTTCCGTGTCGCTGCTCACGCCCGCCGCCAGGAATACCGGATCGTTGGTCAGGTGGTTGTCCAGCAGCGCCGCGCCGGTCAGCGCCGAGAGCGCCTTGCCCACCGTGCGCTTCCCGCTCCCCGGCGGCCCGACGAGGTAGTAGAGGTGACTCATGGGCGCAGTGTCTCCCATGTCGGGGCCAGGGACATCGGCCGTCTGGCCGACCCGGCTGCCTCCACGCGACATTTCAGAGAGAAACGCCCCCGCACACGGCAGGGGCGTCCTCTCCAGACCGCCGAGTCCTATTCCAGGACGGCTTCGTGGACGATCTCCACGTTGCCCTTCATGACCCGGCTCAGGGGGCACAGCTCGGCTGCCTGCGCGACGTGCTTCTCGAATTCGGCCTGATCGATGTTCCCGACCTTGCCGCGCACCATCAGGCGCATGGTGCTCACCTTGAAACCGGCCCCCTCCTTGACCATCTCGCAGGTCGCGTCGGTGCGGACGTCCTGCGGGTCGTGACCGTGGGCGGCCAGCAGGGCGCTGAGCTGCATGGTGAAGCATCCGGCGTGGGCGGCGGCCAGCAGCTCCTCGGGGTTGGTGCCCACCCCGTTCTCGAAGCGGGTGCCGAAGGAGTACTGCGCGTCCTTCAGGGCGCCGCTGCCGGTGCTGATGTTGCCCTTGCCGCTCTTGAGATCGCCCATCCACTGGGCACCCGCCTTCCTCGCGATATCTGCCATGATCCCAGTCTGCCGCGCACACACGGGCGCTGTCCCCAGACGGGGGTTTACATCGACTTCATGGAGGGCCGTACACTCGGGCCATGCACAGTCAGGAATGGGCGGTGGCGGGCGCGCCCGTCAGGGGATACCTCTGGGCGGCCGATCCGGCGAGAGGCGCGGTGCTGCTCTCGCACGGCTTCGGGGAATACGCCGGGCGCTACGTGGAGCGCTACCACGGCCTGATTCCCGAGCTGGTGCGGAGTGGCCTGAGCGTGTATGCCTACGACCAGCGCGGGCACGGGGCCTCGGGGGGGCGCAAGGCGGTGGTGGACATGGCGCACCTCGTCGCGGATCACCTAAAGGCCCGCGAGGCGCTGCGGAGCCAGCCGGGGCCGCTCTTTCTGCTGGGCCACTCGATGGGCGGGCTGATCTCGGCCGCCAGCGTGGCCCGCGACCCGCGCGGCGTGGCCGGCGTGATCCTCTCCAGCCCCGCCCTGCTGGTGGGCGAGCACGAGCCCGCCTGGATCAAGCGGCTGGCGCCGATCATCGCCCGGATCGCGCCGGGGCTGACCACCACGGATCTGAGCACCGGCAGCCTGTCGCGCCTGAGCGACGAAGTCGCCGCCTACGAGGCCGACGAGACCATGTACCACGGCAAGGTGCCGGCCCTGACCGCCGCGAGCATGCTCGGCCTGAGCGGCGCCCTGTGGTCGGACTACCCGCGCTGGACGGTGCCCACCCTGGTCATCCACGGCACCCACGACCGCATCACCGATCACCAGGGCAGCGTGAGGTTCGTGGACACCATCGCCTCGGCCGACAAGACGCTGGTGCTGGAGGAGGGCGGCTTCCACGAACTGCTGAACGACGAGCCACGCGAGAAATTCAGGGAGCTGCTGGTGGACTGGCTGCGGGAACGGGCGCCGCTGTCCGGGGATCGTCCGACGTCCTGAAGCAGCGTCGGGACACCTGCGGAGTGTCGACCACGCCGCCCCCTCCAGCCCTCAGTCCGCCGCGCTCGGTACCCGGCTGCCCGCCTGCTCGGGCACGCCGTCGCGCACGCTGGGGTGGATGCCGAAGTCCTCGGCGATCAGGCGGGCCGTCATCTTGGCCGACATCATCACGGAGGGGGTGCCGCCGCCGGGCTGGGCGCCCGCGCCCACCATGTACAGGTTCCTCACGTCCTCGGAACGGTTGTGGGGGCGGAAGAAGGCGCTCTGGATCAGCACCGGCTCGGGGCCGAAAGCGTTGCCCAGGTACGAGTCCAGGGTGCCCGCGAAGTAGTCGGGCGTGATGAACTCCGAGTGCGTCAGGCGGGCACGCAGGTTGGGGATGTAGCCGCGCTCCTCCAGAAAGTCGTAGACGCGCTCGACCAGTTTCGGCCCCTCGACCGTCCAGTCCAGGCCGCTGGCGTTGTGGGGCACGGGCACGAGCGTATAGGCGGCGTGGTGGCCCTCGGGCGCCAGGCTGGGATCGGTCAGGGTGGGCACGTGCAGGTACTGGCTGAAGTCCTGGCCCAGCACCTTCTGGCCGAAGATCTCGGTGAGCAGCGCCTCGTAGCGCGGCCCCAAGATGATGTTGTGGTGCCGCAGCTGCAAGTCGGCGCCCTCCCGGCGGAAGCCGAAGTAGATGACCAACAGGCTCATGCTCTGGCGGGCGGCCTTCACGCGCAGGTCGGTGTTGACCAGCCGGGCCGCCGCCGGCACCCGCCTGAGGTAGGTGTTCGCCCAGTCGCCGTTGCTGACCACGATATCGGCGCGCCGCTCCTGGCCGCTCTCCAGCCGCACGCCCCGCGCCACCCGCCGGCCGACGGGCGCCCTGACCGCCCGGCCCCGGTCGTCCGTGACCAGAATCTCGTCCACGCCCTGGCCGTACTCGATGGTGCCGCCCAGCTCCTCGAACTTCTGCACGAACGCCCGCACCAGCGCGCCCGTCCCTCCCATGGCGTAGTGAATGCCCCAGGTCTTCTCGACGAAGTGGATCATGGCGTAGATGGCGGGCACGCTGAGCGGATTGCCGCCGACCAGCAGGGTCTCGAAGGAGAAGACCTGGCGCATCTTGGGGTTCTCGAAATACTTGCTGGTGAACGAGAACAGCGTCCGCACCGCGTCCAGGCGCATCAGGTCGGGCACGACCCGCAGCATGGAGGGCACGTCGCCGAAGTGGGTGTAGCCCAGCTCCAGGAAGCCGCGCTCGAAGATGGCGCGGGCGTCCTCGTGGAAGCGCTCGTAGCCGGCCAGATCCTCCGGGGCCAGTTCGCTGATCTGCCGGCGTGTGCTCACCGGATCGCCGTCGTAGTCGAAGAAGGTGCCGTCGTCGAAATAGATGCGGTAGAAGGGCAGGATGGGCACCAGCTTCACGTAGTCCCGGGTGCGCGGGCCGCCGCTCTCGCCCTCGCGCACCCGGGCGTCCTCGGCGAGCACCTGCGCGGGGTAGTCGGGCTCGGCCAGCATGGCCTTGTCGCGTTCCAGCGCGAACAGTTCCTCGATGAAATGGGGCACGGTGATGACGGTCGGCCCCATGTCGAACACGTAGCCGTCCTCGGTGCGCTTCTGGTAGGCGCGGCCCCCGGGGGCGTCGAGGCGTTCCAGGATGGTGGTGTCGAAGCCCAGGCTCTGCAGCCGGATGCCCAGGCTCAGGCCGCCGATGCCCGAGCCGATGATCAGCGCGGTCTTGCGCGGGGTGGGGGGAGTGGGAAGGGTCATGCCGGGGATACCTCCCGCCACGCGCGGGGCGCGGCGAAATCAGGGGAAGCGGATGGGGAGGCCGGCGGGCCGGGAGGGGCCGCCGGGCCGGAAGGGGTCAGGGAACGGGCGCGCCGCGCAGCTCCCACCACACCTGGGGCAGCAGCAGCAGCTTGCGCGGGCCGCTCACGTAGGCCCGGCGCCCGAAGTTGTCGAAATCGTTGCGGGCCAGATCGTCGAGGATGCCCTCGTAGGCGCGGGCAGCGGTGGCCACGGCCAGTTTGGCGCTGCCGTGCAGCATCGGGATCCCGGCGCGGCCCTGGGCGTACCACTCGCGGGCCAGGGCCGAGAGTTCCTGCATCAGCGCGCGGTACTCGGGGGTGACCTCGCCGCGCTCCAGGGACTGCCGGCTGACCCCGTGGCGGGCCATCAGGCTGGCGGGCAGGTAGACCCGGCCGCGTTCCAGATCCTCGCCGACGTCGCGCAGGATGTTGGTCAGCTGCATGGCCTGCCCCAGCTTGAGGGCGTGATCCAGCGTGCCGCTACCGCCCTGGTAGCCGCTGATGGGCGCGATCATGAACCCCACGACCCCCGCGACCCGGCGGCAGTAGAGGCTCAGATCGCGCATGTCCTCAAAGGTGTGGCCGCGCACGTCCATCAGCAGCCCCTCGTGCAGCTCCTGAAAGGCCGACAGGGGGATGGCGTAGGTGCTGACGGCCCAGGCCAGGGCCCGGTCGACCGGGTCTCTGCCCGGCTGGCCCTGGAAGGCCCGCTGGGTGCGCTCCCACCAGTCGCTCAGCGCGGCCTGGGCATGGTCGCCGGCACTCTCGTCGGCGATGTCGTCGCCGCAGCGGCAGGCCGCATAGACCGCCCAGACGGCCTGCCGCTGACGGGCGGGAAAAAAACGCGAGCCCAGGAAAAAGGTCTTGCTGTGGGCCCGCGTCACGTCCCGGCAATGATCCACCGCCTGCTTCAGGGTGGCAGGCGCGTCGGGTGGGGAAGTTCCATCAGTCACAAGGTTGTCCTTGGGGCGAGTGTACGGGGTGCCGGGGGCCACAGACCTCCCACTTTCTTACAGACTTCTTTCACGGCCTGTCCAGCTTCAGGTTTGATCAAGCCCAGGAATGGGGGCCGCTTTCTGATATCGCTCGAAGCGTACCGCACCCATGCTCAGACCATCGGTGAGCGCACATCCGGGCAGCTGCCGAGCCACCCAGGCCGGATCAGGAAAGCTCAGCCCCCCCAGGGCGGGCCGGGCCAGCAGGGCCTGCAGCGGCCCGCCCGTGCGCTGAAGGTACATCAGCCAGAGCTGGCCGCCGGGCCGGATCACGCGGGCCAGCTCGCGCAGGAAGCGGGCGGGGTCGTGGGTCTCGTTCAGGGTGGCGCCCACGGTCACGCCGTCGAAGCGGTCGGCGGGCAGGTCGCTGCGCTCAATGTTCAGCTGGGCCCAGTCGATCTCTGCAGCCGGCTGCTGGCGGGCGCCCTCCCGGAGCATGGCCGGGCTCAGATCCGCCGCGAGCACCCGGCAGCCGGCCGCGGCCAGTACGCCCGCATAGAAGCCCGTGCTGGTGCCGGCGTCGAGCCACCACTGACCGGCGGCGGGGCGGCAGCGATCCCGGAACAGGGCCGCCTCGCGCCGCAGCCCGAACGGTTCTCCGGCCAGCAGGCCCAGCGACACCCGGCGCCAGGAGCTGTAGCCCAGTGCCGTCAATGGAGAGAAATTGCTGCGCTGCGCCGCCGTCAGCCCTGCTCCCGCGCCGGGCTGCACCGCCACTGCGCCGGGCTGTGCCATCTTGTTCAGGTTTTCTTTGCGGTGCGAGGAAACGGGCATACGAGTCATTATGCTGGGGCAATCAGGCCGGCCCGGTCACGCCAGTCGTGGTGACGGGGAGGCCAGGAGCGGAGGGTGGCATGGAAGAACGAAAGAGTATGGGAAGCGCACTGGTCGATGTGGTCGACGCGGGCGTGACCCTGGTAAAGTCCGAGATCAACGGAGTGGCGCGCAGGGTCGGCGACATCGCCAAGGCCAAGGGCATCGGCGTGGTGCTGCTGCTCGCGGCGGTGGGGCCGCTGGTGATGGCCCTGATCTTCCTGATCCTGGCCGTGTTCTACGGCCTGATCCGCCTGGGCGCCGGGCCGTGGTTCGCCGCCCTCCTGATCGCGCTGCTGAGTCTCGTGGTCACGGGCGCCTTGATCTTCATCGGCCTGAAGCGGCTGGGCGCCGAGGTGAAGACCGAGGAGCCGCTGGCCCGGAGGAAGGACATGGACGATTTCGACGACGATCAGGTGTACTCGGCAGGTGACGCTCCCTCGGGCGCGGCGAACCGCCAGCCGGACATGAACCCGGGCAAGGCCCCGGCGAACGCGGCCGGCCAGGACTGGAAGATCTCTCCGGACGCCCCGAACGCCGCGCGCTCCGGCAGCCGTCCCAACGACAGCGTGGAGGTGCCCCGCGACCCGCAGAAGCAGGCGGCGGGTGAGAACCGAGTCGTGGCCGAGCGGGCGGGCAGCGCCACCGTGCGCGTCGAGAAGGGGACGACCACCGTGCCGGTCTACGAGAGCAATCCGGACGGCAGCGCCAGCAACTACGGCAGTGAACTGAACGACAAGCTCGACAGCCATGGGCACGCAAAGAAGCACCATGACCCCAAGCTGCAGGAGCCCGTGGTGCTCAAGGACGCTCCGGGCATCCCCGTGACCACCGCACCCACCTTCCGCGACGACATGATGAAGGGGAAGAACTGATGGCCGGCGACTCCCAGGCGAACCTCACCGAGCGTGAGGAGGCGCGTGAACGTCTGCGCGCCAGTATCGACGCGCTGACCGAGCGGGCCAGCCTGCAGGTGCAGATGGAAAAGGAGCCCCTGAAGATGCTGGGCGGCGCCTCGGCCGTGGGCGCCCTGCTGGGCATGGTGGTCGGCCGCCAGTTCCGCCGCAGCCGCAAGATCTATGTGGACGCGGCCAGCCCGGTCAAGCACCAGAAGGCCCTCATCAGGGCCCAGAACAACAAGTCTGGCAGCAGCGTGGGCGGGGCGCTGGTGGCCACCCTGGGCACCCTGGCCCTGAAGACCCTGACCGAGAAGGTCATCACGCCGCGCCTGGAGGGCTATGCCAACGGGCTGCTGGAGCGCTCCGGTCAGGCCCCGGCGGGCGGTTCCGGCAAGGCCGGCACCCCCGGCCCACAGGCCAGCCGGGCGGTCACGAGCCCCGCGGCGGCGTTCGAGGCGCGGCGCTCCACGCCGCTGGCAGCGAGTCTGGCGCCAGCCAGCGCCCCGTCCAGCCCCCCCGCCGTCAGCCCCGCCCGGGCCTCCGACACGGCGAGCACGCCGGCTGGACTGGCCCCGGTCACGGGTGCCCCGGCGACTGCTCCCGCCACCGGCACCCCGGCGGCCCACGCGGGCGTCCTCCCGCACCCACCCAGCCAGGTGGAGGCCAAAGCCCAGGGCAGCGTGATCGACCCCGAGCAGATGGCGAACCCGAACCGCCGCTGACCAGGCGGCCGGGGAGCCGGTGCCCGACTCCGCCCACCCCCGATGGTGGGCGCTTTGCCTGTCCGGACGTGGGGGGCCTGCTACCGTAGATCCCATGACCGCCCAGCGCAGCACCCGCCAGCGTGACGTGATCGCGCGTGTTCTGGAGGGCGCCGAGGGCCCGCTGGCCGTAGGTGACGTGCTGGAACGGGCCCAGGCGACGGCCCCCGGCGTCGGGATCGCCACCGTGTACCGCACCCTGAAGCTGCTGTGCGACCAGGGCCGCGCCCACCCGGTCACGCTGGACGGCGACACGCTGTACGAGGCGAGCGGCAAGGGCCACCACCACCACTTCTCCTGCACCCGCTGTGGCCGGGTCTTCACCCTGCATTCCTGCCCGGTGGCCCTGCCCAGCGGCACGGTCTACCCTGGCGGTTTCGTGGTCGAGACCCACGAAGTCACCCTCTACGGACGGTGCCCCGAGTGTGTGGCCGCTGGCTGAAGGACGGCCCGCACAGAGGTCGGATGAGACGCGTAGGCCCAGACGTCCGCCTCCGCTCGTTTCAGCGCCGCAACTGACCGAGCAGGCGCTGGACGATCTCGGTGTTCATCCGGTCGCTGAGATAGGGATTCCAGCCGGGATCGGCCAGCAGGGCGTCGAGCACCGGCCGGCCGCCCGGGACGGTCAGGGCCAACACGGCGAGGGGCAGCCTGGCCGGGCCATCGGGGGTCGCCAGCCGCGCCCGGCTGAGCAGGAGGCGGGCCCGCTGCTCCCGCTGCGCGAGGTGACGTTCCAGCGCCGCCTGTCCACCCGAGTCCAGGGCCGACTGCACCGCCTCGACCAGCCGGCGGGCCTCGCCGGGGGTCAGGCGGGGCTTCCCGCTCAGCTGCGCGAGATCGGCGCCCAGAGGGGCGCGCGCCTCCGGCCGCACCCGCACGGCGCCCCGGCCCAGCAGGTCGCTGAGCGCATGGACGGTCTGGAGCAGCGTCACCGTGGCCTGAGCAGCGCCGAGGTTCGCCGTCATGGACGCCGGACGAGCCGGAGTCGGCCCAGGAGGGGACGGCGGCTGGGGCACGCGGGCCAGCGCCCCCGGGGACAGGGCCACGACCACGCACAGCCCACGGGCGAAGGCTCGGAACATGGGTTCACAGTACGGGCGCTCGATGACGCCCGTCTGAACTCCGGCGTCCGCGTCCCCGTCCACTCCCTCCGACCCGTCCGATCCGCATCACATGGCCAGGGCGGGCCGACCCAGCCGTCTGCGCTGGCACCGGCCCGCCCTGTGCCCTGGCATCCCTTCAGCCCGGGCAGACCCGCTCAGCGGCCCAGTCTGAGGGCGCGCTGGGCGGCGGTTTCTTCCGGGAAGATCACCAGCCCCTTCTGCGGGCGGAAGGTCGGGCTGTAGCGCGCTTTTTTGCCCTGGGTGCTCAGGCCGTTCAGGTTCTCGTACCAGCGGTAGGGCTGCACGTTCACGCCCGCGCCCCTCGCGGCGTCCAGCACCTGCCGATAGCCCTGGTGCGCCAGCTGCGCCGCGCCCAGGTAGTCGAGCGCGTCGTACTTCTGCTGGGCCTCGCGGAACAGCGCGTCGGCGCCCTGCACGCTGGTCTTGAGCGCCGGCGCCTTCTGGGCCTGCCGGCTCAGTTCGAGGATGGCGTTGGCGTTGTTCAGGTAAGCGGCGCTCAGGTACCGGTACTGACTGTCGAGGTTGAACTGCCCGAAGGTGCGCGACAGGTCGTTGTAGGACATGATCGTGGCGCTCTGGTCTCCGGTGTTCACGAACAGGAAATCGCCGCTGGGCCCGTAGGAAACGTCCTGCTCGCTGTCGTAGCCGTCGTGCGGGTGGGACAGGCTGAGGTGGTGGCCGATCTCGTGCACGGTGGTGTCCGTGAAGCCGTAGCCTCCCAGTTTGGTCGTCTCGGGGGTCAGGAACGAGTAGACGAAGCTCTGGGTGCCGGTCTCTCCGTCGTCGTAGGCGATACCCAGCAGGCTCTCCTGGCTCTCCTTGTCGTCGTTGAAGGCGTAGACGGGCAGCAGGTAGCGGCCGGCGGGCGCCGCCTTGTAGGCCTGACGCAGCTCGTTCACGCCGTAGCGGAACAGGGGCTCACCCGCGAAATCGGCGTAGTCCGGCGCACAGACGTCCTCGATCTTGACCGGGAAGAAGCACTTGTAGACGGTCGCCAGATCCCCGCTCAGCGGCGCCTGCTTCACCGTGGTGCTGAAGGTCGTGAAGGGCTGCAGCACCTTCACCCGTGTCTCCACGAGCTTGGCATCCAGGACGGTGCTCGGCGCGGCCGCCCCCGCGCCCTGCTCGACATGCAGATCGAGCTGGATCTCCTCGGGCAGCTGTGGAGGCGTCAGCGCCGCGCGGTAGATCGGGCTGGGCGTGAACAGCAGATTGATCGCCGTGTAGCGGGCGACCCGTGCCAGATCGGGGCTGACCTTTCGCGCGTAACCGAGGCTGGCCTTGCGGGTGCCGTATTCCCAGATGGGCGGCATCCGGTAGTCCGGCACCTTGTCTCCGTCGACATCGGGGTTGGTGACGTCGTAGGCCTGCGTCCAGGGATCGGGGTTGGCCGAGAGGTCGTAGAACCACACGCGCTGAGCCGGTGCCTGGTCGCGCACACTGCCGCCCCAGGCGATCAGGCGCCGACTGCCCCGGGCGCCGAAGGGAGCCTTGGTGTCGGTGTCGGCGGCCTCGGCCCGCGTGTAGCTGTGGAACTTGAAGTCCGGACGGTCGTACCAGTTCACGAAATAGGTGGTGTACTCGCCGGGTTTCACCCCGACCCTGGCCCCGTTGTCGGCCAGCCAGTTCTCGGTCTCCCGCGCGTCGATTTCCAGGTTCCCGGTGATCTCACGGTTGATGTTGCCGGCCGGCGCCTTGCAGTCCGGTTCCTCCGTCTCGGGGTTCAGTCCCTGGCAGTTGTACTGCCGCTGCTGAAAGGTCAGCGGCTTCTCCTCGCCCTGCTTCATCACATACCCGAAGAAGGCGTCCTCGAAGGCCTGGTCGGCATAGGTGTAGGAGTAATCGAAGTCGAAGGCGTTTCCGGTGGGCTCAACGCGCCCGTAGGCGCTGGGAAAGCGGTTCACGGCGGTGTACGTCTTCGGCAGGATCTGGTCGAAATCGCCCGTGCTGATCTGCCGGGCAGTCGCCACCTGCCCCGGCGGGGTCTGCCGGTAGCCCACGAAGACGATGTTGACCTTCAGTTTCGTCCTGATGGTGGCCTGCTGGCCGGGCTGCAACGTGGTCAGGCGACCGAAGTCGGTGTCGGTGCCCGGAGCGCCGCCGGGCGTGTTCTGACCCGCGCAGGCGGTCAGCAGGGCGCCCAGCAGGGCAGCGGCCAGGACGGTCTTGTTCATGTGGACTCCTGAGGGGCCAACCGGCCCCAGGGTGGCGGCGAGGCCACGGGTCGGGGGACGACGTCTCGACTGGTGGGCTGAACTGACGCTGGAACTGGGTTGAGCAGGAGGAAGTGTAACCGGATGTGGCGGCTCACGAAGTGGGCAACCGTCTTGACCTCCTCGCCCGGCCGGCGTTAGGCTGTCCTGGCTTTCCGCGTGGAAGCGACCCCATCAAGAGCGCCCGAGAGACCTGGCTCGCAGACGGCGCGGCAACCGAACCTCATGACGTTACGGTGCCAAGGCCAGCCCCCCGGGCATGGGTCGACGATGACCGCCGGGTGGGATCGATCGGGAAGGTCACGCGTGATGATCCACACTCACACAGCGCCCCTTCTCGCCTCACCGAGAGGGGGTGTGCCATTTTCTGGCCCACTCCCGCACCGCCCCAGATCCAGTGTCCTGGAATCAGCGCGAGGAGGCCCCGCCATGGCCCACAAGTTCGAGACCCTGCAGGTTCACGCCGGCCAGAAGCCGGACCCGACCACGGGCGCCCAGCAGGTGCCCATCTACCCCACCAACTCCTACGTGTTCGAGTCGCCCGAGCACGCCTCGGCGCTGTTCGGACTGCGCGCCTTCGGGAACATCTACAGCCGCATCATGAACCCGACCAACGCCGTGCTGGAGGAACGCATGGCCGCGCTGGAAGGCGGCGTGATGGCGCTCTCGGTGGCCAGCGGGCACGCCGCGCAGTTCCTGGCGATCACGAACGTCGCGCAGGCGGGCGACAACATCGTGTCCACGCCCAACCTGTACGGCGGCACGGTCAACCAGTTCCGCGTGACCCTGCGGCGCCTGGGCATTGAGGTGCGCTTCACCGGCAAGGACGAGCGGCCCGAGGACTTCGCCGCGCTGATCGACGACCAGACGCGCGCGGTGTATCTGGAGACCATCGGCAACCCGGCGCTGAACGTGCCGGATTTCGAGGCCATTGCCGCCGCGGCGCACGCGCGGGGCGTGGCCGTGTTCGTGGACAACACCTTCGGCGCCGGGGGCTATTTCTGCCAGCCCCTGCGGCACGGCGCGAACGTGGTGCTGCACTCGGCCAGCAAGTGGATCGGCGGGCACGGCAACGGCATCGGCGGGATCATCGTGGACGGCGGGAACTTCGACTGGGGCAACGGGCGCTACGGGCTCATGACCGAGCCCAGCCCCAGCTACCACGGCCTGAACTTCTGGGAGACCTTCGGCGAGGGCAACCCGCTGGGCCTGCCCAACGTGGCCTTCCTGATCCGTGCCCGCACGGAAGGGCTGCGCGACCTGGGCCCGACCCTGGCGCCGCAGCAGGCGTGGCAGTTCCTGCAGGGGCTGGAAACCCTGAGCCTGCGCGCCGAACGCCACGCCCAGAACACGGCGGCGCTGGCCTCCTGGCTGGCCGCGCACCCGGACGTCCGGAAGGTGACCTACCCGGGGCTGAGCAACCACCCGCACTACGACCGTGCCCAGCACTACCTGCCGCGCGGGGCGGGCGCGGTGCTGACCTTCGAACTCCGGGGCGGGCGCGCGGCCGGCGAGGCCTTCATCCGCTCGGTGAAGCTCGCGCAGCACGTCGCCAACGTGGGCGACACGCGTACGCTGGTCATCCACCCCGCCAGCACCACGCACTCGCAGCTCGACGAGGTGACCCAGCTGAATGCCGGAGTCACCCCCGGTCTGGTGCGCGTGTCGGTCGGCATCGAGCACATCGACGACATCCGCGAGGACTTCGCGCAGGCGCTGGCGGCGGCGCTGGAACAGGCCACTACCGAACTGGCCGGGGGGGAGGGGTGACGGCCCTGTCGCACCCGGCCCCGACCGCGCCCCTCACGCCCACAGACGACCCGACCCCGGAGGACTGTGCGCCGCAGACGGTCACGCTGTTCCGCCGTGACCCCCTGCTGCTCGACTCCGGCCACGCCCTGAGCGACATTCAGGTGGCCTACCACACCTACGGCGAGCCGCGCCCGGACGCGACCCTGGTGCTGCACGCCCTGACCGGCAGCAGCGCCGTGCACGAATGGTGGCCGGAGTTCCTGGGCAGGGGGCGCCCGCTCGACCCCACGCGCGACTACGTGGTCTGCGCCAACGTCCTGGGGGGCTGCGCGGGCACGACCAGTGCCGCCGACCTGCAGGGCACCCCGCTGACCCTGCACGACATGGTGCGGGTCGGGCGGGCCCTGCTGGAGCACCTGGGCGTGCGCCGCGTGCGGGTGATCGGCTCCAGCATGGGCGGGCTGCTGGCCTACGCCTGGCTGCTGGACTGCCCCGATCTGGTGGAACGGGCCGTAGTGATCGGCGCTCCGGCCCGCCACTCCCCCTGGGCCATCGGCCTGAATTCGGCGGCCCGCGCCGCCATCCGCGCGGCCCCCGGGGGCGAGGGACTGAAGGTGGCCCGCCAGATCGCCATGCTGTCGTACCGCAGCCCGGAGAGCTTCGCGCTGACCCAGAGCGGCGCGCGCGTGCCCGGCGTCCCCGCCATCACGTCTTACCTCGACCACCAGGGCGAAAAGCTGCAGCGGCGCTTCTGCGAGCACAGCTACCTGACCCTGACCGCCGCCATGGACGCCTTCCAGCCGGGCGACGCCGAACTCCGCCGCATCCAGACCCCGGTGCTGGCCGTCGGGATTTCCAGCGACGTGCTCTACCCGGCCGCCGAGGTGCGCGCTCAGGCCGCCTTGGTGCCCGGCAGCACCTACTGGGAACTCGACTCCGTTCACGGCCACGACGCCTTTTTAATGGACGCGCAGGACTTGCCGGACGTGGTGGGGGCGTTCCTGCACTCCTAAGTGGGTTCACTCTAGGTGCAGGTGTTGAGGGTCAGAGGCGCCGGATGAACATGGCCAAATTCCTTGAAATAGTCCTCCAGCACAGGCTCCAGCTTCTCCTCAGCTCCGTTGACCCCATACAGAGACGCTGAAACATTGACGGCTACCTTAAAACGGGCCGGGAAAGTCGTAGTAGCGTAGATCCTGTTTGGCTCGGCGACGTCCAGTTTGTCAACGATGGGACTGCCCACAATCATCCTGAACGAGATGGGGCCGCTGGGCAGCGTAGTGTTCTGGATTCCCCGATCTTCAACCACCAGAGTCAGCTCCACCCTGCTGTCGACCTGGGGCAGACACAGCGAGTCGGGTTCAAAGTGAAAACCGTAATCGATGATGCGTCCCAGGCGCACGCAGGTCACTTCGGGGTTGACCCAATCAGCATGGTCGAAATTGATGCCGTCCCCGGCATCCGCCACCACGAGCTTCAGTTGCCACCCCTCGGTCAGATCCACGTCGACGTGCCGGGTGGCGCTCGCCCCGGTCATGGTGCCGCTGGCATACTTCTGGACGCCATCTACCAACACCAGAAAGTTCACGCTGCCGCGGTTCCCCACCTCGTCGTCCACCCCGACATCGGCGGTAAAGCGGGTACACCCCGCATCGTTGTAACCCTGCAAGTTGAAGACCATCTCGCTGTGAGCATGCGTGCCGAAGCCCCAGGCATAGGACGTGCCGTTCAGGGTGAGCGGCCGACCGTCGTGGGGGCCCTGTTCGCCGTTGCTGCGGTTCAGCTCGATTGGCCCCCAGCCGCTTTTCGCCGCCAGGATGGTCTCGTACTGCAGTGTGTTCCTGGTCGGGGTCAGGCGCTGAGCCATGAGCTGCCCAGCAGGGGCGGTGTAGCTCCACGGATAGGCCCGGCCTCCTGCATAGGGGCCGACTTCCGGGCCACCAGCCGGGGTCTCCATGCCACACGCTACCAGCAGACCGCTCAGACCACAGGCGAGTAGTACCAAACGCACGGGACGGAACATGTCGTCCTCCTGACCCCACAGGGAGAAGTCGCTCGGCAGCGCAACAATGTGGGATTTCTTGCAGTTTACCGCGACGCACTTCAGAAGGGATGTGGACGAGTCCACCGAATCTTGGGCGACGTCATCATGGCCGGTGCCGGGGGTGCCAGGCCACCAGGAGTCCGCTGAGGCCGATCGCCTTCACCTATACCGACGATCCTCAGCAGGTGCCCCTGACTGCCCAGGCCCGCGCAGCGAGCGCGATGGTGCCGTCCGCAGCGGGGACGAGGCGGGCCTGAACCTCGGCACGAACCCTCTCCCGCGTGTCGTCGTCCAACGACGCCAGGTAGGCCGGTGCGGGGCCCTGCCTGCCCAGAAAAGGTGTCCAGTAGTCGCTGAAATCCCTGAACACAGTCGGAATATCGATGGCGTGCACAGCCACGTCCTTCAGATGGTGCTGTCGCCAGAGGTCAGTCAGCGCTTCCGGCCGACAGATCGGAAAGCGGTCTCGTTCGTCCAGGGCTCCGTCATTCGGATTCACTCGGGCCACCGCGTCCCAGAACACCCGCATCATCTCCATGCCCTCGGCATAGTCCCAGACGTAGGCGGCGACGGTTCCACCGGGGCGCGTGACCCGCATCATCTCGCGCAGCATGGCCGCGTGATCGGGCACGAAATTGAGCACCAGCCCCGAGACGGCCACGTCCGAGGAAGCGTCGGCCAGTGGCAGATCCGTGGCGTCGCTCACGACGAAATGAGCGCGCGGGTCGGTCATCTGGGTTCGCACCGCCTCGATGAAGCCCTCGGAGCGGTCGACGCCTGTGACCGACGACGGAGTGCAGGCCGTGAGGATGCCCGCTGAGAGCGCTCCGGTGCCGCAGCCGACATCCGTCCACGCACCCCCGTCGGGCAGGGCAAGCCAGTCGAGAAACCGCCGGGCCACGGGCCGGCTCCAGCGGCCGACGTACCGCTCATTGGCGTCCGACGCTCCCCAGTTCTCCAGCGGCTGAGTGCCCATTGCTGGCCCTCCTCGACGTGATGCACAGGGTCGGAACCCAGCGTACTCCCCCGGCGGGGCGGGCGATGTGACCGTCAGCCCCCCGTGAACAGCCGACCCACCGCGCGGATGAACTCGTCGCGCCGCTGGAGCTGCTCGGGCGTGTAGCGTTCGCGCAGCCGCGCCTCCTTGAAGGCGGCCACGTCCTCGCCGGGCCCAAGCGCCCAGGTCTCCAGCGGCGTGCAGGCGATCTGCATGTCGTGGCCCCACTCGTTCGCCGGCAGCCCCGCCGCCCGCGCCGCCAGAGGCCACGTCGCGTCAATCAACCGGTTCCCGCCGGATTCGTGCAGCACGAGGTAATTGTGAACGTCGATCACAGGCTCGCCTTCCCAGGCCGCCAGCTCCGGCGCCGCGCCGTCCGGGAGGCGGATTTCCTGTGTGCAGGCGTAGATGGTGGACTCCAGCCCCAGTTCGGAGTACAGCGCGGCCAGCAGCTCGTGTTTGGTGCTACAGGTGCCGCGCCACTCGCGGATCACGGTCTCGGGTTCATGGCCGCTGGCCCGCGCATACGGCAGGTCGCGCACGAGTTCGAACAGGTCGCGTTCGTCGGGCAGCGCGTGGCCGGAGCGCTGGCCCCGGCGCACGGCCTCGGCGTGGAGGAGTTGGGCGAGGGGACGGGTCATGGGAATATTGTGGCGCAGCTAAAACGTGAAGTCAGCGACACCGGGGGACAGCCGATTCAGGCTTTGAATTCACGGAAGACACGACGTCTTGACAGACCCTTGAGCAACCAGGAATTGTGGTCAACCATTTGCCGTCTGGCCGGGCAGCGGAGCACCACAGTCCTGACACTCCCAGCTTTCGTCAATCTGCATCAAAAAATTGCCCGTTCGATAGCTTTGCTTGGCAATGGCAATACAAGCAAGAAGCGACGTCAACCCTTCCTCATTGCCTGCCACCTGGTCTAGTGCTTGAATCGAAAGATCATTCAGCCTGGCCCGATCCAGATCGAACTGCTTTTTGGTTGATTCATCGACCACCGGGGCATCGTCTTCGACGCTTGAAGAAAGTATCAGAGCGACAAGCTGGAGAAGGTTTCTTTGTCCTTCCGGGGGTGCAAGCAGAACAGCGTCCAACAGGTAAGGGACAGCCGGATATGAAGCCGAATACACGTCACCCTGGTGCCAAAGCGAGCTCCACAAAGAGAACATTGGCTCTGCATCCCCGACCCATGAATCAATCGGGCACTTGAGCTCTTCGAGCAAGAGCGGAATGTTCTCCGCAGAGCCATAGGCATGTTTGAGATCATGCCAACGGGAATCATCAAGCGGTATTGGGCTCATCCTCTACCCAAAATACCCCAGCAGATCGATCAGCGTCCGCGCATAGTCGTCCGGCTTGATGCCGCGCTTCTCCAGCTTCACGCTGGGCGGGAAGGTCTGCACCTCCGTCTTGTGAGGGAAACGCTTCAGGCCGGCGGCGTCATAGTCCAGCGCCTTGTAGGCGAAGGTGATCTGCAGCTCGGTCATGGTCTCCCCCACCGACAGCACGCGCTTGGCGGCGGCGGTCAGCCTCAGCTTGGCGAGGTCGATGAAGTTCTGCACCTCGGGCGTGGGCGGGCCGTACTTCTTGCGGAGGTCGCGTTCCACCCGCGAAATCGCCTGCAGCGTGCGCGAGTCGCTCAGGCGGCCGTAGGTGGCGATTCGCGTCTCCTCGTCGGGCACCCCATCGGCACTGGCAAAGTATTCGGGGCTCAGGCGGGCGTTGATGGGCAGGTCGATGGAAATGTTGACCGGCGCCTGCATCTTCTCGCCCTTGAGCTTCGCCACGGCCTCGGCCAGCATCTCGGTGTAGACGTCGATGGACACGGCCTGCACGTGCCCGTGCTGCTCCTCGCCCAGGATGTTGCCCACGCCCCGGATCTCCATGTCCTTCTCGGCCAGCAGGTGCCCGGAGCCGAGATCCTGCAGGTCGGCAATCGCCCACAGGCGGCGCTGGGCGTTCTCGGTCAGGCGCGGCGGGTAGAAGAGGTAGGCGTAGGCACTCACCGAGCGACGGCCCACCCGGCCGCGGAGCTGGTAGAGCTGCGCCAGCCCCAGCCGGTCGGCGCGCTCGATCAGGATGGTGTTCGCCTCGGGGATGTCCAGGCCGGTCTCGACGATGGTGGTGGAGAGCAGCACGTCGAAGGCCCCCTGCTCGAAGCCCAGCATGATCTCCTCGAGCTCCTCCTCGTTCATGCGGCCGTGCGCCACGCCGATGCGCGCCTCGGGCACGAGGTTCCGCAGGTAGAGGCTGCGGGCGCCGATGGAGGCGATGCGGTCGTGGATGTAGAAGACCTTGCCGCCGCGCTCGATCTCGCTGATGATCGCGTCGCGCACGGTGACCGGGTCGAAGGGCGTCAAGACCGTCTGGATCGGTCGGCGGCCCTTGGGCGGCGTCTGGATGGAACTCATGTCGCGCAGGCCGACCATGCTCATGTACAGCGTGCGCGGAATCGGCGTGGCCGAGAGGGCCAGGGTATCCACCGCCTTGATCCCCTCCGGAATCTCGATCTTCCCCTCTTTGGACACCGGCGGCAGTCCGCGCAGCGCCCGCAGCTTCTCCTTCTGCGACACGCCGAAGCGGTGTTCCTCGTCCACGATGATCAGGCCCAGGTCACTGAACTCGATGTCGCCCGAGAGCAGGCGGTGGGTGCCGATCAGGATGTCCACCTTGCCAGCTTTCAGGTCGCCCAGGATCTGCCGGGCGTGCTGCGGGCTGGTGAAGCGCGACAGGCCCTCGACCCGTACTGGCAGCCCCTTGAAGCGTTCCACGAAGGTGGACGTGTGCTGCTCGGCCAGCAGAGTCGTGGGCACCAGGATGGCGACCTGTTTGCCGTGGCCCACGACCCGGTGCGCGGCGCGCAGGGCGACCTCGGTCTTGCCGAAACCCACGTCGCCGGAGATCAGGCGGTCGGCGGGGTTCGCCTTCTCCAGATCGCGCATGGTGTCTTTCAGGGCGGTCTGCTGATCCTGGGTCAGGTCGAAGGCGAAGTTGGCGGCGATCTGGGCGTCCCATTCGGGCTGCGGCTCGAAGGCGTTGCCCGGCGTGACCTGGCGCGCGGCGTACTGCACGAGCAGCTTGCCGGCCACTTCCTCGGCGTTCTTGCGGGCCTTCTCCTTGGCGCGGGCCCAGTCCTTCTTGTCGAAGGAGCTCAGGCCGGGCGGGTCGTCGGTGGTGCCGGGGTGTCGGCGCAGCACGGGAAGCTGCTCGATGGGCACACTCAGGCGCGCGCCGCCCCGGTAGGCCAGGTTCAGGTAATCGCGCGTGACGCCCAGCACCTTGCGGGTTTCCAGGCCCTCAAACTGGCCGATGCCGTGCTCGGGGTGGATCAGGTAGTCCCCCACGTGCAGGCCCAGCGCGTCCGTGACCGGCTTGCCGCCCAGCCGTTTGCCGCGCAGCGCCGAGCCCCCCTGGAAGCCGTAGATCAGGTCTTCAGTGATCACAACGGTGCGCTGTTCGGGGATGACAAATCCCCCCTCGCCGCCGGCCCGCAGGAAGCCCAGGCCGCCCTCGTCCACGCGGGCGAACTTCAGCCAGGGAATGTCATGGGTGTTCAGGAGCTTGTCGGCCAGATAGGCGGCGGTGCGGTCGTGGCGCACCAGGATCAGCACCCGGTAGCCCGAGGCGCGCCACTCGGCGATGTCGCGCTCCAGGTCGTTCAGGCGGGCGCGGTAGAAGGGCAGCGTGACCAGCCCGGTGTCGAGATCCGGCAGCTCCAGCGGAGAACGGCCGAAGGACGTGACCTCGCGCCCGGCCAGCTTCGGCCAGAGGGTGTCGGTCAGGATGCCCAGCGCCGAGGCGTAGAACTCGGGCGAGTCCAGAAAGACCCGGCCCGGCAGCAGTTCCAGGCGGGTGGCGTCCCACTTCGTCTCGGTCAGGTACTCGGCGGTGGGTTCCAGCGTGAAGGTCTGCGCCTTGGGGCCGGTCAGGTCGCCGGGGGCCAGCAGGCGCAGGGTGTCCAGCTCGTCGCCGAAGAACTCGGCGCGTACCCAGACCCCCTGCTCCGCGTCGGCCGGCACGCCGGCGCCCGGTTCCAGCCGCAGCTCCAGCGTGTCGCCCTGGATCTCGAAGCCGGGCTCCTCCCCGCGCTCGTAGCCCAGGCGCTCCAGGCGCGAGAGCAGCGCCTCGCGCGGATACTGGGCGCCGACCTTGAGGGTCAGGGCGTGGTCGTCCGGGCGCGAGGGAAAGAGGTCCAGGGCGGTGTTCACGTCCAGCACCACATGCTCGTGCTTCGCGTCCCAGTCGCGCAGGCCGGGGTTCACGGTCAGGGGGGCGCCCAGCACGCCCGCCGAGACGTAGTGGCCCAGGCGATCCGGGGTGGTGAGCAGCACCGCCGGCCCCGGGTACGCCGCGAACAGCGCCGCGCGGGCGACCTGCGGGAGCAGCAGCAGATTCCCAGCAGGGGCGGCAGGCAGCAGTTTCGACAGATTGGGCGAGGCGACAGTCACCTGAAGAGTTTACGCGGGCGGGGCGGGGGCAACCGAGAGCAAAAAGACTTACAGAAGGCGGGGCGCCGTCAGTACTCCGGCGGCAGGGAGTAGGCTCAGGCCCTGCGGGGAACGGGACGGGGCGCCGCTGCACAGGCCTGACTTTGGCCGGCTGCCGACCTGTGTCCACCCTTTCAATCTGGGAAGCTCCTGAAGGCTTGGCCCGGGCACGCTTCAGCGCGGCTAAACGCGCCCGGGGCCGCGCCTGGGCCAGACTGTTCGACATGAAACGTTCGGTGGTCGCCGCCCTGCTGCTCTCCCCTGCGCTGGCGGCCTGCCTGTCCCGGGCCGAGGCCGCTCCGCCCGCCCGGGTCACCCTGAGTGGCGTCGGGCACGAAGGTCAGGCCCTGAACAACTGCGGGCCGGTGACCGCCAAGATCATCCTGGGCTATTACGGCACCAGGGTCACGCAGGCGCAGGCGGCCCAGGCGTTGAAAGACGACTCCAGAGATGTCGAGGTCTCCACCCAGGAACTCGCGGCCTACCTTGAAAGGCAGGGGCTCAACACGGTGATCCGCTATGCCGGCACCCAGGCGCAGGTGCGGGCGCTCGTAGCCGCCAAGCTGCCCGTGATCGTGCAGCAGCGCCTGAAGGTCGGCGACAACACCTCGCACTTCCGCACCGTCTATGCCTATACCCCCGAGAGCTTCACCGCGAGCGATTCGCTGCTGGGCGCCAGGCTGACCCTGAGCGAGAGCCGCTTTTAGGAGCTGTGGAACTACTACAACGGCGAGTATCTGCTGGCCTATCCCCCCGCACGGGAGGCCGAGGTCAGGGCGATCCTGGGCCGCGACTGGGACGAGCGGGCCAACTGGACGCGGCTGCGCGACGAGATGGGCGCCCGGACACAGAAGTCCGGAGCCACGGCTTTCGACTGGTGGGGGCTGGGGCAGGCCCGGCTGGCGCTGGGGCAGGCCACCGAGGCCGCCCAGGCTTTCGACCGCGCCATAGAGATCGGCGTGCCGCTGCAGTACCACTGGTACCGGCAGGGTGCGCTGCTCGCCTGGAACCGCACCGGGCAGGCTGCCAAAACGCGCGACGTGGCGGCCCGGATTCTCAGACAGCAGCCGGGCATCAAGGAAATCGAGGCGGCCCTGGACGGAGCGGGCGCCGAGTAGGCTCGCGTGCAGGAGGGCCGCCCACCCGGTTCTGCGGCGCTGTGTCTCCGGCGCTGTGTCTCTAGCGCCGGAGTCGCCGCACATGAACCAGAGGGAAAGTCTGCCGCACACCGCCTCCCCTATGCTTCCTCTGTGAAGACGACCGGGCGAACGCGGCCGCACGCCCTCCTGCGGATGCTGGCGGGGGTGGCCGCCGGCCTCACCGTCGGCCTCCTGACCCCGGCCAGATGGCTGCCCGAGGCGCGGCTGCTGATCGGCTGGGTCACCCTCTGTGCCACCGTGATGGGTCAACTCTGGCCGCTGATGATGCGGGCCGGCCCCGCCCGCACCCACGCCCTGGCGACCCTGGAAGACGATTCGCGCGCCGTGGCCAGCTCCGTGACCCTCACGGCCGCGCTGGTGAGTCTGGTCGGCGTGGGCTTCCTGCTCTCGGCCGCCCACGATTCCAGGGGCCTGGAGGAAGCCGCCCTGACCGCCCTGGCGGTGCTGACGGTCGCGGCCTCGTGGCTGCTGGTGCAGACCGAGTACACCCTGCATTACGCCCGCCTGTACTACCGCGACGGCCGGGGCGTCCAGTTCCTGCACGGCGACGGGCAACTGGACGAGCCGACGTACTGGGACTTCGCGTACCTGTCCGTGACCATCGGCATGACCTATCAGGTCAGCGACACGAACCTCAACACCCGCGCCATGCGCCGCCTGCTGCTGGGGCACGCCCTGCTGTCGTTCGTGTTCGGCACGGTGATCATCGCCGTGACCATCAACGGGGTGGCCGGGCTGATCCAGTAACGGGAGAAACAACGGACACGGCCCCCGGAGCGCTCCAGGGGCCGTGATTCGCTGGACGCTCAGCCCAGGCGTTTGAGGGCCCGGTCGGCCAGCACGTCCACCAGATGGGCGCGGTACTCGGCGCTGGCGAAGCGGTCGCCCAGCAGACCTCCGGCGTCCACGAGGCCGGTCATGGCACTCTGGCCGCCCTTCAGGCCCTCTTCCAGCTTGCTCAGGCGCTGGGCGCGTTCGGCGGCGCCCGTGAACGCGGCGCGGATTTCCCCGCCGGCGTGCCGGGCCACGGCCACCCCGACCACCGCGTAGTGGCTGGCCGGGTGCCGGAACTTCTCGTAGGCCGATGCCTGGATGGTCGCCGGAATGCGGATGTGGGTCAGCAGTTCGCCCGGTTTCACAGCGCTCTCGAACATCCCCACGAACATGTCGTCGGCGTGAACGGTGCGCTCGCCGCCCATGCCCCGGATCACGAACTCCACGCCCAGGGCCAGGGCCGCGGCCGGGTAGTCGGCGCTGGGGTCGGCGTGGGCCAGACTGCCGCCGATGGTGCCCCGGTTGCGAACCATGGGGTCACCGACCCAGTGGGCGACCTCCGGGAAGAGCGGCAGGTCACTGCGCAGCACCTCGGCGTGGGTGGTCATGGCCCCGACGACGAAGGTGTCCCCCTCGCGCCGGATGCCCCTGAGTTCCTGCAGCCCGAAGATGTCGAGCAGGGCGGGCGGCTGCGCCAGGCGCAGCTTCATGGCGGGCAGCAGCGAGTGGCCCCCCGCGATGATCTTGAGGTCAGGATTGGCGGCCAGCGCCTGCAGCGCCTGCTCGACGCTCTCGGCCTTCTGGTAGTCGAAATTGGCTGGATACATGGGGGCCTCCGGAAATGTTGATGGTTGAAAGTAGATGGTTGATGGTCGAAAGCTGGTTTTTCCATCTACCATCAACTATTGACGATCACCGTTTCAGTCGTCGGCGGCCTGCGGCATGTCGCTGCGGGCATCGCGGATGGCCTTCCAGACCTTTTCGGCGGTGAAGGGCATGTCCAGGTGCTTGATGCCGCATTCCTGCCACAGCGCGTCCATCACGGCGCTGGCGACGGCGGCGGTGGAGGCGATGGTGCCGGCCTCGCCGATGCCCTTGACGCCCAGCGGGTTGTGCGGGCTGGGGGTGACGGTGTGGTCGATCTGGAAGGTGGGCACATCGTCGGCGCGCGGCATGGCGTACTCCATGTAGGAGCCGGCCAGGAAGTTGCCGTCCTCGTCGTAGGCGGCGTCCTCGAGCAGGGCCTGACCCACGCCCTGGGCGATGCCGCCGTGTACCTGCCCCTCCACGATCAGGGGGTTGATCAGCGGGCCGCAGTCGTCCACGCAGCCGTAGTTCCGCAGCTTGACGTGGCCGGTGTCGGTGTCGATCTCCACCACGGCGATGTGGGTGCCGAAGGGGTACACGAAGTTCTTGGGGTCGTAGAAGGCGGTGGCCTCCAGGCCGGGTTCCAGATCGGCCGGGTAGTTGTGCGCTAGGTGGGCCATCAGCGAGATGTCGAAGAAGCTCTTGCTCTTCTCGGGCGCGCCCTTGATGCGGAACACGCCGCCCTCATGCTCGATGTCCTCTTCGCTGGCCTCGAGCAGGTGCGCGGCGATCTTCTTCATCTTCGCCGTGATCTTCTGCAGGGCCATCTTCAGGGCCGAGCCGCCCACCGCCGCGCTGCGCGAGCCGTAGGTGCCCCAGCCGTAGGGCATCCGCCCGGTGTCGCCGTGGATCAGGTCGATGTCCTCGATGGGAATCTGCAGCTCATCGGCGGCGATCTGCGGGAAGGCGGTCTCGTGGCCCTGCCCGTGGCTGTGCGAGCCGGTGTACAGCTCGACCTTGCCGGTGGGATGCACGCGCACCAGACTGCTTTCCCACTGCCCGGCCTGCGCGCCCAGCTGTCCGACCAGCGCCGAGGGGGCCAGCCCGCAGGCTTCCAGGAAGGTGATCAGGCCCACGCCTAAGACCTTGTTGCTGCCCTTCATGCGCTTCTGTTCCTCGCGCAGCGCCGGGTAGTTCATCATGCCCATGGCCTTGTCCATGGCGGGTTCGTAGTCGCCGGAGTCGTACACCAGCGCCACCGGGGTCTGGTACGGGAACTCGTCGGCCTGGATGAAGTTCTTGCGGCGCAGCTCGGCCGGATCCATGCCCAGCTCGTGCGCGGCCATATCCACGATGCGCTCGACGAGGTAGGTGGCCTCGGGCCGGCCCGCTCCCCGGTAGGCATCGACGGGCACGGTGTTGGTCATCACGCCCGTGACCTTGGCGTGGATGACGGGCATCTTGTATACGCCGTTCAGCAGCGTGCCGTACAGGTAGGTCGGCACGGCGGGCGCGAAGAGCGTCTGATACGCGCCGAGGTTCGCCAGGGTGTTCACCCGGAAGCCCAGGATCATGCCGTCGTCGCTGACCGCGAGCTGCGCCACGGTCTCGTGGTCACGGCCCTGGGCGTCGCTGACGAAGGCCTCGGAGCGGCGGGCCGTCCACTTGACCGGGCGGCCCAGCAGCCGCGTGGCGAGCAGCACGATGACCTCTTCCTGATACTGGAAGATCTTGGTGCCAAAACCCCCGCCCACGTCGGGCGAGATCACGCGCAGCTTGTGCTCGGGGATGCTCATCACGAAGGCCGCCAGGATCAGGCGGTGGATGTGCGGGTTCTGCGAGGTGGTGTACAGCAGGTATTCGCCGCTCGCCGGAGTGAACTGCGCCATCGAGGAGCGCGGCTCGATGGGGTTGGCGACCAGCCGGTGGTTGCGGAGCTTCACGCTGACCTTGCGGGGCGCGGCGTTGAAAGCCTCGTTGGTGGCGGCCTCGTCGCCGATCTCCCAGGTGAAGGCCACGTTGCCGGGCACGTCGTCGTGCACCAGCGGCGCGCCGTCGGCGAGGGCGGCGCTGGCGCTGGAGACGGCGGGCAGCGCCTGATACTCGACTTCCAGCGCGGCGGCGGCGTCCTCGGCCTGGGCGCGCGTCTCGGCGATCACCACGGCCACGATGTCGCCCACATGGTTCGCCTCATCCAGCGCGATGGCCGGGTGGGCCGGGGTCTTGAGCTCAGGGAGCAGCCAGCCCACCGGAATGCTGCCCAGCCCGGCGTCCTTGACGTCCTGGCCGGTCAGGACATGCACCACGCCGGGCATGTCCTTCACGGAGTCCTTGTCGATGCCCGTGATCTTCGCGTGGGCATAGGGACTGCGAACCATCGCCGCGTGCAGGGCGCCGGGGATCACGATGTCGTCGGTGTAGTTGCCGGTGCCGGTGATGAAGCGCGGGTCTTCCTTGCGCTTGAGGGCCTGACCGAAATACTTCTCGCTTCTGTCCGTCATGGGGTGGAGCCTCCCTTGGAGTGGGCCAAGAGCCGTGAGCTCTGGGCTATGAGGGGTGAAGCTGTTGCTCAGAGCTCAGAGCCCAGAGCCCGCCTCAGTCGTCCGCCGCCTGCCCGGTCGCCTGTTTGCCCGCCATGGCCCCCGCCGCGTGCTGCACGGCCCGCACGATGTTGTGGTAGCCGGTGCAGCGGCAGAAATTGCCCTCCAGGTGGTGTCGGATCTCGTCTTCACTGGGGTTGGGGGTGTGCTTGAGGAGTTCGGCGCTGGCCATGATCATGCCGGGCGTGCAGAAGCCGCACTGCAGGCCGTGTTCCTCCCAGAAGCCGGTCTGCAGCGGGTGCAGGTCGCCCACGGTGCCCAGACCCTCGATGGTCGTGACCTCCAGGCCCTGGGCCTGCACGGCCAGCACGGTGCAGCTCTTCACGGCGTCGCCGCCGATGTGCACGGTGCAGGCCCCACACTGGCTGGTGTCGCAGCCGACATGGGTGCCGGTCAGGGCCAGCTCCTCGCGGAGAAAGTGGACGAGGAGCGTCCGGGGCTCCACGTCGCGGGTATAGGACTTGCCGTTCACCTGAAGCGTGACGTTCATGCGTGCCTCCGATACAGAAGGTGGATATGCAAAGCGCGGTTCCAGACCTAATTTTTCTGACCGCTTCCATTGAACCACATGAAGGTTGGAAAAGGGTGCTCAGGGGGTCAGCCAGGCGGGGGCATCCCCAGGGGCGCTTCACGGGGCGAGACGGGCGCTGGCCTGGGCGCGGCGCGCTCCGGCAGGTACCGCAGCGCCAGCCCCGCGAAGAAGCTCAGCAGGGCCAGCAGGGCGAAGGCAGGCCACGTCTCCTGCCATGCCCAGCCGGCGCCCAGCGTCTCGGCCCCTGAGCCGCCAGCCTCTTCCAGCACAGTCTTTAGGGGCTGCGCGGTGGGAGGCAGGCCCAGCGCCGCGCTCAGGGGGCCCGCTCCCGCGCTGTAGCCACCGGGGAGCGGGGCGTACAGGCGGGTCTGGTACTGCCCCCGTTCACCGGGCTGGAGGGTCAGGAACCAGGTTCCCTGCGGGCCGCTCAGCTCCAGGGTGGGGGTGGGCGCCGAGACCACGAGGTCGGCGCCGTCCCGGACGAGTGTGGGACGCGCCGGATCGTCGGTGCCCAGCGGGCCGGGGCCGCGCACCAGGGCCGCGAGCCGGGCCGGGAAGTCCGCGCGGCGGGCGAGGCTGTTGCCGGCGTCGGTGGGCAGCGCCGCCAGGGCGCTCACACTGCCCAGGCCCACGCGCCAGGTCGCGGCCAGCGGGTCGGCCGGCTGCTCAGCCCCGGCCTGAGCAGCCCCGCCCTGAGCAGGCGTGATCTGGCCCAGCGGGGTCGCACCAGGCTTCAGGGTGGTGCGGGCGTAGCGGCCCAGCGTGAGCGGGGTGCCGTCTGGCCAGCGGGCCGCGAAGGCGCCGGATTTCACGGCGCTCTCGCCCTGATCCAGCGTGTCGCGGGCCAGCAGGCTGGGCACGTCGCGCCAGTCCTGCGCCTGGGCGAAGCGGCCCTCGCCCCACAGCGCGATGTCCCGCATCAGGGGGATGTGCATCCCGCTGCCCACGCTGACCGTGGAAACCGTGATGCCGGTGGCGCGGATGCGGCGGATCAGCCGGCGGTATTCCTCGGGGCTGAAGATGCCGCCGTCCACCCCGTCGGTGAGCAGAATCAGGTGCTTGCGCGAGGCGCCCGACTTCAGCAGTTCCTTGAGGGTCGCCTCCAGGGCGCGCTTGACGACCGTCCCGCCCTCGGCCTCGATGCGGCCGATCTGGGCGCGGATCTGGGCCTGGTTCGAGGCGCGGGTCAGCGGCACTGCCAGCTTGGGCGCCGAGTCGAAGGCGATCACCGCGATATCGCTCTGCGGGGAGAGCAGCAGGGCGGAATTCAGGGCCGCCGACTTGATCAGGTCGAGCTTGGTGACCTCGCCGCCCACCCGTTCGTTCATGGAGCCCGACTTGTCCAGGGCCAGCCCCAGGGCCAGGCGCGGCAGGTCACGAGGCACCCGGCCCGAGAGCGGCGAGAGCGTCTCCAGCGTGGTGCCCACGTAGCCGCCCGGCCCGAAGGCCCCGGCGGCCCCGACGAGCAGCAGGTGGCCGCCCGAGCGCACCCGCTCGTCCAGCGCCGCGCGCACCCCCGGGTCGAGGGCCTGGGCGGGCGTGTCGAGCAGGGTGATCCGCCGCGCACCCGCCACGAGTGCCGGCGTGAGCTGCTGCGGGGACAGGTCGCGGCTGGAGACCTCCTGAATCTGCAGCGCCCGTCCCAGACTGCGCCGCGCGGCCGCGTCCGGCCCGACGATCAGGACGGCCTCGGCCGGGGTGATCCGGGTGGCCGCGAAGGCCTGCAGGGTGCCTCCGGCGCTGGGCTGCCCCGGCAGCGACAGGCCCAGCACGTAGCCGGCGGTGCCGGGCGTGTCCTCGCGCAGGGGGAGCGCCAGCCGGTTCAGGCCAGACTGCAGGACCACGGGCGAGTCGAGGAGCACGCGGTCGCCCCGGCGCAGCACCAGGCGGGCCTCGCCGGCCGCGCGGGCCAGCACCACCAGGCTGGCGGCGAAGGGCTGTCCGGGCGCGACCTCGGCCGGGGTCTCGAAGGCGCCCAGCGTCAGGGCCGGGGCCAGGGCGGGGGTTGAAGGGTCGATCACGACGGCGGTGCCCTGCGAGCGCAGCCGCGCCAGGACGCCGGGCAGGCGGGCGGAGGCCGGCCAGCGTCCCTCCTGGACGCGCAGGAGCTGTGGGGTGCCGCCGGGGAGCGAGGCGGCCGCCACCTCCAGCGCGGCGGCGAGGTCGCCGGCCGGACTGCCGTCTGGGCGGCCCGTGGGTGCCACCGGCGAGGGCGGCGACGTGCCCCAGACCGTGGGCTCGCTGCCCCGCGGGTCGGCCGTTCCCGGCAGCACGACCCGCGCACTCGCCGCCTGCCCCCCCGGCCGGGGCAGAGACACGTTCAGCACCGCCAGCAGCAGCAGGGCGGCGGCCAGCCCATGCAGCGCCAGCATCCGCCGCTGGGGCCGGCTCAGCGTGGCCCAGCGCCCCCGCTGCAGGGTGGGCTCCGAGCGGGTCAGCAGCACGAGTTCGGCAATCAGGGTCAGCAGAGCCAGCAGCAGCAGGGGCCGCCAGGCCGCCGCCAGGGAGTCGCGCCAGCCGAACGGAAACCAGCTGATCCGAGCGGGGGCCTCCCTCGGCCCCCGCTCGGCCTCCGCCCCGCTCCGCAGATCGGCGTCCGGCCCCGCCAGCCGGCTCACGGCGATGGGCTGGCCGTCGGCGGTGGCGATCCCGGCACGCCAGGGGACGAAGCTGGCCCCGGCGGCGCCCTCCACGACCGGCGCGGGGCCGTCCACCGCCGGGAGCTGGAGCCGCCGACTTCCCGCCGGCAGCGCGCAGGGCTGGCCGACCCGGCAGGGCGCCGGCGTGCGCTCCCCGGCGTCCGGCCGGGCCAGGTGGGCCAGATTCGACAGGAACACCGGGAAGGCGGGCGTGCCCGTCCAGCCGCTTTCATCCTGCGCGCCGGAGTCCAGCGGCATGTTCACCCGCACCTCCGTCCGGCCGGCCTCGCGGCGCAGCTCGATCAGGGGGCCGGTTCGGCCGGTCAGCAGGGCGGTGGCCGTGGGCCAGGGGGCCGTGGGGGCCCGCGTCACGCCCCCCAGGTCGCCCCAGGGCACCCCCTGGCCCAGCGCCCCGGCGGTGTCCCAGGCCAGCACCGAATCGCTCCGGGAGCCGCGCTGCGGGGCATTGAGCCAGAGCGTGACGGGCGCCGCCGGCACCGTCTCGCCGGGCTGCCGGGCCGGATCGGTCACGATCAGCAGATCGGCTTCCCCGGCGGCCGGCAAGGCCGATGAGCGGGTCACCCGGGCGCCGGGCAGCGCCGCCGCCCCCCGGCCGGCCGGGTCGCCGGGAGCGGAGCCGGCCGTGCCCGGCGGCCCGACCAGGGCCACGCGCAGGGGCGGCGCAGTGGGCCGCAGCACCACCTGGGCGGCGTCGTCGGCCGGCAGGACGTCCGAGGCGTCCAGGCGAGCACTCAGCACGCCTCCCTGACCCGGCGTGAAGCGCAGGGCGAAGGGTGTTTCCCCGTTGGCCGCGAGGTTCAGGCGCTGAACCGCCATCACCCGGCCGTCCAGCGCCACGGTCACGTTCCTCTTGCCCGCCGGGCCGAAGTTCCGCACGGCGCCGGAGAGGGCCCAGGGAGCGCCGCCGCGGCCGGCCGTCACGGCGAAGCCGCTCATGGCCGCGTTCGGGGCCGCGCCGCCGATGACGCGAATGGTGGCCTCCAGGGGGCGCAGGGCGGCCCGCGCCGCCCCGGCCTGCCCTGGGCTGACATAGGCGATCACGCGGGGCGATCCCCCGGCCGGGCTCCCGCCGATCCAGGCCTGGGCCATGCGGGCGGCGGCCGTCCAGTCCGGGGCGCCGTCGCCGGCCGTGGCGGAGCGCAGGGCCGCACGCACCCCGGCGCGGCCCTCGCGGTTCACCGCCAGCGGCACCGGCCAGTCGGCGACCAGCAGCGCGCTCGTGCGGCCCTCCACCTCGCCCAGCGCGCCCGCCACCGCCGCGCCGAAGCGGTCGGGGCGGACGTCCGTGGCGCGCATACTGCGGCCCGCCTCAATGAGCAGCAGCACGTCCCCGCCCGTCGCCGCCGGCCGGGCGCCGGGCCGGGCGAGGGCCAGCGCCACCAGGGCCAGCACCAGCCCCTGCAGCAGCAGGGCCGCGCTCAGGCGAACCCTGGGCCGGGCCCTCGGGGCGCTCTGCAAGGCCAGGCGGCGCCACAGGTGCAGGCTGCCGACCAGGGCCGCCCGCTGCGCCCGGCGCTGTCGGTGGAAATAGACCAGCACTCCGGCCAGCAGGATCAGCAGCAGCCACAGCGGACTGCCCAGGCTCACAGCTTCACCGGGGCGCCCATCAGCGGATCACACCCCGCGCCAGGAATTCCCGCAGGATGACCTGCTGCACCGCCTGGTCGGAGCGCACCTGAACCAGCCGGCCCCCGTGCCGGCCCAGCAGGGCCGCCAGCGCCGCGTTCCAGTCGCCCAGGGCGCGGCGGTAGGCGTCCAGGGTGGCGCTGTCCAGCACCACGCTCAGGCTGCCCTCGCCCTCGGCGTCCTCCAGGCGGGTCAGGCCGCGCCCCAGCGGCGCCGGATCGAGTTCGTCCGGGGCGAGCACCTGTACCGCCAGCACCTCCTGCGCGCGGCTGTGGGCGTGCCGCAGCGCCTGCGGGTCGAGGTCGCCCAGGAAATCCCCGACCAGGATCACCAGGGCGCCGCGTGGCGCGCGGGCCGCCGCGTGGGTCACGGCCTGATGCAGGGTCACGCTGCCGCCCGGACGGGCTCGGCCCAGCCAGCCCAGCAGCTCCGTGGCCCGGTTGACCCCCTGCATCCGCCCGCAGGTCTCCACGCCCTCGCCGAAGGTCACGGCCTGCACGGAGTCGCCCCCCGACAGTCCCGCGTAGGCCAGGGCGGCGGCCAGCTGCTGGGCCAGCTCGAACTTGCGGGGCGAGCCGGTGCCCATGCTGGCGCTGGCGTCCAGCACGACCAGCACAGGAAGCTGCTGGTGCACCACGTACTCCCGCACGACCGGGGTGCCCAGCCGCGCGGTCACCTGGGCGTCCAGCGCGCGAATATCGTCGCCGGGCTGGTACGGGCGGTGATCCGCGAACTCCAGCCCCGCCCCCTTGGCGCGCGAGGGCCGCTCACCCGCACCGCCCTGTGCCCGCGCCCGGCCGGTGGTGACCAGTCGGCGCCGGGCGAGTTCCTGCTGCACGGCAGGCGGCAGCCGCATCTACAGGCCCTGGGCGCCCAGCAGGCCACGCAGCAGGGCGTCCCGGTCAATGCCCTCGGCCACACCCTCGAAGTTCAGCTGCAGACGGTGGCGCAGGGCCGGAAGCAGCACCGCGCGCACATCCTGCGGGGCGACGTGCGCGCGGCCCGAGAGCATGGCCTGGGCCTTGGCCGCCAGGATCAGGGTCTGCGCCCCGCGCGGGCTGACGCCGAAGCGCACGTAGCGGCGCACCTCCGGGCCACTCTCGGGCCGGCTGGGCTGGGTCGAGACCACCAGCCGCGAGACCGCCCCCACCACATCCGGCGAGACCGGCAGCGCGCGCACCACCTGCTGCGCGTCCAGCAGGTCGGCGGGGCTCAGGCACTGTGGAGCGCGTGCCTGGCGCAGCCCGGTCGTCTGGCCCACGATGCGCTCCAGCGTGCCCACGTCCGGAAAGGGCACGTCCACGCGGAAGAAGAAGCGGTCCATCTGCGCCTCGGGCAGCAGGTAGGTGCCCTCCTGCTCGATGGGATTCTGGGTCGCCAGGACGAAGAACGGCCGGGGCAGCTCGCGCACCGTGCCGGCCACCGTCACCGTGCCCTCCTGCATGGCCTCCAGCAGCGCCGACTGGGTCTTGGGCGTGGCGCGGTTGACCTCGTCGGCCAGCAGCAGCTGCGCGAAGATCGGGCCGGGCATGAAGGTCAGCGCATTCACTCCGCGCTCGTCCGGGCTGAGCACCAGCGTGCCGGTGATGTCGGCCGGCATCAGATCCGGCGTGAACTGCACGCGCCCCAGCTCCAGCCCGAAGGCGTCCGCGATGGTGCGAACCAGCAGGGTCTTACCCATGCCGGGCGCGCCCTCCAGCAGCACGTGGCCGCCGGCGAGCAGAGCCACCAGCACCTGCCCCACCACCTCCTCCTGCCCCACCACGACCGCGCTGGTCGCCTC
Organism: Deinococcus koreensis; assembly: GCF_002901445.1. NCBI lineage: Bacteria > Thermotogati > Deinococcota > Deinococci > Deinococcales > Deinococcaceae > Deinococcus > Deinococcus koreensis. The sequence goes on from NZ_PPPD01000001.1 coordinate 228,557, forward strand.
CCGCGCGCGGCCCAGCGCTTCCAGCAGGGCGTCGAGGCGGTTCAGGGTGCCCGCCGGGTCGGCGGAAGGCGGCTGGGGAGAGACGGGGGGCGCGGCTTCACTCATGGAGACGTCCTTTGGGGGGTGGGGGCAGGAGAAGTGGAGACGGGAGAAGGGCGGTCGCTGCCGCGTTCGAAATAGGCGCGGACGGTCGCCCTCGCGCTGTCCGGAATGCTGGCGCTGGCCGCTGGCGGCTCGGGGCTGCGGAGCCACCGCGCGCCCACGTCCGTCCGGGTGCGGCCCGGCCCGGCCTCCGCCTGGGGCGCGGCCAGCACCTGAATCCGGTCGGCGTTCAGGCTCTCGCCGGCGCCCAGGTCGGCCCTCACGCGGCTCTCGATGGCCCGCAGCTCCCCCACGCCCAGGCCCACGCCGCTGCTGCTGCCGGCCGCCCCGCTGCCGCTGTCGCTGGTGCCGCTGGCGGTCTCGCCGCCCGGCGCGCGGGGCTTGCCGGCCGCCGGCTGGGCGCCGCGGTTCATGTCGTCGTTGGTCAGGCAGCCCTCCACGCATTTGTCGGCGCCCTCGCTCTCGATCCCGCGCCCCCCGGAGGCCGAGCGCAGGCCCGAGCTGCCGGGATCGGACTTCTGCTGCATGGGCCTGGCGCCGGGCGCGGTGGACGGATCATACGGCGCCGAAGCCAGCCGATCCGGGCTGGTCACCGACTGGTTCCGGAACTCGCCGGACTCGCGGGAGCCGAAGGGCGTGTCCTGAGTCCTCTGCCCGCCGCGGGCCGGGCCGGAACTCGTCGCCCCCTCCGCACCCGCCCCCACGGCCTGCCGGGCCTCGCGCAGTCGGGCCGCCGGCTCCGTGCTGGCCGCCGGAGCACCGGGACTGGCTGGCCCCCGGGCCCGGCCAGCACCGGACGCAGCGTCGCTGACCGGCGCCGCCGACGTGCCCGGCCCCCGGCCCCCGGCGGCCGGTAGGTCGGCGGACGCGCCCGCCGCCTCCGGCTCCGGCTCGTTCACGATGGGCGCCCCGGCCGGGTTCGCCGTGGGGCCAGCCGCAGGGGAAGCCTGGGACGGTGTGGTCTCGCCTACCACCGCCGCCGGCGGAACGGTGGCCGTGACCGGGCCGCGGGGCAGCGGGGGCAGCAGCCAGACCAGCAGCGCCAGGCCCAGCAGGCCGGCGGGCCAACTCCACGCCCGGCGGGGCGTGGGGGGCACGATCCGGGCCGCGTGCAGCGAGGGCGCCGCCGCCTGCGCCTGGGCCAGCACCCGCACGCTAAGGGCGGCCTCCCAGGGCGCGGCACCAGAAGACGCGGGGGCGACGGGGCTGGATCTGGCCGTCCCCGGCAGGGTCAGGGCAGTGGTCAGCAGGCCGTCCAGGGCCGCGCGGCGGTCGCTCAGGCGCGCGGCGTCCAGCCGGGTCAGGCGGGGCGCGCGGAGGAGCACCAGCCCCGTGCACACGCCCACACCGGCCGCCAGGAGACCGGCCAGCGGCAGGGGCAGCGGGGCCAGATTCAGGGTTTTCACCATGCCCAGCCCCAGCAGGGTCAGCGCCAGTCCGGCCAGCCCCCGCCGCAGGGCGGCCCGTCTGCGCTGCCGCTCATGGGCTCGCTGGACGCGACCGAGCGCGTCTTCCAGGGCCTGGGGCAGCGCGGAACTGGGGAGGCTAGAGGGCACGGAGGTCGTCACGAGCCCCGTCCCAGGAAGGTGCGCGGCAGCAGGCGGCCCAGCGCGTGGCCCAGGCCCGCGAAGGCCAGGCCCACGAACGCGGCCAGGATGAGGTAGAAGAGCAGGTGGCCCGGCTCGGTGAACAGCGCGAAGAAGCGGATCCGCGCGCCCAGCCCGTCGGATCGCGACAGCAGCTCGGCGGCGACCACGGCGCTGAAGGCGTACCACAGCGCGCGCGACAGGTAGGCGCTGCGCCGCTCCTCGAGCTTGCGGCGCCCCAGGGCGAAGATCTGCACCCCGCACGCCAGCGCCGCGACCGTGATCGCCGTGCCGTCCCGCACCCCCAGCGTGGGGATCAGGTTCATCGCCACCAGGATCAGCACCCAGGGCACCGCCAGCAGGGTCAGCAGCCAGGGCGTGAGTAGCGCTTCGGCGCTCACGGAGCGGCGCATCAGTCCGGCCAGCAGGGCGCCGCCCGCGAGCCCCAGGGCGAGCGAGAGGCCCAGCCGGCCCACGGTCACGCCCAGAGCCTGCAGGGCGCCGGGCCACTCCGCGCCCAGCCAGGAGAAGTCCAGGGGCAGGCTCACGCGGCACCCACCGGGTCGGTCGCCGGGCTGGCCGCCCGCAGGAGTCCACGCAGCTCCCGCAGCAGGGGCAGCGCGGCGGGGTCGTCCGGGTCACGGGGGCGCGGCAGGGGCACTTCCAGCACCTGCGTGATGCGGGTCGGCGAGCCCCCCAGCACCAGCACCCGGTCGGCCAGCAGCACGGCCTCGCCCGGATGGTGGGTGACCAGCAGGGTCGTGGCGGGTTGCAGGCGCAGCAGCCCCGCCAGTTCGGCCCGCAGCTCGGCCGCCGTGAGTTCGTCCAGCGCTCCGCAGGGCTCGTCGAGCAGCAGCACGTCCGGGCGGATCACCAGGGCGCGCGCCACCGCCGCGCGCTGCGCCATCCCCAGCGAGAGCTGGGCGGGCAGGTCGTCGCCCCGGCCGGCCAGTCCCACCCGCGCCAGGGCGGCGGGAATATCGGGGTGGAATTCGGGGGGGCACACGAGTTCCAGGTTGCGGGCCAGGGTCAGCCAGGGCAGCAGCCGGGCGTCCTGAAACACGTAACCGATGCGTGGGGGCGCGGTGAAGCGGATCTGTCCGGCGCTGGGAGCGCCCAGGCCGGCGGCCAGATTCAGCAGCGTGCTCTTGCCACAGCCGCTGCGCCCCACCAGCGCCAGGATCTCGCCGGCCGCCGCCTGAAAGGTCACGCCGCGCAGCACCTCGCGGGGCGCCTGGGGCGCGGCAAAGCTCACCCCCACGTCGCCGAAATTCACACCGACGCCCCCCGCCCGCTGGCCCGTCATTCGGTCTCCAGCGCCGGGCGGGCCGGGGTCTGCCACGCCACGCTGCGCGCACTGAGCAGCGCCAGCACGCCGTCCAGCGCCGAGAGCACCAGCGTCATGACCAGACCGTAGGCCAGGATGCCGCGCATCTCGAACTGCTGGAAATAGAAGGCGATCATGTAGCCCACGCCGCTGCTGCGCCCGAAGACCTCGCCGAACACCACCATCTTCCAGGCCAGCGAGAGGGTCACGCGGGCGGTGCCCAGCAGGGTGGGCGTCAGCTGCGGCAGGGTCACCGAGCGCAGGGTGGCGGCGGGCGAGAGCCGGAAGGCACTGGCCATCTCGTAGAGCCGGGGGTTCAGGCCGCGCACCCCCTCGCGCACCTGCACCGCCACGGTGGGCAGCAGGATCAGCGTGATCGCCAGGATGATGGCCCATTCGTTGAGGCCCACGATCAGGTAGGCGGCGAGCAGGATCAGGATGCGCGGCAGGGTCAGGCCGACCGCCAGCCAGGGCGCCGCGAAGGCCGCCAGCCGGGGCGAGTGCCCCAGCCACCAGCCCAGCGGCGCGCCCAGCAGCAGGGCCAGCGCGAAGGCCACCAGCACCCGCCAGAGTGTGATGCCCACGTGCCCCCAGATCGCGCCCCGCTGCGCCTCGCGGCCCAGGAAGGCCAGGGTGTCGCCGGGGCCGGGGAAGGTGTCGGCCCCCAGCGCCCAGGTCAGGCCCAGCCAGCCCAGCAGCAGCGACAGCCCGCCGAGCACCGGCCACAGCCGCGCGTCCGGGACGCGGGCCACCGCGCGGAGCCGGCGCGGGCGGGAGGCGGGGGCGGAGCGCACACCAGCGGAGCGGTCAGGAGTCAAGCGGTCAGGTCTCCAGGCAGGCAGAGGGCGGTGGGCAGGGAAAGGGGGCAGTAGCGGGCCGGGCCGGAAGCAGTCAGGGTGGATCCGCCGCAGGGCTGGTCGTCAGGGCTGGTAGCTGGTATTGAAGGCGCGGGTGTCCAGGCGGGTCAGGCCCACCACGTCCGGCCCGGCGACGGCGATCATCTTGCGGGTCAACAGCAGCGTGGCGTTCAGGTCGGCGGCGGTCCAGTGGGCCGGGAGACCGGCGGCCCACTGGCTCCGCAGGGCGGGCAGCTGCGCGCGGTCCGGCAGGGCGTAGAGGTTGGCGTCGAGCATGGCCGGCCAAAAGGCGGCGTCGGATTTCATCTTCTCCTCGGCCAGCAGCACGGCCTTCAGGAACAGGCCCAGCGTGGCGGGATCGGTGTCGGTGCGCGCCACGATGTACAGCAGCGGCACGTTCTTCGGCAGCCCCAGGCCCCTGAGCAGGTCACCGCTGGAGATCAGCTGCCGGAACTTGCCGCCACTCACCATGCGGGCGTTGTGGTGCCAGAAGGGAATGCCGGCCTCGATCTCGCCCCGGTTCATGAACTGTTCCATCAGCGGGCTGGAGACCGACACGACTTTGGAGGCCTCCTGCACGTCGAAGCCGGCGGTGGCCTTGGCGTAGGCGCGCAGGATCAGCAGGGTCTTGTCGGTCAGGCTGGTGGCGCCCAGGGTCTTACCCCGCAGGTCGGCTACGGTGCGGATCGGGCTGTCCTGGGGCACCACGACGCCGCCGGTCAGCAGGCTGAAGGGATACACCGCGCTCACCGGGAAGCCCTTCTGGCGCAGCAGGGTGACCTCCAGAAAGTCGTCCACCACGATCTGGGACGCGCCGGAACGCAGGGCGACGCGCGTGGCGTCCTTGCTGGCATAGGTGGTGGCGTTCAGCTTGAAGCCCAGCTGCTGATCGAGCCCATAGCGCTCGATGGCGAAAGTCACCCAGGACATCGTGCCGCCGGCCTGGAGCCCCACGTTGATCGACCGCTGGGCCTGGGCGCCGCCCGCCAGCAGTCCCGAGAGGGCCAGCCCGGTCAAGACCGTCTGGGGAGACGGAGTGCGGATTGGCCACAGCCGGCGCCGCACCGGGCGAACTGGAGTCCGGGGAACGTCACTCATGGCCACACTCGTCGCAACTCATAGCTGTCTCCTGGGTACTCGCGTGCCGGCGGTTCATGACTCATCACCGGAATGAGGGGGTCTGGGATCGTGGCCGGATCGTCGGGCTCGGGTCGGTCAGCTCGGAACGGTTGGTCGAGAACGCCCGGCTCGGATGTAACCACACAGGGAGAAGCAGTGAGAAGGAGGTGCGTGCTGAGATCATCCCCCAATTGGGGTTGCCAAAAGGTTGTCTCCCGACGATTCGGCTCGGGGAGACCGGCTGGGCTGGGCCGTAGCCCGAGAGGAGAAACCCGGCTCGTCTCGACCCGTCTATATCCCTGTTGGACAATGCCCTGGTGTGCTACAGACGTTCCCGATATGACATGGTAGCGTGACCCCAGCGAATCTCATTGTCTGCATGTCAAGCAGGTATGTCCCACGGCTCCGTCGATATTTCTGCGGGATCTGGAGTCCGGAACCGTTCTCCTGAAATGGTGATCTGGCCCCCCGCCTGTGGTAGGGCAACTGGAGATGATGAACGAACGGTTGGCGTTAGAACGGCAGGAACTGGTGCGCGCGTGGCACAGCTATGTGACCCGGCAGGGCCCGGTGCCCAGCGGTCTGCACGTCCGCCCGGCCGGAGCGGCCCCGCCACCGTCGGCACACCCGGCCGAGTCCGCGCCGTCGACCGAGTCCACACCGGCACGGGACTCCCTGCAGGCCGGAGCGGCGGCCACCCTGACCCGGCCCGCCGCCATCGCCACCATCGATCAGGAGGTCGCGGCGTCGTGGGCGCGGTCGGCGCTGACCGTGTCGCCCGAGCGGGCGAGCGCACCGGTCGTGGACGAGGCGGAAGTCCGGCAGGCCTGGAAGGAGTCGCCGCTGGAGTTCGGCGTGCGGGGCCTGATCCCCGAGCTGCGACGTCTGGCCGAGGACGCCGATCTGGTGGTGGCCCTCGGTGATCCCAACGGCACGCTGCTGTGGACCCAGGGCAGCGCGCGCATGGCCGGGCTGGCGAGTTCGATCAACTTCGTGCCCGGCGGGCAATGGGGCGAGGGCAGCGTGGGCACCAACGCGCTGGCGCTGGCGCTGCGAACCCGGCAGGCGGTGCGGGTCTTTTCCGCCGAACACTATGTCCAGACCGTGCACGACTGGGTCTGCTACTCCAGCCCGATCCGCGACACGCAGACCGGGGCGCTGCTGGGCGTGCTCGATTTCAGCACGACCTGGGAGTGCAGCACGCCGCTGGGTCTGGCGAGCGCCCGGCATTACGCCCAGCAGATCGAACTCGCCCTGAGTCACCGCGCGCTGCCCGCCAGCCAGCTGCGGCTGCGCTTCTGCGGCGCTCCGCGCGTGCAGTACGCGGGGCGCAGCCTGCACCTGACCCCCCGCCAGCACGAGCTGCTGTGCGTGCTCGCCCTGCATCCGGGCGGGCTCACGCTGGACGCCCTGCACGCCCACGTCTACGGCGACCAGCCCATCAGCCTGAGCACCCTCAAGTCCGAGGTCAGCACCCTGCGCGCGCTGCTGGGCGGGCAGATCGCCTCGCGCCCCTACCGCCTGAGCATTCCCATGCAGCTGGACATCCAGGACATCGAGGAGCACCTGCTCGCCGGCCGGGTCAGCGACGCCGCCGACCTCTACGACGGCCCGCTCCTGCCGCACAGTTCCTCGCCCCTGCTGAGCTACTGGCGCGACTATCTGGACGCTGCCCTGCGCGAGGCCGTGTGCCGCTCGCGCGATCCCGAGCTGCTGTGGCGCTATGCCTCGCGCTTCGACGACCCCGAGTGCCTGGAGGTGCTGGAGGGCCTGCTCGCCCCGGACGACCACCGCCTGCCCATCGCGCGGGCGCGACGCGCGGCACTGGACGCCTCGTTCTGAGCCGGCAGGCCGCCAGCCGGGAAACCGTTCCGGCCTCCATGAACCCCTGGCTGGCCCTGGCGCTGCTGGCGGGGGCGGTCGTGCTGAGCATGGCGCCCTGGTTCTCGGCAGCGGCCGTGCTGCCCCAGCTGCGCGCCGAGTGGGCGCTGAGCGCTCAGGCCGCCTCCTGGCTGGCGCTGGCCGTGCAACTGGGCTTCGTGGCCGGAGCGGTGGGCAGCGCCGTCCTGAATCTGGCCGACCGGGTGCCGTCCCGCCTGCTGATCCTGGGCGGCGCCCTGGGCGCGGCCGCCGCCAACGCCGCGCTGCTGCTGCTGCCGGATGGTCAGTGGGCCTTCCTCCTGAGGGCGCTGGTCGGGGCCAGTCTGGCCCTGGTCTACCCCACCTCCCTGCGGGCCATGTCCGCCTTTTTCGTGCGGGGGCGCGGGCTGGCGCTGGGCTTCATGGTGGGGGCGCTGACCCTCGGGTCGGCCTCTCCGCATCTGGTCAATGGACTTGGCGGCGCGGACTGGCGTACGGTGATCGGCGTGACCAGCCTGCTGGCCGTGCTGGGCGGCGTCCTGGCGACGCTGGTGGGGCCTGGGCCGCACCGCACGCCCGCTCCCCCCTTTCGCCCGGCCCAGGCGTGGCGGGTGCTGAGCGCGCGCGGGCCGGGCCTGGCGACGCTGGGCTACCTGGGGCACATGTGGGAGCTGTACGCCATGTGGACCTGGTTCGCGCTCTTCTATTCCGGCGTGCTGAGGGCCGCCGGCGACGGCGCGGTGGAGGTCACGCGCGGCGCGGCGCTGGCGACCTTCAGCGTGGTGGGCCTGGGCGCGCTGGGCTGTCTGGCCGGGGGCGTGCTGGGCGACCGCTGGGGACGCACCCGCCTGACCGAACTCGCCATGTGGCTCTCGGGGGCCAGTGCCCTGCTGCTCGCGCTGCTGGTGAACGCGCCCAGCGGGGTGGTGCTGGGCGTGAGCCTGTTCTGGGGCTTCTGGATCATCGCGGACTCGGCGCAGTTCAGCACCATCGTCAGCGAGATCGCCGATCCGGCCTACGTGGGCACCGCCCTGACCGCGCAGCTGGCCCTGGGCTTCACCCTCACGGCCCTGAGCATTGCCCTGGTGCCGTGGCTGGAGCCAGTGATCGGCTGGCGCGGCATCTTCGTGGTGTGGAGCGTGGGGCCGCTGCTGGGAGCGCTGGCCATGCGGGTGCTGAGGCACAGCCCCGACGCCGCCCGGATCGCCGGCGGGCGCGGCTGAAGTGCCGTATGCCCAGCCCGGCCGCCTGAACTGCTGAACGCATGGTGGATGAGAAAACTGAACCCATAGCCTCCTGTTCTCTCAGCACATCCAACCCGCTACCAACCCCACGGGTCTAAAGTAAGGGCCGATCTTACAGTGTTCAGGCCACCCCCTATCAGGCCCCCCCGTCCTGTCCGGATACCCGTGCTCAGGCTGCCCGCCGCACCATGTCCACTGCTCGATGACACCGGCCCGACGTTTCCGTCTCAGCGATATCGCCCAGATGAGCCGTCCGGTGCCTGCCGCTCCACACTCAAGGCCCACCCCGCTCCCCTCCTCCTAGCCACCGCCCGTCACCGCACAGGCACATCCGTCCGGACAGGAGAGCTTCCCCGCCAGGACGACGACCCCGAGGTTCCCCATGACTGATACCCGACCCACCCGCAGACAGGTGCTGAAACTCGGCGCCGCGACCGGCGCGGCCGCCGGCACCCTGGCCGTCCTCGGGCAGACCGGCGCGCAGACGGGCACATCGACGGCCGCCGATCCTGCCAGGGCAGGAGACCTGCTGATCCATCAGGACGGCCCCAACAAGGGGAAGGCCGTGAAGGCGGCCGAGCTGAAGGTGGGCGTGGCCGTATGGGCCATCGCCGTCGATCCCGCCACCAAAAAGCCCCGCGACCCGCTGAAAAGCGGCGTGGTGCTGGTCAAACTCGCCAGCGGGAAGATCAAGGCCAGCAGCAAGCCCAACGCAGCCGGCGACGTCGTGGCGTATTCGGCCATCTGCACCCACCAGGGCTGCCCCGCAAAGGAACTCGGCAGTCTGGGGCAGGGCAAGGGCAACATCATCTGCACGTGTCACGGCAGCATCTTCGATCCCGGCGACAACGCCACGGTGCTGGGCGGGCCTGCCCCCCGCCGTCTGGCCGCCCTGCCCATCAAGGCCGACGCCAGCGGCCAGCTGGTCGCCAAGGCGGCGTTTATCGGCAAGATCGGCACCTGAATCTGCTCGACCCATCACGCCCACCATCTGATTCACCCGGCCTGCGCCGGAAAAGGGGAACAGCATGAAGAATGCACCACAGGTTGGCAAGATGGTCAGGATCGGAGCCGTTCTCGCCGCTGGAGCCACGCTGGCTGGCCTCGCCTACGCCCAGGTCAGCTCCTATGCCAGCGTCACCGACGCGCGGCTGAACGCGCCGGAAGCGGCGAACTGGCTGAGCACGCGCGGCAACCAGGGCAACTGGGGGTACTCGGCGCTGACCAAGATCACGGCGGCGAACGTCTCGAAGCTGCGGCCCGTGTGGGCCTACAGCACCGGCCAGACGGAGGGCCACGAGGCCGCGCCCATCGTGAACAACGGCGTGATGTTCATCACCTCGCCCATGAACAAGCTGTTCGCCCTGAACGCCACCAACGGGCAACTGCTGTGGAAATACGAGCGCGAACTGCCCGACGACATCACCTCCTGCTGTGACGTGGTGAACCGTGGAGTGGCCGTCTACGGCGATCTGGTCTTCATGGGCACGCTGGACGCCCACATGCTGGCCTTCAACGCCAAGACCGGCAAGATCGTTTGGGATCGCACCATCGAGGACTACAAGAAGCGCTACACGATCACCTCGGCGCCGCTGATGGCCAACGGCAAGCTCGTCACGGGCGTCCACGGCGGCGAGTACGGCGTGCGCGGCTTCCTGGAGGCCATGGATCCCAAGACCGGCAAGAGCATGTGGAAGTCCTTCACCACCATGAAGGGCTCCTACCCCGACGGCTCCGAAGCCCAGGGCGGCGCCCCCACCTGGCTGACCGGCGCCTACGACAACGCCTCCAAGACCATCTACTGGGGCACCGGCAACCCCAGCCCCTGGATGGATCCCCGGCGCAAGGCCAGCGACGACCTGAAATGGAGTTCGTCCCTGCTGGCCGTGGACGCCGACACCGGCAAGATCAAGGAAGGCTTCCAGTACTCCCCCAACGACGCCTGGGACTACGACGGCGTGAACGAGCCCGTTCTGATCGACACCATGCAGGGCGGCAAGAGCGTGAGGAGCATCGTGACGGCGCACCGCAACGGCTACCTCTACCGTTTCGACCGCACCGGCGGAGGCGTGAAGTACCTGAACGCCAACAAGTACGTGACGGTCACGGCCTACAAGGGGCTCGACAAGGCCGGCCGCCCCATCTGGGATCCCCAGCACCGGCCCGACCTGGGTAAGCAGGTCAACGCCTGCCCCTCCTTCCTGGGCGGCAAGAACTGGCACCCCATGGCCTACAGCCCGCAGACCAGGCTGGTCTACGTGCCCTCCAACGAGTGGTGTATGGATATCAAGGGCGCGCAGACCAAGTACGCGGCCGGCGAGGCCTACGTGGGCGCCGAATTCGAGCTGAACGCCGTGCCCAACCTGAACTACGTGGGTAACCTGCAGGCCATCGACCCGGCCACCGGCAAGCGGGTCTGGAGCCAGACCTTCAAGGCCCCGCTGTGGGGCGGCGTGCTCACCACCGCCGGCGGCCTGGTGTTCACCGGCACCACCGCCGACCGCGACTTCATCGCCTTCGACGCCAAGAATGGCAAGAAGCTGTGGTCATTCAAGACCAATTCCGGCGTGATCGGCCAGCCCATCAGCTACTCGGTGAACGGCAAGCAGTACATCTCGGTCTTCAGCGGCTACGGCGGCGCCATCCCGCTGTGGGCCGGCCCGATGGCCCAGCTCACCAAGGACACCCCGCGCGGCGGCGTGCTGTGGGTCTTCGCGGTTGACTGACCCGGGCTGACCCCGACCGTGTGCCGATGGGGACGACCCCGTCTGCACACGGTTTTTCGTTCAGGCCGGCCATCACCAGCGGGGCAGCGACCACGGTCACGCTGAACGCAGTGGAGGTCTCGACCCCCCACCGCAAGCCATCTTCCTGCGTTCTCCGCGATCCAGCTGCTCCGCTCTCCCCCCATCCCCGAATCCACACGAGGAGTCCGACGTGAAGCGCCCCCCACTCGCCCCCCTGCTCCTGTCCGGCCTGACGCTGATGGCCTCGGCCCGCGCCCAGCAAGACCCGAATTCGCCTACCAGCACGACTGGCCTGCTGCGGAGCGCCAGCACCATGACCTTCTGTCTGGATCAGCAGAACCCGATCTGGAAGTTCGAGCAGGACATGGCGCTGGCGGTGGCCCGCTCACTGGGGCGCAAGGCCGAGTTCTATGTCCACCGCGCGCCGCTGCCCGACCTGGACACGGCGCCGCAGCCGCTCGACCGCCTGGAACTGCTGCGGCTGTTCGCGCACCGCTGCGACATCTACCCCGGCCTGATCGGCAGCACCACGCCCGCCTTCGACTACCCGGCCGACGAGCAGATGTACGCCACCCGGCCGTACCTGAAGGTCAGCTACCTGTTCGCCAGCCGCGACCCCCGGGTGGGCAACCTGAACCAGCTCCCCAAGTCCATGCCGGTCTCCATGGAGCGGCGCGGGCTGCCCGCCTATTTCATGTACACGACCCGCCGGGGGCAGTTCACGGACCGGCCCGTGAACACGGCGGCCCGCCTCGTCAGCGACCTGAAGACGGGCCAGGCGAAAGTGGGCATGGTCTTCGCCTCGCAGCTGTATGGTCGCGTGCCGGACGTGAAGAAGGTGGGCTTGAAAGCCGCGCCCGTCGTGGGGCTGCCCAGCATGACCTGGTACGTGATCTACGGCCTGCGGCGGAATCGGCCGAGCCTGCGAACCCAGCTCGACGGAGCGATCACCCGGCTGATCGTGCGCGGAGAAGTGCAGAAACTGCTGGTCAAGCACGGTCTGAACCGCCCCGGTATCGTGCCGGCCAGCGTGAGCGACCAACGCCCACCCTCGGAAAGCTTCCGGGAGTAGGGGTGAGTCTGGGTGCACCGGCCGTCATCGACGTGCAGGACGTGGGGCACCGCTACGGCGACGTGCAGGCGCTGGGGGGCGTGAGTTTCAGCGTGCCGCGCGGCTGTTTTTTCGCGCTGCTGGGGCCGAACGGCGCCGGCAAGAGCACGCTCGTCTCGCTGATGAGCACGCTGCTGCCGCTCCAGTCGGGCGGGTTACAGGTGGCGGGGCTGGACGTGCGGCGGGACTCGGCGCGCGTGCGCCGGACGCTGGGCCTGGTCTTTCAGGAACCCAGCCTGGACGAGCGCCTGACCGTGCTGGAGAACCTGGACTTCCACGGGCGGATCTACGGGATGAACGGCCGGGAGCGCCGGAGCCGCGCCGAGCACGTGCTGAACGTGGTCGAACTGGGCGAGTGGCAGAACGTGGCGGCCCGCATCCTGTCGCGCGGGATGAAACGCCGCCTGGAAATCGCCCGCGGCGTCATGCACGACCCTGCCCTGCTGATCCTCGACGAGCCCACCACCGGCCTGGACGTGCAGAGCCGGCGCGCCGTGTGGGCCTACCTGGGGGCGCTGCGGCGCGAGACCGGGGTGTCGCTGCTGCTCACCACCCACCAGATCGAGGAGGCAGAGGACGCCGATCTGGTCGCCATCATCGACCGGGGCGAGGTGCTGGCCTTCGGCACCCCGACCGAACTCCGGGCCCGGCTGGGCGGGCTGGTGGTCACCCTGCGCGGCGTGCCGGACGACCTGCGGGCGACCCTGCGGAGCGAAGACGCGGGCGCGGTGATGGACGAAACCGGCGACACCCTGCGGCTGCGCGTGCCGGACCCGGCGCCCCTGCTGACCCGGCTGGCGCCGGAGCTGCACCGACTGGCGGGCGTGAACGTGCAGTCGGCCTCCCTGGAGGACGTGTTCCTGGAGCTGACCGGGCGCGCGCTGCGCGACGAGCGCCCAGCCGTGGGCGCCGGGCGCGTCTCCCCCACCGACGGCCGGGGCTTCCGGTGAGCTGGGCCTCCAGCACCGCCGGCACGACCAGCGGGCCGCGCTATTACCTCGCCTGCCTGTACGCCATCTGGTCGCGCGAGGTCAAGCGCTCGGTACGCGAGAGCGGGCAGCTGGTCGGCGCCTTCTCGCGGCCGCTGCTGTGGGTGATCATCTTCGGGGTGGGCCTCACGCCCTACTTCCGCACCGGCCTGCGCGAGACCACCTTCGTGGTGCCCTTCACCTACATGCAGTACATCTTCCCGGCGGTGGTGGTGCTGAACATCCTCTACCCCTCCATCCAGTCGGCGGTGAGCCTGATCTACGACCGCCAGTTCGGCTTCTTCCGGGAGGTCTTCGCCTCGCCCGTGCCCCGCAGCGCGGTCTTTCTGGGCAAGCTGCTGGGCGGCGCGACAGTGGCCACCCTGCAGGGCGGACTGGTGCTGCTGCTGGGGCCGTACGTGGACGTGCCCATTCCGCCCTCGATCCTGCCGGGCGTGCTGGGCACCATGTTCCTGGTCTCGCTCGCCTTCACGGCGGTGGGCCTGCTGATCGCCTCGCGCCTGAAGTCCTTCGAAGGCTTCGGGGTGTTCTCCAACGCGCTCATTTTGCCGCTGTACTTTCTGGGCAGCTCGGTCTTCCCGCTCGACCCCAGCCTCAGCGTGCAGCAGCAGCAGCAGGTGTTTCCGCCCTGGCTGGTGCTGCTGGTGCGGGCCAACCCGCTCACCTACGCCATCGACCTGCTGCGGTACTTCATCATCGACTACCACGAGCACCCGCTGGGCCTGGACGTGGCGGTGGTGATCGGGCTGACCGTGGTGGCCTGCGCCCTGTCCTACCGCGAGTTCCGGCGCTGATGTCGCGGCCGCCTGCCCCCCCACGACCCCGGCGTGGCTGGCGACCGGCAGGCAGCACCGTGTTCACCCTGCTCGGGGTACTGTCGTACCTGCTGCTGCGCCAGTTGCCGCCCGACAATTCGCTTGCGCGCGTGAAGGCGGCGGGAGTGCTCACCGCCTGCGTGCCCCCCTCCCTGCCGCCCTTCATCTCCTCCGACGGCTCGGCGGCCACCGGCAGCGAGGCCCGTCTGATCGAGGCGGCCGCGAGGCGCATGGGCGTGCCGGTCGGCTGGAACATCCAGGCTGCCTGGGGCACCTCGCCCGACCCCGTGGACTGGGGCGTGCGGCCGGAGTCGTGCGACGTGCTGGCCGGCGGCATCGTGGTGAACGCGGAAACCCAGGGACTGATGCAGGTGCTTCCCTACCGCACCGTGGGCTGGGCGCTGCTGAGCACGGCGCCGCAGCCCACGAAACTGGCCGTCGTGACCAACCACTGGGGTCTGGCCGCCGACGACGCCTACGGCTGGGCCGACGCCCGCGGGCTGGACTTCCTGGCCTACCCTTCGGCGACCGAGGCGCTGGCCGCCCTGCGAAGCGGTGAGCGCGACAGCGTGCTGGCGCTGGAGGACGAGGTGGAGTGGCTGCGCGCCCAGCTTCCCGGGAGCCGGCCCCAGGCCCTGCCCACGCTGCCCCGCCAGACCCTGGCGCTGGGCCTGTGGAAGAACAACATCACACTGAAAAGAGTCGTGCAGGGCAGCCTGCCCAGGCCGGCCGACGCCGGCCAGTAACTCCGCTCTGATCCAGAATGCTGGCATCGGACAGAAGGCCCTCACTCGTGGGGAGTGCTCAGACCCAAGCACTGTCTGATCAGCCTCTCCCCCGGCGTGATCGGGCGACGGCGGGGTGTCCCCAGCGGCGGGACAGCCGCCCGGCGGTGAGCTGAAGGAAACATAGGCAGGACTGTCAGGCAGCCGACAGGCACCGGGGAAACGGGGTGTACACTGGGTCAAAGCTGGGCGTGTTCCCAGCGGATTTCTGCGGGCGGTGACCCACTCCCACTGCCGCTCGTGAATCTGTTCACAGGAGATGTGCTATGAAGACCCTGATTCTTGGCGCCGGGTACTCCGGTCTGGCAGTGGCGACGAAAATGAAGCCTGCCCCCAACTTGGAAAGCCTGCTGATCGAGCAAAATGCCTACCACGTGTTCTACACCCGGCTGCATGAAGCGGCGGCCCACAACACCCGCGTGACCCTGCCGCTCGCGCCCCTGCTGCGCGGAACCGGCGTGCAGATGGAGCAGGCGCAGGTGGACGTCGTGGACGTCGACGCCCGCGAGGTGACCCTGAAAGACGGCCGCGTGCTCACCTACGACACGCTGGTCATCGGCCTGGGCAGCGTGACCAACTTCTACCGCATTCCCGGCCTGTACGAGAACGCCACCGAACTCAAGCAGCTCAGCGACGCCGATGAGATCTTCACCTTCGTCAACCGGGCCTTCAGCAGCGAGTACCAGGGACAGCGCGACATCGTGGTCGGCGGCGCCGGCCTGACCGGCGTGGAACTGGTCACCGAGCTGGCCCAGCGCGCGGTGCTGCTCAGCAAGGAGCGCGGCCTGCCCCCCTTCCAGATCCATCTGGTCGAGGCCGGCCCCAAGATCCTGCCCGTGCTCGACGACGCCCTGCGCGCCAAGGCCATGCAGACCCTCGAGGAGTACGGCATCAACGTCCTGACCGGCCACCGCCTGATGCAGGCCACCGCCGACTCGGTGACCGTGCAGACCTCCGACGGCACCCAGAAGGTCATTCCCGCCGGGAAGATCATCTGGACCGGCGGCATCCAGGCCCGCGACATCGTGCGCGGCGAGCGGATCGAGAAGGGCCCCGGCGGGCGCATCGCCGTGGACGAGTTCCTGCGCGCCAAGGGCTACCCCGAGGTCTTTATCGTGGGCGACATGGGCCTGGCGCTGAACCAGGAAGGCAAGCCGGTGCCCACCACCGCCCAGCACGCCGGGCAGCAGGGCCGCCTGACCGGCAAGAACATCATGCGCCTGTCGCGCGGCGACGAGCTGGAGCCCTACGAGCCCACCACCCTGGGCGAGTTCGTGTCGCTCGGCGGCCTGATGGCTGTGGGCTGGATGAAGCTGCCCTGGAACCAGAAGCTCGCCATGACCGGCGGCCTCGCGCACGTCATGAAGCGGGCCTCCGAGTGGCGCTGGCGCGTGAGCATCGAGTAGTCGAGGGCAAGCTGGAAGAGCCGGAGCTGCGTGCTCCGGCTTTTTTCATGTCGGTGTTTCTGGCTCCAGCCAGGGAAAGCCCCAGGGGGCGGAATAACTAAGCGCCTTGACCCGCGCCGCATCGTGCAGGCGAACGGGTAACGGAAAATCGGCGGGATAAACGGGCACGATCATCAGTGGCCGCACGGGTTTCGGATTGACCCAGTGCGCCTCCAGCACGAGGCCCAGACCGCCATGCTCGTAAGCTGGAGATTGCCTAAACCCCGACCGGCTCAGGACGTACACGGCCCCTGGCTGCAGCAGCGTGCGTGCGTCCGTGACCTCTGACGCCAGGGGCGCAACCGAGTAGAAGTAGCGCATGGGTGACCATTGCCCGTCCTCCCACTGCCGCAGGGCCATATCGCTCTGCTGAGCTACGTTGGGGCTACGAAAGGCGTACATCATGGCCCAGAGGGCGTCCGAAGTAGCATAGACCCCGATGGTGTTGCTGAAGTCGTCGGGCTGGGCGTAGTCGTGATCTCGTGGCACCAGTTCGGTGAGTGAGGTGTGCGGGGAGCCGTGCAACAACAACCCGCGCCCCGCCAGCCACTCCAGAAAGAGCCAGCGCGGCACGCCGTCGGGTAGCGCCGTCAGGTCGTGCTCGCTCCACGCCCGCTCGAAGGCCTGCACCGCCGATTCGGGCAGCTTGACCCGGGGGGCCTCGAGCATCCAGGGTCGCATTCCCCAAGACTATGCCCTCAGTTGAGCACCTCCACATAGCCCAGGTCGCCGTTGACCCGCACGCGCTGACCGCTGCGGATGCGCCGGGTCGCGTCCTCCACGCCGACGACCGCCGGCAGGCCATACTCGCGCGCCACCAGGGAGCCGTGGGTCATCAGGCCGCCGACCTCGGTGACCAGACCGGCCGCGGCCACAAACAGCGGCGTCCAGCCGGGGTCGGTGAAGGGAGCGATCAGGATCTCACCCGGCTGCACGGGTGGGTCGGCCAGGCTCAGCATCACGCGCGCCCGCCCCTCCACCACGCCGGCCGAGACGGGCTGGCCCCCCAGCGCCCCGTCCGGCATGGGCTGAGCAACCGGGCGCCCGGTGATGATCTCGCCGTCGCTGGTCATCACGCGCGGCGGGCGGAGGCGCGAGTCGTGGGCGAAGGTGGTCTGGCGGGCAGACGCCACGCCGTCCAGCACGCGGTCAGGATGGGCGACCGCCTCCTGCAGCTCCGGCAGGGTCAGGCACCAGACCTGGCCGGGCGAGCCCAGCTGACCCCGGGCCGCCAGCACCACGCCGGCCTCCTGAAGGACGGGCCTGACGAGTCCGAGCACCCGCACCAGCAGGAATTTGGGATGCTCGCGCAGCGGCAGGTAGGTGCGAACCGCCCGGACGAGATGGCGCACGAGCAAGCCCCGGAAGGGCCCCGCCGCCCGCAGAACCCGCCCGGCGGCCTGCTGCGCCCCTGCCTGGAGGGCCTGCGCCTGCTGGCGGTGCGTCCCCGCCCCGGCTCCCAGCTGGCCCGTGAGCATGTTCAGGAGGGGCGCCGGGTCGTCGTGCCAGCGCGGGCGGCTGAGATCGATCTCACTGGAGGCCCGGGCCCCGTAGCGAGCCAGGAAGGTCTGCCAGAGCGTCAGGAAGGGTTCACCGCCGGGCAGCCGGCCGACGTCGAGCCGTTCCTGTGCGCTCAGCTCCGTCCGGCGCAGCCGGGCGATCAGGTCGGCGTGCCCGTGCGCCGCGTCCGCGAGGTCGCCCAGCGCCAGGCCCATCTCGGTGGTGACGTTGCCGCGCTGGCCGGAGCCGACCGCGATCAGGTCGGCGCGGGCGGCGAAGCGGGCCCCGAACTGGCGCAGCAGCGTGTCGCTCAGGACACCCGCCATGAGCCGGGAGACGAGCGGATAGAGCGGCGGGCCGATCAGGGTACGGAGCTGCCCCATCACCACCTCCAGCCGGGCGTCCAGCGTGGGGGCCGCGTCCAGCGCCGCTCGGAAGGCGCCCAGCAGCCGGTTCGTGCTCTCCAGTTCGGCGGCGGCCACGTCGCCCCGCTCGGGGCGCAGGAGATGTCCCAGGGCCGGGCCGACCACCGGCGCCAGGCCGCGCAGCGCCCGCCGGCCGCTGACCCTGGGGCCGCGCTGGAACTCGGGCCGCGCCGCGAGCTGTGCCAGCGGGTCGCCCATGCGGGCGTCGATGTTGGCGCCCGCGGCGCGGGGCAGCACCCGGCGCAGCAGGGGGTAACGCAGGGCATAGGAGATGTCCAGATACAGCCGCCCGCCGGCGACCGTGAGCAGCGGATTTTCCAGGGCGTGCGGGGGTCGCCCGATGGGAAACAGCACCCGCCAGAGCGAGGCGGCCAGCGGCGGCAGGGCGTCGGTCATGACCTGCAGGTGGCTGAAGCTGAGGTAGGCGTGCAGCTGGCCGTCCCCGGGCGCCGGCGCGGGCAGCGGAAAGAGCGTCGTGATGGGCCGTGACTGCAGGACGTACCACTGGCCGCCCACGCCCGCCCATTCGATGTCCTGGGGCACGCCGTAATGCGCCTCGATGCGCCCGCCCAGCTCGGCCAGGGCCAGGGCCTGGGCGTCCGTCAGGGCGGGGGTCTGGGCCTGATCTCCCCCGAGGGGCACGCGCCGGATTCCTCCCTGCGGGGCCGAGCGCAGGGCGAAGGTCTTCCCGGAGATGATCCGCCCGGTGACCCGCCCGTTCTGCCGATCCACCGTGTAGGCGTCGGCACTCACCACCCCCGACACCAGCGCCTCACCCAGCCCGAAGGCAGCGTCGATCCGCGCCAGGCCGCGCTGCCCGGTCGTGGGATCGGCGGTGAACAGGATGCCGGAGACCTCGGGGTCGATCAGCCGCTGCACCACCACGGCGAGCCCCAGGCCACGCGGCGCCACACCCACCTGAGCGCGGTAGAGCAGCGCCCGCTCGTTGAACAGCGACGCCCAGCAGTCGCGGATCGCGCCCAGCAGCCCTTCCAGCCCCCGCACGTTCAGGAAGGTGTCCTGCTGCCCCGCGAAGGACGCGCCGGGCAGATCCTCGGCGGTCGCGCTGGAGCGCACAGCATAGGCGTGGCCCGGCCCCAGCGTCCTCCACGCCTGTTCGGCGGCCTGGGCGACCTCGGGCGGCACCGGCACGGCGCGCAGCCGGGACTGCCAGCGCCCGCTCAGGGCCTGGGCGGCGGCGTGATCCCCCGGCCGGAGGGCCTCCAGCTCGGCGATCATCGTCTCAGCGTCGGCCAGCCCGGCCAGAAAGCGCTCGTACGCCGCCACCGTGAGACAGAAGCCGGGCGGCACGGCGAAGCCCGCGGCGCTCAGCTCGCCCAGGTTCGCGCCCTTGCCGCCCACCCGCGCCAGATCGCCGGCCCGAATGGCTTCGAAGGGCAGGACATACGGGCCGGGCGTCACGCCGTTCCCCCCGCGCCGTCCAGAAACAGCCCCACGATGAGTTCGGCGGTCTGCCGGGGGTCGGTCACGCCCAGACCGTAGCGGCTGGGGCCGATCAGGCCGAAGGCGAACAGCAGCCCCAGCAGCGCCAGGGCCAGCTGCTGCGGCTCGGCCCCCGCGCTGAGCCGCCCGGCCTCCTGGTGACGGCGCAGGGAGCGGGCCAGCAGTTCCAGGGCCCGCTCGGTGCCGTGCCGCACCCGTTCCAGGTAGGCCCGCTCGGCATCGCTGCCGAAGAGGCTCAGGCGGATCAGGCCCCCGGTCTGGGCCAGCCCCTCCAGCCCAGCGCGCACCAGGGCTGTCAGCTCTCCCCGCAGGTCGTCGGTCGGCGCCTGCTCCAGCGTCCGCAGGACGCCGCGAGGCGTCAGTTCCTCCACAACCGCGCCCACCAGCGCCTCCTTGTCGCCGAACTGGCGGTAGACGGTCGCCACTCCGACCCCGGCCTGCTGGGCGATCTGCTCCATGGTGCTGCCCAGCAGGCCGTGGCTGCCCAGCACCTCGGCGGCGGCGCGCAGGATGCGGGTGCGGGTGTCGTCGGCGGGCACGCCCTCATCCAGCAATTTCAGCAATCCAGCCCTTCCCCCATGCCGGCGATACAGCGTGGCCCGCGAGACGCCCAGATGCTCGGCCAGCCGATCCATCGTCGTGTGGGGCGAGCTTTTCAGCAGTCGTGCGGCCTGCAGCAGCTCCCCTTCCATCTCCCGAGATGACATGATCGAGAGTATACTCTCTCGTCTCGTCTCAGACAACGGGCAACCGTGTGATGACCTCTCCTTTCGACGAAGATCGCCTCTGACACGGCCTTGCGGCGAACACTGGTCTGCCGCTCTAGAGCCTAGGCAGACTGGGCTTGACATTCCCCCCTACTCAGGCGGACTATGGAGACAGACATAGCTATGTACGGGCAGCAGCCGCGCGGGACGCCACGCGGTCAATGCCCCCCCGCCCTTCTCCGGAGGCCCCATGAACCCTGACCTGCTGCGCGGCAACCTCGACCTGATCCTGCTGACCATCCTGGAGGCGCGGCCCCTGTACGGCTTCGCCATCATTCAGGAGGCGAAAGAGCGCACGGGTGGCCTGTTCGACTTCAAGGAGGGCAGCCTGTACCCGGCGCTGCACCGGCTGGAGCAGGACGGCCTGCTGGCCGCGCAGCAGGGCGAGGTCGGCCGCAACGGCAAGCCCCGCAAGTACTACGCCATCACCGACCAGGGGCGCCAGACGCTGCAGACCAAGCGTCAGGAGTTCAACGCCTTCACGGGCGCCGTGCAGCGCCTGACGGGAAACGGCGCATGACCACGCGGGCCCTGAGCGACCAGCGTGCCCTGACCACCTACCTGCGCCGCGCCACCTGGGGCCTGCCTGAAGGCCGCCGCCAGGAACTCTGGGACGAGCTGGAAGAACACATCCTGACACGTGCCGAGCACCTGCAATTCACTGACCTCTCCCCTTCTCAGGCGCTGGCCCAGGCTCTTCGTGAACTCGGCCCACCGGCCCGATTGACCCTGGGCATGGCGAAGGTGTACACCATGCCGAAATTATTGATTGCCGCCGGAGCCGCTGCCCTCGCCCTCAGTGCTGCGCTGTATGCGATGGCGGGGGGTGGGGAAACGCCCATGCTTACTCTGCCCGTTGTCACGCAGAGCCCCGTCAAACCCTCCTGCGTTCGCGGCACCAAACCCAGTGGCGATAACATCACCATCGTCAGCGAGAACAACGGGATCACCTGCTATACGTTTAATGATGGGACGTCCTACCTCGGCGCCTATCTCAATGGCAACGACATCGTGAAAGCCATACGCGCCCAAGGTGGGCGAGCGACCCTGAAGGGCAATCGCCTGGACGTGAGTTTGCCGGGCACTGGGTCGGGTGGCGGTGAGATCGGCGCCAATTTCACCCGCAACGGTCAGCCCTACTTCGATGCGTTCAGACTGATTGATGGAGTTGGCACACCGCTGCCCATCCGCTTCGCGGGGTTCGCCGCGCCGCAGGTGCAGATCGGCGCGATCAATCTCCGCTTTGGGACTGGCGAACAATCCGTCGGCCGGTTGTTCTATAACCCCCTGTACAGCCTGTTCATCTCGTCCCTCAAAGGAGTCGTGGCTCAGCCCGGCATAACCGGCGGCGGTTACTTCATGGACAGTCCCCGCTCACCGAACAGCCGTCACCGTGTGGCGACCACCCTAGCCCCTGGCGAGGTAGTTATGCTGATTACCAAGCGGGCTGGGGAGAGGTACATGGCAGACACGGCGGAAGTCGGCGCTGACCGCAGCGCCGTTCTCCAGAGTGAGGCGTCTAAGGTTCGCTTCGTATCCAGCCTGGGTCAGCTCGGCCCCTACCCCGGCGGTGGGCGGATCAATGCCCTCCTCGTCCGCGTCACCAACATCCCCCTCGACCAGCTCAAGACCGGCATCTTTCTCCCGGCCCGGCCCACGTCCGACGCCCGCTAAACCTGCCCACTGCGCCCGGCCCACTCCTCCAGCAGGTACTGGAGGCGGGTCTGGGCGTTGTCCTGGCTGCCGTACACGCTTCTCAACAGTTCGCCGCCGGGCGCGAAGGCCAGCCAGTGGGGCGTGCCCTCGGTCTGCCAGTGGCGGGCGAAATCGCCGTCCAGATCATGAGCGACCGGAAACGGGAGTCTGGCAAAGTCACGGACGAATTTCGTCAGGATGGGCACGACCTCTTCCCTGGCCAGCAGGCGGTGGCCGAAGCTGGTGTGGACGGCCAGCAGGTTCACGGCCCCGCCAAACTCGGTGTGCAGGCGTTTCAGGAACGGCACACCGCGCGACACACAGCCGGGGCATTCCAGATTGAAGGTCATGACCAGCCCTGGGCGTGTCCAGGCCGCCGGCGGGGGCAGGGGGTCGCCGTGCACGAAGTCGGCGGGAGCGGGCCAGTCCATGCGAGCAGCGTAGCGGCTCCGGGCGGCGGCTTTATGCTGTACGCCATGAAGCATTCCCTGATGCTGGTGGCCCTGCTGGTGACGTCCTCTGCGCTGGCGAGCACGGTGGCCGAGGTCAAGAAGAAGGGAGTGCTGGTGCTGGGCACCGACCCGACCTTCGCGCCCTTCGAGTTCAAGGGCGCAGACGGACAGATCCAGGGCTTCGACATCGACATCGCGCGGGCGGTCGCCAAGGATCTGGGTGTGAAACTGGAGATCCGCGCCGTGGGCTTCGGGGCGCTGATGCCTCAGGCGGTCACGTCCGGGCGGGTGGACATGGCCATGAGCGGAATCACGATCACGGCCGAGCGGGCGAAGGTCGTGGCGTTCAGCGGGCCGTACTACCGCAGCGCACAGGTCTTCATCGTGCGGGGGGGCAACCCCGGCAAGTTCGCGTGGCCGGCGGACGTGAAGGGCAGGACGATCGGCGTGCAGGCCACCACCACCGGGCAGTTCGTGGCGAACGACGTGCTGAAGCCCAGGGGGGCCGCCCTGAAGGTCTATGACGACTTCTCGGCTGGGCTGGCCGACGTGCGCGCCGGGCGGATCGCGGCGCTGATCGGGGACGCGCCGACGGTGGCCGACCTGCAAAAGCGGCTGCCGGGGCAGTTCGCCAAGGCCGGGGCGGATCTGGCTGCCGAGGACTACGGCATGGTGTTCAGGAAGGGCAGCGATCTGGCCGCCGCCGCGAACAGGACACTGGCGCGCATGAAGGCGAGCGGCGAGTACCAGGCCCTGCTGAACAAGTGGATCGTGCAGAAGTAGGACGCGCGCCGCACCGTGATCACACTTCTGGGCCTCCTGGCGCTGGCCGGGGCCGTGTACGCGGGACTGCGCCTGAGCCGGCGGGACTCTGGGCGCGGGGGGTCGGTGTTCACGCGTGCCCAGGAGGCCCAGTGGGAAGAGCGGGTGCTGCGCCTCACACGGGGAAACCGTGGCGCACTGGAACGGGCCATGACCGCGCGGCGCACCAGGTTTCCGCAGGCGACCCGGCTCGAACTGCTGAAGATGGTTCACGACGAATATGTCCGGGATCGCGAGTAGGGGGCGCAGGCCCTGACCTGACGGCCGGTCAGTGGGCGCTGTGCAGGATGAGCACGCTCAGGGCGATCAGCCCCAGGCCCGCCCAGGCGACCGGGTTCAGGCGGGTGCCGTCCAGCCGCCGGCTGAGCAGCGCGGTCAGGGCCAGACCCAGCCCGCCCCAGGTGGCGTAGGCGGTGGCCAGCGGCACGCTGCGCAGGCTCAGGCCCAGCAGCCAGAAGGCCAGCAGGATCAGCGCCAGGGCCAGCAAACCGGGGCGCAGGCGCCGGAAACCGTCCGAACGTTTGAGCAGGGCGTTGGAGGCCACGTCCAGCGCGGCGGCCAGCAGGAGCAGCAGCGGAGCCAGGACGTTCATGCGGGATGGTGGGCCGGATGTCGGGTGCCCCGGTGGAGCAGCCACGCGCCCGCCACCAGCCCCAGCAGGGCCACACTCCGCAGGGGCGTCAGGGCCTCGCCCAGCAGCAGGGCGCCCAGCAGGGTCACCAGGGCCAGCCCGGCGGCCTCCCACACGGCGAAGGCCACGGCCACCGGAATGCGTTTGAAGGCCTGGGCCAGCAGGACGTACGAGCCGGCGATACACAGGCCGGTCAGGGCGGCGCCCAGCGGAAATTCTCCCAGCGAGGCGAGCTTGAGGGTCATGGTGCCGAAGACCTCCAGGGCCACGGCAGCGATCAGCGCGATCCAGGCGCGCATAGGGAACACCTTCCTTGGAATCAGGGTTCAGAAGAATCGAAATGAGGGAAACCGGACACACCTCGGGCGCGGCGACCGGCAGGGCTCAGGCGCAGCCGGCACGGCGGCCGGTGCAGGGCCCGCCCGCGCGGGGCAGGGGCCTGTGTAGGGCCGCGGCCGAACGTCGCCGGCCGCCAGATGGAACCGACCTACGTGCGGCTTCGGACGTAGAGCCAGTCGATCAGGGATTGGTCTCCGCTTGCGTTTCGACTTGCGTCACGGCGCATACTTCGCTTCACCCACACTTGTGAGAACTCCGGGCCGGCTGAGCGGCCCGCGTCTGGCCCCTGCCCCGGCTGGGTGGACGGCCTGACCTGACTCCAGTGTACAGGGGGAAGTGAATGAGAAATGTCAGCCCAGAGCCAGGGCAGCGGATCGGCCCAGGAACCGACTCCCCGGACAGGCCCCCTCGACTCCCCCTCCGAACCGGCCGCCCGAACGGGCAGCGTAGACTGACCGCTGCATGGGCGACCTGCTCACCGGCTTCCAGACCATCCTTTCCGGCGACTATCCCCGCCTACTGCTCTCCGGCCTGGGCCTGACCCTGGGCGTGAGCCTGTGCGCCCTGCTGGTCTCGGTGCTGGTCGGCACGGGCCTGGGCATCGTGCGGGTGGTGCGCGTGCCGGTGCTGGGGGCGCTGGGCAACGCCTACGTGGAGGTCGTGCGCGGCATTCCGTTGATCGTGCTGCTGTCGGTGGTCTATTACGGCCTGCCGGCGCTGGGCCTGACCCTGGACGGTTTCGCGGCGGCGGTGCTGGCCCTGGGCCTCTATTCGGCCGCCTACACCTCGGAGATCGTGCGCGGGGGGCTGGGCAGCGTGCCCGACGGTCAGACGGAGGCGGCCCGCAGCCTGGGCCTGAGCCGCGGCCAGGCGCTGCGGTTCGTGATCCTGCCGCAGGCGTGGCGGGTGGCGCTGCCGGCGCTGGGCAACGAGTTCATCTCGCTGATCCTGGGCAGCTCCCTGGCCAGCGCCGTGACGCTGCAGGAACTGTTCAGCCAGGGCAAATTCATCACCAACGCCACCTACCGGCAGTTCGAGGTCTACGCCGTGCTGGCGCTGGTGTACTTCCTGCTGACCTTCGTGCTCACCCGCGTGGTGCGGGCCCTGGAACGCCGGGTCAGCCGGGGCGTCGCCCTGCCCGGCCGCCGGGTGCTCTGACGGCGGCCGCCATGCGCCATCTGGCAGACGCGGGGGCCAGCCCGGAGACGGAAAATCACTCCATGAGGTTCTGTCTGGTGCCTACGCTGGAGAGGCTGCGGTCGGTCTACGGGGTGCCACGTGGGCCAGAGCGCTTCCAGGCGTATGTCGACGCCGCGGTGGGCGGAGCCCGGACGAGTGCGGAGGTCGCGCTGCCGCCCCTGGCTCTGGCCAACCCGATGGCGCGTGAGCCGGCAATGGAGTGTCTGGATCGCTGGATCGGGCTGGGCGCGGAGGACGTGGCCCGGAGGGCGCTGGAGGAGGCCACCGCCCGCCTGCCGAACGGGTCTCCTGCCGTCACCGTGCGGGTGGGCCTGACGCTGCTCGATGACGTGGGGGGCGGCTGGACGAACCGGGTCATCAGTGACGCGGCCCGGTTCAGCGTGGGGAAGACGTTGAGCAAGACCGGCTGGCTCAGTCTTCCCCTGTGGGCCAGCGAGGAGGTCAGCCAGGGGCTGTTGCGCGCGCTGGTGCTGGAGTCCGTCCACCGCGCGGCCACGGTGACCCGGACGGGCGACCCGCTGACCCTGCGGGACATGCTGCGCCAGGAGGGGGAAGCCGCCGCCTTCGCCGGACACACGGTGACCCTCGGGGCCGAGGACCTGGAGTATTCCCGCGCGGTGATCGCGCCCCACCTGGACTCCGCCCACCAGCCCACCGCGCTGGCCTGCCTGTACGGCGACGAGGGCGCCCATGCCTGGGGCTACCCGCCCCTGGGCCTGTCGAGGAACGCCGGCTTCGAGGTCGGGCTGGCCGACGCGCAAAGCCGCCGGAAGGGTGCCGAGCCATGACGCCCACCGCCGTTCCAGATGTCGGAACCTGTGAGGGCTGCGGCGCGGTGCTGCCCGTCCAGGATGGCCCCACGCACCGGTACATGGCGTCCAGTGCTGCGTGCTGGGCCACGTTTACCGGGCTCTCGGATCCGCACCGGCCGCTGGCTGGGGCCGCCTTCGACGCGCTGATCGTGGACGCCTACGCGGCGCAGCATCCGGGTCGCCCCTCGCCACAGACCATCAACTCGGTCGCCATCCACCTGATGGTGCTGTGCGGGGTGCTGGAGCACAGCTTCAGACCCGATCAGGCGCTCTGGGTGCGGCAGCGGCCGGGCCGCCCCAGCCGGCTGCCGAAGCACAACCGCTTCCACTGGCTCGCGCCGCCCGCCTTCACCTCGATCCTGACGGTGGCCGACGTGAGCCGGGGCGAGACGCCCGCCCGCCGCTCGGATCTCGCGGAGCAGTGGATCCGGGAGGTCTGGTCGACCTGGGCCGCCGCCCACCGCCCACAGGTCGAGAACTGGTTCGGTCGATATGTGCTGAGCGAGCGGGTCTGATGGAGAGGGTGGAGACCGCATCAGCTTTGAGGTCACCGGGTCTGACGACTCCGCACGCCCCCCTGAGGGCAACACGCTGAGCCAACGCCTGTGGAACCACGCCGATCCGCTGCTGGAACCGCGTCGACCAGCCACTTGATGTGCTTCTGCTCCCTCTCCCCTCGGGGGGCTCGGTCAAGCCGCTGGCGGAGAGGGGTGGGGTGAGAGGGTAAGGTCAGCGACGGAGAAATCCAGTACGGTTTTCAGCCCCGACCTCTCGGATGACGCTCTGCTGGAACGGCTGTTCCAGTGGGAGATCACGCCGGACGAACTGCCAGCGGCCTACGACCGGCTGCGGCGCCTTCCCAGGCCGGTCAGCGTGCTGGTGAACTGGGACGGGTGAACTGGGGCGGGCGCGGCGTCCCCCTCGCCTCTCCCGCCCGCCCTTCTCGCTACACTGCGCCCTGATGAGCCCCCAGCCCTCCTCTGCCGCGTTCTGGCCCAGCTTCTGGCGGGGCTTCCGTGCCCTGATGCCCCTGTGGCTGGGCATGGTGCCGTTTGCCGTGGCCTACGCGGTTACGGCGCGTGGCGCGGGCCTGAGCGTCTGGGAGACCCAGCTGATGAGCCTGACCGTCTTCGCCGGGGCCTCGCAGTTCGCGGCGGCCGGCCTCTTCGCGGGCGGGGCCTCGATGCTGGGCATCGTGAGCACCACGTTTCTGCTCAATGCCCGGCACCTGCTCTACGGCCTGAGCCTCTCACGCTCGCTGCCGCTGAGCCGGGCGCAGCGCCTGCTGGGCGCGCAGTTCCTCACCGACGAGGCCTACGGCGTGGCGCTGGTCAGCGGCAGCCGGGAGCCCGGCGGCCTGAGCTTCGGCTACCTGCTGGGCGCGGAGCTGAGCCTCTACGCCATCTGGAACGCCTCGACCCTGGCCGGGGCGCTGGCAGGCTCGGCGCTGCCCAGTCCGGAGGCGCTGGGGGTGGGCGTGATCTTCCCGCTGGCCTTCCTCATGCTGCTCGTGCCCCTGGTGGTGGGGCCGCAGGTGATCGGCCGGCTGCCGGTGGTGGTGGCGCTGGCCTCCGGGCTGGGGGCGTGGGGGCTCTCGCAGGTGGTGCCGGGCGGGCTGGTGATCCTGCTCTCGGGGGTGGGCGGGGCGCTGCTGGGCGCGGCGCTGGTCGGCCGGCAGGGGGAAGGGGCATGAACGCCCTGCTGGTGATCGGGCTGATGTGGGCGGTGACGTATCCGGTGCGCTGGCTGGGGCTGGGCCTGGGGGGGCTGAAGCTTCCGCCCTTCTGGCTGGCCTTCCTGCGCTTCGTGCCGGTCAGCGTGTTCGCGGCGCTGGTCGTGCCCGACGTGCTAGGCAGCCCGGAGTGGGCGCGGCGCTTCGTGGCCTGCGCGGTGGGCGGGGCGCTGATGTGGCGCAGCCGCAGCCTGGGCCTGGGCATCCTGGGCGGCTTCGGGGCCTACTGGGCGGCCCGGCTGGCGGGCCTGTGAGCTGGGGAGGCGCGGGGTGGGGGCAGCGGCCGCTCAGGCCAGCTAGCACGCTCTCACCGCTGCGCGCTATGCTGGAGGGCGCATGACCCTCGAGGCCGGTTCCCCCACCAGGATAGACAGGAAGTACGAAGTGCTGCGCGAGCTGTCCCGGCAGGGCAACGTGACCCTGTCCGAAGTGCGCGCGGCCGAGGGCGTGACCCGCACGGTCGCCTGGTTCGATGTGGCCACCCCGACCGCCCGGCAGGCCTTCCATACCTACCGGGCGGTGCTGCGCGCCCTGAGCCCCGCCGGCCTGACCGACGTGGTGGCCCGGCCCGGCGCGTTCTATGCCGTCTGGCAGCCGGTGGCGGGCACCCCCCTGGACGCCTTCCTGGCCCAGAACGTGCGCCAGGAGGAGACCGTGACCGCCATCCGGGCACTCGCCGAGCGGCTGGCCGAACATGGCTACGCCCTGGAAGACGCCGATGTGGTCGTCGAGGGCCGCGAGGCCCGGATCGCCTACCTGCGGGCCCTGCCCACCCCGCGCACGCCCGAGAACGTGGCGGCCAGCAACGCCCAGACGCTCGCCGCCCTGAGTGGAGGGCGGGTCAGGCGCCGCCGCCAGTCCGGCGCGTGGCTGAGCTTCGTGCCCGGACTGCTGCTGCTGGGCGGCGCGCTCTACCTGGGCGCCCAGGCCGCCAAGGTCTACCTCAACCCCCCGGTGCGGGAGGTCGTGGGCGTGACCGGCCTGGAGGCCAAGGCGGCGGCCCAGAAGCTCACCACGCAGGGCTTCCGGGTCGACTACACCTATGGTCAGGCGGGCGGCAGGGCCATCGGCTCGGTCATCCGGCAGGAGCCGGCGGCGGGCATCAACCTCCCGGTGGGGCGGCTGGTGACGCTGACCGTGAACAACCCGCCGTCCATCGAGGTGCCGCGCCTGGAGGAGATGAACCTCGATCAGGCGCGTGACGCCCTGAAAGACCGGGCCATGCTGCTGGGCAAGGTCGTGAAGGTCGACGGCACCCTGACCAACACCCCCGAGGGCCGCATCGTGGCGCAGGTGCCGGAGGCGAGTTCGGCCGCGCAGCGGGGGCAGCAGGTGCAGGTCATGGTGAGCACCGGGGTGGCCGGGCGCGAGACCTGGCTGACCACCCTGGCCGGCATGACCGTGGTGCAGGCCAAACAGCACGCCAAGGCGGCGGGCCTGATCGTCACGCGGGTCAAGGAGCAGCCCAGCGACAAGCCCGAGGGCACCGTGCTGGAGCAGACGCCGGCGCCCTACGTGCGGGTGGCCGTGAACAGCCCGGTCGTGCTCACCGTGGCGGTGGCCCGCTACAGCGCGCCCAGTCGCCCGACCGACAACCTGCCGCTGCCCCCGGTGTACCAGCCGCCGGCGCCGGCTCAGCCCGAGGCGCCGCAGTCCGAGACCCCGGCCCAGCCCGAGGCCCCCACCCCGGAGCCCGCCCCGGTTCAAGACACCCCGCCGGCTGCGGAGCCCCCGGCCACGCCGGCCCCGACCCCGGACGCCTCGGAAATTCCCGCGACACCCCCCACCGAGACACCGGCCCCGGCCGAACGCAGCGTGACCTTCCAGTACCGCTTCCCGGCCGATCTGCCCGACGGCTCGTACACGGTGGTCGTGCAGGACGCCAACGGCGAGCGCGAGATCATGTCGGCGGCCGACGCCAGCGCCCTGCGCGGCCGCGACGCCACCAGCGCCCAGCAGACCGTGAGCGGGGACGCCGTGTTCGTCATCCGGCAGGACGGCGCCGACTACGCCACGGTCACGCCCTGAGCTGTGACGCCCCGAACTGTGATTCCCTGAGGCACGCTCTCCCCCGATGATCTACCTCGACTACGCGGCCACCCATCCCATGACCCCCGAGGCGCTGGCGGCCTACGCGCAGGCGGCGGCGCTGCCGGGCAATCCGTCCAGCGTGCACGGGGCGGGGCAGGCGGCCCGCGAGCGGCTGGAAGAGGGCCGGGCACGGGTGGCGGCCGCGCTGGGGGTCGATCCGCGCACCCTGGTCGCCAACTCCGGCGGCACCGAGGGCGACAACCACGTCCTGCTGGGAGTCGCCCGGCAGTGGCAGGACGAGCGGGGCCGACCCGGCCACCTGATCACCACGCCCACCGAACACTCCGCCGTGCTCGCCCCGGCCCGCGCCCTGGCCGCTCAGGGCTGGGCCGTGACCCTCCTGACGCCCGACGCGCACGGCCGCTATGACCCGGCCGAGCTGGAGGCGAGCCTACGCCCCGATACGGCCCTGGTGTCTATCCACCATGCGAACAACGAGCTGGGCAGCGTCCAAGACACCCCGGCACTGGCCGCCGTGGCCGCCGCCAGGGGCGTGCCCTACCACACCGACGCGGTGCAGGCTCCCGGGGTGCTGCCGGTCGATCTGCCGGGCTGGGGCGTGACCTTCGCCACGTTCAGCGCGCACAAATGGGGCGGGCCGCGCGGCGTGGGATTGCTGTACATCCGGCGCGGCGCGGCGCTACCCGCCCTCTCGCTGGGCGGCGGGCAGGAGGGCGGCCTGCGGGCCGGCACCCAGGACACGGCCGGGGTCTACGCGGCGGGCGTGGCCCTGACCCTTGCCGAGGCGCAGCGGGGAGCGACCTTCGCCCACCTGGGCCAGCTGCGGGAACGCTTCGTGCAGGCGGTCTCCCCTGTTCCCGGTCTGCGCGTGAACCACCCGCCGGACGGCAGTCCCAAGGTCGCCTCCCTGACCCTGCCCGGCACGGACGGCGAGGCGCTGCTGATGAACCTGGACATGCTGGGCGTGGCGGCCAGCGCGGGCAGCGCGTGCAGCGCCGGCACCATGCAGCCCAGCCACGTCCTGAGCGCCATCGGGCTGAGCGAGGCCGATGCCCGGGCCAGCCTGCGCCTCAGTTTCGGGGCCGCCACGACCGAGGCCGAGGTCGATCAGGCCGCCGCCGCGCTGATCCAGGCGGCGCAGTGGAGCCGGGTCTGACCGTCCCGAACCCTGCGGCGGCGCAGGCCCTGCTGCTTGAAGCCGAGACGATGAATCCCGGCGCCTGGGTGGCGCACTCGCGGAACGTGGCGCGGGCGGCGCGTTTCATCGCGCAGCGGCACCCGACCCTCGACCCTGAGCGGGCGCATACGCTGGGGCTGCTCCACGACCTCGGCCGGCGCACTGGCCCCAACAGGGATCGGCACATTCTGGACGGCTATGACCACCTGATGGCCCTGGGCTACCCGGACGCGGCGCGCATCGCGCTCACCCATTCGTTCGTGAATCCGCAGCTGAGCGAGCGTGAAGGCGTCTGGGACGGCACCTCCGACGAGTGGGAGCGCCTGCGGGGTCTGCTCGCCGGCCTGACCTTCGCGGAGGAAGACCGTCTCTTTCAGCTGTGCGACACCCTGGCTCTGCCTGACGGCTTCTGCATCGTCGAGGAGCGGCTGATCGACGTGGCCCTGCGCCACGGCGTGAACGACCACAGCGTGAGCAAATGGCGGGCGAAACTGGCCCTGAAGCGGCACTTCGATCAGGTCTGCGGCGGCAACCTCTACCGCCTGCTGCCCGGCCTATGCGAGCGGCTGAGCTGAGTCAGCCGTAGACCACCGTCTCCAGGCCTGGGAACGCCGCCTCCAGTTCCTGCGCCAGCCGCCTCAGGCCCCACAGCTCGGTGCGGCGGTGGCCCAGGGCGACCACGCCCAGACCCAGAGTGCGGGCGGCCGCCACGGCGGAGGGTCGCAGCTGGCCCGTCAGGTACACGGTGACGCCCAGCCGGGCGACGTGCTCCAGCAGCGCCGGATTCATGGCGTTCATCAGGGCCAGCCGCAGGGGGGCGCCACCTGCAGGGGCGAAGGAAGAGTCCTCGCCGCCCAGCGCGGCCACGAGGGCGGCGTGCAGCTCGGGCCAGCTGCGCTGCGGGGGCGTGGCCTGGAGGCCGACCAGCCGGCCCTCCCAGGTCACGTCCTGCACGTCCGTCCAGCCCAGAGTCCCGGCCAGCCGCCGGTTGGGGCCGGTCGTGAACTGCAGGTCGAAAGCGTCGTGGACGCCGAGCACACCCACGCCGGGCCAGCGGTCGCCCGTGTGCCGCGAGCGGTGGAGGAACAGGGCGTCGGCCTCCAGGGTCGCCGGCACGTCGGCCGGCTCCAGGGCCAGCTCGAGGCGGCGCACCGCCTCGAGCCCGGGCCGCTTCAGGGCGTCCTCGCCCAGGGCCGTGTGCAGCCAGCGGGCCAGTCCTTCCAGGGTCGCGGGGCTCATGCGTCCGCCGTCCAGACGTGGCCCAGGAAGGGCGGCTGTTCGGTCGGCCGCAGTTCCTGGGCACCGGGCGCCTCGTACCAGCCGGCCCACTCGTCCAGCTCGGCGCGGCTGACGGCGAAGGTGCCGGGGGGCAGGCCCCGGTTGCGGGCCTCCAGTCGGCGCCACAGGGCGTCCACGGGCACGTCCAGCACATGCAGCTCGAAGCGCACGCCCAGCGCGGCGGCGCGCGAGCGGAAGAGGTCGCGTTCCTCGCGCGCCCAGCAGCCGTAGTCCAGGATCACGTCCAGGCCCAGCTGCAGGGTGCGCGCCGCCACCCCCCAGAGCAGTTCGGATTCCAGCACCCAGCGCCTGTCGTCGGCCTCCCCGGCGCCGAACAGGGGCGACATCCATTCGTCGGGGGTCAGGCGGAGGGCCGCGTGCTGGGCTTCCAGGCGCCGGGCCAGGGTCGTCTTGCCCGAGCCCGGCAGGCCGATCAGGAGGTGAAGGGTCGGCGTCCGGGGCATGGCTCCAGGGTAGAGCGGACGGAGCCACTGGGCTGCGTGGCAATGGGCTGCATGGCGCTGGGCGTCATGGCGGGCGGGGCAGCCCCTCCGCCAGGGCCTCGGCGAAGCGCTGCCAGTCGGCGGGCATGGGCTGGCCGCGCACCCGCAGGGCCGCGCCGATCAGGCTGAACAGCGACAGGGCCGCGTACTGCGCCGCCTTGGCCTCGCTGATCTCCGGACGCTCCAGCAGGTGCAGGCCGGTGGTCTCGTTCAGACCCACCCAGCCCCACACCGCCAGCGCCACGCTGTCGTCCACCCGGTCGTGGCCCAGCGCCTGCGCGACCAGTTCGTAGGTGCCCTGCCGGAACGGCTGGACGATGGCCTGGATCTCTGCGTCCATCCCGCTGCCCGGCCGTGACGCCAGCAGCGCCCCCGCCGGATGCTGCCGGACGAAGGTGAAGTAGGTCGTGAGCAGGGGCACCAGGGTCTGGAAGGGGGCGTCGCCGGGAGCAGGGCGGGCGGTCTGCTCCAGCCGCTCCACCGCGCGTCCCAGCACGGCCAGGAACAACCCCCGCTTGCTGCCGAAGTAGTGCTGCAGCAGCGGCCGGCTGATGCCCGCAGCCTCGCAGATCTCGCGGGTGCTGACGGCGTCCAGC
This sequence comes from Deinococcus koreensis, assembly GCF_002901445.1. Classification (NCBI taxonomy): domain Bacteria; kingdom Thermotogati; phylum Deinococcota; class Deinococci; order Deinococcales; family Deinococcaceae; genus Deinococcus; species Deinococcus koreensis. The sequence goes on from NZ_PPPD01000001.1 coordinate 261,989, forward strand.
GGGCGCTCCCCGAACAGCTTCAGGCCCACCCCGATCAGCGCCTCGGCGCGGGCCTCGCGGGTCAGCCGTCGGCCGCCCGGCGGGCGCTGACCGGTCATCTGTATCCTCCGCTCATCCTGGCCCCATGCCGTCCATCTTGCCAGTAGGGCGATCCGCTCGCCGTGGCCCGCGCCTGCGGTTCAAGGTCTTCATGCGGGCTCACCCAGCGTCAGACAGCCCGCTTATTATGCATCCGTATAACAGAGAGCGGGCCCCGGATCACGAGCAGGACGACCGTCCGGACGTGCAGCGGCCCACAGGAGCCCTATGACGACCGGGAGCCCCACGAAGCGCCGCCCGTCCCCGACCTGGCTGGGCCTGATCCTGACTGCCTGCAGTTCGCCCGCCACCCTCGGCGGAGGCTCCGGCGAGTCACTGCCGGCTGGCCTGAGTGCCGTGTCGGCTCCGACTGTGTCTGCACCTCCTGGGTCTGACATCTCTCTGGCGGGCACGGCCACCGGCCCCAGCGCCCTCGACCGGGCGGGCGAGGCCCCCATCAACCCCTGGTCGGCCGATCCGGTGTGGGGCCAGTTCCACCGCAACGGCTATGCCCAGGCCGCCACCACCGCCCGCGGCCCGGAGGCCGGCGACCGGCTGCAGGTGCAGTACGTGGCCGTGCCGGGAAGCGGCGGAGCGCCCACCCAGATGCACCTTTCGGCACCCTACCCCGACGGTTCCCGCACGGCCTGGAGCACGACCCTGACTCATATCGTCAAGGCCCGCGTGCGGGGGGCGACCTTCGAACTGGCCGGGGCCTACGAGATCGCGGCGCTGCGCGAGCTGAACGTGGCCTGGAACATGACGCTGGGCAGGGGCAACAAGGCGTACGTGCCCTCGCCCAGAGACCGCGCAATCCTGCGTTTCGGCGACGCCGATCCCCGTGACCCACGCTCCCCCATCGTGCTGGAGAAAACCTTCAGGCTGCCCCCGGAGGTTCGGGGCGTGCCGGCGGTACTCAATCTGAGCTACGACGGCTGGCTGGTGGTCATCACCAACGAGGCCTGGATGGTGGCGGTCAAGACCGACTTCTCGGCCCACCGGAGCTTCGATCTGGGACAGGCGACGAACGACCTCAGCACCCACAATTCCTTCCCCATGGACGAGCAGGGCAATCTCTACGTGGCCTCGCTGTTCGCCATGACGAAGGTGCGCTGGACCGGGAATGAGTTCCGGCTGGTCTGGCGCACCCCCTACGACTTCCGAGGCCCCGGCTGCCCGCCGGTCTCCGGCAAGCAGGTGCGGGAGGCGCTGAAGGTGGTCGCCGGCCTGCCCTGCACGGGCTCGGGCACCACGCCCACGCTGGTCGGCCGCGGCGCGATGGATCAGCTGGTGGTGGCGGTGGACAGCCACCGCAGGAACCGTCTGGTGGCCTTCTGGCGCAACGAGCCGCCCGCCGACTGGGTGGCCCTGCCCGGCCAGGATCGGCGCGTGGCGGGGGTGCTGGAGCTGCCCCATTCCACCTGGGCCGGGCGCGGCTTCACGGCCGAGAATTCCCCCCCCGTCTCGGGCTACGACATCGCCGTCGCGCAGTACGCGGGCTTCACGCCGCCCTGCGACGCCCCACGCGGGGTGCAACTGGCGCGCTGGAATCCCGCCCTCCGGAAGCTGGAACTGACGTGGGCCAACGACAGCGTCCCGTTCAACAACGTCATGACCCTCAGCTCCGGCTCGGGACTGATCTACGGCAGCGGCCGCAACCGCGACTGCCAGGTGGTCTACCGCGGCCTGGAGCGCCATACGGGCCGGGTGGCGTTCTCGCTCCCGCTGGGCCGCTCGGACAGGTTCGTCGATTCGGGCAACACCAACGCCCTGCTGGACGACCGCAGCATCCTCTTCGGCGTGCCCCAGGGGATCGCGCGTCTCCGGCCGGTCGGGCCGTAGAGGAGCGGGGGGAACCGGGGCACCGGAACAGGAGCAAGGGTGCGGACGGTATCCGTACGCCACGGGCTGATGCGTCCGGAGGGTCTGGAGGGAACCCACGCCCGTTCATCCCTCCGCACTGCAGCTCCGCGAGTCCCGATCGGCTCTCCACCTCAGGAACCGGAGACGGCCGGGGCCCGAGAGCAGACATCACCTGATCTACAGAACTGCCCTGCAGGTCAGGTACCACCGTCCCCGGAGCCCAGGCGAGCGCCATCGACCCCTGGGCGCCTCCCTTCACCAATCAGCAGGAGGGCAAGGCCGCGCAGGGCCCTCCTGCGGGATCAGACGAACTGCGCCAGCACGCCCTCCAGCCGCTCCTTCTGGGCGCCGAAGTCCTGCACGCGGCGCTTCTCCTCCTCGATCACCTCGGCGGGGGCGCGGGCCACGAAGCCGGCATTGTCCAGCTTGCCCTGCGCCTGCCGGATCTGCTTGTCGAACTCGGCCAGGCGTTTGCGCTGCTTGCCCAGCCAGTCGGCGATGTCCACGGTGCCTTCCAGCGGGGCCCGGACGGTCACGCCCTGCTCGACCAGGATCAGGGTGCGGCCCTCCAGCGCGGGCACCAGATTGACGCGGGCGATGCTCTCCACCACGCGGGCATTGTCCTCCACGGTGGCCGCCAGCTCGCCCTCGACGACCACGTTCAGCCGCTCCTGAGGGCTCAGGCCCAGCTCGCTCTTCAGGCTGCGGGCGGCGGCCACGGCGGCTCGCAGGGCATCGAAGGCGCCCGTGGCGCTGGCGTCGTGCAGCGCCGGGTTGACCACCGGCCAGGTGTGGACGGCGAGCTGCTGGCGGTGCCCGAGAGAGGCGTACAGCTCGCTGGTGATGAAGGGCACGACCGGGTGCAGCAGCTTCAGGATGTGTTCCAGCACGGCCTTCAGGGTGGCCATGGTGCCCAGCTGACCCTCCAGCAGGGCGGGTTTGGCCGCCTCGATGTACCAGTCGCAGAACTCGTCCCAGGTGAAGGAATACAGCGCGCGGATGGCCGCGCCGATATCCAGGGCGTCCAGGTGGGCGCTGGCCTCGGCCGTCACGGCGTTGAGGCGCGAGATGATCCAGCGGTCGGCCAGGGTCAGGTCGCTGCGCCCCACCAGCGCGGCCAGCACGTCCCGGCTCCGCATCAGATTCCCCTGCGGTGGCTGCGAGACGGCCAGCACGTACTGGGTCAGGTCGTCGTCACCGCTCAGCGTGGCCGCGCCCTCGGTGAGGCGCATCAGCGCGAAGCGGGTGGCGTTCCACAGCTTGTTGGCGAAGTTGCGGCCCTGCTCGAAGCGCCGGGCGTCGTGGCGGATGTCCTGCCCGCCGGTCGAGAGGTAGGCGAAGGCGAAGCGGCAGGCGTCCACGCCGTAGCGGTCGAATAGCTCCAGCGGATCGATGCCATTGCCCTTGCTCTTGGACATCTTCTGGCCCTTCTCGTCGAGGTACAGGCCGTGCAGCATGACGGTGGAGAAGGGGGCCTGTCCGGTCAGGCCGTAGCCCGCCATCTGCATGCGGGCCACCCAGAAGAACAGGATGTCGTAGCCGGTGACCAGCACCTGGGTCGGGTAGAACTTGCGGAAGTCCTCGGCGTCGGTGTCGGGCCAGCCCAGGGTGGAGAAGGGCCAGAGGTTGCTGGAGAACCAGGTGTCGAACACGTCGGGGTCGCGGCGCAACTTCAGGTGGGCGTAGCGCGGATCCTGGTCGCAGTCCAGATCGGGATTCTCGGGATCGGGCACGTAGATCTGGCCGTCCTCGTCGTACCAGGCGGGGATCTGGTGGCCCCACCACAGCTGCCGGCTGATGTTCCAGTCGCGGATGTTCTCCAGCCAGTCGCGGTTCACCTTGGCGTAGCGCTCGGGGGTCAGCCGGATCTCGCCCTTCTCCAGCCCCTCCAGCACCTGCTCGGCGAAGGGGGTCATCTTCACGAACCACTGTTCACTGATGATCGGCTCGACCGGCACCTTGGTGCGCTCGCTGATGGCCAGCGGCGCGTCGTGATCCTTCTCCTCGATCAGCTCGCCGGACTCGGCCAGGGCCCGGATGACCGCCTTGCGGGCGGCGAAGCGCTCCAGGCCCCGGAAGGCTTCAGGCACCAGTTCGTCGGTGGTGAGGTTGCCGTGCAGGTCGATCACGCTGGGGCGCGCCAGGCCGTGCCGCTCGCCCACCTCGAAGTCGGTGGGGTCGTGCGCGGGCGTGATCTTCAGGGCGCCCACGCCGAACTCCATCTCGGCCGCCTCGTCGGCGATGATCGGAATGAAACGGTCGGTGAGGGGAATCCGCGCCTGCTGGCCGATCAGGTGAGTGAAACGCGCGTCCGCCGGGTTCACCGCGATGGCCTGATCCGCGAAGATCGTCTCGGGGCGCACGGTGGAGATGCGGATCTCACCGGGCTCACCGTTGCTGGCCGGCAACTGGGGATCTCGCAGGCGGTACGCCAGGGTGACCATCTTGACCTTGCGGTTCTCGCGGTCGATCTCCAGCTCCGAAAGTGTGGTCTGGGCGCTCACGTCCCAGTTCACCATGCGCTCGCCCCGGTAGGCATAGCCGTCGTGGTAGAGCCTCACGAACTGATGGCGCACGGCGCGGCTCAGGCCCTCGTCCATGGTGAAGCGCTCACGCGTCCAGTCGGCGCTGACGCCCAGGCGGGAGAGCTGGTTCAGGATCATCCCGCCGGACTCGGCCTTCCACTCCCAGACGTTGTCCAGGAAGCGCTCGCGGCCCAGATCGTGGCGCGACACGCCCTGCTCACGCAGCTGCTTTTCCACCACCACCTGCGTCGAGATGCCCGCGTGATCCATGCCCGGCAGGTACAGCGCCTCGAAACCCGCCATACGCTTGTAGCGGATCAGGGTGTCGATCAGCGTGTTGTCCAGCGCGTGCCCCAGGTGCAGGTTGCCGGTCACGTTGGGCGGCGGGATCATGATGGTGAAGGGCGGCTTCCCGCTGGTCGCGTCGGCGCGGAAGGGTTCGGTGCGCCAGCGCTCGGCCCAGGCCGGTTCCACCACCTGCGGCTCGAAGGTTTTGGCAAGCCCTCCCTCGGTCTCCGGAGACGCGGCGTCGGCAGCTGCTGAGGGGTCGGTCGTGTGGGTTAGATCAGTCATGAGCAGTCTCCTTGAGCTTGGCAGTCAGGTGCGGCAGGGCTTCCTCATAGCGGAAGTTGGGGACGAGTTCAGGCTGGGTCAGCGGGGCAAACCGGCAATGGAAGGTCATGCCCACATCCTCCGCTCCGCCCGTCACGACATGCGACCACGTGTCCGGCGTGTCTTCCGGGGCAACCAGCCAGAAGTAATGCCAGACCTGTGAGTGTTCCTGGCGAGTCCAGTGGTAAGACGCCAGATGTACCGGCTGCCTAAGAACCAGCCCGGTCTCCTCGAAGGTTTCCCGGACTGCGGTCTGGTCAGGAGTTTCGCCGGTCTCAAGTCCTCCGGCCGGAACCTGGATCCCGGCATCTGGATACGGGTACTCGGGCGGCTGCTTCAACACGAGTAAATGGTTATTTTCACGGGTGACATAGATCAGTACTCGCTGACGCCAGCCGTACCGTTCAGCGAGAGCGACCGCCTCATTGAGAGGGAGAGCGTATCCAGTAATTTCGTTGACCTGATTCATTGCCACCCCCTTACTTCTCCACCCCAAAATCGACAAACAGCAGAACGTCCCGCCCGCCGGCCTGTCCCGTGAGGGTCGGCCTGATGCGGACGAGACGTTCTGGATCTTCAGTCCCGTGGTACCACCGCTGTTCCCCGGCCGGATGCCGGAGCACTCGAAGCGCGCTGTACCGGGCGCCCCCGGGTGGGTCTACCTCCCCACAGGGGGGACTCTTCCACCATGCTCGCGGGTGACTTTCCCCGGCGGCCCTCCCGCCCAGGCTCTCAATCTCGGCCCGGGCTCCCTGTGGGCGCCACCTTCCGGGTACTCCTCCCGGTCACTGCACCACGGAGTATAGGTCTCCAGGGATCAGAGTTCTATCGGCCTTGTGGCGCAGGGCGTGGGCTCGCAGCCCTGCGCCCCGATCCAGTCCAGTGTCGGCCCTGGCGCCGCGACCGTCTGGCTTTGGGGGAACCCGGCCCCCAGGAAGTCCAGCACCGAGACCGTCCGACCCGCCGTTATTCTCCGGCTGCTTCGGCCAGTTCGTAGCGGTAGAGCAGGGGCTTTTTCAGGAGGCCCCGGCTGATCGCCACGGTGGCGTGCCGGTAGGGCACCCCGACCACGCTGACCCCGGCGGCAAAGTCCTGGGTCTCGGCACCCAGTCTCGCGCCGCGATCCGTCACCTCCAGGGAACCCTGCGCGCGGGTCAGCACGTCGTAGGGATGCTCGATCAGGACGGTCAGTCTGACGGCCCGGCCGCTCAGGCTCCGGAGGGGATTGGCGGCGCTGCCAAACGGGGCGCGCACCTCCTCGGCGATCCGCTCGCGGGTCACCTTGACGCCCAGCGCATATTCACCCACGGGGAACTGCACCTCGCGGATCAGCGTCACGCCGTCGCCCTCGGCCTCGCGGAAGGCGCGCAGCAGGGCGTCGCGGCGGTTGCGCATGAGGGTCACGGGCGCGGCGCTGCTGCCCGTGGCGCTCTGCATGGGAAAGTCCCCGCGCCCGATGAAGCGTTCGGCGTGCAGCAGGGTCTCCTCGCGGGTCTTGAAGGTGCGGTGCAGCACGCTCTGGTGCGGTTTCCAGACCCCGCCCTCGCGCTGCAGCCAGTCGACCCACAGGTCGAAGCGGTCCAGGAAGCGCCAGCTGGGGTGGGCACTCACGCCCCCCTGGGACGCGGCGTGGACACCCGTGTCAGGGCGGCCCTGCTCGTCCCGCGCCGGGCTCCCGTCGTCTCCCCTGCTGGCTCGTGTGATGGCGCTCATGCTTCCTCCGGACAATCCCACTGCCGCCTGGAGCGGACATGTGTACCATGAGTGTACCAAGCCGCGCCTGACGGAATTCCATCTGAGTATACGGACTCCGCTCCATTCCGGAACACCCGGAAGAGCACCTGGTGTTCCTGCATTCCGCGAAATCCGGACTCTTTCCTTCTCTGCTTCGCAGCTCTGCGAGTCCTTTCAGTCGGATTGATTCCAGATACGGAAGGGAATCAATCGAAAGTGGTGTTACACCTGTTCGATCAGACCGGCCACCAGGAAGGGGCGCAGCGTATCCAGCACCGCTTTGGGGGGCTCGCCGCTGCGTTCGAGCATGTGCTGAATGGTGGGGCTCTCCGCCACCAGGCTCAGGGCGCGGTACTGGGTGCGGGTGACCGGCTGGGCCTCCGTCCAGCGCGGCGTGAAGCGCAGGGTTCGCGTCCAGTCCGGGAAGGTTCGCAGGATGGCGCTCCAGGCCTCGCTGTCTTCCAGCATCCGGTGCAGGGCCACGTCCCGGCGCAGGCTCAGGCTGCGCTCCGGGGGGGCCTGATCGGGTTCGAAGGTGAACTGGCCGCCGTCCAGGCTGGAGAGCAGCTGCAGCGCCGCCTCGCCCCTGAGGGCCGGGGTCTGGGCGTGCACGATCTCGCCCCGGTCGAGCCAGAGCTGCCCGCCTCTGGGGTGATCCACACTGAGACGCCCCGCCCGGCCGCTGGTCAACAGCATCTGCATCACGGACAGGAAGGGAAAGACGGACAGGTCGCCGCGCACCATATGTCCAGAGTGTAGTGCCCGCGCGCCCCCACCACCCCTCAAAAGTGCGCCGCGTCCCGGCGCGGGTGCTGGCCGGAGAAAACGCTGGTCGTTCCGGGCGCGGCCGCACCGGGCGGACATGGCAGAATCCAGCGATGACCGTCCCCCACCTGCGCGCCCTGTTGTCCCTGACAGCCGCCGACGCCCTGGGCGCCGCGACCGAGTTCAAGACGCCGCAGGCGATCCAGGCCCGCTACGGCCCCCGGATCGAGACCTACCAGCCGGGCAGCGTCTTCGGCTTCGCGCCCGGTGAGGCCACCGACGACAGCCAGATGACACTGGCGACCCTGCTCGGGTATGCCCGCCGGCAGGGACTGGGCGGAGTCGTGCAGGCGCTGCGCGAGTGGCTGGCGACCGGCCCCCCGGACGTGGGCAGCCTGACCCGCCAGGCGCTGAGCTGGCACACCCGGCAGGGGGGGCCTGGAGACGGTCTGGATGACCGGGTGGACGGTGGAGTCCGCGCGTGGCAAGCCAGCGGCTTCCAGTCGGCGGGCAACGGCGGCCTGATGCGGATCGCGGCCGTGTGGCTGGCCGGCTTCCAGGGCGCGGCGCTGGCGCGTGAGGCGACCGTGGTCACCGCCCTGACCCACGCCGATCCCCGGTGCGTCCATGCCTCGGTGTTCTTCACCGCCTTCCTGGAAAGGCTCGATCCCGGCGAACCGGCCGGGCGGCCCGACTTCACCGAGGCGGCCCGGTCGGCCCTGGGAGTGATGGACGAGTTCGATGCCCGCGCTGCGCTGCTGGACGCTGGCCTGTTCGGCGTGGAGCTGCGGGCGGCCCATGCCGGTTTCGGCGAACGCGACCGCGAGGCGCGTGCCCAGGTCAGGGCCCGGGTGCGGTCGGGCCTGGACGGCCACCTGACCTCCCAGAGCGGCTACGTGCTGGACACCCTGGAAGCGGCCCTGGTTCACGCGCGCACCGCAGACCTGTCCGACGACTGGCTGAGCGGGGTGCAGCCGGCCGTGATGCTGGGCGACGACAGCGACACGGTGGCCTGCGTGGTGGGCGCCCTGCTGGGGGCGCGGGGCCTGGAGGTGCCCGCGCCTCTGCTGCCGCCGCTGCGCCTGGGCCACAGCTGGCCCGGCTGGGGGCGCGACTGGGCCTGCACCGAGCACTTCGGGCGCCTTCTGGGCAGCGCCGTGGAGGGCGCCAGGCAGTGCCCAGAACCATGACAGAGGCGGAATTCCTGCTGACCATCGGGCGGAATCCGGTCAATACGGCCATCCTGGCGCGCCTGCCCAGGCTCGGACTCCAGCAGGCCCATCTGGCGGCCGGCGCGCTGTTCCAGACCGTCTGGAACGTCCGCAGCGGCCTCGACCCGCAGGCCCACATCCGCGACTACGACCTCTTCTACTGGGACGACGACCCCTCGTTCGAGGCGGAGGACGCGGTGATCCGCCGGGCCGGGGCGCTGTTCAGGGATCTTGGGGCGCGCATCGAGGTGCGCAACCAGGCCCGGGTGCACCTGTGGTTCCCGGAGAAGACCGGCCTGCCCCGGCCCCCCCTCGCCAGCGTGCGCGAGGGCATCGACCAGTTCCTGGTGGAATGCACCTGCGTGGGCGTGGACGCCACGGGCACGGTCTACGCTCCGCGCGGCCTGGACGATCTGGCCGCCGGGCGCCTAAAACTCAACGGACGGAACCACACGCCCAGCCTGTACCGCGCGAAGGTGCAGGCCTACCTGCAGCGCTGGCCCTGGCTGACCGATCTCTCGGCCGCCGACCACCTGACCGGGCCGGCGTGTGGCGCAGACGAGCGGCAGGGGGTGCGGCGGGGAAAGGACTGAGGGCACCGCCGTGTCCAGGCGCGGCATTCCCGCGCCCTGCCGTCTCCGGGGTGGAGCGGGTGTCGGCGCCCGGAGCCCCTCGCACCCTCAGGGCGGCTCGTGTATACTTCTTCGGTTGCCCGTCACGCACACCCGATCCGGACATCCCGATCGACCGACGTGACGGCGGAGGCAGACCATGAAAAAAGATATCCACCCCAAGGCCGTCCCCACCAAAATCATGTACCAGGGCAAAGTGATCATGGAAACCCTGAGCACCCGTCCTGAGATCCACGTGGACGTGTGGAGCGGAGTCCACCCCTTCTGGACGGGCGAGGAGCGCTTCCTCGACACCGAGGGCCGTGTGGACAAGTTCAACAAGCGCTTCGGCGATTCCTACCGCACCAAGAAGAAGTAAGACCGCCTGTACGGCTGATCAGTTCGCCCCGCCCCAGTGGTGGGGCGTTCTCGTTGTGAGTGTGCCCTGACCCAATGGGGATGGCGACGGTCGGAAGCGGGGAGAACGGCGAGAACGGGCCTCCGGCGCTGCGGCCTGGAAACGCTCGCCGGGCACTCGCCCTTTGGGAGATGGTCTGCCATACTCCGCTGCGTGCTGAAGTCTCCCTATCACGGCGGTCATCTGGAAGTGATCGTCGGGCCCATGTTCAGTGGCAAAAGCGAGGAGCTGATCCGGCGGATCACCCGCTCCGTGATCGCGAGGCAGAACGTGCAGGTCTTCAAGCCGGCGCTGGACGACCGCTACCACCATTCGGCCGTGGCGAGTCACGCCGGACGGACGGTGGCGGCCCTGGCCGTGCGGAGCGCCCAGGATATCCGCGCCCACCTCAGCGGTGAGGACGCCCTGCTGCGGGGCGACAGCCCGGCCACGCCCGACGTGGTGGGCATCGACGAGGTGCAGTTCTTCGACGCCGGGGTGGTGCCGCTGGTTCTGGAACTCGCCGATTCCGGGGTACGGGTCATTCTGGCCGGCCTGGACATGGACTTCCGGGCTGAGCCCTTCGGCTGCATTCCCGAACTGCTCGCCCGGGCCGAGAGCGTGGAGAAACTCACCGCGATCTGCACGGTCTGCGGCGCGCCCGCCACCCGCTCGCAGAGGTTGATCGGCGGCGCACCCGCCCGCTTCGACGATCCGGTGGTACTGGTGGGGGCGCTGGAGAGCTACGAGGCCCGCTGCCGGGTGCACCATGTCGTGCTGGACGCTGCCCGGAACGGGGCCTAAGCAAGGCTCTGGCCGTGGGTGGAACCGCTTGACGAGATAGTGGACAGGCGCGGTTTCGCAAGGCCCCTGGGCCTGAGGAATGAATCTGACGGCCGTATCCGACCGACATTGAGCCTTAGCAGAGAATGTCTAAACTGTCCATAAGAGATGCGCTCCGGGGCGGGAAGGGCTGAGGTAAACTGCCAGTCACTTCCCCCACGACTTCCAGTTCCCCCCCAGGCCTTCTGCACAGTCGCCGCTCAGCAGCCGCTCGAACCCGCTTCACGGAGTGTTCTTGCCACGAACGTCCCCCGCTCAGGCCAATTCATCGGAGACCATGTCCTGGGAGCGCAGCCAGCGCCGGATGTTCCTGCTGGCGGTGGCCCTGATGATCATGGCCAGCGGCGCCGCGCTGCTGATTCAAAGCCCTGATATCGACCCGCTGGACGCCTGGGCGCTGCCGCTGATGGCGGGCCTGCTGCTGGCTCTCCAGGGGCTGCTCGCCAGTCGCCGGATCGGCCTGACCGCGGCCTTCCAGTCGGCCTACCTGAGCGGAGCGGGGTACCTGCTGCTGGCCCTGAACCACCAGTTCAGCGTGATGCCCGCAGGCACCGGCACCCTGATGGAGAGCACCTACTGGTTCGCGGTGCTGTATGCCACCGCCTTCCTGGCGTATCCGGCCCGGCAGGCGACGCTGGTCACCACCTCGATCCTGACCCTGGCGGCGCTGATCTGTGGCTGGCACCTGCTGGCCGGAACCGCACCCGCGCCGCCGGCCCGACTCATGGGCTCGGTCATCCAGTTCCTGCTCACGGGGGCGGTGCTGGTGGTCATGCACGGCACCATGGGCGTGCAGTACCGCCGCCTGATGGCCACGCGCCTGGCCGCCTACACCGATGTCCTGACCGGACTCGCCAACCGCCGCGCCGCCGAGGAGCGGCTGGCGACGCTGGCCCACGAGCAGACGCCGTTCACGCTGGTGCTGTTCGACCTCGACCACTTCAAGCGGGTCAACGACGTCCACGGCCACGCCACCGGGGACAAGGTGCTGCGCGGCGTCGGCGGCAGCGCCCGGCGGCACCTGCCGGCTGGGGGCCTGGCCGCGCGCTGGGGGGGTGAGGAGTTTCTCCTGATCCTGCCGCCGCTGAGCGATCAGGATGTCCAGGTCATGCTCGAAACGCTGCGACAGGAGCTCAGGCACCAGTCCCACGGTGCGGTCAGCGGCGTCACCGCCTGTTTCGGGGTGGCCACCGCCGAGAGCGGCGAGCACCCGGATCACGTGCTGGCCCGCGCCGACGCCGCGATGTACAGCGCCAAGGCCCAGGGCCGCAACGATATCCGACTGGCGGCGCGGGCCGCCGGGCAGGGAGCGGGCACGGGGCTTCCGGCAGCCCCCTCCACAGCGGCACTGGTCACCTCTCTGGCCGCCACCCCGGCCCCGGCCACCGCAGCGACCTACGCCGCAGCGTCACACGGCGAGGACGAGGCCGCCCGGGAACACGGCCTGGAGCGCATCGGCCTGGGCTGACCGGGCTCGGGCCTTGGCCTGGGCTGGCCTCTCCCCTGTCGCCCGGCCGGCGCCCACTCGCCAGATGAGCGTTGTTTGATTTATGAACGACCCCCTGCACTATCATGCGTCCCATGGCGTATACCATCCTCGTCGCAGATGACGAACCGGCCATCCGCACCATGCTGGAGGTCATTCTGTCAGCGGACGGGCACGAGATCGTGGCAGTGGCCGACGGCAAGGCCGCGCTGGACTACCTCCGTGAGCACACCCCGGACGTGATGCTGCTGGACATCAAGATGCCGCACATGGACGGCTTCGAGATCTGCTCGCGTGTCAAGCGGATTAAGCGGCTGCGGGGCATCCCCGTGCTGCTTCTCACCGGCTTCGACGATGATCAGACGCGCGACCATGCCAAACTGGTGGGCGCAGACGATATTGTGTACAAGCCGCTGTCCGGCAAGAACCTGCGCGGGCGTGTGAATCAACTGGTCGAGGCCCGCCGACGCTGAGGCCGAGCTGAGCGGCCTGGCCTGAACGGGGTGTGCCTACGTGATCTTTGTCGTTCGATTCCTGAAATTTTTCACCTCCTTCCTGTTGGCCGCGTTGATCGCCGCGCTGGGCGTGGTCGCCACCTACGGCACCAAGTGGTGGCGCGAACTCCCGGACTACCGTGAACTGGACAACCTGACCCGCTCGCTGGGCGCCGAGACCCGCGTCTATGCCCGCGACAACACGCCGCTGGGCTCGCTCATTCCCCGGATCGGGGAGCAGGCGATCAGCCGCACGCTGGTGAACCTGAACGAGATCAGCCCCTTCATGGTGGCGGCCCTGATCAGCAACGAGGATCGGCGCTTCTTCGAGCATTACGGCCTCGACCCCTACGGTCTGGGCCGGCAGGTGCAGCGCCTGGCGCGCGGAGACTCGGTGCAGGGCGGCAGCACGCTGACCAACCAGCTCATCAAGAACACCCTGCTGCTGCAGGAATACCAGCAGTCGCGCTCGGCCGACCGTAAGTTCAAGGAGTGGCTGCTGAGCGTGCAGGTGGAGCGCACCTTCACCAAGGAAGAGATCCTCCAGAACTACCTGAACACCATCTACTGGGGAGACGGCGGCCCGGTCGAGCTGTACGGCGTGTACTCGGCGGCGCAGGCCTACTTCCGCACCACGCCCAAGAACCTCACGCTGGCCCAGAGCGCCTACCTGACCGTGCTGGTGCCGCGGGCCGGGCGCTACTTCGACTACCCGGCGGTTCGTCCGCTGATCAAGACCCTGCTGGGCCGCATGGTCGAGGACAGGTGGATCACGCAGGCGCAGGCCGACGCCGCGTGGCGCGAAAAGCTGCAGCCCCGCGGCTGGCAGGTCAGCTACGACGATGCGGGCAAGATCCTCAGCGCCAAGCTGGTCGACCGCACCCAGAAAGAACTCAAGGCGGTCACGACCACGAGGGCGCCGCACTTCATGGGACAGGTCACGCTGGAACTCGAACGCCGTTTCGGCCGCGACAAGGTCTACGGAGCGGGCGGTCTGCGGGTGTACACAACCCTTGATCCAAAGGTGCAGAACGCGGTCGAGAAGGCCAGCCGGGACACGACCTATCTGCCTCCGGGTGCCACCCTGGCCGCCACGGTCGTCGACCCCTACACCGGCGAGGTGCTGGGCATGATCGGTCAGAAGCTGCGCGGCGACGCGCCGCCCGCCGACTGGAACAACGCCGCGCAGGGCCAGCGCCAGATCGGCTCGACCATCAAGCCGCTGCTGTACACCACAGCCCTCTCGACTGGCCTGAGCCAGAGCCACGAGGAAGACGACAAGCCGGTAAGTTACCCCTGCGAGGGCTGCAAGAACGGGGTATACGAACCCAAGAACTTTGAGGGCGCCGATCAGAACCGGGCCATGACCATCCGCGAGGCGCTGAATCGCTCTCTGAACCGCGTAACCGTTCGCCTCGCCGACCGGATCGGCCTGCAGACCTTCTTCGGCAAGCTGCGGGCGCTGGGCATCCCCCCTAACGATGGCACGGGCCTCGCGGCCTCGCTAGGCGCGGTGGAGACCACGCCGATCAAGATGGCGGCCGCCTACGCTCCCTACGTGAACGGCGGGCTGTACAGAGCGCCGCGCTACATCTCGCGCGTGACCACCGCCCGTGGCGAGGTGCTCTACGACGCCGTGAACGACCCGGTACGCCCAACCCGCGTATGGACACCCCAGGTGGCTTATTTGGGCCTGGACATGATCAGGGGCGTCGTGAACGACTGGACGGAGGCGCAGGGCGGGCTGGCCGCGCGCGCCAAGTTCGGTGAGTGGCCGGTGGCGGGCAAGACCGGCACCAGCAACGAGGTCAAGGATCTGTGGTTCGTGGGCACCACACCGCTGTACACCGGCGCCGTGTGGGTGGGCAAGCAGCAGGGCGGCGGCAATCCCGACTACTACTATTCGGGCCAGGTGGCTGCGCCCATCTGGAAACGCATGATGGAACTCGCGCACCAGGGTCAGACCGTGCGCCAGTTCAGCGAGCCGCCGGGCATCCAGTACGCCGACTCGCCCGATCCGGGCCGGCTGCCGGGCGTGAAAATCGCCATGCTCGACCCGAACTACCGCGACGCCGCCAACACGGAACTCCAGGCCGACGCGCCCGTGCCCACCCAGTACCGCGAAACCAGCTACACCGGGCCGTCCAGCGATCCCCTGACCGTGGTGATCAGCGTCGACCGGGAGACCAACCGGCAGGCCACCGAGTTCACGCCGCCGGAAAACATCGTCTCGCGCCGGGTGTATGTCGAGCAGCTGCCCGCCTACGCGCCCGACCCCAACCCCGCGCCCCTGAAGGACGAGAAGCCCGATCCGCAGGCCGTGAAGGCGGCGAACAGCCAGGGGCAGGCTCCAGAAACCGCGCCGGCACCTGCAGCCAAACCCAAACCCTGAAGGTCAGACCCCGGAGCGACGCCCGTCGTGACCCGGATCTGAACAGACGAAACAGGTCGACAGTCAGATGGTCAGAAATTCAGGCAGGGCCCCCAGGTGGGGCTCTGCTGCTGTTCACCCTCCACTGACACTTGCCCCGATCCGACCGATTCTCACGCGGGCGTCATGCAGCGCACGCCGCGCGGCAGGCATGATGCGGCCATGACCCTGCGGCGTGCGCCCCTCCTGACCCTGCTCCTGACCCTGGGGGCCACTCCGGCCGAGGCCCGCGTGCGGCTGGGCGAGCTGCTGCCGGCGCATCCCTGGACGGCCAGCGGGCGCGAGATCGTGGTGGTGTACAGCCACGACTGCGGCGACCTGGGGGCGCTCTGGCAGGCGATCCTGCACAGCGGCCTCACGGTGCGCGCCGTGAACGCCGAGGACGTCCCCGCCGAGGCGCCCCAGGGCGTGAACGTCTGGCGGGGCGCGGAGGCCACCGCGTTCGCGCGCAAGCTGCGGGTGGGCACCTACCCGGCCGTGCTGCTGGTGCAGGGCGACCGCATCCTGAACGCCTGGGAAGGGACATTCACCGGAAAGCTGGAGTAACGGTGCAGCGCTACGACGACCGGGCCCGGCTGGTCTTCCACTTCGCCCGCGAGGAGAGTGAGGCCACTGGCGAACACCGTGTCTCGCCCGCGCACCTGCTGCTGGCCCTGCTCCGGACGGAGGGCGGCGCGGGCGAGCTGCTGGCCGCCGCGGGCGCCTCGCTGACCGACTGGCGTGGAGCGCTGAAGGCCCAGGCGCCCGCCGGGCCACGGCCGTCGAGCGACGCCCCCATGATCACCCCGGACGCCCGGCGGGTCATGGAGACAGCGGCAGAGCTGGCGCGGCGCCAGAGATCCGTCGTGGTGGCGCCCCAGCACATCCTGCTCGCGCTGCTGACCCTGGCCCAGAAGGAGGCTGCCGGGGATCTCCGCCGGCTCCTGGCGCGGCTGCCCACCCCCCTGGAGGTGCTGCGGGAGCGGGTGCTGGCGCTGCCCCTCCCCGCAGCCGACTCCCGGCGTGAGGGACTGACGGAGGAGTCGCTGAGGGCTCTCAGGGAGATGATCCAGCGCGCCCAGGAGGCAGACTTCCGGTCGCCGGAGGTTCCCAGCCGGGCCGAGATCCTGGGGATCATCCTGACCTCCGGGGCGGAGCCGCTGCTGGGCGATCTGGAGCCGCTGGTGTACGGGCGGCTGACGGGCGAGACCGTGGACGAGGCCGAAAAGCACCTGCTCCTGACCCAGCTGCTGGCCCTGGCCCTCCACCGTTCGGCCTGAGCGGGGGACCCCCGCCCCTGCCACGGCGGCCCGCAGCCGCTAGACTCGCTTCATGACCGCCCCCTCCTCGCCCACGCTGACCGTGGCGTTCCTGGCGGGCCTGATCTCGTTTCTGAGCCCCTGCGTGCTGCCGCTGGTGCCCTCCTACCTGGGCGTGATCGGAGGGGCGCGGGCGCCGCTGCTGCGGGCGCTGGGCTTCGTGCTGGGCTTCGGGCTGGTGTTCATCGCGCTGGGGGCCACCGCCAGTACGCTGGGCGCGCTGCTCTCGCCGCACAAGATCCTGCTGGGGCAGCTGTCGGCCGTGCTGATCATCTTCTTCGGGCTGGTGATGCTGGGCGTGATCCACCTGCCCTTCCTGATGAGGGACACGCGGGCCCTGGCCCACGCGGGCGGCTACGGGCCGGTGGCCCTGGGCGCGGCTTTCGCCTTCGGCTGGAGCCCGTGCCTGGGCCCGGCCCTGGGCAGCATCCTGGGACTGGCGGCGAGTTCGGCCAGCCTGAGCAGCGGCGTGGGCCTGCTGGCGGCCTACACCCTGGGGCTGGCGGTGCCCTTCCTGCTGGCCGCGCTGCTGTGGCACCGGCTCAACCTGCGCCGGCTCAACCGCTACGCCGGGGTCTTCGAGAAGGTGGGCGGCGCGGTGCTGGTGGTGGTCGGCGTGCTGATGCTGACCGGGCAGTTCACCCGTCTGGCCTCGTTCTTCTACGAGGTGATGCCCGCATGGCTGAGGCTGTAGGTGCCTGAGCGACCTGTGCCCGGAGGCGCGCCCCCACCCGACGCCCTGCAGCTGCGCGACCTCTGGCTGCGGCTGGGCCGCGAGGTCATCCTGCGTGGGGTGAATCTGGACGTGCCCGCCGGACAGGGCGTGACCCTGCTCGGGGAGAACGGGGCCGGCAAGACCACGCTGCTGCGGGTGCTGGCCTCGGGGCTGAAGCCCACGCGCGGCGAGGGCCGGGTGCTGGGCTTCGACCTGCGCGACGCGCGCTCGGTACGCGACGCCGTCCACCTGATGCCGGTCGACGCCGGGCTGTACCCGGATCTGAGCTGCGCCGAGAACCTGCACTTCGCCCTGCAGATGCACGGCCAGGCGGGCGATGTGGCCGGAGCGCTGGGGCGGGTCAATCTGGCGGGCGTGGGGGCGCGGCGGGTGCGTTTCCTGTCGGCGGGGATGCGCAAGCGGCTGGCCCTGGCCCGCGCGTGGCTGCTGGCCCGGCCCGTGACCCTGGTCGACGAACCCTTCGCCAACCTGGACGACTCCGGCCGCGCCCTGGCGCGCGAGCTGCTGGGTGAGCTGCGGGAGCGGGGCGTGACCCTGGTGATCGCCGCCCACGAGCCGGAACTGGCCCGGGCGATCGCGCCGCGTGCCCTGCGGCTGTCCGGCGGCGTGCTGGTGGAGGCATGACCCTCTCCGGGTGCCCCATTCCAGAGCGGAGTGAGGGAATGTCCGCGTGAGAACGGCCCTGATCATCGCCGCCAAGGATCTGCGGGTGGCGGGCCGCACGCGGGACACCCTGCTGGCCACCGCGTTCTTCGCCGGACTCGTGCTGCTGGTGCTGGGACTCGCGCTGGGCGGAGCCGGGGGGCGCACGGCCCTGCAGACAGCGGGCGTGGCGGCGGGCGCGGTCTGGACAGCCCTGGCCCTGGCGGCGGCCGTCGGGGCGCAGCGGGCCTTCGCCCAGGAACAGGAGGCGGGCGCGCTGGAACAACTCACGCTCTACCCCGGCCCACACGGCGCCCTGTACCTGGGCAAGCTGCTGGGCGTGCTGGGGCCGCTGCTGCTGGTCGCGGCCTTCACCGTGCCCGCCGGGCTGCTGCTGTTCGGCGCGGCCGAGACCGGGCGGGCGGTGCCCTGGCCGGCGCTGGGCCTGACCACTGGGCTGGGCGTGCTGGGCTTCGCCGCCGCCACCACCTTCTACGGCTCCATCACCGTCAGCCTGCGGGCCCGCGAGGCGCTGCTGCCCGCGCTGGCCTTCCCGATCCTGGTGCCGGTGGTGATCGCCAGCGTGAAGGCCACGTCCCTGCTGCTGTCCGTGGGCTGGACTCCGGAGGTTTCCACCTGGCTGAGCTTCCTGGTCGCCTTCGATCTGGGCACGGTCATCCTGGCGACCCTGCTGTTCGGCTTCACGGTCGAGGGCTGAGGGAACCCGCGCCCGTCTGCTCTCCTTCCAGACGTCGCGCTGCGCGTGCGACGTCGTAGGGCGCGGCCACCCTCACGGATTCCCTCCCCGCCCGGCGACTTCACATGCCTGTCCCTACTGGGTCGCCACCATCAGCACGGCGCGGCCATCGTGGTCGGCAGTGGTTTCGCCGGGGGTGTCCAGACGGGAGCCCAGCTCGATATAGCCGACCTTCCGATAGAAGGTGCGCGTGGTGAGCCTGTTCGCCAGATCCTCGCGGGCCGCCTGGAAGGAGTTGTAGGTGTGGCCGGGGCGGGGCAGCAGCCGGAAATCCTCACGGCTGAAGGCGGCCGTGAACACGTAGCCGCCGGCCGTCTTCCACGGCCCGAAAGCCCGGCCGTGGTTGTTCGAGCCGTACCAGGGGCCGTCGCTGAAGGCCTCGCCGCGGCCGCTGGCAGGCAGCTGGGGCCGCAGTTCGCCGTTCAGCAGGCCCCAGTAGCCGTCGCTGTGCATGTTGCGTGGCGGGTAGCCGGCGCCCAGCATGGCGGCCTGCAGGCGGGCGCCCGCCTCCGCCGGGGTCTGGGCCACACGGTCGATCAGCACGACGTTGACCGGTTCGCGCAGGGTGCGGCCCTGCACCTTCTCGCCCAGCCAGGTGGCGTTCTGCAGATTTCTGGTGATCATCCACCGGCCCATCTCGCCCACTTCCGGCACCGCCCGCGTGTCGCCGGGCGCGGGCCGGAACGCGGCGGGATCCGGCAGCGGGGCCGGCTGCTGGGCCGGGGCGCAGGCCGCCAGGAGCAGGAGGGGCCAGGAGGAAGGGAACAGGGCGGAGCGGAGCCAGTTGGAAAGGATCGTCATGAGGGGTCTCCAGGGGCGGCGCAGACCTCGGAATTCAGCGCTCGGAACGCAGCGCTCGGGACACTGAGCTCAGAACACTGGGCCATGAGAGGACGACAGGATCGTGACGGGGCTACGGGGTACGCAAGCAGCCTAAACCAGCCTGCAGCGCGCCCCGGAACACACCCGCGCGGAGGGGACACTCGCACTTGCCGAAAAAGGCCCGGGAGATCATCCTGGGGCCATGCCTGGACAGCGTCCAGAGGACGCTGATCAGGCACGGAGAGAGCGTCATCCTTCCGGCACACCCAGGGGTGCGGGAAGTTCAGAAGAGGAGGGCCATGAAACGAGACCTGATCACCCCACTGTTGGGCGGCGCAACCCTGATCGCGCTGGTCGCGGCTGTCATCCTGGGCCTGAGTG
This sequence comes from Deinococcus koreensis, assembly GCF_002901445.1. Lineage (NCBI taxonomy): Bacteria > Thermotogati > Deinococcota > Deinococci > Deinococcales > Deinococcaceae > Deinococcus > Deinococcus koreensis. The sequence goes on from NZ_PPPD01000001.1 coordinate 281,675, forward strand.
CGCCGCTGGACGTGAACCAGGGCTCGCTGGTGCGCCTGATGTTCGTGCACGTACCCTCGGCCTGGCTGAGCTACCTCGCCTACGGCGGTACCGGGCTGTTCGGCCTGCTGTACCTGATCCGCCGCGAGCGCCGCTGGGATCGGCTGGCCCTGAGCAGCGCCGAGATCGGCGTGCTGTTCACCGTGGCGACCATCGTGGGCGGGATGCTGTGGGCCAAGCCCACCTGGGGCACGTACTGGGTCTGGGACGCCCGCCTGACCACCACCGCCCTGAGCCTGGTCGTCTACGGCGCCTACCTGCTGATCCGCACGCTGATCGACGACCCCGAGCGCCGCGCCCGCGTCTCGGCGGTGGTGGGGCTGGTAGGCACGCTGTACGTGCCGGTGAACTACATGGCGGTCGAGTGGTGGCGCGGGGTGCACCAGACCCAGACGCTGAAGCTGCTGGGCAAGGTGCGCTTCGACGCGGCGCCCATCTACGGCTGGGTGCTGCTGGTCGCCACGCTGGCCTTCACGCTGCTGTACCTCTACCTGCTGCGGGTGCGCGCCATCCTGGCGGCCCGTGAGGAAGCGCGCGAGGAACTGGAACTGAATTCGGAGCTGGGCGCCGTGAGCAGCGGTGTGGGAGTCGCCCGTGGATAAGTACGCGACCTACGTGATCGTGGTCTATGTGGTGACCTTTGTGGTGCTGGTGGGCTACCTGGGCTGGATGTGGTGGCGGCTGCGCGCCCTCAAGGACGGACAGTCGGGGGCACCCCGTTGACGACCCCCTCTCCGTCTGTCCCGCCGCCCTCCGCGCTGCCGCAGGCCCGTCGGCGGCGCCGCAGCCCGCTGCCGGTGGTGCTGGGGGTCGTGGCGTTGGTGGGTCTCACCGCTTTCATCGCCCTGGGCAACCTGAACCGCAGCCTGGAGTATTTCGTCACGCCCACCGAGTACCAGCAGCAGAGGGCCGAGCTGCAGGATCGTCCGATCCGCATCGGCGGGCTGGTTCGGGCCGTGAAGTACGATCCGCAGTCGCTCGACCTGAACTTCACGGTCACCGACGGCGGGGCGAGTTTCCCGGTGCAGTACAGCGGCGCGGTCAGCGACCTGTTCAAGGAAAACCAGGGGGTCGTGGTGCGCGGCCAGTTCCACGAGGGCACCTTCAAGGCGTCCGAGCTGATCGTCAAGCACAGCGAGGAGTACAACGTCCCCAAATCTCAGGCCGAACTCAAAGACCTGCTCAACCGCTCGGAGTAACCCAACTATGTTGAATCTGATCTCGTTCACCTCCAGCCCCCTGGGCGCGCTGGGGCAGCTCAGTCTGCTCGCGGCGCTGGCCTTCGCGCTGGCCGGGCTGGGGCTGGCGGGAGTGGGCGGCTGGCGGGCCGACGCGCGGGTCACCGAGGCCGCGCGCCGGGCCACCTGGGCCGTGTTCGCGCTGGTCACGCTGGCCTCCATGATCCTGATGATCGCCCTGCTGCGCGACGATTTCTCGGTGCGCTACGTGGCCGAGCATTCCATGCGGGCCTCCCCGCTCTGGGTCAAGATCACCAGCCTGTGGGGGGCGCTGGAGGGCAGCGTGCTGCTGTGGGCGTGGCTGCTGGCCGGCTACACCTTCATCCTCAGCCTGACCCTGCGCCGCGACGCACTGCGGCCCTGGGCGCTGGGTACCATGTTCGTGAGCCTGCTGTTCTTCGTGGGCGTGTGCGCCACGGTGGCCTCCCCCTTCACCCCGGTGGCCTCGGTGCTGGCCGACGGGCGTGGCCCCAACCCGGCGCTGCAGAACCACTGGATGATGGCGGTGCATCCGGTGCTGCTGTACCTGGGCTTCGTGGGCCTGAGCGTGCCCTTCGCCTACGCGGTCGCCGCGCTGGTCACCGGCCGCCTGAGCGACCACTGGGTCGCCGTGACCCGCCGCTGGACGCTGGTCGCCTGGACGTTCCTGACCGCCGCCATCGTGGCCGGCGGCTGGTGGAGCTACGAGACGCTGGGCTGGGGCGGCTACTGGGCCTGGGATCCGGTGGAGAACGCCTCCTTCATTCCCTGGCTGCTGACCACCGCCTTCCTGCATTCGGTACAGATTCAGGAGAAGCGCGGCCTGATGCGCTCGTGGAACGTCTGGCTGATCGTGCTGGCGTACTCCAGCACCGTGCTGGGCACCTTCCTGAACCGCTCGGGCATCGTGCAGAGCGTGCACGCCTTCGCGGGCGGGCCGGTGGGGCCGGTGTTCCTGGGCTTCCTGGCGCTGCTGCTGGTCTCGGGGATCGCGCTCGCGGCCTGGCGCGCCCCGAAGCTGCGCGACGAGGCCGAAGTGCCGGGGCCGGTCAGCCGCGAGGGCGCCTTCCTGGCCGGCAACTGGATCTTCCTGGTGTTCGCCTTCATGGTGCTGCTGGGCACGCTCTTCCCCACCTTCGTGGAGGCCGTGCAGGGCCGCCGCGACGCCTCCGTGGGCCCGGCCTTCTACAACGCCTTCGCCATCCCGCTGGGGCTGGGCCTGCTGCTCCTCATGGGTGTGGGGCCGCTGCTGCCCTGGCGCCGCGCCGATGGTCAGAGCCTGCTGCGGGCGCTGCGGCCGCTGGTGCTGGTGGGGGTGGGCGCTGCCGCGCTGGCCGCCCTGCTGGGCGTCCGGGGCTGGGGCGTGCTGGCCACCGTGGCGCTCGCCGCCTACAACGTGCTGGGCCTGATCCTGCTGACCGCCCGCGCGGCCCGCCAGAGCGGCAGCCTGAGCCGCACGCTGGGGGCCAACCCGCGCCGCTACGGCGCCTATACCGCCCACCTGGGGCTGGTCGTGCTGGCGCTGGGCGTGGCCTTCAGCAGCGCCTACCGCGCCGAGGCGCAGGCCACCCTGAACCTGGGCGCCGCCCCCACGGCCCTGCTCCACGAGCAGGTACAGCTCCAGAACCTGCGGCTGGACGAACGGCCCGACGGGCAGTCCACCGTGGCCACGGTGCTGATCGACGGGCGGCGCTATGAAGCCCGGCTGAACAACTACCGGCAGGCACCGGGAACCCCGTTCGCCGCCCCGGCGGTGCGCTACGGCGCACTGGGCGACACCTACCTCGTCATGACGGCTGTGGGCGAGGGCGGCCAGTGGGCCAGCGTGAAGCTGATCGAGAGCCCGCTGGTGTCTTGGATCTGGTGGGGCACCCTGATCATCTGCCTGGGGGCCGGCCTGACCCTGGTCTCGCCCGCCCGCCCGGCCCTGCGCGCCGTCCGCGCCGATCTGGCCCCCGCCACCGACTGAGGCGCACCCCCAATGACCTCCCCCCTCCAGCTCCTCCACACGGCCCGCGACGTGGCCCACTCCGGCCCCGTCCAGCGCCGGGCCGATGCTCCCGAAGGTTGACCATGACTGACCGTTCCACCCCCTCTCCCGTTCCGACCCCGGCGCCGGCCCCTGCGGCCCCGGCCTGGCGCCGCCTCGTGCCGCCGCTGCTGGCCGCCGCGCTGGTGGGCGTGCTGGGCTACACGCTGCTGCGCCCCGCCCACAACGCCACCACGGGCGGCCCGCTGATCGGCAAGGCGGCGCCCCCCTTCTCGCTGCGTAGCCTGGACGGCCCGGAGGTCAGCCTGAGCGAGCTGCGGGGCCGCCCGGTGGTGCTGAACTTCTGGGCCTCGTGGTGCGGCCCCTGCCGCGAGGAAGCGCCGATGTTCCGCGAACTGAGCGCCCGGCAGGGCGGCGCCTCCGGGGTGGCCATCCTGGGCATCCTGTTCCAGGAGACGAACGAGAAGAGCGCCCGCGACTTCATCCAGGAATACGAGCTGGCCTACCCCAACCTGCGCGACCCGGGCATCAATACGGGCGTGGACTACGGCGTCTCGGGCATCCCCGAAACGGTCTTCATCGACCGTGAGGGGGTCGTGCAGCACATGGATCGGGGCGGCCTGACCCGCGAGCGCCTCAACGCGGGCCTGACCAAGATCGGCGTTCCGGGCATCTGATGCTTCAGGTGTTCGTCCGCACGCTCCTGGGCCGATCCGGCCCGGCCCTCCGCTCGCTGCCCTGGGCCCTGTGCCTGCTGCTGACCCTCGCCCTGGCCGCGCCACCGACGCTCAATCCGGCCCTGGAATCCCGCGCCGTGGCGATCCAGAAGAACCTGCGCTGTCCGCTGTGCGACACCGGGGAGTCGATCGCCGACTCGCGCAGCGACATCAGCGTCAAGATGCGCTCCAGCGTGCGTGAGCAGCTGGCCGCCGGCCGCTCCGAGGCCCAGATCTACGACTTCTTCGCCCAGCGCTACGGCAACTTCGTGCTGCTCGACCCGCCGAAGAGCGGGCGCAACCTGCTGCTGTGGGGCGGGCCGCTGCTGGCGCTGGTCGGCGGCGGGGCGCTGTGGTGGTCGTTCCTGCGCCGCCGCCGGACAGCGGCCGGTACCCCGGAGCAGGCGCCGGACGCGGCGGAGGACTTCGACTCGTATCTGGCCCAGGTGCGGCGTGAGACCCGTCCGGGCGGTCAGCCGTGATTCTGAGCCTGCTGCTGCTGGGCCTGATCGTGGCGGTGGCCCTCTGGCTGGTGCTCGAGCCGCTGCGGCGGCGGGTGTCCGCCGACCCGGACGCTCCCGAGCGTGAGCGGCTGCACGGGGAGCGCGACCGGCTGTACGCCGAACTGGCCGCCCTGGAGGACGAGTCCCGCCGGCCGGATCTGGAGCGCCGGGCCGCCCTGACCCTGCGGGCGCTGGACGGCCTGCCCCCCGCCCCGGGCCGGGCTGGAGGGCGCCGGCTGGCTGTGGTGGGCGTGGCGCTGGCCGCGCTGCTCACCGGGGTGGGCGCCGTGACCTTCGTGCCGCGCTGGCAGCTGGCCTCGCTGAGCAGCGCCGAGGCGGCCGACGTGCAGGCGGTGCTGAGCCTGCCGGCGCTGCGGGCGCGGGCCGAGCGCACGCAGGCCAACGCGGACTACCTGGCCTGGGGCAGGGCCGCCTTCGATTCCGAGCAGTACGACCAGGCGGTGAGCGCCTACGGCGAGGCGCTGAAGCTCGACCCCCGGCAGCCGGTGGCCCTGCGGCGCCTGGGCATCCTGCTGCTGACGCGCGGCGAGCGCTCCGGGCAGACGGTCAGCGACGAGGACGCCACCCAGGCCGCGCTGCTGATCCGCACGGCGGCGCAGCTGGCCCCCCAGGAGGCCGAGTCTCAGCTGCTGCTGGGCTTCACGCTGGCGCGCTTCGGTCAGGACGCCGAGGCCCTGAGCGCCCTGGAACGCTACCGCACCCTGGAGCCCACAGGCCGCGACGCCGACGACCTGATCACGGCGCTGCGCGCCCGCCTGCAGAAGAGCGACCCCGGCCAGCGGGTCTACGCCGCCAACTGCGCGAGCTGTCACGGGCCGGCCGGCGGCGGGGGCCTGGGGCCGAGCCTGCGGGTCTCGACCCTCTCCCGCACGGCGCTGGCGAGCGTCATCCGGAACGGGAAGGGCACCATGCCCGCCTACCCGCAGCTGAAGGAGGCCGAGCTGAAGGCCCTGCTCGATCTGCTGGAGGGCTGGCAGAGGGCCGGCCGGTGAGCGAACCGGGCCGCCGTCCCGTCAGCGGGGCCAGGAGGATCACCCGCCGGGCCCTGCTGGAGCGCTGGTGGGTGCTGCCGGTGGCGGGCACACTGGGCACCTTCGCCTATCTGGGCTGGTACGGGGCCCGCGTGACCTTCGGCAAGAGCCAGGCTGGGCCGCCGGCCTTCCAGCCGGGCACGCCCCAGGCGGTGGGCGACCTGGGCCAGTTGCGTTCGCTGTGGGCCGAGCAGACGTTCTCCTACGCGGGACGGCCCTGCACGCTGCTGCGGGTGCCCCAGCCGGTCGAGGGCGGCCTGTCGGGCCCGGACGGCCTGCATCTGGTCGCTTATTCACGGGTCTGCACGCACCTGGGCTGCTCGGTGAATCTAGTGCGCGACCCCGAGGTGCTGGCCTTCGCCTTCAACTACCGCCCGCCGGCGGACGCGCAGCACCCGCAGCTGGGCTGCCGCTGCCACTACAGCGTGTTCGACCCGCTGCAGGCCGGCGAGGCCGTGTTCGGCAAGGCCAACGGGCCGCTGCCCCGGGTGCGCCTGGAGCGGCGCGGCACCCAGATCTGGGCCACAGGCATCGAGGCGGCCCCGGCCCTGGACACGTAGCACACAGATGGAGCGCAGGGCAGCGGCGCCGCGATTCAGTCCGCCGTTGGCACGACACTCCGTCGCAGCAGCGTATCGAAGAGGGTCTGCGCGTGCTGCGCGGCCAGCGTGCCCGCTCCATCAGGCCGGAAGGCGAGGCGGATGCCGCCGTCGCTGGTCACCCTGAAGCTCAGCAGCCCGGCACCGGACGGCACCACCCCCAGCAGCTCCGGCGCGGGCAGCAGGGTCGTCAGCACGCCGCTGACCGCCTGCAGCCGCTCCGTCAGGGGGGCTGACCCGGAGTCCAGCGGGGTGGTCAGCCCGATCACGCCGGCCTGCCGGGCCATCAGGCGCACGGCCCGGTGGCCGTCCGGGTGGGGGCTGGGGACGAACTGCAGCGGGAGGGTCAGATCGAAGGCGGTGGGTCGGGGCTCCGTCTGGTCGGCGCGCACCGTTCCCGTGGCCCGGTACGTGAGCACGCGGTTGCCACTGCGGGTGAAGTCGTGGGCCGTGTCACTCACGCCGACCAGCGCCAGGGTGTCCAGGTGCAGCAGGCCGGCGCTCCCCAGCCGGTTCCGCAGCGCCTCCTCCACCAGCGCACACACCTGGGCGCCGCTCAGCGCCGCGCGGGCCGGCTCGCTGACCTGTTCCTCCTCGGTGTAGACGACGCCGTTCTGGAAGGTGGCGTAGCTCTGCTGAGACCGCTGGCCGAGCGTCAGGGTGTCGCTGGTGGGATAGCCCAGCGGGCCGCGCTCGGCCCCGGTGCCCTCCCAGTGGGCCCGGACGCGGCCGGAGACGACCATCGGGCCGGTGCGGGGGTGCCAGGCCAGGCTGGCGTCGCCCGCGAAGCTGCACAGGCGCCCCACGCCGTCCGGGCAGACCTGGGTACCGGTGACCGGCAGGCCCAGGGCGCTGTCCGGGCCGCCCCAGGCGTCGTACTTGCGCCGGAGTTCACCGCTCAGGTCATGCACGCCGCCCCCGGGCAGGGCGTACAGGTCGCAGTGCTCGAAGCGTTGCCGGAAGCCGCCCCGCACCGCCTCGCAGCCGGACAGCGCGGCGCCCGTGCGGCCCGGGCCGAGGGCGGCCGCCGCCACCTCCAGGGCCGCCGCGGGCTGCTGCGGATTCACGGCCAGGACACTCAGGCCGAACATGATCTGCGCGAACGCCATGTCCCCCTCCCCGGCGGTGAGCGGTAAGCACAGGGCCCGCGACTCCCCGGCTCCGACGAGGGCGGAGAACGCTGCGGAGTCGGGGGCCGGGTGGCTCGGCTCTGAAAGGTCGGGCTCTGGCGCGGAGTGCCCAGACGAGACTTCCGCCCCGTCCTGAAGCAGTCGGGCCTGCCCGGTGACCTGCACCGCGCCGGCGGCCTGCCGGCAGAACGACACCCGCAGCTCCACGCGCCGCCGGCCGCCGCACTTGCCGACGATCAGGATCCGCTGCTCCGGGGCGTGCACGTCGAGCGCCAGCGTCCCCCCCCGGATCACGCTGGCGTGCTCATCTGTGCTGAACGTTTCCTCGTCGGTGATGTTCATGCGAATGTCGAACTTCACCCGGCTCTGCATGGCTCCTCCTTCACCCGGGAGTGCGTCTGCAGCCTGCCTCTTTCCCTCCCTCCTGAGTTGTAGCGTGGGGGCCATGATCGGCCCATGATCAGGGGGCGGCTGCCGTGCCGGTGCGTCTGCAGGCCAGTACGTTATACTGGGTTCAAATCCCCACGGCGGCCGCGTTGTGGCCGTGATTTCCCGGTGGCCTGGGGGCCGCCCCCACAAGGAGCATCCATGGAGTTCAGTCTGTCCGACGAACAACGTCAGCTGCAGCAGCTGGCCCGCGATTTCGCCCGCAAGGAGATCATTCCGGTCGCCTCCGAGTACGACCAGAAAGAGGAGCTGCCCTGGCAGGTCGTGGAGAAGGCCTTCGAGGTCGGCCTGCTGAACGCCTCGATCCCCGAGCACGCCGGCGGCCTGGGCCTGGGCATGCTCGACGAGTGCCTGATCGGTGAGGAGCTGGGCTACGGCTGCATGGGCATCTACACCATCCTGATGGCCTCCGAGCTGGGCATCACGCCGCTGCTGGTCGGCGCGACCGAGGAGCAGCAGAAGCGCTTTCTGACCCCGCTGACCGAGAAGCCCAGCCTGGCGGCCTTCGCCCTGAGCGAGCCCAACAACGGCTCCGACGCCGCCGCCATGAACACCACCGCCGTGCTCGACGGCGACGAGTGGGTCATCAACGGCACCAAGATGTGGATCAGCAACGGCGGCGTGGCCGAGCTGACCGTGGTGTTCGCCACCACCGACAAGCAGGGCGGCCACAAGGCCACCGTGGCGCTGGTGGTGCCCAAGGACGCGCCGGGCTTTTCCTACAACAAGATCAAGCACAAGATGGGCCAGCGGGCCAGCCTGACCAGCGAACTGGTGTTCGAGAACGTGCGCGTGCCCCGCGAGAACCAGCTCGGCGGCCTGGGCGACGGCTTCAAGATCGCCATGAAGACGCTCGACAAGACCCGCATTCCGGTGGCGGCGGGCTCGGTCGGGATCGCCCGGCGCGCGCTGGACGAATCGGTGAAGTACGCCAAGGAGCGCGAGGCCTTCGGCAAGCCCATCGGCACCTTCCAGGCCATCCAGTTCAAGCTGGCTGAGATGGCCATGGGCATCGAGACCGGCCGGCTGATGTACCAGAAGGCCGCCTGGCTGGTCGATCAGGGCCAGCCGCACGGCTTCGAGAGCGCCATCGCCAAGGCCTACTGCTCGGAGATGGCCTTCGACTCGGCCAACGAGGCCATCCAGATCCACGGCGGCTACGGCTACGTGGGCGAATACCCGGTCGAGAAGCTGCTGCGCGACTCCAAGCTCAACACGATCTATGAGGGCACCAACGAGATCCAGCGCGTGATCATCAGCCGGAATCTGCTGAAGTAGGCGCGGCGCCGGGCCAGGGGCGCTTCCTGGCAGGAGCGTCCCGAGGGGCCAGGCCTGAAAGTGGCTCCGAAGCTGACCGACAGGGCTCGCAGGGGCGGTGAGGAGGGCGGTGGACGGACATTCGGGACAGCTCCCGGTGGTCGTCCACCGCCCGGCGTCCGTAGGGGGGCGGCTCGGTCGCTCACGCCGTCTGCCGGGCCATTGGCACGCTCCCGGCAGCTGACCGGGCGCCCAATCACTGAAAGGTTTTAGGAACGTCCAGGCGGGCAGACTCAGGCCATGTCGCTCGCCGCCCCCACCGACTCTCTCCCCCCGGCCCTAGCGCTGGATCTGCGTGAGGAGCAGCGCCTGGCTGCCCTGTACCGCTCCGGCCTGCTGGATACCCCCCCCGAGGAGCAGTTCGACCGCATCGTCACGCTGGCCGCGCAGCAGTTCGGAGTGCCCATCGCCTCGGTCTCGCTGATCGACCGCAACCGCCAGTGGCTCAAGGCCAAGGTCGGTTGCCTGAAGACCGAAACACCCCGGGACATGGCGATCTGCTCGCTGGCCATGCGACAGCCCGACGTGCTGGTCATCCCCGACGCGACCCTCGACCCCCGCGTGCGAAACCTTGATCCTGTAGTGGGCGAGCCGCATATCCGCTTCTATGCCGGCGCCCCGCTGGTCACGGCGGAGGGCCACGAACTGGGCACCCTCTGTGTGATCGACACCGAGCCCCGGACCTTCAGCGCCCAGGACGCCGCGACGCTGCAGGCCTTCGCGGCGCTGGTGATGGACGAGATCTCGCTGCGGGACGCCCTGCGCGAACTGCGGCACCTCGCGCTGTACGACTCGCTGACCGGCCTGCCCAACCGCACGCATTTCCACCAGCATCTGGCGCGGGCGTTCACGCGGGCCGACCTCAGGAGCGAACAGCTGGTGCTGGGGCTGGTCGATCTCGATCAGTTCAAGCTGATCAACGACACGCTGGGCCACGCCGCCGGCGACGAACTGCTGCAGCTCGTGGCCACCCGGCTGCGGGCCTCGGTGGGCACCAGTGACCTGATTGCCCGCATGGGCGGCGACGAGTTCACCATCGTCCTGAGCGACATCCGCGCGGCCCACGACGCTTCGGCGGTCATGAACCGCCTGCGCGACGCCTTCGTGGCCCCCTTCGTGCTGCGCGGCCAGGAGGTCTTCGTCCAGTTCAGCGCCGGCCTGAGCCTCTATCCCCACGACGCCGCCGACGCCGAAAGCCTGCTGAGCCAGGCGGACACGGCCATGTACCGGGCCAAACGCTCAGGCGTGGGCTACGCGTTCTTCAATGCCCAGCACGACCGGCGCAGTCCGGCGGAAGTCGAGCTGACGGCGGCTCTGCACCATTCGGTGAGCCGCGATGAACTGCTGCTGCATTACCAGCCGGTGGTCGGGGCCCAGGACGGCCGTGTGGTAGGCCACGAAGCGCTCATCCGCTGGCAGCGGCCGTCCGGACTGGTGAGCCCGGCCGAGTTCATTCCGCTGGCGGAATCGGCGGGGCTGATCGGGATGATCGGCCTGTGGGTGCTGCGGCGCGCCGCACAGGATCTGCGCTCGGGCCTCATCGAGCGCGCGTCGGTGAACGTCAGTGCGCTGGAATTCGAGCATCCCGAGTACGCCCGGCGGGTTCAGCGCGTGCTGGAGGAAGTCGGGGTCGATCCGGATCAGCTCGTGCTGGAGATCACCGAGAGCGCGCTGCTCGATGCCCGCCGTGCCGAAGTCGTCCTGGCCGAACTGCGGGCCCTGGGCCTGCGGATCGCCCTCGACGACTTCGGCACCGGCTACAGCAGCCTGTCGGCCATCGCCACCTTGCCAGTGCAGATCATGAAGATCAACCAGAGTTTCACCCGCGACGTGGGCCTGCCGACCCCGGCCGGCGCCCGCGCGCTGGAGGTCGTGCGCTCGATCGTGGCCCTCGCCGGGGCCCTGCAACTGGAGGTGGTCGCCGAGGGCGTGGAGACCCCCGAACAGGCCCAGGCGCTGATGCAGAGCGGCTGCCACTACCTGCAGGGCTACTATTTCGGGCGCCCCGCCCCGCTGGGCTGAAGCTGGGCACTGGGCTGATGCTGGGCCCGGCCCCCTCCCGGCTGTCCGGGATGCCCTGAGGAGCAGCGCTTGTGGAGCGGCGAAGCAGAGGGTCTGGATTTCGGTGGACGACCACGTCGAGATGGACAGTCGAGTCGGGAATCGACCTTTCTCTACTGGGTCAGCCTCGCGGCACGAGGGCAGTCTAGGCACCCGGATGGTCTCCGGGGCCGGTCTCATCAGCCGATCAGGGTGCTCAGCCGATCAGGGTGCTCAGCCGATGAAGGTGCTCAGCACGCCGATGCCCTCGACCTCCACCTCCACGGTGTCGCCGCTCTGCAAAGGGCCTACGCCCTCGGGGGTGCCGGTGAGCACCACGTCTCCCGGCTCCAGGGTCACGTAACGGCTGACATAGCTCAGGATCGCCGGCACGTCGAAGATCATGTGGCTGGTGCGGCTGTCCTGCTTCGTGGCCCCGTTCACGCGGGTCTGCACGCGCACGTCCGCCGGGTCGAGGTCGGTCTCCAGCCAGGGGCCCAGCGGACAGAAGCGGTCGGCAGCCTTGGCCCGGAACCACTGCAGGTCGGTCTTCTGCAGGTCGCGGGCGGTCAGGTCGAGGCCACAGGTGTAGCCGGCGACGTGCTGGAGGGCCGTCTCGGGGCTCAGGTCGCGGGCGCACGTGCCGATCACCAGGGCCAGCTCGCCCTCGAAATGGAAATTCTGCGTCCAGTCGGGGCGGATCACCGTGCCGCCGGGCTCGGCCAGCGCGTTGGGGCCTTTCAGGAAGATGCCGGGCTCTGTGGGCAGCTCGCCGCTGTCGTTGCCCAGCTCGCGGATGTGGTCGAGGTAATTGCGGCCCACGCAGACGATCTTGCTGGGCTCGGCGGGGGCCAGCAGGGTGCCGGGGTCGAAGAGGGTGGAGCCGCCGCTTCGCCCGCCCGCCAGACCGTGCGTGAAGTGGACGGTCTCACCGTCGAGTTCGCCCCAGCGGGGAGTGCCGTCGTGCCGTATCCGTACCAGTCGCATGACCCAGAGGATATCCGCCTGGGCCGGGCCTGCAGCGCTACTCGGCCGCTTCCGACTCTTCCAGCGGAATCCGCTCCAGCCCTTCGGGATCGAGCAGGATCACGTTCGATCCCCGGACGCTCACCAGCCCCTGCTTCTCCAGCTTCCGCATCACCCGCGACACCGTCTCGCGGCTCGACGAGATCCGGAGCATGATGTCGTGGGTGCCCAGGGGCAGCACCTCGGGCTGGGGCACGCCCGCCTGGACGCGCTGGCGGTACAGGTTGGTGAAGACGTGGCTCAGGGCGGCCTCGGTGTTCAGACCGAAGGCGATCAGCTCATCGTTCAGGAAGGTGATCCGCTCGGCCAGCATCCGGCTGAGGTTCCAGAGGATGCCCGGGTAACGCTGCAGCAGTTGCTGGAAGTGCGTGCGGTACAGCATCAGCGTAGAGACCGGGGTAATCGCCACCACCGTGGCGCTGCGTTCGCTGGACACCGACAGCACGGCCGTCTCACCGATCACGCCGGGGGCGTAGACGTCGCCCATGACCCGCTCGCGGCTGCCCAGACTGACCCGGCTGACCCGCACCACGCCGCTGACCAGCAGGTGCAGCGCCTCCCCCTGGACGTCCTGGGTGAGCAGCACCTCGCCCGGACTGAGGTGGCGCTCGGTGACGACCCTGGAAATCTCGTTCAGCGCCGGATCCGGCACGTCCTGGAAGAGCGGATTGCGTTTCAGGGCCTCCAACCGGGTCATCAGAGGCTCATCCTAGCGTTCCCGGGTGGGCGCTTGGCCCGGGGAGCGTCACCGGACGACGGACACGGGCAGGGATGGGAGACCGGGCCAGTTCCCGACCCTGCGTGACTGGGCATCCCCAGAGACTGTGCCTCCTCAGAGATTGGGCATCCCCAGAGGGGCCGCGGGCTAAGATGCCCCGCGTGAGTGTTCCCGAACCGGCCCTGAAGGCCGTGGATATCCAGCATTCCTTCGCCGAGCTGAGCGTCCTGCGCGGCGTGTCGCTGGAGGTGCGCCCCGGCGAGGTGGTCGCGGTGACCGGGCCGTCGGGCAGCGGCAAGAGCACGCTGTTGCACCTGCTGGGCGGTCTCGATACCCCGCAGGGCGGCGAGGTCTGGTGGGCCGGCGAGCGGGTCGACACGCTGGATACCCAGGTGCGCGCCAGTCGGCGGGCCGGGCGCGTGGGCCTGGTCTTCCAGCACCACTACCTGCTGGAGGATCTGAACGTGCTGGACAACGTGATGATCCCCAGCCGCCTGGCAGGCCAGCCCGATGCCGGCCGGGCCCGCGCGCTGCTGGAGCGAGTCGGGCTGGCCGGGCGCGATCGGGATTTCCCGGGGGTTCTGAGCGGCGGCGAGCGCCAGCGGGTGGCGGTGGCCCGCGCCCTGGCCGCCGGGCCCGCCGTGGTGCTGGCCGACGAACCCACCGGCAGCCTCGACCGCGCCAACGCCCGACTCGTGGCCGAACTGCTGGTCAGCCTGGCGCGCGAGCACGGCGCCGGGGTGCTGCTGGTCACCCACGACGAGCGGCTGGCCGCCTTCGCCGACCGGGTGCTGCACCTGCTCGACGGCGAATTCACCGACGAACTGCCGGACTACACCTGAACGGCAGAGGTGAGACAGCCTGCCCGTAGAGTGGCTCGCCCCACCTCACTCGTCTGTACGATGGCTTGGACAGTTTTTCGATGGCGTTGATCCGGACGCGCCGGGCTCAGTGTCTTTAAGTTTTTCCCCTGGCGGGAGGATCGGGACACGCGGAGGAGGATCAGCAGGCAGGGGCTCCCAGCCGATGGGCTGGGGAGTCTCGGACGACCGTTTGACCACCCTGTCCACACCACCGCTCAAGGGCAGGGGGACGCAAAGCGCACAGGAATCGACCCAGCCCCCTCAGACCACCCGTGTGCCCCGCTGGTACTGCGCCGCGACGTCGAGCTTGACGCCCAGCTTCACGGCCGCCGCCTGCGCCCAGTGGGGATCGCCCAGGAAAGGGCGGGCCAGCGCGATCAGGTCGGCGTCGCCGTTCTGCAGCAGGCCCTCGGCCCGCTCCGGCGTGTCGATCATGCCCACCGTCATGACGCCCAGCGCCGGCACGGCCCGCTTGACCTGCGCGGCGAAGCCCGCCTGATAGGCCGGCCCCGGCGTGATCCGCTGGGCCGGAGTGAGCCCACCGGAGCTGATGTCCAGCACGTCCACGCCCTCCTTGTCCAGCAGCCCCGCCAGGGCCACGGTCTGCTGCTCGTCCCAGCCGCCGGGCGCCCAGTCCGTGGCGCTCAGGCGCACGAAGAGCGGTTTGTGCAGCGGCCAGACCCGGCGCACCGCCCGCACGACCTCCAGCAGCAGGCGCACACGGTTCTCGAAGGAGCCGCCGTACTCGTCGCTGCGGCTGTTGGCCAGCGGCGAGAGGAACTGGTGGAGAAGGTAGCCGTGGGCGGCATGTACTTCCACGGCGTCGAACCCGGCGATCTCGGCGCGGCGGGTGGCGGCCACGAAGGCCTGCGCGACCCGGGCGATCTCTTCCAGGCTCATGGCCTGGGGAACGGGAAACGTGGCGCTGTAGGCGCTGGCGTCCGGGCCGATGACCTGCCAGCCGCCCTGCTCGGGGGGCACGGCGCCCTGCCCACGCCAGGGGGCGAAGGTGCTGGCCTTGCGCCCGGCGTGCGCCAGCTGAACCCCGATGCGACCGCCCTGGGCGTGGATGAAGTCGTTGATGCGGCCCAGCGGCACGAGCTGGGCGTCGTCCCAGAGCCCCAGATCCTCGGGGCTGATGCGGCCCTCGGGCGACACGGCGGCGGCCTCGGTGAAGATCAGGCCCGCGCCAGCCAGCGCGAACTGCCCCAGGTGCACCAGATGGAATTCGTTCGCCAGACCGCTCTGCGAGGAGTACATGCACATGGGCGAGACCACCACCCGGTTGGGCAGGGTGAGGCCCTGCAGTTTCAGGGGCTGGAACAGGAGGGGGGTGGCAGCGGTCATGGGCCGAATCTAACCCCCCACCGTCAGGTCGGCGCCGGCCCCGGCTTCACGCAACGCTGAGGGTACCCCGGCAATTCATCACTTCAGACAGCGTGTGCGTACATTCCCCACTCAGGCTCTAACGGTTCCGCCGGCGCCCCTCGTACCGCCCCCGCGCCTGCGCTGCCGCCTCGGCCCAGAAGGCGGCTTCCAGCGCGGCCAGATCTCCTCCACCCTGCCCCGGACGCCGGTAGTCGGTGGCCTCCAGGCGGGCCAGGAGCGAGGGGAACACCGTCCCCTGAGAGGCGTTCCAGACCGCTTCTTCATCGGCCCCCGACGCGGCTGTGATCAGTTCTCCATACCGCGCCGAGAGGGTCTGCAGGTCGCGTACGGTGCTCACGTAGACCCAGGGGCCGTACTCGCCCAGCAGGGCCAGGAAGCCCGTCCACTCGGAGTCCAGCAGGGCGCCCAGTACCTCGCGCTTCGGGGTGGCGGGGCTGAGCCAGGGGCGCACGGCCAGCAGGTCGGCGGCGAAGCCCGGTTCCCCGGAAAACTCGGCCGAGGCGCGGGCAGCCTCGGCGGGGCTGGAGACGTCGCGCAGTTCGGCGAGGTGGGAAAGCCGGGCACGGGCGGTGGGGGTCAGGTGGACGGAGCGCGGCCTCGGCTGGCCCAGGATCGTCCAGTCCATGCCTTCAGCTGCTGGCGCTGGTGTAGCTGGCGACCGCCCGGCGCCAGAACCAGCGGGTCAGGGCGAACAGCGCGGCCGCGACCAGCGGCGAGGCCAGCGCCAGCGTGGGCGTCAGGCGCCCGGTCATGGCCTGGGCGGGCACGGTGGTCACGAAGGCCACGGGCACCACGAAGGTGAGCACGAAGCGCACGGGCACCGGAAAGGCGGTGGCCGGGAAGCGCGCCGCGCCGAACACGCCGTTGAACAGCTCGGTCACGTTCTGGGTCTTGACGAACCAGAAGGCGGTGGTGCTCAGCCCCAGCCAGATGCAGTACACGATGACCAGCGCCGAGGCGTACAGCAGCAGCGCCGACAGCACCCCACCGGGCGTGACGGTCAGGCCGGCGGCGGCGTATGCGATCAGCCCGAGCCCGATCAGGATGTCCGGCAGCCGCATCACGTTCAGGTGGCGCGTGGACACGTTGAACTGCGCGTCGATGGGCTTGAGCAGCGTGAAATCCATACTGCCGGTGCGGATGGCCTCGGCGATCTTGCTCATGTTGGGCTGGATGAACACCGAGATGAAGCCCTCCGTGAGCATGAAAAACCCCGTGACCAGCAGCGCCTCGCGGAACGTCCAGCCGCCCACCGTGGTCGTGCCCGGCTGCCCGAATACCACCCCGATCCCCAGCAGCGCCACCCCGACCTCGCCCAGTGACGCCAGCACCGCGCCCACGAAATTCGCCCGGTACTCCAGCTGCGCCGAGATCGTCGCCCCCGTGAAGATGCGGACGAGGCGCAGGTAGCGGGTCACAGCCGGCCCCTGGCCGGCGTTGATTGTGGATGGTTGATGGTTGATGGAAAACCCGGGCTCCTTCCATCAACCATCGACCATCTCCCATCACCGCCCCTCACGCCCCCACCGCCCCGTATTTCCGCAGGCCCGAGCGCCAGACAAGCAAGCGCAGGCACCAGAAGACGACCAGCCAGCCCAGCATCACCAGGGCGCCCTGCCCAGCCTGGGCCAGCGTGGCCTTGCCGGCCAGGAGCTGCGCGGGCAGGCCCAGCATGTAGGGAAAGGGCGTCCAGACGGCAATGCGCTGCACCCACTCCGGGTAGAAGGCCAGAGGCGCGAACATGCCGCCCAGCGCGGCGTAGACCAGCCAGACGATCTCCTGGAACGAGGTGCTGCTCTCCGTCCAGAAGGCCAGCAGGCCAATGGTGTACTCCCACAGGAAGCGGGCGCTGAAGCCCAGCACGCACAGGCCCAGGGTGACCGGGTAGGCCCACCACTCGCCCGTGAAGCGCGCCCCGGACAGCCACGCGAACAGCGCGACCAGCCCCAGCATGGGCACAAACCGCACGAAGCGCTCGGAGACGTGGCCCAGGTAGTGCTGCCACATCGGATCGAGGGGCCGCAGCAGCTTGGGCGAGAGCAGCCCCTGGCGGATCTCGAAGTCCAGTTCCCAGGCGACCCACACGACCAGCAGTTGCGACACCAGCCAGGTCGAGAGGAAATAGGTGGCGAAATCGGCGGAGGTGTACCCCCGGATCTGGCCGCCCGGCGCGGCGGCGGCCTGGGCCATCCAGACCAGCATCATCACCAGCGACAGGGTGCCCGAGAGCATCCAGATCACGACCTCGGCGCGGTACTCGGCCATCAGGGCGAACTGGGCACCGAACAGCACGCGCACCTTGTTCCAGGCGGCGGTCATGCCGGGGCCGCCTCAGGCGCTGGCACGGTATCCGTTCTGTCAGACCGGCCGAACAGTTCCGCCATCACGGCCTCGATGGGCGGGTCTTCCACAGTCAGGTCGGCCACCTCGAAGTCGGCGAGCAGTCTCGCGGCGCGCGGGCTGACCTCGGCGCGCGGCACGTTCAGCTCGGCGCTCAGGCCGTCGCTGGAGACCAGTTGCCCGTAGCCCGCGAGCTGCGCGGCGCCCACCGGCTGCCGGAACTGCAGCTTGATGGTCTTGCCGCCGCTCCCCTGCTCGGCCAGCCGCGCCAGATCGCCGTCGAAGACCAGTTCGCCCTTGTCGATCACCAGGATGCGCTCGGCCAGCGCGGTCACGTCGGCCATGTAGTGGCTGGTCAGGATCACGGTCGCTCCGTAGCGGCGATTGTAGTCGCGCACGAACTCGCGCACGGCCTCCTGCATGTTCACGTCCAGGCCGATGGTCGGCTCGTCCAGGAAGAGCACGCGCGGGCGGTGCAGCAGGGCGGCCGCCAGTTCGCACTTCATGCGCTCGCCCAGCGAGAGCTTGCGCACCTGCTTTTTCAGGATGCCCTCCAGCGAGAGCACCTCCGTGAACTCGCGCATGGTCGCCTGATACTCGGCCTCCGGGATCTCGTAGATGGCCTGATTGACCAGAAAGGAATCCAGCGCGGGCAGATCCCACATCAGCTGCTGCTTCTGGCCCATTACCAGCGTGATCCGTTTCAGGAAGGCTGCCTCGCGCCGCCGGGGCTCGAAGCCGCCGACCTGGGCCGTGCCCCCCGAGGGATGCAGCAGGCCCGAGAGCATCTTGAGGGTGGTGGTCTTTCCCGCCCCGTTCGGCCCCAGGAAGCCCACGACCTCGCCAGGGGCCAGATCGAAGGACACGCCTTTCACGGCCTCCACATAGGTGGTCTTGCGGTTCACGAAGGCCTTCACGCTGCCCAGCAGGCCCGGCTCCTTCTCGTGGACGGCGTACTGCTTCCTGAGGTCGCGGACGTGGACGGCGGCGTCCGGGAGGGAGGTGGTCATGGTGCTCCCAGGGTACGCCAGGGGCGGATCGGCTGCTCTCAGATAGGCCAGTTGACGTAATGGGTGAAGACGGCATGTGGAGCAGTGGCGACACGCACAGGCCCGTGTCGCACCAGCCTGAGGACTGCCCAGGTCATTGTCCGGTGAGGTCAGAAGCCTGTTGAGCCGCGACGCCAACGCCTTGTTCGGAGTCTGGCGACCGGCGCTGCAGGGCACCGACGGAGCAGCAAAGTCGGCACCGGCCCCGCGCCTGACCCCACCCCCTGCCACCTTCTGCCCTGCCCCTGCCCGCTAGACTCGCTTCATGACGGGCCGCACTCCTTCCCACCCCGGCGGCGAGACCGGCACCCAGACCCTGGAACGCACGGCGACCGCCCGGCCACGCCTCTTCCGGGTGCTTCTGCTCAACGACGACTACACCCCCATGGACTTCGTGGTCATGGTGCTCGCGCGCTATTTCCGCAAGTCGGAGCAGGCGGCGCACATGATCATGCTGGCCGTGCACCACAAGGGCCAGGGCGTGGCCGGCATCTACCCGCGCGACGTGGCCGAGACCAAGGTCGCGCAGGTCACGGCGCACGCCCGCAGCGAGGGCCATCCTCTGATGGTGGTGGCGCAGCCGGAGCCGGGCGAATGACGCTCCAGGCCAGCCCCCCACCACGCCTCTCCAGGGAGTCCCAGACATGATCGGCGAACACCTTCAGATCACCATCGGCCGGGCGGCGGACTACGCCCGCGAGGCCGGCCACGAATACGTGACCCAGGAGCACCTGCTGCTGGCCCTGACCCACGACCCCGAAGCGCGCGAGGCGCTGCTGGCGCTGGGGGTGAACGTCGAGAGGTTACGCGAACTGCTGGAGGCCGAACTGGACGTGCTGGAGGTCGTGGAGGACGCCGAACCAGACTTCACCCTGGGCGTCCACCGGGTCGTGCAGGGCGCGGTGCTGCAGCTGCACGCCAGCGGCAAGGGCAGCCAGCAGGCCGACGGCGCCCGGGTGCTGGTGGAACTGCTGGAGGAAGACGACAGCGCCGCCCGCGCCGCTCTGGAAGCGCAGGGGGTGACCCGGCTGGACGTGCTGAATTACGTGTCGCATGGCGTGGCGAAGGTGGACAGCCGCAGCCGGGAACGGCGCGTGGCGGGCGTGGATGGCCCGGCGCCCGACGAGAACGCGGCGCCGGAACCCAGCCCGCTGGAGGCGTATACCACCGACCTGACCGCCCAGGCCCGCGCCGGGGCCTTCGACCCGGTGATCGGCCGCGAGACCGAGCTGGAGCGCACGGTGCACATCCTGGCGCGGCGCGGCAAGAACAACCCCGTGCTGGTGGGCGAGCCCGGCGTGGGCAAGACCGCCCTGGCCGAGGGGCTGGCCCAGCGCGTGGCCGACGGCCGGGCGCCGGGATTCCTGAAGGGCGCGAGCGTCTACGCCCTCGACCTGGGGGCGCTGCTGGCGGGCACCCGCTTCCGGGGCGACTTCGAGCAGCGCCTGAGGGGCGTGCTGGCCGAGCTGGACGGACAGAACGCCGTGCTGTTCATCGACGAGCTGCATACCCTGGTCGGCGCCGGGGCCACCGAGGGCGGCTCGGTGGACGCCGCGAACCTGCTCAAGCCGGCGCTGGCCCGGGGAAAACTGCGGGTACTGGGAGCCACGACCCCGGCCGAGCTGCGCCATCTGGAAAAAGACCGCGCCCTGTGGCGCCGCTTCCAGACGGTCGAGGTGCCCGAGCCCTCGGAGGAGGACGCTCTGGCGATCCTGCGCGGGCTGGCGGGGCATTACGCCAGTCACCACGGCGTCACGTACACGGACGCGGCGCTGGAGGCGGCGGTCAGCCTGTCGGCGCGCTACCTGCGCGACCGCTTCCTGCCGGACAAGGCCATCGACGTGCTGGACGAAGCGGGCGCGGCTCGCAGTTCGGCCGGCAAGAAGGGAGAGATCGCCGTGCCCGACATCGAGGCCACCGTGGCCCGCATGGCCCGCGTGCCGGTGGGCGCCGTGAAGGCCGAGGAAGTCACGTCCCTGGCGACGCTGGAGGCCGACCTGCGGGCGCGGGTCTTCGGGCAGGACGTGGCGGTGGACGCGGTGGCGAGCGCCGTGAAACTGGCCCGCGCGGGGCTGCGCGATCCCCAGAAGCCCCAGGGCATGTTCCTCTTCGCCGGCCCCACGGGCGTTGGCAAGACCGAACTGGCCCGCGCGCTGGCCGACCGCCTGGGCATCGCGCTCACCCGCTTCGACATGAGCGAGTATCAGGAGCCGCACACGGTCGCCCGGCTGATCGGGGCGCCCCCTGGCTATGTGGGCTTCGACCAGGGCGGCCTGCTGACCGACGCGGTGGCGAAGAGCCCGCACGCGGTGCTGCTGCTCGACGAGATCGAGAAGGCGCACCCGGACGTGTACAACATCTTCCTGCAGCTCATGGATCATGGAACCCTGACCGACCACGCGGGCAAGAAGGTGGACGGGCGGGGGCTGATCCTGGTCTTCACGACCAATGCGGGCGCCGCCGACGCCAGCCGCCCCGCGCTGGGCTTCTCGCGGGTGGGCCGCGCGGGCGAGGCCGCCGAGGCCGTGAAACGCACCTTCACCCCCGAGTTCCGCAACCGCCTGGACGCCGTGATCGAGTTCAGCGCCCTCTCGCGCGAGGTCATGGCGGGCGTGGTGGACAAGTTCCTTCGCGAGTTGGGCGCGCAACTGGCCGGGAAGAACGTGACCCTGCAGGTCACCCCCGCCGCCCGGGCGAAACTAGCCGAGCTGGGCTACGACCCGGCGATGGGTGCGCGCCCGCTCGCCCGCGTGATCGAGGAGCGGATCAAGCGCCCGCTGGCCGACCAGCTCCTGTTCGGGGCTTTACAAACCGGTGGACAGATCACGGTGGACGTTCACGAAGAGGGCTTCCAGCTGACGTGAAGGTATGGCCCTGTTAAGCCCGCCTTCACACGGCGGGCGGGTGAAGTGGGGTTTGGAGTCTGCTCACAAGGCTGTGGGGGGGCAGCGACAACAATCACAGGCATGAAAAACACCCTGTTGATCGCACTGACCGCCGCCCTGCTCGCCTCCTGCGCCCCCAAGTCCGACAACAGTGGGACGACCGGCACGACTTCCACCGATTCGACCGCAACCGGAACCACCGACACGTCGGGTACGACCGGCAGCACGGACACCACGGGCAGCACGTCGACCGACACCACGGGAACGGCTGACACCAGCGGTACGGACTCCAGCAGCACGGACACGACGGGCACCGATACCACGGGCACCAGCTCGACGGGCACAGATTCGACGGGCACAGATTCGACGAGTACGGACTCGATGGGCACGGGTTCGACGGGCACCGACTCGACCGCCACGGGGACGGCTGGCACCAGTTCGACGGATACTGGCACGACGGGCACCGGGACGGCGGGCACTGGCACGGACACCAGCGGCACCTCGGGCAGCGCTTCGGGCACCACGGGAGCCGCAGGCAGCACCTCCTCGACCACCGGGAGCGACTCCACCACGGGCGGCATGGACATGGGGGCTGGCCAGACCATGACCGGCTCGGTGAGCAACTTTGACAGCAGCGCCCGCACCTTCACGCTGGACGCCAACGGCCAGAAGTACAACGTGAGCGTGGAAGACGCCACGACCTTCGAGGGCAGCGCGACCAACGCCCAGGACTTCTTCGGTAGCGGCCGCGACAGCGCCAACGTCGAGATCCAGGGGACGATGACGGGCCAGGACGTGGTGGCCAGCAGGATCAAGCTGAACTGAGCCTCTTGCAAAAGCGTTCGTGAGGTGCGGCAGGCTGGGGCAGAGGCTCCAGCCTGCCGCGTTCGTCGGCACCCACTTCCGCAGGCAGGACGACGCGCCCGGCACGGAGGGCCATCGGTATTCATCTGACCCGCGGCCGCATGGACGGGGCTGAAGGATCGGAGAATGGCGGCTCAGGAACCGCGCCCGTAGGCTGGGGCATGAACCGATTCGATGCGTTGGTCGTGAGGGCCATCGGCCGCTATCAGCGATCCCTGTCGCCTCACAAGGGATTTCGCTGCGCGCACGCCGCGCTTCACGGCGGCCCGAGCTGCTCGGCGCAGGTGGCGCGGATCGTCCGGCAGCAGGGGCTGGTCGGGGGGCGCCGGGCGGTGGCCGACCAGTTCCGGGCCTGCCGCGCCGCCCACCGCACGCTGTGGGAGCAGGCGCGGTTCGCCGCACCGGGAGGGGGCTCGCCCCTGGCGTTCGGGTCGGCCCCAGGCGGCCCGCGGGTGCGGGGCGTGTGCTGTTGCGGGCCGCTGCCCATCCCCTTCCGCTGCGGCTGAGCGCCCTGCCCGGCAGGACTGCCCCCCTCATCCGAAGGGATCATGACGGGGCGCGGATTGCCCGGTATGCTCACAGCGTGCGTTTTCTTGTCATCGTGGCGGTGCTGCTGGCCGGGCTGGTCGCTGTCCTCTCTCCGGCCGTTCCCTTCCTAAGCCGCTACGGCGCCCTTCCCCGCACCCCGGATCGCCCGGTGACCGTGCTGCTGGCCGGCGTGACCCCCGAATACGACGAGAACGCGCCCGTCTGGCCCTATCCGGCCAAGCCCGAGGCCTTCAACTACATCACCGACACCATCGTGCTGGCGCAGATCCAGCCGGACGGCCGCGCCAACCTGATGAGCATCCCGCGCGACACCTGGCTGAACATTCCGGGCTGGGGCTGGGGCAAGATCAACGGCGCGAACCGCCACGGCGGCCCCGACATGCTGGTCTCGGCCGTGCAGAGCCTGACCGGCGTGAAGGTGGACGCCTACGCGCTGCTCTCGTTGTACGCCGTGCGCGCCCTGACCGACGCGGCCGGCGGCGTGACCCTGACCGTGCCCCAGCGCCTGAAGTACGACGACAACGCTGGCAAGCTGCACATCGACCTGCAGCCGGGCCGCCAGCACCTGGACGGCGTGCGGGCCGAGGGCTTCCTGCGCTTTCGCAAGGACAACCTGGGCGATATCGGGCGCGTGGCCCGCCAGCAGCTCTTCCTGGGCGCCCTGATCGGGCAGGTCAGGAATCCGCTGAATGTCTGGAGACTGCCCATGATGGTCAGCGCGGTCGACCGCAACATGAAGTCGAACCTCGGCCGCGACACGGTGGGCGCCATGCTGGGCGCGGCGCTGCGCGGCCCGAAGCTCACCATGCACACGGTGCCCGGCACCTTCGGGGGTGGCGGCACCTGGGTGCCGGATCGGGCGGCCCTAGGCGCCCTGGTGGCGAAGGACTTCCGCGATCCCAACGATCCCCACAGCCTGCGCGTGGCCGTCGTGAACCTGGACGCCCCGGACGGCAGCGCTCGGCGCCTGCAGACCCGCCTGAGCGCCCTGGGCTACCGCAGCGTGACCATCGCCAGCGAGCCGCGCGGCCCGGCCCCCACCACGGTCTCGGGCTCGCTGGCCGGGCGGGTGCGGCAGGACGTGGGCCATGGTCAGGTCAGCGCGGCGCCGGGGATTCCGGGCGCCGACGTGACGATCCGGCTGGGCTCGGACACGCCGGCCAACTGAGCAAGGCCCCGGACTCCAGCGGCTCGCCCGGGCCGCCCGACCCCGTCTGGTCTGAATCGATTCAGTTCCGGCCCCATTCCTGCTAGGCTGCCGCCATGACGCAGCGGGCATCCCTGGCAGGCGAACTCAAGTGGTGGCAGAGCGGGATCATCTACCAGATCTATCCCCGCTCCTTTCAGGACAGTGGCGACGACGGCGTGGGCGACCTGCGCGGCATCACCGCCCGCCTGCCCTACGTGGCCAGCCTGGGGGTGGGAGCGGTCTGGCTCTCCCCCATCTTCACCAGCCCCATGCGGGACTTCGGCTACGACGTGGCCGACTACTGCGACATCGACCCGTTGTTCGGCACGCTCGCGGATTTCGACGCGCTGGTGCAGGAGGCGCACCGGCTGGGCCTGAAGGTGATGCTGGACTACGTGCCCAACCACACTTCCAGCGACCACGAGTGGTTTCAGGAGGCGCTGCAGGGATCACACAGCGCGAGACGCGACTGGTACGTGTGGCGTGATGGGGCGCCCGGTGGCGGGCCGCCCAACAACTGGATCTCCTTCTTCGGCGGCCCGGCCTGGACGCTCGACCCGGCCAGCGGGCAGTACTACCTGCACCAGTTCCTACCCAGCCAGCCGGATCTGAACTGGCGGAACCCGGCCGTGCGCGCCGCGATGGCGGAGGTGCTGCGTTTCTGGATGCGCCGGGGCGTGGACGGCTTCCGGGTGGACGTGATCTGGCTGCTGGCCGAGGACGAGCGCTTTCTCGACGAGCCCGTGAACCCCGCCTGGACGCCGGGCACGGTGGAACACGCCCGGCTGGAACACGTCTACACCCAGGATCAGCCCGAGACCCACGCCTATGTCCGCGAGCTGCGCGCCGTGCTGGACGAGTTCGACGACTGCATGATGGTGGGCGAGATCTACCTGCCGCTGGAGAAGCTGCTCCCCTACGCCGGCACGCCGGAGGCGCCGATGGTGCACCTGCCCTTCAACTTCCACCTGATCCTGCTGCCCTGGCAGGCCGGGGTCGTGCGGGCCTTCGCCGACGAGTACGACGCGGCCTGCCGGGCGAACGGCTCCTGGCCCAACTGGGTGCTGGGCAACCACGACCAGCACCGCTTCAAATCGCGCGTGGGCGCCGCGCAGTACTGCGTGGCCCAGACCTTGCTGCTGACCCTGCGCGGCACGCCCACCGTGTACTACGGCGACGAGATCGGCCTGCAGAACGTGCCGATCCCCCCGGAGCGCATGGTCGACCCGGCGGGCCTCCAGCAGCCCGACGTGCCCGCCGCCAGCCGCGACCCCGAGCGCACGCCGATGCACTGGGACGCCTCGCCCAATGCCGGCTTCACCCCGCCGGGGGTCACGCCCTGGCTGCCGGTGGACGAGAACTATGCTGCCCTGAACGTGCAGGCGCAGGACACCGATCCGCAGAGCGACCTGAACTACTTCCGCGCCCTGAGCCGCCTGAGGCGCGAGCATCCGGCCCTGGTCGCGGGGGGCTACCGCAGCCTGGAGACCAGTTCGGCCGAGGTGTTCGCCTTCCGCCGGGAGGTCGGCGGCGAGACCCTGAGCATCCTGCTGAACTTCGGGGCTGGAACGCACGATCTGGACGCGCCTGAACTGGCGGCGTTGCGCGGCGGCCAGACCCTGCTGAGCAGCCTGAACGACCAGCCCGGCGCCCACGACCCCCTGCGGCCCAACGAGGCCCGGATCGTGCGGCACTGAGCCCAAGCACAGAGGCGCAGGGTCGACCGGTGCCTGCGTCCCGACTGCCGGGAAACGGAAGCCGCTCAGTACGGGAGGCCGGTCAGGCGCAGGAGTTCCTTCCTGGCCTGGAGGGCACTCTCTGGGCGGTCGCCCGGGTCGGGGCGGGTGAGGGCGAGGTGCAGGGTGGACAGGGGATCGGTGCTGCCGCCCAGCGTCTCGCCGGGTTCGGGCAGGGCGCCGTAGATGCCCCAGCCCAGCAGGACGCCCACGCCGTAGAGGTCGCTGGCGGGGCCCAGCGGGTCACCGCGCGCCGCTTCGGGGCTCTGGAAGGCGGCGGTGCCGAAGCGGGTGGGGGCGTCGAAGGTCTCCTGGGCCGGGCCGGACAGGTCGAAATCCACCAGTTTGGCGCTGCCGTCGCTCTCCACGATGATGTTCTCGGGTTTGATGTCGCGGTGCACCAGCCCCTGCCCGTGCATGTAGCCCAGCGCGTCGAGCAGGTGGGCCATGGTGAGCAGGAAGGCGCGGCGGTCGTGGTGCGCGGCGGGGCGCTGGGCGTAGCGCTGGAAGAGCACCTCGCCGCGGGCCAGGGTGGCGATCAGGGCGGGCTGGTCGTTCACCTGGGCGCGGCCCAGCATCCGGCCCAGTCGGGGGTGGTGCAGGTTGTTGGCGTGCTCGTATTCGCGGTCGGCGAAACTGGACAGGTGGGGTGGAAAAATTTTCACGGCGCAGGGCTGACCCTCACGGGTCACGGCGAAATACACGAGGCTGTGAGAACCGCGTCCGACCGGACGAACCAGCCGGATCCCGTCTCCCACCACCTGTCCTGCGAGCGGCACTCCCCCAACCTATCCCACCAGCGGCGATCCCGGCTAGCTCATCTGCTGCAAATGAACCTCAACATACAGTTGGCGATGGGGGGCCCTGGCCCCTCCTCCCCCGCTCTGAACCGGGTGCAAGGGGCCACTACACTGGTTCCATGACAGGCACGGAGAGGGCGGGATTTGGCCTGGTGCTGGGTGGCGGGGGGGCGCGCGGGCTGGCCCATATCGGGGTCTGGAAGGTGCTGGAAGACGCCCATCTGCGCCCGGGCGTGGTGGCGGGCACCAGCATGGGCGCCCTGATCGGCGCCTTCATTGCGGCCGGCTACCGGGGCGACGACCTCGAACGGCTCGCCGCGCAGGTGTCGTGGCGGCGGCTGCTGGACTGGCGGCCGGGCGGCAGCCTGCTGCGGGTGTCGGCACTGGAGGCCTGGCTCGCCCAGCACCTGCCGCCCACCTTCGAGGAACTGCCCATTCCCCTGGCAGTCACGGCCACCGACATGCTGACCGGCCGGGCGGTCTACCTCTCGCGCGGCGACCTGTATACGGCCCTGCGCGCCACCACCGCCTATCCGGGCGCCCTGGAGCCGGTGCCCCTGCGCGACATGCTGCTGGCCGACGGCGGCATCCTCAACCAGCTGCCGGTGGACGCCGCGCTGTTCCTGGGCGCCAAGCGGGTGGTCGCGGTGGATGTCACGGCGCCCGGCGCCCTGGAACTGCACGAGCGCCGGGTGCTGCTGTGGCGGCGGGGCACCAGCCTGGGGCCGGTGCAGGCCCTGCGCCGCGCGGTGGAGGTCATGCAGGCCCAGCTCACCGACGCCCGCCTGAGCCTCTACCGGCCCGACGTGCTGCTGCGCCCGGTGCTGGGCGACCTCGACCTGATGAGTTTCCACCGCCGGGCTCAGGCCGTGCAGGCGGGCATCGACGCCACCCTGAGCGAACTGCCCCAGCTGCGGGCGCTGGGCCTGATGGGCGTGGAGCCCCCGGCCCTGAGCCCCGGCACGCCGTCCGGCTGAGCGCCCCAGGGGGCCAGGGCCACCGCGGGCGCCGACCTCCCCCGCCGGGCGCGCCGCGCCGTTCTGACCCCCATCATGCCCATCCCAGCGATCAATGGCGAATGGCACGATCCGCTATCCTGCGCGTTGCATGACGAGACTCAACAAGCCCGCTCCCACGACCTTGCAGAAACTCTGGAAGGAACTCCTTGAACCCATAGTGTTCGCGGTCGTGATCACCCAGTTCGTCGCGACACTGGTCGGCGTGGACGGCGTGAGTATGATGCCCAACCTGCGAGACCGCGAGCGCGTGTTCGTGCCCAAATACGAGACCTGGCTGCACAAGGCCGGGGTGGGTGAATTCAGCCGGGGCGACATCCTGATCTTCAAGCCCCCGCGTGAGGCCTCCGCCAAGATCGCCAACCTGAACAAGAGTGCGCTGGGCCTGTACACCTACCGGCCCTTCCTGATCAAGCGGCTGATCGGGCTGCCGGGCGACCGGATCCGGATCGAGGCCGGCGAGGTCTTCGTCAACGGAGTGAAGCTCGATTCCTCGTGGACGACCGATTTCTGGCGCGAGCAGGGCTGCTGGGACTCGCAGAGCCCGCTGGCAACCCAGGCCACCTCCAACCAGGCCGGCGTGATGCCCGACCAGGCCGAGATCACCGTGCCGCCGGGCAGGTATTTCGTGATGGGCGACAACCGCACCCAGAGCGGGTCGGAGGACTCACGGCTGTTCGGGCCGGTGGCGCGCCGCGACGTGGCGGGCCGGGCCGCTGCCGTGGTGTGGCCGATCATGCGCAAGACCAACGCCAAGTACGACTGCGCCGCCGACCGCGTGGCCGAGCTGAGCGGCCCCAACGTCCTGAACTGGCGGACACTCGGCCGCCCCGAGGGCTTCCAGACCCTGAAAACGGCGCTGAACAGGTAGGCGGGAATGAAGTCAGGCGGCGCCTCATTCACGGGGCGCCGCCTGCTCTGTTGCTTGGGAACCGTGAATTCGTCGTTCAGGCCCGGCCAGTGGAGGGGCCGGAGCGAAAGGGGGACGCCCGTGGGCCAGACTGCCGCTCCACTCACCGTGGAACTTCAGATCGCCCCACTCCGGATCAGAGCGACGTGGCCTGATACCGATCTCGAAGATGCCCGGTATGAAACGGACATCTTCCGAGCGGGGCGAGGGCGACCCCCGATGGGTTCCGGGAAGTGGAAGTACACCTGGCGCGCTCCCAGGCGTGACGGATATGAACAGAAGCCGTCTCAGTCCTGGTCGTCCTCATCCTCGCTGCCGCCCAGCACGGTGATCTCGGTGTGCTCACTGGCGACCCGGTACGGCCCCTCGCGGGCGATGTAATCGGCGGCCATCCTCAGGGTTTCCTCGACCCAGCCGTAATCGTTGCTGAGGGTGGCGACCCCGATGACCTCCCAGTCATGGGCGTCCAGGCCGTCCAGGCGGGCCACGGTCAGGGGGTAGCGGGCTTTCAGACGCTCGACCACCGGCCGCACCAGCGCACGTTTCTCCTTCAGGTTGCTGACCCACGGCATCTCCAGCCGCACGGTCAGGATTCCCACATAGCCCAGAGCCACGCCTAGAGCATTCCGGCCAGGAAGCCCTGGGCCCGGACGGCCCGCACGAGATCCATCACGGTAAGCTGGGTGGCGTCGTAGTAGACCTCGATCTGGCCGTCGTCGGGAATAGCGCGCTGAACACCGTCGAGGCTGGTCAGGACGGCCGCGACCCTGGGGCCAGCCTCCCTGGTCATGCCGCGCACGCCCAGCAGCACGCGGGTGGCGGAACTCGTCATGCCGCCCATTATGGCGGGCTCCCCGGAGGATGCAAGCCGGGCAGCGTCCCAGAGCCGGGTCTCTTCTTCACGCTTTACCCCTTATCCGGCAGCTCTCCCAGGCGGCTGCCGGGGGCGGTCTGGGTGCGGCTGCCCAGGTGGCACACCCCGTAGGCCCCCAGCACCCGGGTGCCCTCAGCCTGGGCGACGGCGTGCAGCGCCGGGCTCACGGGAAAATGCACCTCGTAGACGGCCGTGTCGTAGGCGCTCTTGATCACCGCCTGGAACAGACCCTCCGGCGTGCCGGCCGGGGCGTCCGGGGTCTGGCTGAGCGTGCGGATCAGCACCGTGGGACGGTCGCCCTGCCAGACCGCCTGGGCCAGCACGAAGCCCTGCAGCGTTCCCCCCTGGTCGGCCACGAAGGAGTGTTCGCTGCGCTCGTAGAACTTCAGGGCGGCCGGGCTGGTGTGCAGCCGGCCCTCCCGCTCGCGCTCCGGAAGGGTGTCGTAGGCCGGGTCGGCGGCGCGCTGGAGGCGCAGATCCAGGGCCTGCAGGGCGGCGTAGTCGGCTTCGCCGAAGGTGCGGTAACGCATGGGCGAAGGCTAGCAGGACGGACGCAGGCACCGGGCTCCCCACCCTGATCACGCCTCCCTGGTGGGCCGAGCTTCCATGTGGCGATCTCCGGTGCGCCGTGCTGAAGTGCCATGATCTCGTGGCCCTCCGCTCGCCCGGTCGCGATTGGCCCGGTCGCGTATGGCCCGGTCTCGTCTGAGCCAATGTCGTGTGGGCCGGTCTCGCCGGGGTCGGTCTCGTTTGGGCCGGCCTGATCCGGCACGCTCGCCCGGCAGCCGGACGCGGTCTTGAGCCCCGGCCCGGTCACGATCCTGAAAGGCGAGAGATGTCACCCTCTGGGTGAACCGGTCTCGCAGACTGGTGTCTTTATCCTTATGATGAACTTATACCGGGTTCATTTTCGTACCAGGTTCAATCCGTTCCGAACCTCACCCCTGTTCCGTCCCCGAGCGTCTGCTCACCCTGCTGCCCCCTGCCGTTCTGACCGGCCGCGCCGCCGGCCGCCCCAAGAGGAGAGCCATGACTCAGCCGCCCCTTCCCCGACCCTGGCTCCAGCACTACGAGCGTGGTGTGCCACACGACTTCAGCCCCAGTGGGCGCACCCTGCCCCAGCTGCTCGAGGAGGCGGCTGCCCAGTATCCGGAGCGGGTGGCGCTGAGCTTCCTTGGCGCCACGACCACCTATCGCGCCCTGCTCGACGACGCCCGGCGGTTGGCCAACGCGCTGCGGAAGATGGGTGTGCAGCCCGGCGACCGGGTGTCCATCATGCTGCCCAACTGCCCCCAGTTCGTGGTCAGCTTCTACGGCGCCCTGATGGCCGGCGCGACCGTGGTGAACACCAGTCCGATGTACACCCCGCACGAGCTGCAGCACCAGCTGGCCGACTCGGGCAGTGAGACGCTGATCATGCTCGACGCCTTTTATCCGCGCTACGAGCAGATCCGCGACTCCGTGCCGGTCAGGCGCGTGCTGGTCACGGGGATTCAGGACGCGCTGCCCTTTCCCAAGAACGTGCTGTACCCGGTCAAGGCCCGCCGCGAGGGCCGCTGGGTGCAGGTGAAGATCGAGGGCCAGACCCTGCCGCTGCGGGCCGTGCTGCGCTCGCAGGCGCCGGCCGCACCGGACGCCACGGTCAGCCCGGACGACGTGGCCCTGCTGCAGTACACCGGCGGCACCACCGGCGTGCCCAAGGGTGCCATGCTCACCCACCGCAACCTGGTCGCCAACTGCGAGCAGGCCCGGGCCTGGATGACCGATCTGCGCGGCGGCCAGGAGGTCACGCTGGCGGCCATTCCCTTCTTCCACGTCTACGGCATGACGGTCGCCATGAACCTGAGCGTCCTGATCGGGGCGACCATCGCGCTGGTGCCCAATCCCCGCGACATCAAGATGGTGCTGGGCGAGATCAGCCGCAGCGGCGCCACGCTGTTCCCCGGCGTCCCGACGCTGTACAACGCCATCAACAACCATCCGGACACGCCCAGACACAACCTCACCTCGATCCGCGCCTGTATCAGCGGGAGCGCGCCCCTGCTGCTGGAGACCGCCCGCCGCTTCCGCGAGATCACCCACGGCGCGAATCTGGTCGAGGGCTACGGCCTGACCGAGGCCAGCCCGATCACCCACACCAACCCGATCTTCGGTGAGCAGAAGGTCGGCAGCATCGGCCTGCCCATGCCCGGCGTGGACGCCATCGTGGTCGACGAGCAGGGGCAGACCGTGGCGCCCGGCGAGGTGGGCGAGCTGTGGGTGGCCGGGCCGATGGTCATGAAGGGCTACTGGGGCCGCCCCGACGAGACGGCCCAGACCCTGGCCCAGGCCCACGGGCTGACCTGGCTGAAGACCGGCGACATGGCCGTGATGGACGAGGGCGGCTTCTTCCGGATCGTCGACCGCAAGAAAGACCTCATCATCGCCGGCGGCTTCAACATCTACCCGCGCGAGGTCGAGGAAGTGCTGATGATGCACCCCGCCGTGCTGGAAGCCGCCGCCGTGGGCGTTCCCGACGAGTACCGGGGCGAGAGCGTGCACGCGGTTGTGGCCCTCAAGCCCGGCCAGCAGGTCAGCGACAAGGAACTCATGGCCCACTGCCGCACCGAACTCAGCCCCTACAAGGTGCCGCGCTCGGTCGAATTCCGCGACGAACTGCCCAAGACGGCCGCCATGAAGATCCTGCGCCGCCAGCTGGCCCAGGATGCTCGGGAGCGCCTGCAGAAGTCGAAAAGCGCCTGAAGAAGGCAGGAGTCGGAGGGTCGCGCCGGGGTTCCCGGTCCGCGGCCCTCCGACTCATGGCTGGTTGCCGGATGGTCTGGCCCGGTGGTGGCAGGGCCACCTCGCCTGACGGATTCCACCAGGTTCACGAACACTCGGCACGGCTCCGGGTGTTCGTCCATCGCCCTTCAATCCAATGGGTCTCCCGCCCTGATCCGCAGCTCTACGAGTGCTGTTGATCGGAAGGAATCCCAAGCAGACGGGAAGGGGTGGGAGTCCCTTCGAGCCCCCTCCGCTCAGGCGGTGGCGAGCGGCGCGTAGGCCACGGCGCCCTCGCTGAGTGAACTGGCGGCGCGCCCCTCGTGCAGGGCCGCCGCGCCCGCCAGGGCGATCATGGCGCCGTTGTCGGTGTTCAGCCCCCTGCCGGGAAACACCACGCGCAGTCCCGTGGCCTGGAAGGCGGCGCGCAGGGCGGCGTTCGCAGCCACTCCACCGGAGACCACGACCGTCGCGCGCCCGGTGGCCTCGGCGGCGCGCAGGGTCGTGTTCACCAGGGTTCGCACGGCCATCTGCTGGAAGCTGGCGGCCAGATCCTCGGGCGCGGCACCGGCGCGGTGGGCCAGCAGGGCGGCGGTTTTCAAGCCGCTGAAGCTGAAGTCGAAGCCCTTCTGGCCCTGCAGCGGCACCTTGAAGGCCACCGCGTCCGGGTCACCGCGCGTCGCCGCCTCGCTGATGGCCGGGCCACCGGGATAGCCCAGGCCCGCCAGTCGGGCGACCTTGTCGAAGGCCTCGCCCGCCGCGTCGTCCTTCGTGGCGCCGACCAGCACGTACTCGCCGCTCCGGGGCACATCGAAGAGGTGGGTGTGGCCGCCCGAGACCACCAGCGCCAGGTAGGGGGCGCGCAGCTCGGCCTCCGAGGCCGCCGCGAAGATGTGCCCCTCCAGGTGGTGCGCGGCGTAGAAGGGCACGTCCAGGGCCTGCGCCACCCCCTTGCCGTACATCAGGCCCACCAGCAGCGCGCCGACCAGTCCGGGGCCGGAGGTGGCCGCCACGGCGTCCAGGTCGCCCAGCGTGTGGCCGGCCTCGTCCAGCGCCTCGGCGGCGATCTGCGCGATGCGCTCCACGTGCTCGCGGCTCGCCAGCTCGGGCATCACGCCGCCGTACTGGGCATGCACCGTCTGCGACCAGATGCGGTTGGACCGCACCCGCACCGAGCCGTCCGGGGCCAGCTCGACCACGCCCACCCCGGTATCGTCGCAGGAGGTGTCGATGCCCAGCACCAGCCGGGGACGGATCACGGGGGCGACAGACTCGCTCATCGCCGCCCAGGGTAGCAGGGCTGACGGGACACGTCCGTGCCCCCAGTTCACTATGCTCGGGGCCTGTGGAAGACCTCTGCGCCACCATCCTGACCACGCCCGACGGCTCGCGCACCGCGCTCAGCCCCCGTTATGGCGAGGCCTACGGCTCCCGGCACGGCGCCGCCACCCAGGCCCGGCACGTCTTTCTGGAGGGCACCGGCACCCACGAACACCCCCACCCGCACGTGCTGGAGATCGGCTTCGGCCTCGGCGTGAACTTCCGCGCCACGCTCGCCGACGCGGCCCGGCGGGGCGTGGCGCTCGACTACCTGGCGTACGAGTTCGACCCCGCCCCGCTGGACGTGCTGGGCGAGGTGGCGGCCGGGGGCGAGGGGGCCGGGCACCAGGCCTGGGAGGCGCTGCTGACGGCGTGGCCGGAGAGGGCCGATCCGCACACGCCCCTGCGCGTCCAGGCCGAGGGCGTCGACCTGACCCTCCACTTCGCGGACGTGCTGACCAGCGAGCTGCCGCGCCAGTGGGCCTCGGCGGTGTATCTGGACGGCTTCTCCCCTACCCGCAACCCGGAGGTCTGGACGCCCGAGTTCACGGCGCGGCTGGCCGGTGCCCTGGCGCCGGGCGGCGTGCTGGGCACCTACAGCGCGGCGGGGCATGTGCGCCGCGCCCTGACGGCGGCCGGGCTGCAGGTCGAGCGGCGACCGGGGGCACCGGGCAAGCGCGAATGCCTGCGGGCCGTGCGGCCGACATGAAACCCCACGTCATCGTGATCGGCGGCGGGGTTGCGGGCGCCTCGGTCGCGTACTTCCTGGGGCGGGCGGGGCGGGCGGTCACGGTGGTCGACGCCGGGGTGGCGCCGGCCAGCCACGTGCCCTCGGCGCTGATCAACCCGGTGCGCGGGCAGGCGGGCCGGGTACCGGAGGGGGCCCTACAGGGCCTGGCGCTGACCTGGGCGCTGATCGAGGAGCTGGGCCAGCGAGGAATCCACGTTCCACACGGACGCGGCGGCGTCCTGCGACCGGTGCCCGACGAGGCCACGCGCCGGAAATTCGACCGCCACCGGCCGGACGGCCTGGAGGCGCACTGGCTCAGCCCAGAGGAGGCGCCGGTGTCCCTGGCGCCCGGCTGGCACGCGGCGCTCTTTCTGCCCCAGGGCGGCTGGCTGGACGGCGCGGCCTTCGTGGTCGGCCTGATCGCGGCGTCCGGGGCGAGGGTGGTTCAGGCGCGGGCCCAGCGCTGGGACGCCCGCACCGTCACGCTCGAGGGCGGAGACCTGCTGGACGCCGACGCGGTCGTCTTCTGCGGCGGCTCGGTGGGTTCGACCTGGGCGGGCGAGCGCGCCACCCACCGCATGGGCACGCTGCTCCAGCTGGATCGGGCGGTGACGGGGGTGCCGCTGAGTTTCGGGGCGTATCTGGCCCCGTCGGCCACGGGCGGCGTGCTGGGCGCCACCTTCGAGGCCCCGGCGCAGAGCTGGCAGCCCCCGGCCCTGCCGCTGGCCTCGCTGGGCTGGCTGCTGGGCAAGGGCGAGGCGCTGGCCGACCCCTGGGGCGTGCAGGTCACCGGGCGCTGGACGGGCTCGCGGCTCTCGGGCCTGAGCTGTGGGCGGAGCGAGGGCGGCGTGTGGCGCCTGAGCGGGCTGGGCAGCCAGGGCTTCCTGCTGGGCCCGCTGCTGGCGCGCGGGCTGGCCGGGGACATCGGGCGTCACGTTGCCGGTGACGGGGCGTCCCCTGCAGCCGGGCCCGCGCCCACGCACGGCTGAACTACACTGTTCCAGATATGGCGAACTACCGCATCTGTTTGATCGAGGGAGACGGCATCGGGCACGAGGTCATCCCCGCCACCCGCCGCGTGCTGGACGCCGCCGGCTTCGACGCCGAGTATGTCCACGCCGAGGCCGGCTATGAATACTTCCTGGATCACGGCACCTCGGTGCCCCAGGCCACCTACGACGCCGTGGAGAACACCCACGCCACGCTGTTCGGCGCGGCCACCAGCCCCACCGGCATCAAGCCGGCCGGCTTCTCCGGCGCGATCCGCCACCTGCGTCAGAAATATGCCCTGTACGCCAACGTGCGCCCCACCAAGACCCGCCCGGTGCCCGGCGCCTACGAGAACGTGGATCTGGTGATCGTGCGCGAGAACACCCAGGGCCTGTACGTGGAGCAGGAACGCCGCTACGGCGATGTGGCGATCGCCGACACGGTAATCACGAAGGACGCCAGCGACCGTATCGGCAAGTTCGCCGCCGACCTCGCCATGAAGCGCAGCAAGCGCCTGACCGTGGTGCACAAGGCCAACGTGCTCCCCGTGACGCAGGGGCTGTTCCTGAACACCATCCTCGATCACTGTAAGACCGTGGAAGGGCTCAACACCTCCACCATGATCGTGGACAACGCCGCCATGCAGCTGGTGCGCAACCCCCGTCAGTTCGACGTGCTGGTCATGACCAACATGTTCGGCGACATCCTGAGCGACCTGGCCGCCGGGCTGGTGGGCGGGCTGGGCATCGCCGCCAGTGGCAACGTGGGCGACAAGTTCGGCATCTTCGAATCGGTGCACGGCAGCGCCCCGGACATCGCCGGGCAGGGCGTCGCCAACCCCACCGCCTCCATCCTGGCCGCCGTGCTGATGCTCGACCACCTGGGCGACCACGCCACCGCCGGGCGCATCGACGCCGCCGTGAACAGGGTGCTCACTGAAGGCCCGCGCACCCGAGACCTGGGCGGCACGGCCGGCACCAAGGAATTCACGGACGCCGTGATCGCCGCGCTGTAAGGACGCACCCGAAACGCACGGCAAAGCGCGCGCCTCCCCGGTTCCGTGGGAAGCGCGCGCTCTGTGCGGGTCGGTCGTCCAGCGTTACTTCAGCAGCTCCAGCCCCTTCTTCAGGATGGCGTCGCCGTTCACGTCGAGCACGGCCTCACCCTGGGCGGCGCTGCGGCTGGGGCGCTTGGCCTCGGCGGCGTAGGTGAACTTGCCCTCCTTGTCGGCGGTCACGGTCACGGGCTTGCCGGCCACGGTCAGGGTGACCTTCTCGCCGGCCTTCAGGCCGCCGCCCGTGAAGTTCAGCGGCACGGTGTAGCGCGTGTCGGCGACCTTCACGTCGGGCGTGATGCCCTTCTTGTGGATCTCGCGATTCTTCGGGGTCAGCCAGGCAGAGTTCACGATGGCGACCTTGCCGCCGTCGGGCAGGTTGTCGATGGGAATCTGCGCCACGCCCTTGCCGAAGCTCTGCTCGCCCACGATCTGGGCGCGGGCGTTGTCCTGCAGGGCGCCGGCCACGACCTCGCTGGCGCTGGCGGAGTTCTTGTTGAGCAGCACGACCAGCTTGCCGGTGTAGTCGCTGGCCGCCGCCTTGGCCACGCCGTAGACCTCCCTCTTGCCGCTGCGGTCGCGCAGGCTGACGATCGGGCCCTGCTGCAGGAACTGATCGGCCACGTCCACCCCGGCGTTGAGCAGGCCGCCGCCGTTGTCACGCATGTCCAGGATCAGCTTCTGCACGCCCTTCTTCTTCATGTCGGCCACGGCGGCGTTGAACTGCTGGCTGACCTTCTCGTTGTAGAAGGTGTTCAGCCCGATATAGCCGATGTTGCCCGGCAGCACGGTCGTTTCCACGGACACGATGGTGACCGGCTGACGCTGCATCTTCACGGCGTAGGGCTTACCGTCGCGGGCGAAGGTGATATTCACGGTGGTGCCCTTGGCGCCGCGCACCAGCCGCACGATCTCGTTGAGCTTCTTGCCGATCACGTCCTGATCGCCGATCTTCACGAACACGTCGCCGATCTGTACGCCGGCCGCCGAGGCCGAGCCGCCCCGGAACACGTTGTCCACCTTGCCGCCCGTGCCGTCGGCGTTGGCGGCGAGCAGCTGCACCCCGATCCCGAAGAACTCGCCGTTCAGGTTCTCGGCGTCGATGGCGGTGTCCTCGGGCTGGCTGTAATAGGTGAATTCGTCGTCCAGGCTGCCGATGGCGCCGTTAATCGCGCCGCGCAGCAGTTTCTCCTGATCGACCGGGTGCAGGTAGTAGCGGTTCAGATCCCCGATGACTTCCAGCAGGGTCTTGCCGGTGGGGGTGGCGCTCAGCTGGGTCTGGGTATAGGCCCCGAGCTGGGCGTAGGCGACAGCGGCGGTGGCCGCCGCGACGGTCAGGACTAAGGTCAGACGTTTCCCGTTCACCCGGTCAGGATAAAGCCGCCACGTGAGCGGGAATGGGGGCGGTATGACAGGGCGGATGAGAACGCCGGGCCCCAGGTCGGCACAGTCTTCATGGTTCAGTGGGGGGGCTGGGCTATGCTGGGCCACGAGCATGATCCAATCCCTGACTACACCGCGCCCACTGCTCAGACGGTGGCCCGCGTGATCGAATTCCGGCACGTGTCCCTGGAGTATCCCGTGACCCGCACCCTGGCCCTGGACGACCTCAACCTGCATATTGGCAAGGGGGAATTCGCCTATCTGGTCGGGCATTCCGGCGCGGGCAAGAGCAGTTTCATGAATCTGGTGCTCAAGCGCGCCCTGCCCAGTAAGGGCGAGGTGCGGGTGGCCGGCGAGTCGCTGACCCGCTACCGGGGCCGGCGCACCGCGCTGCTGCGCCGCCGCATGGGCACGGTGTTTCAGGAAAACCTGCTGCTGCCGCACCTGAACGCCTTCGACAACGTGGCCTTCACCCTGCGCGTGACCGGCGTGGCCCAGCGCGAGTGGGCCCAGCGCGTGACCCTGGCGCTGCGAACCGTGGGTCTGGAGCACAAGAAGTACGCCCTGCCGCTGCAGCTCTCGCAGGGCGAGCAGCAGCGCGTGGCGATCGCGCGGGCCATCGTCTCCGACCCGCCCCTGCTGCTGGCCGACGAGCCCACCGGCAACCTCGACCCGGACAACAGCCGCGAGGTCTTGAAGGTGCTGCAGAACGTGAACCTGCGCGGCACGACCGTGGTGGTCGCCACCCACGCCCGCGACCTCGTGGAGACCTACCGCCACCGCACCCTCACCCTGCGCAAGGGCCGCCTGGTGCGCGACGACCCGTACGGGGGGTACGCGCTGTGAGCGCGCCTCGCGCGCTGCGGATGGCAGAAGGCAGATGGCAGAAGGCCAGGCCTCTTTTTGCCATCTGCCATCTGCCTTCTGCCTTCTGCGGCGCCGGGGGCGCCCTGTGACCTACCATCTGCGCGAGGCCCTGCTCGCCATGCGGGGGAACTTCACGGCCACGCTGGCGACCCTGACCACCATGACCCTGACCCTGCTGATGCTGGGCTTCGTGCTGCTGCTCACGCTGAACGTGAACCGCACGCTGGAGCAGCTGGAGTCTCAGGTCGAGGTCGCGGCCTTCCTGAGCGCGGATGCCGACGACGCGGGCCTGCTGAAATACGTGCAGGCGCTGCCGCAGGTGAGCGAGGCCACTCTGGTGACCAGCGATCAGGTCTTGCGGGAGATGACCCAGGACTCGCCCTACACCCGCGACGCGGCGGCGCTGGTGGGCAACCCCTTCCCCGACACCCTGCGGATGCGCGTGGCGCGGGTCGGGGACTCGCGCACGGTGGCGGCGGCCGTGAAGGGCCTGCCCGGCGTGGAGGACGTGGAGTACGGCGCCGGTTACGTCGATCCCACGGTGAAGACCCTGACCGCCGTGCGCGGCGTGGGCTACGCGCTGGTGGGACTGCTGCTGCTGGGCACCCTGTTCAACATCCTGAACGCGGTGCGGGTCGCCATGTACTCGCGGCGCAGCGAGATCAGCGTGATGCGGCTGCTGGGCGCGACCCGCTCCTTTATCCGCATGCCCCACGTGATCGAGGGCCTGCTGGTGGGCGTGGTCGCGGCCGTGATCGCGCTGGCCCTGCTGACCCCCACCTACCTGGAACTGGTGCGGCGGGTGCATGAGCTGGCCCCGGTCTTCCCGGTGGTCACGGACCGCCAGACGCTGCTGCCGGTGCTGGGCGGCGTGGGGCTGCTGGGCGTGCTGATCGGCCTGCTGGGCAGTATCTTCGCCACCCGGCGCTACCTGCAGGAGCTGGAATGACCGGAGCCGGGGGGAGGGCGCGGCGGCTGGCCACCGGCTGGCTGCTGATCACCCTGCTGACGGTGGCCGCCGCGCAGACCACCAGCGAGCGGCTGCAGCAGCTCCAGCGCGACCTGCAGGAGCAGAAGCAGCTCAGCACCCAGCAGGCGCAGCAGCTGAGCCGCCTGCGCGAGAACATCCAGAACCTCAGCGCGCAGCAAAAGCAGACGCTGGCCCGGCTGGAAACGCTGGCGGCCGGCGTGGGACAGGTGGAACAGGAGGTCGTGACCCTGACCACCCGCGTGTCG
This sequence comes from Deinococcus koreensis, assembly GCF_002901445.1. NCBI lineage: Bacteria > Thermotogati > Deinococcota > Deinococci > Deinococcales > Deinococcaceae > Deinococcus > Deinococcus koreensis. The sequence continues at coordinate 321,273 of NZ_PPPD01000001.1, forward strand.
CTGGCCGAGCGGGTGCTGGCCGACACCACCTCGCGCCTGAACGTCACGCAGACCCGGGTGGATCGGCTGCGCGGCGACGTGCGGGAGATCCTGAACACCCAGTACCGCGACCGCTCCGGGCGCTACCTGCAGCTGCTCTCGCAGTCGCGCAGCCTTTCGGATCTGCTGATCCGCGTGAAGTACGCCAACCTGGCCGGGCAGTACAACGTCCAGATCATCGAGACCCTGCGCCTGGAGGTGCAGAATCTGGCGAGCCAGCAGGCCCTCCAGGCCAGTCAGGCCAGGAGCCTGAAGGAGTCCCAGGCCCAGCGCGCCGCCGCCCTGGCCCGGCTGCGCGAGAGGAGGCAGCAGCAGGCCGCCCTGCTGGCCCAGCTGCGCCGCAGCGAACAGGGCCAGCGCACCCTGGCGGCCCAGCAGCAGGCCGAGCGCGCCCTCACGGTGAACACCATCGACCAGCTGGTCGGGCAGGTCGTGGCCGAGCGTGCCCGCCTGGAGGCCGAACGCCAGCGCCGACTGGCCGAGGAACGCCGCCGCCGCGAGGAGGAGCAGCGCCGCCTGCGCGAGGCCCAGGAACGCGCCCGGCTGGAGGCCCTCCGGCTGGCCCGGCTGCGCGCCCAGCAGGAGCGGCAGCGGCAGCTGGCCGTGCAGCGTGAGACTGCGGCCCGTCAGGCGGCCCAGGAGGCCGCGCAGCGCGAGCGCGAACAGCAGGTGCAGCGCGAGCAGGAAGCCCTGCGTGCCCGGCAGCAGCAGGTACAGGCCGAGCAGGATCAGGCCGATGTCCAGCTCGCCCCCCTGCCGCCCCTGAGCGGCCCGCTGGGCTTCCCGCTGCCGGGGGGCCGGGTGAGTGCGCCTTACGGCACGAACGGCGCCCCGTGGGTGATCCTGCAGGGCAACGAATCGTCCCAGGCGGTCGCCGCGCTGCCGGGCAACGTCTGGACGGTCAGTCTGTATGCCTCGCTGGGCTACGTGGTGCTGGTGGATCACGGCGGTTCCGTCACCGCCTACATGGGCCTGCGCGACCCGCTGGTCAGTGTGGGTGACCGGGTGTCGCGCGGCACGCCGCTGGGCACGGTGGGGGGCAGTCAGATCTTCGGGCCGCTGAACATGGCCTTTCAGCTCCGGCGCGGCTCGGAGATCGTGGCCCCGGGGTTCTGAGAGCCCTCCTCCCGCTTGCACCCCTCCCCCCGGCCCTGATACTCTTCTGCGGTGCGCGCCCCGGTTGGCTGCTGACGGGCGCATACTCCCCGCGACCTAGGCGGGAGCCCCACCCTCAGACCCACCCACACCGAGGTTCTTCTAATGGTCAAAATCCGCCTGTCCCGTTTCGGTTCCACCCATAACCCCCACTACCGCATCGTCGTGGCCGACGCCCGCCGTCCCCGCGATGGTGGCTACATCGAGAACCTGGGTCACTACGACCCCCGCAAGACCACCGAGACCTACCTCAAGGTCAACGCCGAGCGCGCGGCCCACTGGATCGCGCAGGGCGCCCAGCCCACCGCGACCGCCAAGCGGCTGCTCAAGAGCCAGGGCGTCAAGGTCGCCTGAGCGCTTCCGCCCGAAATCTGGGGCTCCTCCGGGAGCCTTTTTTCATGGGGCTTTTCCGTGGCCACCGTCCCCGGCGCGGAGCGACCCCGACATGCGCCCGGCCCCTGACCCTAGAATGCGGGCATGAAAAGCGATCCCGTCGAACTCACCCTGTTCCTGGCCCAGAGCGTGGTCGATCAACCGCCGCTGGTGCGGGTCTCCCGCCGGGGGCCGACGGTCATCGTGCGGGTGGCGCCCGGCGAGGAAGGGCGCCTGATCGGCCGGCAGGGCCGCGTGATCCAGGCCATCCGCACGCTGGTGCGCGCCGCGAGCGATCCGCGCGAGCGCGTGAACGTGGATCTGGACGCCCCCCGCAAAGCGTGAGCGGCGCAGGACATAGGCCGTGACGAGTCCGGAGGAGCGCACCCGGCTGGGGCATCTGCTGGGGCCGCACGGCGTTCAGGGCGCGGTCAAGGTCTACGTGCTGGGCGACCCCGGCCAGTTCCGCGGGCTGCCCCGGGTCTTCGTGGAGGGTCGGGGCTGGCTGCGCGTGGTCAAGGCCGATCCCCTGGCGCCCGGCGTGGCCCTCTCGCTGGCCGGCATCAGCACCCGCGAGGCGGCCGAGGAACTGCGCGGCCTGCCGGTCTACGCCGCCGACGCCGAGCTGCCGCCCCCCGAGGACGGCGTGTACTACTACCACGAACTGCGCGGCCTGCAGCTGCTGGATGAAGCGGGCAGCGTGCTGGGCGAGGTCACCGACGTGCAGGAGGCCGGGCGCCAGGATCTGCTGGTCGTCCGGCACCCGGAGGGCGAGTCCTTCGTGCCCCTCCAGGCCCCCTACGTGCTGGTCGACCTGAACCCGAAACGCCGCCCGGCCTCGCTGACCCTGCGCGCCGACGCTCCCGAGGGCCTGCTGGGTGACGCCGGAGGGGACGCGGCCGACGGCACTGCGACAAACGACACGGCGAAGGACGACGCCTGAGCCCGCCCGATGCTGACCTTTTCCTTCCTGACCCTCTTTCCTGAACTGCTGGCCCCCTTCGCAGCCGAGGCCATCGTGGGCAAGGCGCGGGAGCGTGGGCTGATCGACGTGCGCCTGGTGAACATGCGCGACTTTTCGGGCAACAAGCACCTGAAGGTCGACGACGCCCCCTACGGTGGGGGTGCGGGCATGGTGATCCGGGTCGACGTGGCCGAGCGCGCCCTGGCGAGCCTGCCCCCGGCGGACGAGGTGATCCTGCTCACGCCCGCCGGAGCGCCTTTCACTCAGGCCGTGGCCGAGGAACTGGCCACCCGCAGCCACCTGGCGTTCCTGTGCGGCCGCTACGAGGGCTTCGACGCCCGCGTGGAGGGCCTGGTCACGCGCGAGCTGAGCATCGGCGACTTCGTGATGATGGGCGGGGAGGCGGCGGCGGCCTGCGTGCTGGAGGCGGTCGCCCGGCTCGTTCCCGGCGTGATCGGCGACCCGGATTCGCACCGGGCCGACTCCTTCAGTTCGGGGCTGCTGGACTACCCCGAATACACCCGCCCGCCCGAGTGGCGCGGTCTGGGCGTGCCCGAGGTGCTGCGCGGCGGGAACCACGCGGCCGTGGCGGCGTGGCGACGTGCCCAGGCCCTGGAGCGCACCCGGCAGCGGCGGCCCGACCTGCTGGCCAGCGCGGCCCTGAGCCCCCAGGACAGCACCGTGCTGAGCGCTCTGGGCGCCACGACACAGGAGCTGCAGGCGTGGAACGCCCCCCCAGCGCCAGTGCCCAGGCGTCCACGCCGGAAAAAGCCCCAGGAGACACGGAAAGAGTAAGCCTGAAGGGCATTGTTCTGTACCTTTTACGCAAGTCCCCGGAGGTGAAGAAGCCCACCATGACACACAGGATGGCCCTGCCCCTCTTCCCCCTCCCCAACCTCGTGCTGTTTCCCGCCGTGGCGCTTCCCCTCTACGTGTTCGAGGAACGCTACCGCGCCCTGCTGCGTGACGTTCAGTCCAGCGGCGAGCCCTTCGGGATCGTGCGCGTGCTGGCGGCGTCACAGACCTCTGACCGGCCCTTTCAGGAGCGGGTGTCGCGCGTGGGCACCCTGGCCCACCTGCATCAGGCCCAGCTGCACGACGACGGCACCAGCACCATCGTGGTGGTCGGCGGCGAGCGCTTCGAGGTCGAAGAATTCCATACCGATCACCCCTACCTCAGCGCCGACGTGCGGCTGTGGCCTCTGGAGCGCGATCCGCTGGGCGAGGAAGCGGCCCAGGCCAGCGCCCGGCACCTCCTGTCCTCGGTGCTGCGGCTGCGCCCCGAAGACGCCCAGGAGCTAAGGCAGGCCGCCCCGGACGACCCCCTGCTGCTGGCGAGTTTTGCCGCCAACGTGCTCCCCCTGGACGGCGCCCAGCGTGAAGAGGTGCTGCGCGCTCCGACCCTGCTCGACCGCCTGGAACTGCTGCTCGGCATGGTGCCCAGCAGCGCGAAACTGATGAACTGAGCAGGGCGGAGGTGTCCCGGCGAACGTGATGCGGAGATCGTCGGCTTCCGCCTTTCTGGAGACGGGGACGTCCGGCCCTGTAACTTCAGGTCTGGATGACTCGGATCAGCCGTTCCCGACCGTCCATATGACCGTCGGCAGATGGCCTCAGCCAGACTCCAGAACCCGACGCATCCTCGACGACCAACCTAAGCCCCGGCACCTTGAAGCCGTGGATCAGCCATCTCCGCAGAGCGCTGGATCTTGGGACAAAAGAGGAGGACGGAGCCCGGAAGCCCCGTCCCACTCGGCGGATCTGAGGTATTTCAGTCTTCGCTGTAGCTCTTCTCGATGGGCATGCCCACGGCGTTGCCCCACTCCGTCCAGGAGCCGTCGTAGTTGCGGACGTTCGGGTAGCCCAGCAGTTCGCGCAGCACGAACCAGCTGTGGCTGCTGCGCTCCGCGATCCGGCAGTACGCGATGACGTCCTTGTCGGGCGTGACGCCCTCGCCGCCGTACAGGGCGCTCAGTTCGTCGGCCGACTTGAAGGTGCCGTCCTCGTTGGTGGCCCGCGCCCAGGGGATCGAGCGGGCGCCGGGGATGTGCCCGCCGCGCAGCACGCCTTCCTGCGGGTAGCTGGGCATGTGGGTGACCTTGCCGCTGAATTCGTCGGGGCTGCGGACGTCCACCAGGGCGCCCTGGCCGGCCTGGACGCTCTGCAGGTGGGCCCTGACCTCGTCGCGGTAGGCGCGCAGGGACTCGTCGCGGGTCAGCGCGGGGTACTGGGTGGGGGCGTGGCTGGGGGCGTCGGTGGTGGTCGGGCGGCCCTCGGCGAGCCACTTCTGGCGGCCACCGTTCATCAGCTTGAGGTTCTTCACGCCGCTGTATGACAGGAACCAGTAGGCGTAGGCGGCCCACCAGTTGCTCTTGTCGCCGTACAGCACGATGGTATCGGTGTCCCTGATCCCCAGCCGGCCCAGCAGGGCGCTGACCTGATCGGGGCCGATGAAGTCGCGCTCGACCGGGTGCCAGAAGTCCTGCTGCCAGTCGATTTTCACGGCGCCGGGGGCGTGGCCGGTGTCGTAGAGCAGGATATCCTCGTCGACCTCGATCAGGCGGATGCCGGGCGTGTTCAGGTTCTGCTCCACCCAGTCGGTATTCACGAGCACGTCTTTTGCGTAGTCCATAGGTGATGCCTCCTCAAGAAGATGAGCCGATTGTACCCGGAACGCCAACTAATTGACAAAAGAACTCAACTGGACAGGCGGCACCTTCCGTGCGCGCGGCCGGGGGTAGATTGGCGCCATGACGGACGCCGCCCCCCTGCCCGAAAAACTTCAGTACATCGTGACCCTGTTCAAGAGCGCGCCCAAGACGCTGCGACTGCAGGCCCTGCTGGAGTACAGCAAGAAGTTGCCGCCCCTGCCGGAGAAGTACGTGGAGCACCCGGAATTCATGCAGCCGGTGCCCGAATGCACCAGCCCCTTCTTCCTGGTCACCGAGCAGGAGGGCGGCGGCGTGAACATGCATTTCAAGGTGCCCGAGGAAGCGCCGACCGTGCGCGGCTACGCGGGCATCCTGCACGAGGCCCTCAGCGGCCAGTCTCCGGAGACGATCCTGAGCGTGCCCGACGACTTCTACCTGAACATGGGCCTCACCGAGCTGATCACGCCGATGCGCCTGCGCGGCATGGGCGCCATCCTGCGCCGGCTCAAGAGCGATGTGCAGGCTCACACCCAGCAGACTCATACCCAGGGCTGAGCACCACTGAACGCGCCGCCTGGACGACTCGTCCAGGCGGCGCTGTTCGTACCGTCCCCTACTCGATGGCGATGATCTGCCGCTCCGGCAGCCCCGACCGGTGGGCCTCCAGCAGGGCCCCCAGGGCCTGACCCCGGTGGCTGATGGCGCGTTTCTCGGCGACCGTCATCTCGGCCAGGGTGCGGGTCTCGCCATCGGGCACGAACAGCGGGTCGTAGCCGAAGCCGTTCTCGCCGCGGGGGCCCTCGAGCAGGGTGCCGCGGAGTTCGCCGCGGTAGCTCTCCAGATGCCCGTCCGGGTACGCCACGATCACCACCGACACGAACTTCGCCCGGCGGTCGGTGGCCGTGCGGAGTTTGTTGAGCAGGTGGACGTTGCGCTCTGTGTCGCTGTTCACCCCACCGAAGCGGGCGCTGTACACGCCGGGCTGGCCGCCCAGTGCCTCGACCTCCAGGCCCGAATCGTCGGCCAGGGCGACCTTCCCGGTACTCAGGGCCACCGCGCAGGCTTTCAGCGCGGCATTGTCCTCGTACGTCATCCCGGTCTCCGGGGGCAGGGTCATCCCGCTCAGGGCCTCCAGTTGCCAGCCCAGCCCGGACAGGGCCTCCTCGATCTCACGCACCTTGCCCGCGTTGCTGGTCGCCACCACCACCGTCATCCCGGCCTTGCCTTCAGTCGTCACGCCCTCAAGTGTAGGGCCTGGGGGCCCAGGGTCGGCCCGGCGGCACGTTTGCCCTCAATGCGCGGCGGCCAGGGCGCGCACCGACTCGTCCTGCACCGCGCGCAGGGTCAGGATCGGCGTGCTCTCGGGGCCGTTCATCAGGATGGCGAAGGCCACGACCCGGCCGCTGCGGGCGGTGACGTAGCCGGCCAGGGCACTCACGCCCGGCAGCGTCCCGGTCTTGGCGCGCACGTCCAGCCCGCTGCCGAGCAGACGCTGGGCCAGGGTGCCGCCGCGTCCGTTGTGGCGGGGCACGTCCTCGCCGGTACCGGCCTGGGGCAGCGCCTCGACGAAGGCGTTGCGCCGCGCCCGGTACAACCCCTCCGGCAGCGGCGGGCCGGCGGGCAGCGCCGCAGCCGGGCCCGCCAGCGGATACGGCAGGTCGTACATGGCCCTCAGCAATCCGGTGATGGCCCGCGGGGTCTGCCGGTTGTGCCGGCTCAGGCCGCTGCCGTCGGCCAGCCGCACGCCGCTCAGATCCACGCCGAGGCGTTCCAGCAGGGCCCGCTCCTCGGCCAGCGCCCCGGCGAGGGTCCCCCGGCCAGTTCCGGCCGGCCGCCGGGCCAGGGTGGCGAGCAGTTCCTCGGCCCGCAGGTTGTCGCTGGGCCGCTCCGTTTCGGCCAGCACGTCCTGTGGCGAAGCGCTGCGGACACTGGCGACGCCCTGTTCGGGCCGGCGGGAGGGCGGCACCAGCGGATCCGGGGGAAGCGGGGTGCCCCGCTCGTCCATGCGGACGGGGGCGACGTAGGGCGCGTGCGGGGTGGCCGACCCCACCACGTCCGAGCGCACCCGGATGCCGCCCAGGCGCAGCTCCGCGATCAGCGCCCGGCCCAGCCGCGCGTGGGCCTCGTCGGCGCTGGCCGGCGGGGCGTCGTGCCAGTCGGAGAGCCTCAGCGCGGTCATGGGCACCCCGATCACGGCCCCGCGCCAGCTTCCGGAGTCCAGCGCGGCGGTGTCGAGCCGCACCTGTCCCACCTCGCGCAGCCCGCGGGCGTGGGCCTGCCGAGCCAGGGCGCGCAGGCTGTAGGTGCCGCCGGACACGCTCAGGGTCGGGTCACCGCTGCCGCGCAGGGTCAGCGCCCTGACCTGCGGGCGGCCCGCCTGCGCGGCGGGCACCGTGAGTTCCGCACTCCACCAGCCGTCCGCGCCGCCCCGTTCGGCCAGGATCGCCGCGCCCGTCACGAGTTTGGTCACGCTGGCCGGAATCAGGGGCCGGTCGGGACTCAGGCTCTCCAGCACCGCGCCCCCCCGCAGATCCACGGCCAGCAGCCCGACCTGGACGCCGGGAGGCAGCGGTTTCAGGGCCGCGCGCAGGCCCGGGCTCAGGGCCGGGTCGCGGTGCAGGGTCAGACTGGAGGGCGGAGCGGGTGCGAGCGCCGGCTGTGCGCCTGAGACGGCAGGCAGCAGCAGGAGCAGGGCCAGGGCTCGGCGCATCGGCCGCCAGCATAGCCCGGCGGCCCTCCAGGGTTTCCGTCCTGACCTGACATGGCTGTTCCAGAACAGCGCTGAACCGGACTATGAACCGCAGGCCGGAAGGCACAGATCGGAACGGGCAGCCGCGCACCCCTTAACCGGAGGCCGCCCGATTCCCGAACGCCTGGGACAGCTCCGGGTGTTCAGCCCTAGCCCGTCAGTCCGCCGCTGCTCCTCCACGTACAGAGATCTAGGCCCGGAACCCCTCTCACATCACCGAGTCGCTCTCGCGCAGCAGGATCGGCACCGAGAAGGCGGCGGGCAGCCAGTCGCGCTGCTCGTGGATGGCCTGCGGCGGGCAGGAGCGCAGGCAGCCCATACAGCCGGTACAGGCACTCAGGTTCAGCAGCAGTTTCACGCCACCGTCGGGCTGCAGGTCGCGGGTGATGGCCTCGGTCGGGCAGACGTTGGCGCACACGGGACAGTCGATACAGGTGTCGTCCACGACCGGAGCCGGCCAGTGCACCGGGGTCTGGGCGGCGGGCGCCGGTTTCAGGCTCAGCCGCCGCCAGCGCCACTCGGCCGGAGTGCGGTCTTCGGGCACCGACCAGTCCACGAAGGGCAACGGCGACTCGGGGATGGCCTGCGCCAGCTGCTGACGCCCGGCCCGGAACAGCGACGTGAAGGCCCCCCGGCGCGACACGCGCACGGCCCGCTCGGTATCGGCCGGGACGGCCGGGCGCACGGTGACCTGGGCCGGCTGCCCGGTCGGCTCCCGCAGGGTCTGGGCGACCTGGGCAACCTCGTGCAGGCGGGCCGGTACCTCGGGCGCCCCGACCGGACAGGCCGCGCAGTCGCCGTGGATCAGCGTGAGCGGGGTGTCCCAGGCGCCGGCGGCCGCCACCAGCGCGGGCGTGACCCGGCCCAGACAGGGCAGCGTGGGGCCACCGGCGCCGCTCTCGCCACAGGTCAGGGTCGCCTCGTCGTCGGAGCCGCCGCGCTGGTCGTGGACGCTCTGCAGGGGGGCGTCCAGGGCATACTCCAGCGCGCCGGTCGGGCAGCTCTGCACGCAGATGCCGCAGCCGGTGCAGCGATCCGGGTTGATCTTCACGCTGTCGCCCAGCGGCCCCAGGTCGATGGCAGCGTGGGGGCAGGCCACCTGACAGGCGTCGCAGCCCCCCACCGCCTGCCGCTCCAGCAGACAGCGCGGCGCCGTGAAGCGCGGCAGGACGCGTCCGGACTCGTCCAGCCTCTCCAGTACGCCCTTCAACATGGCCGGAGTCTAGTGCGCCCGTGGGGGGCACATGTCTCCTGTGGCCCGGGCTCTGTGCTGACGAGGCCCTGTGCTGACGATGCTCTGTGTTGTCCAGGGCTCAGTGCTACCCAGACCTCAGCGCTCAGACCGGCGGGAAGCAGGCAGCTCCGGGCCACGCCGGGTCGGGACGCGCCAGACGATGAACCACACGCCAGCCAGCCCCAGCAGCACCCACGTCGCCTGCCCGGCCAGCACCGGGATGCGCGGCAGGCTCAGACCCACCGCCAGGGCAATGCACAGGCAGGCGATCCATTTGGCCCGCAGCGGCATTCCCCGGCCCGCCCGGTAATCGCGGATCAGCTCGCCCACGACTGGCCGTGAGAGCAGCCAGGCCTCCCAGCGCGGATCGCCGCGTGAGAAGGCTCCCGCCGCCAGGATGAACCAGACCGTGCCGGGAAAGCCGGGCAGGATCAGCCCCAGGACGCCGAGGCCACACAGCACGAAGCCCAGCGCGACCCACAGCGGCCGGGTACGCACACGGGGCGCGGGCGCGGCGGGCTTCCGGGTCGGTTCGGGCATGGGTCAGGCTAGAGCATGGAGGGTGCCGACTTCTGCACCTCAGGCGTGCGGTTCAGGCTCTCCGAGGTCACTCAGGACACCAGGCAGGGATCGACCGGGGCCAGGAGTGTCCGCCAGCGCGGCGCCGGCACGCCTAGAGCATTTGACAATAGAACGGCGTTCTTTTGACCGAGCGGAGCGAGTGAATTGTACCGAGCAGGACGCAGAATGGAGCGGTCGGGAATCTGTTGTCCCGACAGCGTAATTCGGAGAACTGCTTTAGTGGCCGGACGAGGTGGCCGCGAGGGACGGGTCGGCATCCGGAGCGTCGCTAACGCTGACGTGCTGGCCAGGAGCTGTTCCAGGCTGGGAGCCGGGCAGCGGATCGGGTGCGGCGGCGTGGGTCTGGGCGTCGTGGATGCGGCCCGCGTGACCGCTCAGGAACGAGCCGTCGTAGCCGCGTCGCCAGGCCATCAGCTCGGCCAGGATGCTCAGGGCGACCTCCTCGGGCGCCTCGGCCCCCAGCCGCAGCCCGACGGGCGAGCGCAGGCGCTCCAGTTCCCCTGGCGAGAAGGTCACGCCCCCGGCCGCCAGTTCATCCAGCAGCGTCTGGGCGCGGCTGCGCGGCCCGAGCACCCCGACATAGGGAGCGCCCGATGTCAGGGCGTGGTGCAGACACACCCGGTCTCGATCCAGATGGTGGTTCATGATCACCAGATGCCCCCGCGCCGAGGGCGTGAAGCGGCCGAGCTGCTCGGGGCTCAGGTCGTGCAGCGTCGCGCCGGGAAAGCGGCCGGCCGTGAGGTACGCGCTGCGCGGATCGATGACATGTACGTCGTAGCCCAGGGCGTGGGCCTGGGCCGAGAGCGGCATGGCGTCGTGCCCGGCGCCGTACAGCACGAGCTGCGGCGGCGGCGTGCAGACATCGATGAACACCGCCTGACCGGAATCGGCCTGGAGGGTGACGGCGCGGGGCTCGCGCTGGCCCAGGCGCTCGCGGGCGGCCCGAACGGCGAAGGCGTGCAGCGCTGGGGGCGACAGGTGGCCCACGGTCTCCCCCGCCGGGCCGACGAACAGGCTCCCGGAGCCGTCCAGGGGCACCGCCAGCGCGGCCAGCTCCCCCCGCTCCAGGGCCAACAGCCAGGCGGCCGTCACCGGGTTCGCCGGATCGACCCGCTCCACGCGCACATCGACCGAGCCGCCACAGCCGATCCCCAGCCCCCAGGTGGCGTCCTCGGAGAGGTCGTAGTGGGTCACGCTGGGCACGCCGCTGCGGATCACCTCCAGGGCGACCTCGACCACCTCGGCCTCCAGGCAGCCGCCGGAGAGCATACAGACCTGGGCGCCGTCGTCGAGGATCAGCATCCGGGTGCCCTCGCGGCGGTAGGCGCTGCCGTGCACGCCGACCACCGTGGCGATCGCTGCGCGCTGTCCACGGGCCAGGGCGGCGTTCAGGGCAAGCAGCAGCGCTCGGGTCTCGGCAGCGTTCATGGTGCGCTCAATCTAGCGCGGGGGGGGTTGGGAGCAGGGTGGGTTGGCAGAAGGTCGCCGCATGGACACCCGCCCGGCCGCCACCCGACCAGCGCCCGCCCGCCGCACCACGGGGGCAAGAACGGTGATCCTCCGGTGAAGGGCCAGGGCTTGACACCGGCCGCTTTTCGTCTACAGTATGAATGTAACCGCTTACAACAATTCACTGGCCCGCCGGAGGGCCGATACGCTTGGCCGCCCAGACCCACTCCCCGAGTGCATGGGCCAGATTGTAACCGGTTACAACTTTCGGCCCCCGTCCCGCCTCTCGCTGCACAAGGACGTCCACCCAGCCCATGTCGCCCAGCCACCGGCCCACCATCGACGACATCGCCCGCGAGGCGGGGGTCAGCACCGGCACCGTCAGCCGCGTGCTCAACGGTCATTCGACCGTGGCCCAGCGTACCCGCGAGCATGTGTCAGAGGTGATCAGCCGCCTGGGCTACGCTCCCGACCCGGCGGCCCGGCACCTCAGCTGGCGCACCGGGCAGACCCTGGGGGTCTCGCTCGACCGCGACGATCCCATGCTCCACCCGTACCACGTGCTGTTCCGCCGCGCGCTGGAAAGCCACACCGCGCCGCAGGGCGTGCAACTGGTCGACCTGCGTGCCGAGCTGATGCACCTGACCCGGCTGCCCAGCGCCGTGCTGGTCATGCACGCCGTCGATGGAGACCCCCGCCTGAACTTTCTGCGGCGGCAGGGGATTCCGGCCGTACTGATCGGCCATCAAAGCGATCACTTCTGGGTCGCGCCGGACGACGTGGAAGGCGCAGGGCTGGCGACCCGTCAGCTGACGGAGGCGGGCCACCGCCACCTCGCCTACCTGGGCCGTGGCACGTCCCAGGTGGCCCACGACCGGGAACTGGGCTTTCGGCAGGCCGCGCGGGAGGCCGGTGCCCAGTGCACCGCCCTGGACAGTGATTTCACCGTGCTCGGAGGCTACCGGGCCACCCGCCGGGCCTGGGAGGACGGCGTGCGGTTCAGCGGGCTCTTCGCCCAGAGCGACGAGAGCGCGGCCGGCGCCATCGCCGCGCTGCAGGATCTGGGCCTGCGCGTTCCACAGGACGTCTCGGTCGTGGGTTTCGACGGACTGCCCGAACTGCCCACCACCCTCAAGCTCACGACCGTGGCCCAGGACATCCCGCGCATCGCGGCCACGGCCATCTCCCTCGTCCAAGAGGCCATTTCGGGGCTTCCGCCCCGTGGCGAATTCATTCCCGTCGAGCTCATCCCCGGCGCCACCGTCGCGCCGCCCCCTGGAGGGATCTCATGAAAAAAGCACTGCTCCTCAGCCTCGCCGTCCTCGCGTCCAGCGCCGCCGCCCAGACGACCATCAAGATCAACGGGTACGGCGGCACCGACCCCGCCATCGTGGGCGACCTGATCACCAAGTTCGTGAAGCCGGCCCTGGCCAAGGACAAGATCACGGTGGTCTACGAGCCCCTGCAGGGCGACTACAACAAGTCGCTGACCACCCTGCTGGCCGCCGGCAACGCCGGGGACGTGATGTACCTGCCCGCCGAGACGCTCGACGGCTTCGTGGCCACCGGCAAGATCCTGCCGCTCAACGGTCTCGTGAACACCGGCCCCTTCGTCAAGAGCCTGAACACGGCGTTTACCCGCAACGGCCGTATCTACGGGATCGCCAAGGACTTCAACACGCTGACCCTGGTCTACAACAAAGACCTCTTCGACGAGGCCGGCGTGAAGTACCCCGACAACAACGACACCTGGACGACCCTGCAGCAGAAGCTCGTGACCCTCAAGCAGAAGCTGGGCAACGACTACTACGGCATCTGCCTGCAGCCGGGCTGGGACCGCTTCGGGGCCTTCGCCTTCGCCACCGGCTGGAAGCAGTTCGATGCCAAGGGCCAGACCAACCTCTCTGACCCGCGCTTCGTGGAAGCCTTCAACTTCTACACCAGCCTGGCCAAGGACAAGGTCGGCATCCAGCCCAGCGAGGTCAGCGAAGGCTGGACCGGCGGCTGCATGAAGACCGGCAAGGTGGCCGTGGCCATTGAGGGGAACTGGATCACCGGCTTCCTGAAGGACAACGCCCCCAACCTGAAATACGGTACCGCCCTGATGCCCAAGAACCCCAAGACCGGTAAGCGCGGCAACTTCCTGTACACCGTGGGCTGGGCCATCAACTCGGGCACCAAGAACCGGGCCGCCGCCCTCAAGGTGATGAACATCCTGACCTCCCCGCAGGTGCAGCAGTACGTGCTGGAGCAGGGCCTGGCGATCCCCAGCCGCACCGCCCTGCAGAGCAACGCCTACTTCAAGAAGACCGACGCCAGCGCCGTGAACTCCAGGCTGGTCTTCGACGGGGCCGACGACGGCAACGTGGGCGCCTTCACCTTCGGCGCCCAGGGCACCGACTGGGGCAAGCCGATCAACGAGGCCCTGGCCGCCGTGCTGAGCGGCCAGAAGAGCGCCGCCGACGCCCTGAAAAAGGCCCAGGCCGACATGGCCACCTTCCAGAAGCGCTAAGCGCCGCGCGCGGGGGTCGGAGAGGGCCGCGCCACGCGCGCCGCTCCGGCCCCCGGGCCGTTGCCGCCCAGAGGGGTGAACCATGTTGAAAAAAGGGCAGACCGCCACGGCCTACATCTTTCTCGCGCCGTTCCTGATCACCATCGCGATCTTCTTCTTCTACGCCTTCGCCCGCGCGATCTACTACTCGTTCACCGACTTCAACCTCTTCAACACCCCCAAGCTGATCGGCGTCAAGCCCTACGCGGACGTGCTGGCCGATCCCTCGTTCCGGCGGGCGCTGGGCAACTCGCTGATCTTCGCTATCGTGACGACCACGCTGCAGACCGTCGGGGCGCTGCTGATGTCGGTGGCGCTGAACAACAAGATCCGCGGCATGGGCTTTTTCCGCTCGGCCTGGTATATGCCGTCCATCACCTCCAGCGTGGTCATCACCCTGATCTTCCTGTGGCTGTTCCAGCGCCGCGGGATCGCCAACTACCTGATCACCCAGTGGCAGTCGTACCAGCCGCTGATCCTGACCTTCCTGGGCGTGCTGATCGCCGTGCAGATCGTGCAGGTGTTGTGGGAGCGCTCCCGGAAGTTCCCGGCCGGCTGGTTCGACCCGGCGCTGGCCGCCACCTCCGCCCTGGTCGCGCTGGCCGCCACGGCCGCGCTGTCGCTGACCGGCGCCGTGCAGCCGCGTGACGTCCAGCTCTTCGACTACCAGTACTTCGCGGACAAGTGGATCTCGGTCGGCGGCGTGCGGATCCTGAGCATCCCGCTGCTGGTCATCATCATCCAGAACACCTTCACGACCATCCCCACGCTGATGCTGTTCTTCCTGGCGGGGCTGCAGAACATTCCCGGCGCGCTCTACGAGGCGGCCGACATCGACGGCGCCACGCCGTGGCAGAAGCTCATGAACGTGACCGTGCCCATGCTGCGCCCCGTGACCTTCTACGTGATCACGGTGGGCCTGATCGGCACCATGCAGATGTTCGACCAGGTGGCGGTGATCGGCTCGGCGGCGCCCGGCGACACCCTGATCACGCTGGCCTACTACGTGTATCAGAACACCTTCAAGGCCGGGGCGGCGCCCGTGAACCTGGCGTCGGCGGCGGCGATCATCCTGGCGGCCATCATCCTGGTGATGGTCTTCGTGCAGCGCAAATTCTTCCCCTCGGAGGCCGTATGACCACCTCGCTGGAACAGGTCAGGCAGACCTCGGCCGACAACGAGCGCTGGCTGGCGCGGCGGCGCTGGGCGCGGGCCGGCTGGCTGTACGCCTTCATGATCGTGATGAGCTTTTTCTTCCTGGGGCCGTTCACCATGGGCCTGCTGAGTTCCATGAAGGACAACCCCAACGAGTACCCGCCCAGCCTGCGGATCGCGCAGCTGACCCCGCAGTTCATCTCGCGCGCCTACAACCTGGGCGTGCAGGGCGGGGGCGACGGCTGGAACGGGGGCCTGACCCCCGGCCGATCCGTGAGCTTCGACGTGCAGGTGCGTTCCCCCCAGGGCGCGCCGCAGGAGGCCCCCAGCGTGGCCCTCTTCCCCTACCAGCCGGTGAGTCTGGTCGCCATCGCCAAACAGGCGCAGGCCAAGGACTACGCGCAGGTGAAGACCGAGGAGGTGGGCCGCGCGGGTGATCTCCGCAGCTACCGCGTGACCGTGACCGCCCCGGTGCTGACCCGCCAGCAGGGCGACATCGTGCGCGCCACCATCGCCACGCCGGACAGCGATGTGCGCGCCAAGTTGCCCAGCGGCGAGATCGTCAAGGTCACGCTGGACACCCCCGAGGCCCAGCAGCGGCAGTACGAGCTGAACGAGACGCAGGCCGTGGAACTGGTCAGGGCCGGGAACGCCTACTACCTGCGCGGCCCGCTGTTCCAGCGCACGCCCATGCAGGTGGACGTGCAGCGCGGCCAGACCATCGTGTCGAGCACCCTGCCCCCCAGCGACCGGCAGAACTTCGGGCGCTCCTTCGCCTACCGCAACATCACGCCGGGGGTCATCGGCTACACCTTCAACAACTACCGCCGCGCCTTCAACGAGACCCTCGATCCCAAGACGGGCCGCAGCCTGTTCTTCTCCTGGGTCCTCAACTCGTTCCTGTACGCCTTCCTGCGGGTCTCGGCCGCCGTGCTGTTCTGCTCGCTGGCCGGCTACGCCCTGGCGCGGCTGCAGTTCCCCGGCAAGTTCCTGATCTTCATCGTGGCCGTGCTGTTCGTGCAGATGGTGCCCGGGCAGGTCAACCTGGTCAGCAACTACGTGCTGCTCAAGGACTGGAACCTGCTGAACATCTGGGGCCTGTGGTTCTCCGGTCTGGTCGCGGCGGGCGGCGTGTTCCTGATGAAGCAGTTCTTCGAGGGCATGCCCAAGGAGCTGGAAGAATCGGCCGCCATCGACGGTGCCGGGCCCTTCACCACCTTCTTCCGGGTGATGCTGCCGCAGGCCGGCCCGGCCCTGATCGCGCTGGCCATCACGCAGTTCCAGGGCGCCTGGAACGACTTCTTCTGGCCGCTGGTGCTGCTGCGCCAGAACACCGACTTCACGCTGACCGTGGGCCTCTCGAACTTCCGCGAACTGTACGGCGGGCAGGGCGACTACGGCCTGATCCTGGCCGGCGCGGTGCTCAGCGCCATTCCGGTGATCATCCTGTTCATCGTGTTCCAGCGCTACTTCGTGGACACCGGAGCGGACAGCGCGGTGAAGGGCTGAGCGCGTACCACCCCACGCCCCCGGCCCGCCCTGTGCCGCCTTGTCCCCGGCGGGCCGTGATAAAGGAATGACCATGCTCGATAGCGAATCCCCCACGCTCACCACCCGCACCGTCCTGAAGGAGAACGACCTGTATCTGGTCGGCAACCGCCACTACAAGGTCGCCCAGGGCGAGAGCGGCCTGTACCGACGCGACACCCGCTTCCTCTCGCGCTACGAGTGGCGCCTCGACGGTCAGCGGCCCCAGCACCTGCTGCAGCACGAACGGTACCCCTTCTGGCTGCACGAGCAGAGTTCGAACGCCAATGTCGGCTACACCATGAAAGTCGGCATCAACCGCGACCTGCAGCTGCTGGCGACCGAGCTGCGCGACACCCTGTGCGTCACGCGCTACGTCGGTGACGGCCCGCATGTCCTGACGCTGGCCCTGAAGGCCGACTTCGTGGACATGTTCGAGGTGCGCGGCTGGCCCGGCGGCGTGGCCGAGCGCACAGTCCAGGTCGAGGAGCGCCCGGGGGGCCTGGAGTTCCGCTATACGGCGCAGGACGGACTGGAACTGCGGGCGGCCGTGGAGGTCTCACCGCCCGCCCGCTGGGACGGCGAGCAGCTCAGCTGGACGCTCACGGAGGCCGTGACCGAGATCCGGGTCAGCGTCTTTCCGCTGCAGGCCGATGAATCCCCCACCCGCGGCGACCCGCACGCGCTGGCGGGCGAGTACGACGCCCTGCGTGGGCGGGTGCGCGGCGACCTGACCCTGCCCGATCCCTATGACCAGTCCGTGCTGGAGCGTTCGGTGGCCGACCTGCGGAGCCTGTCCTTCGCGACCGCGCAGGGCGCCTTCCCGGCGGCGGGGCTGCCGTGGTACGTGGCCCCCTTCGGCCGCGACTCGATGATCATCGCCCTGATGGTCAAAGACCACCTGCCCGAACTGGCCCTCACGGTGGCGCGTTTCCTGGCCGCGCACCAGGGGCGCACCCACGACCCCCGGACGCTGGAACAGCCGGGCAAGATCCTCCACGAGATGCGGAACGGCGAGCTGACCCGTATCGGCCGCACCCCCCACCGCCCGTACTACGCCACGGCCGACGCCACGCCGCTGTTCGTCTGGCTGATCGGCGAACTCAGCGCCGCGCATCCGGGGCTGGCGAGCGAACTTCGCCCGAACTGGGAGGCGGCCCTGCAGTGGTGCCTGACCGACGGCGACCCGGACGGCGACGGGTTCATCGAATACACCCCGGATCCGGGCGGGATCACCAACGCGGTCTGGAAGGACTCCGGCGACAGCACCTTCACCCAGGAGGGCGTGGACGTCAGCGGCCACGTGGCCGTGATCGAGGTGCAGGGCTACGCCTACGCGGCCTACCTCGCGGCGGCCAGGATGTACCGCCTGCTGGGCGAGCCGGAGCGGGCCCCCGAGTGGGAGGAGCGGGCGGCGCGGCTGCGCGAGCAGTTCCACGCGGCCTTCTGGTGGCCCGAGCGTGGCTATTACGTGCACGGCCTGAACGGCGACAAACGTCCGCTGCGGGTGCTGGTGAGCAACCCGGCGCACACCCTCTGGACGGGCATCATCCCGCCCGAATACGCCGCGCAGGTGGCCCGCACCGCGCTGGACAGCGAACTCTGGAACGGCTGGGGCATCCGCACGCTGGGCACCCGGGAGGTGCGCTACAACCCGGTGTCGTACCACAACGGCTCGGTCTGGCCGCACGACACCGCCGCCGCCGCGCTGGGGATGCTGCGCTACGGCCTGACGAGCGAGGCCCGGCAGATCACCCGCGCCCTGTTCGACGCCGCCCGCGCCGCCCACGACGGCCGCCTGAGCGAACTCTTCGCCGGCTTTCCGCGCGAGCAGGACACGCCCCCGGTGCCCTACCCCGCCGCCTGCCACCCGCAGGGCTGGGACGCCGCCATCCCGCTGGCGCTGGCCCACGCGCTGGAGCAGGGCACCCTGACGCCGGCCGGCAGCCTGGGCTGAGCGCCCGCTCTGGGTCACCGACTCGAGAGACCGGCCGCCAGCGTCCGTACGATCTTTAAACGCGCCCTCACCCCGCCCAGGGAGTGGGGGCGCACACTGTAGCCATGCTGGATAACATTCTGAATACCGTCAAACGCGGGGCCGAAAAGGTGCAGCGCCGTGGCGAGGAGGTCGCTCAGGCCGCCCGCCTGCGGGTCGAGGTCTTCCAGCTCGGCCGCGAGCTCGATGGACACTTCGCCCGGCTGGGCCGCTCGTACCATTCAGGCGCCCAGATCGACGTCCTGCAGGGCGTGCAGGAGGACATCCGGCGGGTCGAGGAGGAGATCCGCGCCCGCGAGCGGCTGATCCAGGAGCTGGGCGACCCGGCCGATCTGGTGACCGACGAGCCGGCCTCGCCTCCCGAAGTCCAGCGGCTGGCCCCCGGCCCCCGCCCCGCCTCCGCGGCCTCCACGCCGACCGTCCCCGCCGCCGTGCCGCACCCCGGCCAGGAGGTCTCCATGACCCACTCAGACAAACCCGCCGTGCCCACCAGCCCCAACCCCACCGTGCAGCACAGCGACGAACTGGAAACACCCAAGGGCGACACCGCCAGCATGGGCAATGAGCCCGGCCGCGACCCGGTGCGCCGTGACCACACCCTGGGTCAGGCCGAGGTCATGAAGGGCCACAACGACCCGCTGGACAAGTAACCTCCCAGTCCAACAGGGTTCGCGATCAGGAAGGCCGCCCACATGCTTGGGGCGGCCTTTCCTCCTGTCGGTTCCGTGGCTGCGGCATCTCGCAGAGCGGTGAACGGATACGGCCCGCTCTCCCCTCCTGCACCGTGCCGACGATCCGCGCCCGGCGGCGGGTCATACGCACTGCGCTCTATTCCGCCCCCACCAGGAAAGCACCGGATGTTCCTCCATACCGCACAGCACGTACTCTTTGCTCCTCCCTCTGGTCGGGCCCAGTCGCTAAAGTTTGAGCGACTGGGCCGCAATTGGTATCAGCCCTGACGACGGAACGCCGGCGCCCGCTTCTCCTTGAAGGCCGTCACGCCCTCGGCATGTTCCCAGGAATCGCCGGCGAGCTGCTGCAGCGCGGCCTCCTGATCCAGCGCCTCGTCGAGGGTGGAACTCAGGGCGGCCTGCAGGGCCTGTTTGGTCAGCTTCAGGGCATGGGCGGGGCGGGCCGCCAGCCGCTCGGCATAGGCCTGCACGTCGGCCTGGAAGGAGTCGTCGGGAAAGACCCGCTCGCACAGGCCCGCCCTCAGGGCGTCCTCGGCGGTGACCTTCTCCGCGAAAGCCATGAGTTCGAAGGCCCGCTGGTAGCCCACCGCGCGGGGCAGGAACCAGGTGCTGCCGCTGTCGGGGATCAGGGCGATGTTGGAGAACACCTGGGTCAATGCGGCGCCCTGCGCCCACAGGCGGATGTCGCCGGACAGCGCCAGACTGGCCCCCGCCCCGGCCGCGATGCCGTTCACGGCGCTGATGACGGGCTTCTCCAGGCCCCGGATGGTGCGGATCAGGGGGTTGTAGGTGTGGTTCAGGTGCTCGGTGAAGGTCATGCCCCGCCCCGACACGTCGCCCAGATCCTGCCCGGCACAGAAGCCGCGCCCGGCGCCGGTGATCACCACGACCCGCACCTCCGGATCGGACTCGGCCTTCCTGAGTTCCCCGGTCAGGGTGAGTAGCAGGTCGTCGTTCGCGGCGTTCAGCTTCTCCGGGCGGTTGAGGGTCAGGGTACGCACGCCCGCGTGGGTCGCGGCCAGAATTACGCTCGTGGCGGTCATGGCCCCAGCGTAGCGCGCTACACTCGCCCGCGTGACCCCGCCCCTTCCCACCATCCTGGCACTGGACATCAGCAAGTCGCGCATCGGCTTCGCGGTGAATGCGGGGCGGCTGGCCTTCGGGCGGGGCAGTCTGGATCGCAGGCGGCTGCCGCTGGATCTCAAGGCGCTGCGGCAGAAGGTGGCCGAGACCGGCGCGACCGCCCTGCTGCTGGGCCTGCCCCTGCGCACCGACGGCGCCCCCAGCCCCGCCGCCGACCGCGTGCGCGCCTTCGCCAGAATCCTGCAGGAGCAGGGCTACACGGTGCTCTTCCAGGACGAGCGCTTCACCACCCGCCGCGCCCGCGACCTGGGCGCCGCCGATCTGGACGAGGCGGCGGCCGTGCAGATCCTGGAGCTGTACCTGCTGGGGCTGGCGCGGGTGGAGAACGATGCGGACGATAGCGGCGCGGAGGATGACTCCGACGATCCAGAGAACGCCTGAGTACGCGCCTCACCGCACATCTGTGCTTGCATCTCCGCCGCGTGGAGCGCACCCTGGAGCATGTTGAAGAGACTGAGCGCCTGGTTGCTGCGCCGCGCTGAGCGGCAGGTGGTTGTGCTGGCACCTCAGCGGCCCCGTCGCCCAGGCCCGGACGATGCCGACGACCACGTGGGCGTCCCTGTCCCGGTCGGCCCCGGACCCCGGCGGGGCGGTGCCCAGGCGCGCCCCCCACAGCCCGAAGAGATTCTGGGCACCGACCGCTGAGCAGGGTCATCCGGCAGCTGAGCCCCGGCCTGACGGAGCCGCTGGCCCACCCGTGGCCGCGCCGCCTATACTCTTCCCACTGACACGAACTGCACCGCCGGCCTGACCGTGGGCCGCCTCTTTCGTCTGTCTCGCCAGGAGGGCACGATATGCAAGGCAACATGATGGACGTCCAGCTCGGGGTTCCCTTCATTCTGGAGCGCGCACGCACCCTGTACCGGCACCGCGAGGTCGTGAGCCTGCTGGTCGCCGGCCGCGACGAGGCCGGGAATCCCATTCCCCGCAAGCACCGCACGAACTACGGCGAGGTGGCCGACCGGGCGCGGCAACTGGCGGGCGGCCTGCTCGCGCTGGGGCTGAATCCGGGCGACCGGGTGGCCACGCTGGCCGTCAACTCCTTCCGGCACCTGGAGGCCTATCTGGGCGTGCCCAGCGCCGGGCTGGTGCTGCATACCGTGAACATCCGCCTGCACCCCGAGCAGGTCGCCTGGATCCTCAACCACGCCGAAGACCGCGTGCTGCTCATCGAGAACGTGTTCGCGGCGATGATCCCGGCCCTGAAGGCCGCCTGCCCGAAACTGGAGCACGTCTTCGTGCTGGGGCCGACCCCACAGCCCATTCCCGGCGTGGGCGACTACGACGCCCTGGTGGCCGGCAGCGCGCCCCTGGAACGCTACCCCAAGATCGACGAGAACGCGGCGGCGGCCATGTGCTACACCTCCGGCACGACCGGCAACCCCAAGGGCGTGGTGTACTCGCACCGCTCGACCGTGCTGCACTCGATGGCCAGCGCCCCCAAGGACTGCCTGAACGTGGGCGAGCGCGATACCGTGCTGCCCATCGTGCCGATGTTCCACGTGAACGCCTGGGGCCTGCCCTACACCTGCGCCATGTACGGCGCGCAGCAGGTCTACGGCGGCGTGTTCAGCGACGGCCGGAGCCTCGCGGGGCTGCTGCAGGACGAACAGGTCACCATCACGGCCGGCGTGCCGACCATCTGGATGGGCCTGCTGGGCGAACTCGACCGCGCGAAAAACGAGGGCACCCCCTACGACCTGAGTCGCCTGGACAGCCTGATCGTGGGCGGCAGCGCCGCGCCCGAATCCCTCATCCGCGCCTTCCAGGATCGCCACGGCCTGAGCCTGCTGCACGCCTGGGGCATGACCGAGACCCACCCGCTGGGCACCGCCAGCTCCATTCCGGCGGGGGTCGATCCCCAGAGCGACGAGGCGTACGCCCTGCGCGCCAAGCAGGGCCGCGCCGTGCCCCTGATCGAACTGGAACTCCTCAGCGACGACGGCGTGCGCCTGCCCCACGACGGCAAGACCATGGGCCGCCTGATCACCCGTGGCCCCTGGGTCTCCAGCTCCTACTTCAAGGGCGAGGGCCAGGACAACTTCTTCGAACTGGACGGCGAGATGTGGTTCGATACCGGCGACATCGCCACCCTGGACGAACGCGGATACATGCACATCCAGGATCGGGCCAAGGATCTGATCAAGTCGGGGGGCGAGTGGATCGGCTCGGTGGATCTGGAGAACGCCATCATGGCCCACCCGGCGGTCGCGCAGTGCGCCGTGATCGCCATGGACGACCCCAAGTGGGACGAGCGGCCGCTGGCCGTGGTGGTGCCGCGCCCCGGCCAGACCGTGACCCACGAGGAACTGATGGCGTTCATCGCGCCGAGGTTCGCCAAGTGGTGGCTGCCCGACGCGACCGTGCTCACCGACAACATTCCGATCGGAGCGACCGGCAAGTTCCTGAAGCGTGAACTGCGCGAGGAGTACCGCGGCTACGGCCTGCAGAACTTCCCCGTGCGCGCCGACACGGTGTAGGCCACCCGCTCCACGCAGCGGCCGGGGGTGACCGATTCCCGGCCGCTGCCGTGTCGGCTCCCCTCCCGGCGAAGCAGCGGCAGTGTCGACCGCATCCCACACGCAGACAACGCTATCCTGACAGGATGCGCGTGGCGACCCTGGAGCAGCTGCTGGACACCCTCGACCGGCTGTTCGACGACGGCTCGGACTGGACGAGGCGGAACCCCCGCGAGCCGGTGGCCGACCACAGGGTTGACCACTGGGCCGAGCTGTTCAGCCGCCCGGATCACCCCCTCACCTCCGACCTGCCGGACAGCAACCTGGTGGACTGGCGGCGGCGCGGCCTGCTGCCCGGCGGCGCCGGCCGCACGGCGCTGGGTCTGGGGTGCGGGCTGGGGCGCAATACCCGCTGGCTGGCGCGGCAGGGCTACGCCGCCACCGGCATCGACCTCTCGCCCTACGCGGTGAGGCACGCCCGTGAGCGCTCGCCCGCACCCGACTCGACCTCCGACGCGATCCCCGGCCCGACCCCCGACCCGATCTACGCCGAGTGCGACCTGCTGCGTGAGGCCATTCCCGGCGGACTCTACGATCTGGTCTACGATTCCGGGTGTTTCCACCACCTGCCGCCCCACCGACGGCTGTCCTACCGCACGGCGCTGGCCTCCTGCCTGAAACCGGGCGGCCTGTTCGGCATCTGCACCTTCGCCCCCGGCCGGATGGGCACGGAGGCCGACGACCTGACGCTGCTGAGGCGGGGCCGGCTGGAGGGCGGCGTCGCCTACAGCCCGGACGACCTGCGGGCCGTGTTCGCCGATCTGGAGCCGCTGGACGGCGGCCCCCTGCCCTCTCCTGAAGCGGGAACCGAGCCGGTGTTCTGGATGGACTTCCTGAACGCGGCGCTGTTCCGGCGGCCGGGCTGAAGCGGGGGCTGGACGCGACGCCGGCGGCCCCAGCCCATACAATTCCCCGCATGGCCGTTTCGGTAGATGGGCAGCAGGTGACCTTCACGCCCCCGGCGGGCGCCGTGGGACTTCTCGGAGACATGACGGACTGGCACAAGCAGCCGCCGATCCCCGTGACGGGCGGGCCGGTCACCCTGACCCTGCCGCGCGGCGCGTGGGTCGAGTACGCCTGGGTGGACGCGGCGGGGGAACCCTTCGCCGACCCGGACAATCCGGTGAAGTCCCTCAATCCCTGGTGGCCGTATCCGCGCGCGGCGGTGGTCGGCGAGTACGCAAAGCACCCGCTCTGGCTCTTGCCCGACGCCGCCCGCCGGGGCACCGCGCACCGCCTGAGCTGGCCGGGCGAGGTCTTCCCCGGCACGCGCCGCGCCATCGTGTACACCCCACACGGCCACGATCCGGCCACGCCGACGCCCGTGTACTACGTGCAGGACGGTGTGGCCTTCTACCGCACCGGCCGGCTGGCCGAGGTGATGGATCGGGCGGTGGAGGAGGGGCTGGCGAGCGGCGCCGTGCTGGTCTTCGTGGAGCCGGCCGACCGCAACGAGGAGTATTACCTCAACGACCGCTACCTAGACTTCCTGCGCCAGGAGGTCTTTCCACGCGTGGAAGGCGTGCACGTCTCGCCCGGTGTGCGGGGCCTGTGGGGCGCCAGCCTGGGCGGACTGATCAGCCTGTATCTGGGCAGCCGGCACCCGGAGCTGTTCGGGCGCGTGGTCAGCCACAGCGGCGCGTTCATCGCCCGGCCTGGCGCGGCGTCCCCGGACGGTGTGATCGACACCACGACCGCCGGCGAGTGGCTGCTCTCGGAACTGGCGCGCACCCCGCCCGCCCACCTGCGGATCAGCCTGGACACCGGCACCCTGGAGTGGCTGACCGGCCCGAACCGCCGGCTGGCCGG
The DNA here is from genome assembly GCF_002901445.1 of Deinococcus koreensis. Taxonomy (NCBI): domain Bacteria; kingdom Thermotogati; phylum Deinococcota; class Deinococci; order Deinococcales; family Deinococcaceae; genus Deinococcus; species Deinococcus koreensis. Next base: position 345,860 of record NZ_PPPD01000001.1, read on the forward strand.
GCTGCTGGCCGACCTGCGGCAAGTTCACCAGTACCGCGAGTATCCCAGCGGGCACAACTGGGTGACGTGGCAGGGGGCGCTGCCCGAGGCGTTCCTGTTCATGCAGGGGCGCTGAGTCGTCCGGAAGTATTCAGAGGCGCTGGTGTACGGCGCCGGGGCCGGAAAGCTCCTCACCCACGCGTGCGGGCGGCGCGCCATAGTGCGGTGTTCATGAAACTCGCGACCCTTGCCGCCCTGTTCACGCTGGCCCTGCCGGGCAGCGCGGGAGCCCTGACCATGACCTATCCGCACAGCACGACCATCATTCACGAGCGGGCCGCCGACTGGGTGGGAGCGGAGCTGCGGAGCGTGCAGGTGCAGGGGGCCACCCTGGCCCTGACGGCCGGCGCGACCTCCGGCAGCTTCACCTCGCTTCCCCTGACCGTCCCGGCCTTCGACGAACTGGTGCCCTCGTGGAACGGCGTGACCGCCGGCGCCGGCAGCCTGACGGTGGAGGTGCGGGCCCGGGTGGGCGGCGGCTGGTCGCGCTGGTTCAGCTTCGGCACCTGGAGTGCCCGCGGTGACCGCGCCAGTCTGGACGGGCAGAAGGACGCGACCGGAGAGGTGCTCACGGACACCCTGCGCCTGAGCCGCAAGGCCACCACGTACCAGTACCGGGTGAGCCTGCGCGGCGCGGGCACGGCGGTGCGCCTGCTGGCCTTCAGCACCTCCGAGCGCAGCCGGCACGCGGCGGGCCTGGGGCAGGGTGGCAACCGCGCCGCCTGGGGCAAGGTCGTGGACGTGCCCCAGCGCTCCCAGATGATCTACCCCGATGGAGGCGAGGTGTGGTGCAGCCCCACCAGCGTCTCGATGATCCTGGCGAAGTACGGCGTGGACGTGACGGTTCCGCAGGCCGCCAGGGGCACCTTCGACCGGGTGTACGGCGGCACCGGCAACTGGCCCTTCAACACCGCCTACGCGGGCTCGCTGGGCCTGCGCGCCTACGTGACCAGACTGCCGAACCTCGCGGCGGCCGAGGCCTTCACCGCGGGCGGCACGCCCCTGGCGGTCAGCCTGGGCTGGAAGGTGGGCGAACTGCCGGGCGCCCCGATCCCCTCCAGCGACGGTCACCTGATGGTGCTGGTCGGCTTCGACGCCCAGGGCAACCCGGTGCTGAACGACCCGGCCGCGCCGGACAACGCCAGCGTGCGCCGTCCCTACCCGCGCGCCGCCTTCGAGAAGCTGTGGCTGACCCACTCGGGCGGGCTGAGCTACGTGCTGACAACGAACTGAGTGAGGGTCGGGTATACCCCCCTTCGGGTGAATCTCATCCGCTCTTACACGCAGTACTCTGACACAATCATGACAAACCCCAAAAATGCGTCGGAGACGGAAACTGAGGGGTTTGCTCTGGTACTGTCCCTGTTGTTCACAGGCATCGTCCTGCTGATCGTGGCGACCACAGCGGCATCACTGGCAACAGGCACGCGCCAGAGTGGGGCGGACGAACGTCAGGCTTACCAGGCCTTGCTGGTCGCCGAAAGCGGCCTGAATTCGCTGCCCCGCCGGGCAGCGGAGTACGTGCGGGATCATCCCTATCCCGGAACCCCGGTGGTCACGGTTCAGGTCTGGCTCGACGGCCTTAGGAGCTACATCGAGCCCTCGCTGGCTGCCGGCAGCACGTTGACCCTGACAGCGCTGGCCTCTCCCGCCGATTCGTTTACGGCCACCTACCGGAGCGCCAACGGCACGGCCACGAAGGTGATCGCGCAGGATTACACCCTGACGCCGCGTACCCTGCCTCCGGGCGTGCGGCCCCGCTCCGCGGTCACGTCCCTGCCGGGCATCAACGTGGGGAATACAGCCCCGAGTACGGGCAACGGGAACGGCAATGGCAAAGCCGGCGGAGGCAGCAGCGGCAGCGCCTCGGTCTCGGCCGTGTCGGCCAATGGTGGCGTGATCACCCAGGTGGCCAGTGGCTCCCCGGCCATGCCCCTGGTGGGAGGAACCGTCAACGTGACTGTGGCGAGCGCCTCTGGACTCCGGGCAGGCGACTACATCACGATCAAGGGCGCCACGTTCAAGGTCAGTACCATCGTGGCCACCACCCTGGGCCTCACGCGTGTCACAGGGACGACGAGCGCCACGGCCACCACGCTCTCGGGAGACGTTGGCCTGCTGATGAGCGCGGTGGCGGCCGCGTATCCGATCATCAGCTCCCCGACGACCATCCGGCTCTCCAACCCCTCGGACTATCTCGTGGGTGAAATCGTCAGTATCAAGGGGGTGTACGCCACCATCACCTCGATGGACAGGGCGTCCGGACTGGCGACCATCGTCTGGAGTAGCACGCCGCCCACCACCCTTGATGAGGGCACACCGATCTACAGGGATGTCACGGCACTCAGGAGCGGTGGGGTCATCACGCCACCGACGACCCTCAGCGCCTACACAGGCTCCCTGAATGGAACCAGCACGCCTGACTGCACTACCCTGCTCTGTCGGGGCACGTCTGATCCGCTGCTCTCGCCCACCGGCACGTCGGGATCGTTTACACAGATGATGCTCGGCATGAGCGACACGGAACTGAACGACCTCGTGCCCCTGACGACCACGACATTTCCGGCGCTCAACAACGGCATCATGAGGATCAACGGAACCGACTTCGACGCCGCTCTGAAAAACAAGACCGCGTCAGGGGTGTTGATCGTCGACGGTAACATCACCTCCAGCGTCAACGGAAACACGACCTTCAACGGGTTCATCTACGTCCGGGGCTGCACCGCCAAATTCGTGAACGGGAGCTTCACGCTCAATGGAGCCATGGCGATTCGTGGTGATACCACCTGCAGTCCGGCTTCGACGGATATCACCGGAAACCTGAGTGTCAATTACAGCGCCGTCAGTTTGCGGCAGGCCATGCTGAACGCCGCAGGAAGCTACAAACTCGACGTGATCGCAGGCACATGGCGCCAGAACTGATGGGCGTCGCGGGGGCCGAGAGCGGCGTCACGCTGATCGAACTGCTGATGGTGATAGCGGTGGTCGGCATCCTGCTGGCAATCGGGGTGGCCAACTATGCCCGGTGGCGCGCCACCTCGGCCGTGATGCAGGGGGCTCAGGAGTTCACGCAGGCTGTTCGCACCACCCGCAGCGGGGCCAAACGGGCCAATGCCTGCTGGCAGATCTCTCTGATGGCCTCTTCGGCGAGCAACACGCAGTATCAGGTCAAGGAGTACAGCGGATCGAGCTGTCCGACGGGCACAACGCCTGCGCCCACGAGAACCCGCGTCTATGACATGCCGGCGGGCACCCAGCTCATCCGTGTAGACGGTGCCGGAGCACTGTCCACGACCGCCTCCGTCATCAATTTCGTGCCGCCCTACGCCACCTCAGATAGCGTCCCCGATAACTTCCAGTCACGCTGGATCGCCAATACCTCCATCAAGCGGGACATCCGGGTCACCGGTCTCTTCGGCAAGGTGATCGTCCGGTGATCGCGCATCCCGGTGCAGGTCTGACGCTGGTCGAGGTGCTGGTCTCCATCGCCATCTTTACCGTCCTGTCGGTGGCGGTGCTGGGGTCACTCCCCGGCATCCTGAAGGTCAACAGGGCCACCCGCGACGACCAGGGGGTGACGGTGTCGGCCAAGGCGTATCTGGAGAGTGCCCGGGCACAGTTCAATAATCCCACCCGCACGACCAACCCGGCGACCGGGGCAGTCACAACCGCCGGGCAGACGAACTTCGACGCGGGAACGCTGCCAGCCGTGCCGGGCAGCAGCCAGATGAACGGCTACACCTGTGAGCCTGTCCTGAGCGCTCAGGTCACCTCCCCGGCGGCCACCGGGGCGATCGTGACCGTCAAGCGGCTGACCCTGACCTGCGCCCAGACCAGCAAGCCGACCCAGACCTTCGTGATCGACTTCGCGAGGCCGCTGTGAAGTTCCAGTCGGGCCTGACCCTGGTGGAAGTCCTGGTCGCCATGGCGATTCTGGGCATCATCCTGGTGCTGATCACCAACTGGCAGATGCAGACCCTTCAGCTGACCACCAAGACCAATGCGGGGGCCGAGCAGCTGGTGGAGCTGAACGATCTGAGCGGCTATATAGGAGACCGGGTGAGGTCGGCCAGCAGCGTCCGTCGCACGGGGCTGACCGTCAATGCCGCGTCTGCCGTGAACGCTGGCAAGTGCGATACGACCACGCCGTGCCTGGCGGTCCTGGCCCTGGAGGAAAAGGTCGATACGTCGTCTACCCCTCCGACGATCACGCGCAAGTGGATGCGGCTGGTCTTCCGGATGGAGCCCCGTGCCACCTGGAGCGGTGCCGACAAGGTGCCGGACGACTGGGCGGACGATGCGTCGAACAAGGTGATGATCCTCCGTGAGTACCGGGATATCTGCACGATCACCACCGTGCCCGCGCAGACCTGCGAGGCCTTCAAGGCCAGTTTCCTCGATGCGGCCTTCAGTGGCATGAGCCCGGCCCTGGTGACCGACTCCCTGACGTCGGTGGATCAGTCGGGCGCAACGATTCTCCCATTCGACTTCACAGCCACCTCGGCCACGGTGACCCTGAAATTTCAATCCAAACGGAACGTGCGTGGCGTGACCACCTTCTCGCCCGGCGCGGCCCCCTATACCCTGGACGTCCAGGCCCGCAACGTCCCGTACCCGTAGACCGGGCGGCTCGCCTAGACTCCACGCATGGACTTTCCCACCCTCTGCCCGGAGTGTGCCCGCGAGAACCGGGTCGAGTTCGCGGACAGTGCCGTGCATGACGTGAGCTGCCCCCACTGCGGGGCGCGCTACTGCGTCTTTCTGCGCAAACAGAAGTTCGAGGTGCTGTTCGATCTGGGCACCCGCGCCCTGATGGACGGCTACGCCCGCGAGGCGGTGGCCAGCTTCTCGGCCGCGCTGGAGCGCTTCATGGAGTTCTATGTGCGATCGTACGCACTGGAACGGGCGGCGGGAGCCGAGACCGACTTCAGCGTGGCCGTGGGCGCGCTGGACGGCACCTGGCGGCACGTGGCCAGCCAGTCCGAGCGGCAGCTCGGCATGTTCGCCCTGGCCTACCTGCTGCGGGAGGGCCGCGAGCCGGACTTCCTGAGCCCCCGGGCGCTGGGCACCGATTTCCGCAACCGGGTCATCCACCGGGGCTCGCTGCCGACCCGCGCCGAGGTCGAGGGATACGCCGCGCAGGTCTTCGCGCTGATCGACCGGCTGCTGGGCGAACTGGGGCCGGGCGCCGCCCACGCCGAACTGGCCCAGGAACAGGCCTTCGCGTCCCATCTGGCCGGGCTGCCCGACGACGTGACGGTGGTCTTCGAGGAGCATCCGGGCATGTTCCGCGCCCGCCGCTTCGGCACGCTGGCGCCGATGCCCAAGCGGGGCAAGACCTTTCCCCCGGCGGGCGCGGGCGACCGGGTGAACGACGCGCGGGCGTTCCAGAGCGCCCTGTTCCGCCGCGCCCTGGAAGAACGCGGGACGCTGCTCAAGCGCTTCAAGACCCCCGGCGCCGAAGCCACCCCCTCCGGGGAAGAGCCTGCCGTGGACTGAGATGAGGTCCGGTTCGATGCCCTGCCGTCTGTCCGGGCCCCGATCCGACCGGCAGGGTCGGGCGCAGCGGCGGCCCCGCGCCGATCGACGCTCCACCGTGTGACGCGGCCCGCCGGCCTCTGTGGCTGGCGCCTCCACTGCGTACACTGCCGTATGCGAGTCGGGGGGCCAGGCGGAACGGCAGGAGACATGGACGCGGCGGGAGACGCGGAGCGGCGGCGACTGGTGCGGGTGGCGCGTGGGCAGGAGCCCGGCGACCTGCTGATCCGCGGGGCGCAGGTCGTGCAGCCGGCCACCCGGGAGATCTTCGAAGCCGATGTCCTGGTCGCCGGTGGGCGGGTGGCCGCCGTGGGCGCGAGTCTGCAGGCCCGCCGGGTCGTCGAGGCGCGCGGGGCGTACCTGGCGCCGGGCTTCATCGACGGGCACGTGCATATCGAGTCGAGCCTGCTCACGCCGGCGGGCTTCGCGCAGGCGGTGTTGCCCCGCGGCACGACCGGCGTGGTGGCCGAGCCGCACGAGCTGGTGAACGTGCTGGGCCCACGCGGGCTGGAATGGATGCTGGAGGCCGGGGCCGCGTCCGGGCTGCGGGTCTGGGCCTCGGCGCCCTCCTGCGTGCCGGCCAGCGAGTTCGAGACCGGCGGGGCGCGGGTGGGCGCCGCCGAGATCGCCCGGATGCTGCGCGTGCCCGGCGTGCTGGGGCTGGCCGAGATGATGAACTATCCAGGCGTGCTCGGCGGCGACGAGGGGGTGTGGTCGGTGCTGGAGGCCGGGCGCGCGGCCGGGCGGCGGCTCGACGGCCACGCCTCGGGCGTGCGGGGGCGCGACCTGCAGGCCTATGCGGCGGCGGGCCTGCATTCGGATCACGAGGCGACCACCCCGGAGGAGGCGACCGAGCGCCTGCGCGCCGGCCTGTGGCTGATGGTGCGCGAGGGCTCGGCGGCACGCAACCTGGAAGCGCTGCTGCCGGTGCTGCGCGGCCGCCCCCGCCGGGCCATGCTGGTCAGCGACGACGTCAGCGTGGACGAACTGCTGGAACTGGGTCATCTCGACCGGCTGCTGCGGATGTGCGTGGCCGGCGGCCTGCATCCGGCCGACGCGGTAGGGCTGGTGACCTGCAATCCGGCCGAATACTGGGGCCTGCACGACGCCGGCCTGGTCGCGCCGGGCTACCTGGCCGACTTCGTACTGCTGCGTGACCTCGTGGGCTTTGGGGTGCTGGAGACCTTCGTGGGCGGGCGCGAGGCCGCGGCGGGCGGCCCGAGTCCGGCCCTGGGCGGCGGCGGGGTGGCGCTGGGGGAGCGCTGGCCGGCGGCCACCTTCGACATCCCGGCGTCCTGGCCGGTGATCCAGGTTCACGGGGAACAGATCACCACCGGGGTCGGGGCGCCGGGCACCGGCGACGCCCGGCTGGTGATCGCCGACCGCTACGGGCGGGGCGAGTGGTCGGCCTGCTGGACCTCCGGCACCGGCCTGTCGGGCGGCACCCTGGGCATCAGCGTGCTGCACGACGCCCACCACGCGGCCTTCCTGGGCGGCTCGGACGCGGACATCCGGGCGGCGGGGCAGGCCCTGGAGGAGCTGGGCGGCGGCGCCGTGCTGATCGCCGGGGGGCAGGTGCGCGCCCGCCTGCCCCTGCCCTACGCCGGTCTGATGAGCGACCGCCCGCCCCAGGAGGTGGCGAGCGCCCTGCGGCAGATCACGGATGCCGCACGGGCCCTGGGCTGCGTGCTGCCCTACCCGGTCACCACCCTGAGCTTCCTGGGGCTGACTGTGATCCCTGCCCTGAAGCTCACCCCGGCCGGGTTGCTGGACGTGCACGCCTGGACCCTGCTGGGCACTGCGGACACCCAGGCGGAACACCTGCGCTGAGCGGGGGCGGGATGCGGTGCTTACCGTCCGCTGGTGTCCGGTCGCGGACTGAGGTCAGGCCCGTCTGTGAGCCGACCTGCCTGTCCACCAGCCCTATCCAGAACTGAGTTCCATCTAGGGGTCATTTTCGACACCAGACCGCGCATCTCCTCTGTGAGGGTCATGGGCCGGGGATGAACGCCCCTCAGGTAGCGAGGGGGACGAGCGGGTAGACTGTGGAGACGAGGGTATCGCTGCCAACCTGTTTGCCCTGAGCCTGACGGCGAAAAGGTGTCCTGTCCTAAATATGGTTCGCGGCTCTGGGGCCTGCGGCATACCCTTCTGTCCGGGCCGCCAGGCTCCACCTGCTCTCCCTGAAGTCTGCCTGAGGTCATCCCCCCATTCATGAGCCGCGCCATCCCCCCGCCAGATCCCACGCCCCGTACCCTGACGCCCACCCAGGCCCTGCAGGCCACCTTCCGGTCGCGGCTGCTGCTGCTGTTCGCCCTGCTGCTGACCCAGGTGCTGACCGTCTCGGCGGTGCTGTGGGGCGAGCGCCAGAACGCGGAGCGGGCGGTGCAGGCCAGCGCGACCGCCTCGCTGGATCAGCTGGTGCGGGTCACGGCGGACAACATCCGCAGCTACATGCAGTCCGCGACCCAGATCGTGAGCATCAATTCCGAGAACATCCGGGCCGGGCAGCTCAGCGCGGGTGACCCGTCGGGGCTCAGCGTGACCTTCCAGACCATGCTGGACGTGATGCCTCAGCTCAACGGCGTGCTGATCGGGCACCCCGACGGCCGCTTCGTCTTCGTGCGCCGCGACGGCCCGGACGACTCGGGGCGCTTCGTGCGCGTGATCGAGACTCGGCCCGCGCGCACCGTGCTCACCACACGTCTGGACGCCCGGGGGGTGGTCACGGATCAGAGCGCCGCCCCCGACCCCTACGACCCCCGAACCCGCCCCTGGTACCGGCAGGCCGTGGCCCGGCCCGGTGAGGTGGTCTGGACGGCGCCCTACGTGTTCGCCTCCTCCCGGCAGCCGGGCATTACGGTGGCGCGGGCGCTGCCCGACGCGCCGGGCGGGCCGGTGGTGCTGGGCGCGGACGTGCAGCTGCGGAATCTCGCCGTGTTCCTGAAAGGCGTTCAGATCACGCCCCATGGCCGGGCCTTCGTGACCGACAGCGCCGGCCACGCCATCGCCACCTCGCGCGACTGGCCGGTCAGCATCCGCGAGCGCGTGCCCACCCTGGAAGAGGTGGCGGATCCGGCCCTGCGGGTGCTGCTGGGTGCCGGCGGCACCGGCCGGCTGAGCAGCGGCAACCACCGCTACTCGGTCGACGGCCAGCGGTACACGGCGGTGGTCAAGCCGGTGCAGCTGCAGCCGGGCGTGCGCTGGCTGGTGGGCGTCTATGCCCCGGAGTCCGACTTCTCGCTCGGGCTGCAGCCGAGCAACCGCGTCCGGGTGATCTCCATCGCGCTGGCCTGCCTGCTCAGCGCCCTGCTGGCCTGGCCGCTGCTGGCCCGCGCGGTGCGGCCCATGAGCACGCTGCAGCATCAGGCGACCACCGACCCACTGACCGGCCTGCGCAACCGCGCCAGCTTCCTGGCCCAGCTCGACGAGGCCCTGAGCCGCCCCCGCGACACCGACCCGGGGCGCTGCCTGGGCGTCGCCATTTTCGATCTGGACGGCTTCAAGCAGATCAACGACCGTTACGGCCACGCGGCAGGCGACGAGGTGCTGCTTGCCGTGGGCGCGCGGATGCTGGCCGCCGTGCGTCCCGGAGACACGCTGGGCCGACTGGGCGGCGACGAATTCGCGCTGCTGGCCGTGGGCGCCTCGCGCGAGGAGGTGCGGCTGCGGGTCGAGGGCGTGCTGGCGGCGCTGATCCGCCGGCCGGTGGTCGTGGGCGAGCAGGCGCACCCAGTTCGGGCCACAGCCGGGCTGTCCTTCCACGACCCGGCCGAGCCGCTGACCGAGCCGCACCCGCGCACGACCCTGATGGCCCGCGCGGACGCCGCCCTGATCGCCGGCAAACAGCGCGAGAAGGGTCGCGTGTGGGTCGCTGGCGAGAGCACCCTGGCCACCATCTTCCTGTGAAGGCTGTTTCTGACGGCTGTCTCTGACGCCGGCTCTCCCTTCATGGTTTGCTCCCCGGCCTGCGGGCGCTGTCCGGTCTTCAGTGCCTTCGAGGACATGGAGATTGGGCACGGTCTGGACACTGAACCCACCTTCGCCGGCGCTCTCCGCTGAGGCCCCGTGAATGCCCCGCTGGTCGGCGCTGTGCCATCCTGTGCCCATGACCCAGAGCCAGACGACGCAGGACGTGACCATCCAGGTCGAGGGATTCGGCCCCATTCAGGCGCGGGCGGGCGAGCGGCTGGTGCTGGCGCTTGAGCGCGGCGGGGTCGATCTGCTGCACCGCTGCGGAGGCAAGGCCCGCTGCACCACCTGTCGGGTGAGCTTCCAGGAGGGCGAGCCCGGCGCCATGACCGCCGCCGAATACGACAAGCTGAGCGAGAAGGGCCTGCTGGGCGAGGCCCGGCTGTCCTGTCAGATCGAATGCGCGGCCGGCATGAGTCTGACGCCGCTGCAGACCAGAACGAGTACCGGCCTGGAGCCCGGCACCGCCCCCGCCGAACAGATTGAGCCCGACCCCGTCTGGACGACCCGGCCCGGCGCCTCGACCGAAGGATGAGCCCGGAAGGGTGATCCAGAGCGGCATCCATTGGAACGATCAGGGCCAGATATCGTGACCGTCAGCGGCGCCGCTTCCCTTTCCCGGTAGCGTCAGCCACGAGGCGAGCGGGAGGCCAGGCGCCACCCCCGATCCGCAGACGCTGACTGAGGGCCGCTGTCAGGACTCCAGCGCCGGACGGTGGACGATTTCTGGAGCCTTCAGGGCGTCCGGTGGGCACGGTTGACCACCCAGCCGGCCATCAGGACTGTCCTGCCGGGGTTCCGGTGCGGCCGCCGCCATCTTTGCCCGCGTCCAGGCTGGCGCCCCTGCCGGCGCCTGCAGCGCCGAGTGGGTCGGTGGTGGCCGCCGCCCAGCGGCTGTGGCCGCAGGTGCAGTCGCCCAGCAGGCCGGAAGCGGGCTGGGTGCGCCCACAGTGCAGGCAGGCCACCGGCCCCACGGCGAGCAGATCCGGCGACAGGGCGGTGGGCTCCTCCAGATCCCAGGGGGGCACCACCGGCAAGCCGGCGGGAGCGTCCTGGGCGTGGGTGAATACGGTCAGGTTGCCGTCCTGCTCGAAATAGGCGCGCTGTACCTCGCCGAGTTGCCGGACGCCCTGGGCGCGCAGGCGCTCGAACAGATCCTCGCGGCTCAGGTTGGCCGCGCTCAGCGCCGGGTGACTCATCACGCCGTCGCGCACGAGTTCCACCGGCTGACCCTCCACGAAGGTCTCGACCCGCTCCGAGCGGATCACCAGTTTCGAGAGCCAGCGCTGCATCATCACCACCAGGGCCAGCACCAGCATGGCGTGGATCAGCGGCACCTCCGGGTAGAACATGGGGTCGCCCGCCGCCGAGCCCAGACCGATCACGATGGCCAGCTCCAGCGGACTGAGCTGCGCCAGCCCACGCTTGCCCGTGATCCGCAGCAGGAACACCAGCCACAGGAAGATCACCACCGTCCGGAAGACGATCTCCAGCAGGAAGAGCGGCGGGGCGTCGCCCAGGAACATCCGCTGCAGGTCAAAGGGAACGATCTCGGGGGCGCTCATGCGGGGCTGCCCGGGGGGAGTTCGGCGGGGCTCAGGCCCAGGCCGGCGAGCACCCGTTCACGCTTCCAGCCGGTCAGGGCACAGAGATCGCGCACGGCGCCCTCGAAGTCGGGCGAGCCGGGCGAGAGAAGGCGGAGCTGCTGCCACAGCGCATTCCGCCGCATCAGGAACTCACGGGTGGGCATGGAGCCAGTGTACCGGGGCTCCCCGCCTGCTGGACGCGGACGCTGGCCTACTCGCTCACGGGCCCACTTGCTCACGGGCTCAGCGGTAGCGGGCCACGTCGCGCAGATGGGCGGCGTAATCGTGGTTCACGTAGATCCTGCCGTCCAGACCGTGCAGGAAGTACAGGGCGTCGCGGCCGTCGGACATCTTGAGGGTCGGGTTGAGCACGCTGAGCAGCGCGGCCCGGCCGGGGTTGTTGATGGGCCCGGCGGGCAGCCCCTGGCGGGTGTAGGTGGAGTAGGGCGTGTCCCTGGTGAAGTCCCCGGCGCTGCGGTCGAGTTCCGGCAGATCCTTGCCCAGCCCGTAGGCGACCGTGGGATCGGAGCCCAGGGCGATGCCGTCTCTCAGGCGGTTCAGGAAGACCCCGGCGACCACCGGCATCTCGGCGTCGTTGGCGGCCTCGGCCTGCACCATGGAGGCCAGGATCACCCAGTCGCGCACGCCCAGGCCCAGCGCCCGCGCTTTGGCCACATTCTCCGGCGTGAATTCGGAGGCCATGCGGCCCAGCATGGTCTGCACGATCCTCTGCGGCGTCTCCTTGGGCCGGAAGGCGTAGGTGTCGGGAAACACGAAGCCCTCCAGGTTCGGCTGCTTGCCCTTCGCGTACTCGCTGAGAGACGCGTTCTTCAAGACGCTGAGCACGGCGGCGCCGTCGAATCCAGCCTTCTCGAAGATGGCCGGGATGTCCTGAATCCGCCGGCCCTCGGGCACCGTGACGTTCACGCTGGGCAGGCGGGCGGGGCCGGCGAGCCGGGCGGCCACCTGATCCACGCTCATGTCGCCCCGGAGGTCGTACAGGCCCTCCTTGAGCCTGCCCGCCGTGCCGTCTCTGTCCATCACGTAGCGCAGCACGCGGGCGTTTTTCACGATGCCCCGCTCCTCCAGGGTGCGGGCCACCGCCGGCAGCGAGTCGCCGGGTTTCACGGTCAGGGTGTAAGGGGCGCCGCCGGCCGGGCCGAAGAGCGAGCGCACGTAGAGGAAGACGCCCAGCCCCGCGACCACGATCAGGGCCAGCAGCGACAGCAGGGCCCAGACCCACCAGGGCGTGCCGGGCCTGCGGAGCCGGGTCATGCGTCCACCTCCTGGGCGGCCTGGGCAGGCGGGAGGTCTGCGGCGTGGGGGCCGAGCACCCGTTCCAGCCGGGCACGCAGCTCCTCGTCGCCGGGAGCGCGGGCCCCGAAGCGGGAGACCACCCAGCCGCCCACCTGCACGGCCAGCTGCGCGGCGCGTTCGGCGTCGGCGTGGCGCAGCCAGCCGGCCAGAAAGGCGCCCCCGAAGGCGTCTCCGGCGCCGGTGGCGTCGATCAGGAGGTCACGGGTGGCCTCCACGTGCACGCGCGGCTGCGCCGGCCCCTCAATCAGCGCGCCTTCCTCGTCCATCTTCAAGACCACGAGCGCGTGCGGGTAGTGATCCCGCAGCCAGTCCAGGGCGTCGTCGGGGCGGCGGGTGCCGCTCATGGCGTGGGCCTCGTCGTCGTTGGGAAAGATGATGTCGAAGGGCACGTCGTCCACGATCTGGAGGAAGGTCTCGCGGCCGAGCTGCTGGATCATCTGGAACGACCCCGGATCGAGGCTGAGGGTCGCGCCGGCCGCCTTGGCCGCGTGGGCCGCGCGGAGCGCCGCCGCGCGCGGGGGATCGCGGAAGAGGCTCCAGGCGGTCAGGTGCAGGTGCCGCGCCCGCTGCAGGGTGGGCATCGGCAGCTCCTGGGGCAGCAGTTCCCAGTCGGCGCCCTGGCCGGTCAGCATGGCGCGCTGGCCCCGGCGGTCGATCAGCGCCAGGATCACGCCGGTGCGGTGCTCGGCGCTGAGGGTCAGCTCGGTCTGCACGCCCTCGGCCTGCAACTCGGCGGTGGCGAGTTCGCCGAAACGGTCGCGGCCGATCTTGCCCACGAAGGTGGAGGGGTAGCCGCAGCGCTGGGCCCAGACCGCCAGATTCGCGGCGCTCCCCCCACCGGACAGTTCCATACGGCCGGTGGTGTCGCCCCCCGGAAGGAGCATGGTGTCAGGCTTCGCCAGCACGTCCCAGGCGAGGTCGCCCAGCGACACGAGAGGCAAATTGGGGAGGGTCGCTCTGGTCATGACTGCCGCGCAGCATACCGCGCCGCTTCCGGGAATCGCAGGCCCTGGGCCACCCTGCGGCCGCCGGTTCGCAGAGGGCGGCTCAGCGGCCCCTGCCCACGGAATGCGGCATCCTGAAGCATGAGCCGCACGCCGCCCGTATCGGTGCCGGATGTTCCGGTGACACCTGCGCTGATGGGTTCTGCGCCGATCCCGTCCAGGCTGGTGTCCCTTCTGCCGACCGCTGTGGCCCTGGGGACGCTCCTGCTGGCCCCCCACGCCCTGGCCGCCGCCCCGGAGGCCCCGCACAGCGGCCCGCCCGAATTCCTGCTGCAGCTCACGCTGCTGCTGGGTGTGTCCGCGCTGGCGGCCTACCTCTCGTTCCGGCTGCGGCTGATCCCGATCATCGGGTTTCTGGTGGCGGGCGTGCTGGCCGGCCCCGGCGCCCTGGGCCTGATCCGCGATCCCGCGCTGATCTCGGCGGCCTCCGAGGTCGGGGTGATGCTGCTGCTCTTCACCATCGGCATCGAATTCAGCCTGGAGCGGCTGGCGAAGATCGCGCGGCTGATCTTCCTGGGCGGCGGGCTGCAGGTGGGCCTGACGCTGGCGGCCGTGGCCGGCGCGCTGCTGGCCTTCGGCGTGGGGGCCCCCGACGCCGTCTTCACCGGCTGCCTGATCGCCCTGTCGAGCACGGCCATCGTCATGCGGCTGCTGGGCGAGCGCGGCGAGACCGGGGCGCGCACCGGGCAGGTCGCGCTGGGCATCCTGATCTTCCAGGATCTGGCGGTCGTGCTGATGGTGCTCCTGATTCCCATGCTGGCGGGCCAGGGGGGCGGCGTGGGCGGCGTCGCGCTGGCGCTGGCGAAGGCGGCGGGCATCATCGCCTTCGTGCTGGTGGCCGCGCGGCGGCTGGTGCCCCCCGTGATGGAAGTGGTGGCCCGCACCTGCTCCAGCGAGATCTTCCTGCTGACCGTGGTCGCGCTGTGTTTCGGCACGGCCAGCCTGACCGCCTCGGCCGGCGTGAGCCTGGCGCTGGGCGCCTTCCTGGCGGGGCTGCTGGTCAGCGAGAGCCGCTACGGGGCGCAGGCGCTGGGCGAGATCCTGCCGCTGCAGATCCTGTTCAGCGCCGCGTTCTTCCTGTCGGTGGGGCTGCAGCTGAACCTGGGCTTCCTGCTGTCGAACCCTGGCCTGGTGCTGGGCGCCGCCGCGCTGATCGCCGGGCTGAAGGTGCTGGTCACGGGCCTGAGCGTCCGGCTGCTGGGCGAGGACTCGCGCACCGCCCTGAGCACCGCGCTGCTGAGCGCCCAGGTGGGTGAGTTCTCCTTCGTGCTCGCCACCGCCGGCACCGCCCTGGGCCTGAGCTTCGCCGGGCTGGGCGGCCAGGGCACCCAGGTCTTCATCGCCGCGACCGTGCTGCTAATGGCCTTCACGCCGGCGCTGGCGGCGCTGGCCGGGCCGCTGGGGCGCCGGCTGCCCGCTCCCGCCGCGCCCACGCCCGCCGACGAATCCGGGTCGGCCGAGGCGGGCGTACACGGCCTGCCGGTCGAGAACCGCGTGGTCTTCGCCGGCTACGGCCCGCACGCCCGCCTCTCGGCCCGCGCCCTGAGCCGCGCCGGGATTCCCTACTCGGTGATCACCCGCTCCCCGGACGGCGCCAGCGAACTCCAGGGACGCGGCGCCCCGGTGCTGATCGCCGACTACACCCGCGCGGGCCTGCTGCGCGAGCTGAACCTGGGCGCCGCCCGCGCGCTGGTGATCGCCGACGACGACGCCGAGATGACCGAACGCGCGGTGAGCGTGGCCCGCACGGTCGCGCCCGGACTGAGCATCATCACGCAGGCGGGGACGGTCGCGGCCTTCCAGGGGCTGCAGGCGCTGGGCGCCCAGCACGTCCTGAGCCCGCGCAAGGAGATCGCCGCCGGCATCCTGGATCTGCTGACCCCGCCCGAGATGACCCGCGCCGAGATCACCCGCCACCTCGCGGATCACCCGTCCGTGACCCTCAGCGCCGAGCAGCGGGCGCAGTGTGGGCACGCCGCCCTGAGCGCCGGCCCGGTCACGCCGGAGGCCGACGCCTGTCTGGAGTGCGTGGCGGCCGGCGACACCTGGGTGCACCTCCGGGTGTGCATGAGCTGCGGCCATGTGGGCTGCTGCGACTCCTCCAAGAACAGACATGCGACCCGTCATGCCCGCAGCCAGGGCCACCCGGTCATCCACTCCGCCGAGCCCGGCGAAACCTGGGCCTACTGCTACGAGCACGGCTGGACGAAATAGGGCTGAGCCTCAGCTCCAGCTCTACCATCAGACCTGCTTACATCGGCGCTTCGGGCACCTTCTGGAGCTGCACGACCTTCCAGGCCAGCAGGGTGGCGGCCACGTCCAGCAGGGCGTGCATGGCGAAGATGATGGTGGTGGGCAGGTTCGGGGCGCCGCCCATGCCGGCCAGCGGCACCACGTTCACGACCCCGATGGCGAGGTTCAGGGCGGCGGCGGCGTTCAGCCAGCTCATCAGCTGCAGGCGGCCCATGTTGCCCAGCGGCGCCGCCGCCACGCGGGCCAGCGTGCCGTACATGGCGTTCTTGGCCAGGATGAAGCCGAGTTCCACGGTGAGCAGGGCGGTGAGCGCCACCGGACTGGCCTCGGAGGCGCCCTCCCCGGAGAGGGCCAGCACGTTCAGGAACCACAGCGAGAGACGCAGGGCGGTGAGCCACGGAAAGGTCAGCCTGAGCGCCCGCAGCGTGCCGCTCGTCTCCGGCAGGCCCTCGCCCAGCGTGACCCGTGCGAACACCCCGGTCCACCACACCAACACCAGCGCCGCCAGGAAGTAGCGCAGCGCCGCCAGCACCGAGAAGGCCGTGATGGGCTGCGACGACCACAGGGAGAAGGCGCACAGCCCGAAGGTGGCGACGACCAGTGTCCAAAGCGCAGACAGGGCGGCCGGGCGCCACTGGGCGGGCGTGGGCCTCACAGGCCGAGCTTCTGGGTCAGGCGTTCGCGTACCACTTCAGGCTTGGCCTGCCCGCCCAGGGCCTTCATGACCGGCCCGAACAGCGCGTTCATGGCCTTGGCGTTGCCGCCGCGCACCTTCTCGACCGTGGCGGGGTCGGCCTGCATGGCCGCGTCGATGGCCGCGTCGATGGCGCCTGTATCCGTGACCACGCTCAGGCCGCGTTCCCGCACCAGCGCCGCTGGGTCGTGCCCGGCCAACACCTCGGGCAGCAGTTCCTTGGCGACCCGGCCGCTGATGGTGCCGGCGTCGATCAGGCGCACCAGACGGGCGAGGTGGGCGGGCCGCAGCGCGCTCTGCGTGACGCTCTGCTCCTGCGCGGCGAGGGCACCGGTCACGTCGGACAGGAGCCAGTTGGCGAGCTTCTGGGCGTCGGCCCCCTCCTGCAACGCCTCGTCGTAGAACCTCGACAGGGCCACATTCAGGCTCAGGGTCTGGGCATCGCCGGGGCGCACGCCGGCCGCCAGGTAACGCTCCCGCTTCTGGGCGGGCAGTTCAGGCATCCGGGCACGCACCCGCGCGATCCACTCGGGCGTGATGTCCAGCGGGGGCAGGTCGGGCTCGGGGAAGTAGCGGTAGTCGGCCTCGCCCTCCTTGGTTCGCATCAGGAAGGTCTTCTGGCCGCCCTCGTCCCAGCCCAGGGTGTCCTGCGTGACCCGGCCACCACTGTCCAGGACGCGAGCCTGCCGCACGGTCTCGTGCTCGATGGCGCGGGCCACCGAGCGGAAGGAGTTGAGGTTCTTGACCTCGCATTTGGTGCCCCAGGGCTCGCCGGGCCGGTGCAGGCTGAGGTTCACGTCGCAGCGCATCTTGCCCTCCTCGGGCGTGGCGTCGCTGACCCCCAACGCCTGCGCGATGGCCTGCACGGCCTCCAGAAAGGCGCGGGCCTGGGCGGCGCCCGTGATATCCGCCTCGGTGACCATCTCCAGCAGCGACGAGCCCGCGCGGTTGAGGTCGAGCAGCGAATAGGGCGCGTAGGCCGGGTGCATCAGCTTGCCCGCGTCGTCTTCCAGGTGGGCGCGCTTGATGCGAATCCGGCTGACCTCGCCCGACTCCAGGGTCACGTCCAGAAAGCCGTCGCGGGCGATGGGCCGGTCATATTGCGAGAGCTGGAAGTTCTTGGGGGCGTCGGGGTAGAAGTAGTTCTTGCGGTGAAACTGCGTGAAGCCCGAGACGTCGCAGTTCAGGCCCAGGCCGAACATCATGGCGAGTTCCACGGCCTCGCGGTTCAGCGTGGGCAGGGCGCCGGGCAGGCCCAGCGTGAAGGGGTCGGTGAACTCGTTGGGGCCGGCCCCGTGGTAGTCCTGGGGGCACGCGCTGAAGATCTTGGTGCGGGTCTTCAGCTGCAGGTGAACTTCAAGGCCAATGACCGCCTGGTACGACATGGGGGGCAGGATAGCGCCGGACGCGCGGGGGGCACCGGTCTTGGTCTACTGCGGATCACTCGCCGGATCACCGGCCGACCACACCACGGAGAGAGGCCGACGCGAACTCGGTGTTCACGTCAGCCTCTCTCCCGTGTAGGCAGCGTCCGCTCACGACTCGGCGACGCCCCTGTGCTCCGCCCTCAGTCCGCCACGTTCACCGGCCGGGCGCTGTCCAGCCAGCCCCACTCGCGCAGATAGGCGCGGAATTCGCCCAGCAGGGCCTGGGCGTCCTCGCGCTCGTCCTCGTGCAGGGCGCGCAGCCAGGCGGCGCCGGTGGCCCGCGTGTAGGCCAGCAGCGGGGCCGGCTCGCCCAGGAAGGCGTCCAGGGCCGCGAGTAGCTCCTCCCAGCGGGCCCGTTTCCAGGGGGTCTGGCGGGTGACCTCGTTCAGGAACTCGTCGGCGGCGTGCGAGAGCAGCAGCGTGCGGCCCACGATCCATGGCGCCTTGAGGGTCGGCAGCGCTCTCTGGGTCATGCCTTCCACCCGGGAAAGCCCTCGATGGCGACCAGCGTCGGGCGCGGAATCTTCGTGCCGGGCCGGGCGGCGAAACTGCTCCGCAGGGCGTCCAGGCTCTCGCTGTCCTCGCCGGGGTGCTGCACCGACAGGAACAGGGTCTTGCCGTCGGGCGACCAGACCGGGCCGGTCATCTCGGCGTCCACCGGGCCGATGGCGAAACGGTGGGCCTTGCCGGCCTCCGGGCCCTCGGTGGCGAAGAAGAACATGGCGTTGTTGCCGTGGAAGGCCTTGATGGGGTTGGTGGCCAGGTCGGAGTTGTCGGTAACCATCCAGAGGTTGCCGTAGGGGTCGAAGACCAGGTTGTCGGGGCTGGCGAAGCCGCTCTGCGGGCCGCCCACCGCGAAGATTTCCCAGAGGAACTTCTGCGCCGCCCAGTCGTCCTGATCTTCACGGAACTTGACGATCTGCCCGAAGTAGTTGCCGTGCTTGGCGTTGTTGGTCAGGGCCACGTAGACCTCGCCGGTGCGCGGATGGATCTCGATGTCCTCGGGGCGGTCGACCGGGGTGCCGCCCACTGCCAGGGCCGAGGCGCGGGCGTCGGCCAGCACGTCGGCCTGGGAGGCGAACAGGGGCTTGCCGTCGGCAGCCTTGGCGTCCTGCAGGCCCTTGGTCTTCTCGTAGTCGAGCAGCACCCAGGTGCCGTTGCCGAAGTTCGCCACGTACAGGTCGCCGTCGGCCAGCAGCTCCAGGTTCGCCGCGCGGTTCTTCGGGTCGTACTTCCCGCGCGAGACGAATTTGTAGACGCAGGCGTCCTGCATGTCGTCGCCCATGTAGGCCACCACACGGCCGTCCTTGGCGACCGTCACCGCCGCGTTCTCGTGGCGGAAGCGGCCCATGCCCGTGCGCTTTTTGGGCATCCAGGCCGGATCGAAGGGGTCGATCTCGGTGACCCAGCCCTGGTGCATGGCCTCGTAGCCGCTTCCCGCCCAGGCCTTGGTGTAGCCGTCCACGTTCTCCTCACAGGTCAGCAGCGTGCCCCAGGGGGTCTGGCCGCCCGAGCAGTTGCCGACCGTGCCCTTCACGCGGGTCGCGCCCTTCACGGCGGCCGTGCCGCGCACCGGGCCGGTCAGCTCGATCTCGCTCAGGGCGTCGATGCGGCGGTTGCGGGGGTCGGGCACGATCTTCCACTCGGCGCCCTCTTTCTTCACGCGCACCACGCTGACCCCGACCGCGCCCATCTCGGCCGCGATCTGCTTGGGGGTGCGCTCCTTGGTGTCGCCGCCCACGAACATGGGGTTCACGTACTCGTGGTTGATGGTCAGCAGGGCCTCGGTGCTGCTCTGGCCACCTTCGAGCATGTCGATGGGAAAGTAGCCCACGTAGTCGTGGTTGAAGCCGATCTCGCGGCCGTCTGCCGTGAAGACCTCGCCCCAGGGGGCCAGCACCTGCGAGCGGTAGCCGGCGGGCAGGGTCATGGCGTCGGCCGAACCCACCGGAATGGGCTTGAAGGGCGCCACCGTCTGGGGCTTGACCTTCTTGGGATCGACCGTGGCCGGCCCCCCGTTGTTGGCACTCGCCTCAGCAATCGTCAGGGGCAGGCTGACCATCGCGGCCGTCGCGGCGGCGCCGCCCAGGGCGCTGCGGCGGGTCAGACGGGTCTCCAGCAGACGGTGCCAGGGGCTGGTCTCGGGCTTGTCCTTGATGGTCATAGCCTGCAGTCTGGGTCAGCTTCGTCACGCCGGCTTCAGCCCTCTGTCAGATTTCGGTCAGGTGCCGTCCTGGGCGGGCAGGGCCAGCCACATTTCCGCCGCGCTGGCCTGGAAGCCCAGCCGCCCGTACAGGCCCCGCGCCTGGGCGCTGGTGCCCAGGCTGACGCGGCCCACGCCACGCTGCCGGGCCGAGTCCAGGCAGCGGGTCACGAGCCCCTGGGCCAGCCCCCGTCGCCGCCAGTCCGGGTGCGTCCAGACATTCACGATCCGCGCCCGCCACGGCTGCGGGTCGCCGCGCGACGGCCCCCACTCCAGCAGGGTCAGCCCCGCTCCGGCGACGATCTGCTCGGCACCTCTATCCCCGTCCAGCGCCAGGAAACCGGCGTACAGGCCACGCTGGATGGCCCCGGCGACCCAGGCGGCGTAGGCCGGCCGTGCGGCGGCATCCGCCTCGTCCGGGTACCGCTGAAGCGCGATGCACTCGGCGTCCGCAGGAGTGGCGGCCCTGATGATCATCCTCCCCCACCGTCCAGCAGGGTCGTGCCGGCCGGATGGCTCTGGGCGTACTGGTCGTCCGGGTTGAACAGCGCGCAGCGACCCAGCGACAGGCAGCCGCAGGAGATGCAGCCGCTCAGGTCGTCGCGCAGCCTCTGGAGCGTGGCGATCCGGGCGTCGAGTTCCGCGCGCCAGGAACCCGACAGCCGGACCCAGTCGGCGGCGGTCGGCGTGCGCTCGCCGGGCAGGGTCGAGAGCGCCTCCCGGATTTCGGCCAGCGGCACGCCGACCCGCACGGCCGCGCGGATGAAGGCCAGCCGGCGCAGGGTCTCGCGGGCGTAGCGCCGCTGGTTGCCGGAGGTGCGGGCACTGACGATCAGGCCCTCGCGCTCGTAGTAGTGCAGGGTGGGCACGCTCA
This sequence comes from Deinococcus koreensis, assembly GCF_002901445.1. NCBI lineage: Bacteria > Thermotogati > Deinococcota > Deinococci > Deinococcales > Deinococcaceae > Deinococcus > Deinococcus koreensis. Next base: position 366,767 of record NZ_PPPD01000001.1, read on the forward strand.
GGCCGCTGCGCGCCGAGAGCTGGGCCGGGGTCAGGGCGGGGTCAGGGATGGGCGGCACCTCCAGATGAGCCGGCGTGGGGCTTGACCTCAAGCTTACTTGAGGTTCTAGGGTAGGGCATGACGCACCTTCCTATTTTGCCTCCCGTCCTCTTTCCCCGCACCCCACTTTCCCGTGTTCCGTGACCCTCGCCCGCTCTCCCCCACCGGAGTCCCCATGAAGATTCGGAGCCTGACCCTGCCCACCCGGAACCTGGCCGCCCAGCGCACCTTCTACGGCCAGGTTCTGGGCCTGCCCGTTGAGATCGGCGAGACGAATTCCCTGAGCGTCCACATCGGCACCTCGCGCCTGATCTTCGAGCAAGGCGACGGGGCGGACGGCTTCTCCCACATCGCCTTCGATATCCCCCGCACGCTGCTCGCGCAGGCGGAAGACTGGCTACGGGCGCGCGTGCCCCTGCTGGCCGACCCGCAGGGCCGCACGGTGTTCGGGCCGACCGACTCGTGGAATACCACGAACCTCTATTTCGACGATCCGCCGGGCAACATCCTGGAATTCATCGCCCGCCACGACCAGCCGCATGACGGGTCGGGCCCCTTCGGCCCGCGGAGCCTGCCGCACATCAGCGAACTGGGCGTGGTCGTGCCCGACGTGCCGCAGGCGGTCGTGGGTCTGGGCCAGCGCTTCGGCCTGCACGCGTTCAACGGCCAGAGCGAGACGTTCACCGCAGTTGGCGGCCACGACGGCATGCTGATCGTGGTGCGGGAGGGGCGGGGCTGGTTTCCGGTGGGGCGGCCGGCGGTGCCCACGCCGTTTGAACTGAGCTTCGCGGATGGCCAGGGCACACGGTTCCTTCGCCACACCGATCTGGAGCCCCGGTGAGGCCAGCGCTGGACACCACCACCGCTGTACGCATCGCCCGTCCTAGCCTGGATCTGGACGCCGCCGAGCGCTTCTATGCTGGTGGCCTGGGTCTGCATGTCCTGTACCGCAGTACCGACGACGCCTTCGCGGCCCTGCTGATGGTGGGCCTCCCCGGCGCGGCGTGGCACCTCGAACTCACGCGGCCGCTCAGGCATGGGGTCACGCCCACTCCTACAGGGGAAGACCTGCTGGTTCTGTACCTGGGCCGTCCGCCCTCCGACGGGCTGGTGGCCCAGCTGGAAAGGCAGGGCGGGCGGCGCGTTCCGGCCCTGAATCCCTACTGGGAACGCTGGGGCGTGACCCTGGCCGATCCGGACGGCTACCGGCTGGTGCTCTGCGCCCGGGAATGGCCGGGCTGACCCGCCTCCGCCGACCGGCCCCGACCCGTCTGCGCCCTGCGACGGCGCCCTGCTTCAGCCTGCCCCATGCCCTAACCTGCCCCATGCCCTAACCTGCGCTGTGCCCCGCCTGAAGCCCGCCCTGCTCACGGCCGCCCCGCTGCTGTTTGTCCTGCTGTGGAGCACGGGTTTTATCGCCACCAAGGGCGCGGCCCACAACGCCGACCCCTTCGCGTACCTGAGCGTGCGCTTCGCGTTGGCGGCCGGACTGATGCTGGCCCTGAGCGCCGCGTTCCGCGCCCCCTGGCCCACGCGCGCCCAGGCGGGCCACGCCGCCGTGACGGGCCTGCTGCTGCACGCGGGCTACCTGGGCGGCGTGACCACCGCCATCTGGCTGGGGCTGCCGGCCGGGGTGACCGCCGTGCTGGTCGGTATCCAGCCGCTGCTCACCGGGCTGCTGTCGTGGCCGGTGCTGGGCGAACGGGTCACGGCGCGGCAGTGGGCCGGCCTGGGGCTGGGTTTTGCCGGCGTGCTGCTGGTCGTGGGCGGGCGCCAGGCGGGCGGGGGCGCGTACAGCCCAGGTGCGCTGCTGGCCGCCCTGGTGGCCCTGCTGTGCACCACGGCCGGCACCCTGTATCAGCGCCGCACGGGGGCCGAGATGCCGCTGCTGGGCGGCACGGCGGCGCAGTACGTGGCGAGCGCCGGAGCGCTGGGGCTCGTGACCCTGGCGCGTGGCGGGGGCGAGATCCGCTGGACGCCTGAATTCCTGTTCTCGCTGACCTGGCTGGTGCTCGTGCTCTCGGTCGGCGCCATCCTGCTGCTGATGGTGCTGATCCGCGACCTGCCGGCGGCGCGGGTGGGCAGCCTCTTCTATCTGGTGCCGCCGCTGGCCGTGCTGGAGTCCTTCCTGCTCTACGGCGAGCGCCTGAGCCCGCTGTCGCTGGCCGGGCTGGGGGTCTGCGTGGCGGGTGTGGCGCTGGCGGCATCTGCGGTCACCTCTGGCCGGCGGGCCGCGTAGCCTGAGGCATGCCGAAACCCGTGCGCCGCCTTTCCCTCCTGCTCGTCCTCGGTCTGTATGGAGCGGCCCCGCTGGCGGCAGCCCTGCAGACGCCCACCGCCGACCTGTTCTCGAAACTGAGCCCCGCCGAACGGGATCTGCTGCTCGCCAGCGCCGGGGTCTCCAGCGGCGACCAGTTCCGGCCCGGCGTGCTCGCCCCTGGCCTGGTGTTTCCGGTGGCGAGCCTGGCGAACCGCGAGGTGGTGGGCTCGGTGACCCAGCCCCAGTCGACCCTGGTCGTGCTGCGAACCTCCCTGGCCCCGGCGGCCGCCCAGAAGATGGCTCTAGATACCCTGCGCCGGGCCGGCTGGATCGACCAGTACAGTCAGCCCAACCGCGACGTGTTTCAGTCCAGCCCGGGGGCGGGTGAGACCTTCTATCCGCAGTGCAAGCCCGGCGTGCCCGGCTCGCTGACCGTGATGAGCCAGCCCGGAGCGAGGACAGGGAGCGCCCAGGTCACCTACCGCTATTCGGTCTACGCCGGCTTCGACAGCGGCTGCCCGGCCAACAGCGGCAACGATCCCACACGGGCCAACTTCTATTCACCCGAGCGGACGGCGACCTACACCGATCCCCTGAAAGACATGCTCGACCAGGGCCTGAGGCTGCCGCTGCTGGCCGCCCCGGCGGGGGCCGATGTGCAGTCCAGCGGCAGTTCCTACGGCCGGGACGAGTACTCGACCTACGCCACGGTGTACACCACCCTGAGCGCCGAGCAGATCCGCAGCCACTATGTCGGTGCCCTGAAGCCGCAGGGCTGGGCGGCGACCGGCTTCACGACGCTGAACAGCGAGCAGATCACGCGCTTCAAATTCCGGCAGGGAAACCGGGAACGTGAGGGCACGCTGGCGCTGATGCCCCGGCCCGAGCTGGGGCGCGACCAGGGCGGCGTGCGGCAGGCGCGCTACGACGTCCAGCTGCAGATCCGCTGAGGGCCATCCCTGGTTCTGGCATGTCACCATGACCCCATGAGCACCCTTCACGGACGAATCGGTGGAGTGACCCAGGGCTACGACCTGCACGCCGACTGGGACGGCCAGGAGCTACACGGCCGCATCGGCGGGCGCTTCGAGGGCAAGGACATCCACCTGAAGGTGGGCTCCGGCGACGTGGACGGCCGCATCGGCGGCACCTTCGCCGGTTTCGACGCCGACGGCGACGTGACGCCGGAGAGGGTGGACGTGCGCCTGGGCGGGCGGATCGACGGCGACGACCTGCACCTGACCCTCCGGGGCAACCGCGTGGAGGGCCGCTTCTCCGGGCGGCTGGACGGCAAGGACGTGAGCCTGAGCGTGCAGGGTGACCGGCTGCACGGGCGGATCGGCGGCGTGGTCGAGGGCAAGGACGTGAACCTGGAGCTGGGCGGCGTGCCCGTGGAGGTCGCGGCCCTGGCGGCGGTCTGCGCCTACAAGGCGCTGGAGGACGAGCAGGATTCGGCCTCGGCGGCCAACAGCGCCAGCACCTCGGGCTGACCCTGGCGGGGGGCTGTCCCTTCCTTCCAGCGAAGCGACAGATCCCGTGTGGCCTGTGCCGGACGTCCTGGCCCGGCCGCCTCCCCCTGTGTGTGGACTCCCCGCCGATTCCGCCACCGGTCGCACATTCCCGCCCACGGGTGCGTGCTACGTTCCGCCCATCATGACTGCGACTGCAACACAGACCAGGGCCCGGACACTCGCTGAACTGCTTCAGACGCCCGAGTACGCTGGGCGCACGCCCTTCGACGGCCACATCCGTCTGGTGCAGGACGAGGTGCGCGAGAACCTGACCCGTAAACTCCGGGCCGGCGAGGAACTCTTCCCCGGCGTGGTCGGTTACGACGACACCGTGATCCCGCAGCTGGTCAACGCGCTGCTGGCGCGGCAGAACTTCATCCTGCTGGGCCTGCGCGGCCAGGCCAAGAGCCGCATCCTGCGCGCCATCACCGGGCTGCTGGACGACGTGGTGCCCGTCATCGACGGCGTGGACATGCCCGACGACGTGCTGAATCCCATCGGCGCCGAGGGCCGCCACCTGCTCGAGGCGCACGGCCTGGAACTGCCGATCCGCTGGCTGCCGCGTGCCGACCGCTATGTGGAGAAGCTCGCCACGCCCGACGTGACCGTGGCCGACCTGATCGGCGACGTCGATCCCATCAAGGCCGCGCGCCTCGGCACCAGCCTGGGTGACACCAGAAGCATGCACTTCGGACTGCTGCCGCGCGCCAACCGGGGCATCTTCGCCGTGAACGAGCTGGCCGACCTGGCGCCCAAGGTGCAGGTCGCGCTGTTCAACATCCTTCAGGAAGGCGATGTGCAGATCAAGGGCTACCCGATCCGCCTGGAGCTGGACGTCATGCTGGTCTTCTCGGCCAACCCCGAGGACTACACGGCGCGCGGCAAGATCGTCACGCCGCTCAAGGATCGCATCGGCAGCGAGATCCGCACGCACTACCCCACCGACGTGCGGCTGGGCATGGACATCACCGCGCAGGAGTCCGTGCGCGCCGAGCACATCGTGGTGCCGCCCTTCATCTCCGAGCTGATCGAGGAAATCGCCTTCCAGGCCCGCGAGGATGGCCGCGTGGACAAGCAGAGCGGCGTCTCGCAGAGGTTGCCGATCTCGCTGCTGGAGGTGGCCGCCGCCAACGCCGAGCGCCGCTCGCTGGTGGGCGAGGGCGGCGCCGTGGTGCGCGTGAGCGACGTGTACGCCGGCCTGCCCGCGATCACCGGCAAGATGGAGCTGGAATACGAGGGCGAACTGAAGGGTGCCGACTCCGTCGCCAAGGACGTGATCCGCAAGGCCGCCGGTGCCGTGTACGGCCGCCTGCTGGGCAGCGCCGACACCAAGGAACTGGAGAAGTGGTTCGAGTCCGGCAACGTCTTCCGCTTCCCGCAGGGCGGGGATGCGGGCGCCGCGATGAAGGCCACGAAGGAGGTGCCGGGGCTGACCGAACTGGCCGCCGAGGTCGCCGCCAGCCCCGACGACGCCGTGCGCGTGTCGGCCGCCGAGTTCATTCTGGAAGGCCTGTACGGGCGCAAAAAGCTCTCGCGCGCCGAGGAACTGTACGCCGCGCCGGAGCCCGAAACCCGTCAGCAGCGCGGCGGCCGCTGGAACTGAGCCGCCGGGCCGAGCAGCAGCGCCCCCTCTGAACCCACGCCACCCATCCACCCCACACGGCCGTCAGGCGAGCGCACCCTCAGCGGCTCGCCTGACGCCTTTCTCTGGCTGCATGAGCGGTCTGGCTGCACGGTTCATCCGACCCCACGCGCTGGATGATCCGGCTGAACCTCCCAGGCTCGTGAGGCTGGATGGACAGGTTCCCGGGTCATATCGGATCTTCCGCACATTCCGGCCCTGGAATCCCCTACCTTGCAGGGAATGATCAGAGGCTTCTGTCTGGCGGTTCTCCTGCTGACTCCCACCGCCCACGCTGCAGAAGCGTCGCCCTTCTCGCTGGGCAGTCAGTGGACACTGCTGTTCCGCTCGGCGGGCAGCGGAGGGATGGGCAGTGGAGGAGCGGCCACCCCAGGCCAGCCGGGCGGCACCACCTTCACAGTCGTGAGCGTGGAACAGTCGGCGGGCACGGAGCGCGGCTTCGGTCTGGTGGCCGGGCAGCGGAAGTACAACACCCTGACGGTGCTCAGCACCACGGATGGCTCCCTGATGGTGGCGGACCTGACCGTGAGCGCCGCGAACCAGGGCAAGTTGCGGGTCTGCGCCTTCGGGACGCTGCGCCCGCCGCAGCGCAGCGGCCTGAAGCTGCTGATCCCGCCGGGCCAGCTCGATCAGGCGATGGCCGCCCTCAGGAAGAAGCTGGGGACTCTCCGGTCGACCCAGCCCGGCATCAACGCCCTGACGGCGCTGCGCCGGGCCGCCGGCCCCTCGGCCGACGGTTCCACCTGCACGCTGCGCCGGCTGCGCTGATCGGGCCGGGGCGGTGGGCGAGTGCCGAGGCAGGCTACCCGTTCAGGTCGGTGCCGCTCCGGGCGCCCAGCGTCCGGTACACGGCCCCGGCCGCCACGCCTCCCAGCGTGTACCACGCCACCGTCAGGCCGCGCGTCATGGACGTCTCGCCCGGCTGATGCCCCAGCCCCAGCCTGGGCGGCAGGAAGGCGCCGCCCAGCCCCGCCGCCAGCCCGAGTGCGGCGCCCCGGCCCAGCGCCCCCCCGTCCCCACCCAGGCGCTGCCCACCCAGGCCGACCAGCGCGTAATACAGCGAATTGCTGGCCAGATCGGCGGCCATCGTGGAGAGGTACAGGGCCTCGCCGCGTGGAGGCTGTACCCCCGTTGCGCGCAGGGTCTTGCTCAGGCCGCGCTCCCCAATCACGTCCATGCGGGGCGCGTGGGGCAGGGCGCGGCGCACGCCCTCGTTGAGCAGCGTCACGGTGACGGCGCCCGCCAGACCACTCAGGGTCAGGCGCAGCCAGGTCGGCAGGGGGCGCCGGATGGCCGGGGATTCGTGGGCCGGCGGGCGCGGCACGGGCTCGTTCGTTCGCTCATCGGACATAGGGTCATCGGAGCACAGGGGCCCGGGAGCGGGATGTGGGCACGGTCAGTCCATGCTTATCCGGACGCCGCCCCAACCGGTCGGTCTGGGATTCGATCCGGGCAACAGGGCCCGCAGCGCTGCGGAACAGAGGGGAAACCAGGCGGGATGCCGGGCGATGGACGAACATGCGGCGATGTCTCCAGCGTCCGGGAGTCGGGCGCATTCCGGCTGAACCGCCACGCTCCCGCCCCGGCCATGCTCTAGCCTCGGCCCATGCTGCCCGCGCACCTGCACGAACTCGTGGAGTTCCATGCGCCCCTCTCGACCCTGCAACGCGGGCAGGGCGGCGCCGTGACGCTGCTGACCCCCGGCGTGAACGTGCTGGCGCTGAACGCGACCTTTCTGCCCGATGATCTGGCCGGTGCTGATCTGGACGGCCCCGATCTGGACGCGGTGCGGAACGGGCACGAGGGCCAGGGACTGCCGGCGCTGATGGCCTCGGGTCGGCCTCTCGCCGGAGCCAGGGAAGTGGCGCGGCTGGTGGTCGGTGCCTGGGCTCCTGCTGCGGTGCCGGCCCCCTCCGACGTGGTCGTGGAGCAGGTCTCGCGCCTGCACCTGGGCACCTGGGCTGCCGTGCTGGCGAGCGCCCACGGCACGCCCGGCTGGGCGCAGGCCCTGGCCCGGCACCTCGCGCCCCGGCTGGAAGGCGACCGCCAGAGCGTACTGCTGATGGCCTACCGGGCCGGCGAGGCGGTGGGCGCGCTGCTCTGGCGGCGCGGCGCGGCGCACCTCTGGGGAGCGGCCGATGGACATGCGGCGCGACCCCTGCTCGACGCGGCCTTCGCCCTGGAAGGAACGTTGAGGGTGTCGGTCGCGGGGGCTGAGCCGCTTCAGTTGACCGACCCGCGCCCCGTCATCTATTCCGTGCTGGACTGAGCTGGTCTCGGCTGAGAGCGGCGGGGTCGCCTAGGCCCGCACCTGCAGCATCTCCAGCAGTCTCAGGTAGGCCTGGGCCGTCACCTGCACGTCGCCGAACGAGCGGTGACGGCCGCCGGGCGCGAAATTCAGGCCCAGCCGGTCGGCCAGCACGGTCAGGTTGTGGGCGCGCTCCTTAGGGAAGGCGCGGCGCGAGAGCTGCACGGTGCAGAGTTCCGCCGCCGGTTTCCATTCCAGACCCAGGCGGCGGGCGTTCTCGCGCATGAAGCCGCCGTCGAAGCCGATGTTGTGGGCCACGACCGGCGAGCCGGCCACGAAGTCGAGGAATTCCGGCAGCACCTGCTCGATGGTCGGCGCGCGGCGCACCATCTCGTTGCTGATGCCGTGGACGCGCTCGGCGTGCCAGGGGATGATCATGGGCTCGCCGGCCGCGTTGGTCGGGCGCACCAGGGTCTCGTATCTCAGGTCTTCCTCGACCCGGCCGTCCACCACCCGCACGGCGCCGATCTCGACGATGCCGTCGCGCTCGGGCGAGAGGCCCGTGGTTTCCAGGTCGAACACCACCACATTCACGCCCCGCAGCCTAGCGCGCCGGAAGCGCTCACTCCACCCGCCCGGTGAGCGCGGCGATGGCCTCCTCCTTGCCCTTGGCCTCGACCTCGATCCAGGGCACGTCGGCGTAGGCGCTGGGCAGATGCGTGATCAGGTGGCTGTGGCGCCGATCAGCGGGGCCGTCGATGCCGTTGCTGAGGTGCACGATCTGCCACTCGGGCGGCTGCCAGGTGGAGCGGGCCGCCAGCACCCACTCGCGCACGCTGGGATGCTCCTGGTCGGGCAGGGCCTCATGGACGACGTGGTGGTGGGCGTCGAAGACCATCGGCACGCCGGTCAGCAGGCAGACCGGCAGCAGGTCGGCGGGGCCATAGGCGCGTTCGTCGTTCTCCAGGCCCAGGCGCAGCCGCACGCCGTCCGGCAGGTCGGGGATTACGGCGGCCAGTTCGGCGGCGCGGCCCCCCTTGCCGCCGTGCAGCAGCAGCAGGTTCCAGGGGCTGCGTTCCAGGCCCAGGCCGTCCATGACCCGGGCGTGGGCGACCAGGGCGCGCACGCTCGCCACGCGCACCTCGGGCCGGTCGGAGTTCAGCACGATGAACTGCTCCGGGTGCATCAGCACGCGGATCCCGGCGTCCTGAAAGGCCTGCCCGGCCGCCCGCAGGGACGGGGCCAGCTCGCCGAGCACCTCCTCGCCGGTCGGGTCGTCATCCAGGTCGAGCATGGGGAACAGGCTGGAACTCAGGCGGTACAGACGGATGCCGCGCGCCGCGCAGTACGCGGCGGCCGCGTGCGTGCGGGCGATGTTGTGCGCGTAGAGGTCGAGCAGCTTCGCCCGTCGCTCCTCAGGCGCCAGTTTGCGGTAGTTGGTCAGCGTGACCGTCCGGAAGCGCAGTTCCGGGCCGACCGTCATGCACACCAGACCGTAGGCGGGCGTGACCAGGGTCACGCGCCTCCCTTCTTCGCGGCGGCGCGGCAGCGATCCGAGCAGTACACGACGTTGTCCCAGTCGCGCTCCCACTTCTTGCGCCAGGTGAAGGGCAGGCCGCACACCGGACAGACCTTGCTGGGCCGCTCGCTGGGCCTGCGCCCGCCCCCGAAATTGCGCTCCTTGCGTGTGCCCGCCATCACTGCAGTCTGCCGGGCTGGACTGGCGCGGACTGTGGGATCGACTTAACCGAGACCTGTGGTTTGGCCGTCACTCTCACCGTTTCAGGGCCTCAACAAAGCCAGGCACCTTCAGCGCGCGGGGGGTTAGCCCCTCACCGCCTCGCGGCCCAGTGCAGCGTGGGCCTCCAGTAGCAGTTCCTCGGTCTCGTCCCAGCCCACGCAGGCGTCGGTCACGCTCACGCCGGGGATCAGCGCCCCCAGATCGGCGGGAATGGCCTGCTTGCCGGGCCGCAGGTTGCTCTCGATCATCAGCCCCCGGATGGCGCTCTGACCGGCGGCGCGCTGGTGCATCACGTCGCGCCACACCAGGCTCTGGCGGGCGTGATCCGACCCGGAATTGGCGTGGGAGCAGTCCACCATGACGGCGGGGGTCAGGCCGGCGGCCGTCATCAGGTCGGCCGCCTCCTTAACGAACTGGGGCGCGGCGTTCGGGCCGCCCCGGCCGCCGCGCAGGATCACGTGCCCGTCGGGATTGCCCTTGGTGTGCACGATACAGGCCTGCCCGTCGTCGTCCACGGTGAAGAAGGCGTGCGGCGCGCGGGCGGCCACGATGGCGTCCACCGCGAGCCGGATGCCGCCGCCGGTGCCGTTCTTGAAGCCCATCGGAGCGCTGACGGCGCTGGCCATCACGCGGTGGGTTTGGGACTCGGTGGTGCGGGCGCCCAGGCAGGCCCAGGCCACGGCGTCGAAAAGGTACTGTGGCGCGAAGGGGTCGAGCAGTTCCGTGGCGACCGGCAGCCCCAGTTCGGAGACCCGGATCATCAGGCTGCGGGTCAGCTCCAGACCCCTGTTGATGTCGTTGGCGCCGTTCATGTCGGGGTCGAGCAGGTAGCCGCGCCAGCCCACCGTGGTGCGCGGCTTGTCCACGTACACCCGCATGTGGATCTCCAGCCGGTCGTTCACCCGTGCTCGCAGCCCGGCCAGGCGCGCGGCGTACTCCAGCGCCTGCCCCTGGTCGTGGATCGAGCACGGCCCGACCACCACCAGCAGCCGGTCGTCGCGGCCATGCAGGATGTCCTGCGCGTCCCGGCGCCCGGCGAGCACGGTGCGCTCGGCGGCCGCGCTCAGGGGATGGGCCGCCTTCAGCGCCCGTGGCGTGACCAGCGGCGTGAAACCCGACACGTTCAGGTTCTCGGTGCGGCCAGCTTCGATGATCGGATCGGGGTGGGTCATGGCAGGGAGAGTCCTTTGGGAGAGAGGGGCCTGGAGGGAGGAACGAAAGAGCGCCCGGCGGCCTTGTCGGGCTCACCGGGCGGCGGGTCGTGAACGGCGCGACGCTAGGCCCGGCAGGGCCGGAACCAATAAAAGGATGCGCCGCGACGCTGCATAGGGGCAGTGTAGCCGCGCCCTGCGCCCGGCCCGCGCGGGTGGTCTAGGACAGGGCCCGGCCCTGCAGCGTCCCTGGGGCGACCGGATACTGCAAGGTTGGATGAAGGCCCGGACAATCATCGGCAGGGCCGGTTCTCAGCAACCTTTGCCCCCTGCAGCGCGTACTGGAACTGATGAAGCGTTCCCTCACCGTCATGCTCATGTCCCTGGCCCTGCTGGGCGGTCTGGCCGACGCGGCCCGCCGCAGCGGGGGCGGCTTCGGTGGCAGCCGGAGCCTGCCGCGCAGCAGCCCCTACTCGGCGCCCAGAACCACCTTCCCCCGCCCGGCCCCGCCCCAGGCGCTGCCGCAGAACAACTCGGCCGGCAGCGCCTACACCGCGCCGCGTTCCTCCAGCCGCGCGCCCTCGGCCGCCCAGCGCTCGGCCGCGCTGCCCAGCACCGCCAGCGTGCGGAATACCCCCGCAAACCGCTCGGCCCTGTCCCGCGTCACGCCCTCGCAGCTGAGCGCCTGGAGGAGTGCTCCGCTGCCGCCCGGTGTGCCCAGAAACGCGCTGATCTACAGCGCCACGAAGAGCAGCGCCTATCAGTACCAGCTCCAGAACGGCCGCTACTACCCCTATCCCCAGAGCTACTACCGCAACAACGGCATCGGCTCCAGCCTGTTCAAGTACGCGCTGATCTTCATGGCCGTGGACGCCGTGACGGACGCGGCGGCGCTGAATCGGCCCGTGAACGGCACAGCGTTGTCTCCGGAAGTTGGGGGTTCAGGCGACCTGAGCGACGTGCCGGCGAATCCACCGGTGGTGGCGCCGCCCGCCCAGGGGCCAAACGTCTGGGGCTACGCGGGCGTGGGCCTGCTCGCCGCCGGCGCGGCATGGTTCACCTTCGGCCGCCGCAAGTCCACGCCGCGCCGCTGAGCGCGGGTGAATACAGAACGGACGGGAGGCGCGCAAGGCCCTCCCGTCCGGCGTATCAGAGCAGGTGTGTTACGGCGTCTTCAGCGCGTAGCCGATCCCGCGCACCGTGCGGATGATGCCGTAGCCGTCCAGATCGCGCAGCTTGGCGCGCATGTTCGCCATGTGCACGTCCACCACGTTGGAGTTGCTCGGTAGCTCGCCGTTCCAGACCTCGCGTTCGATCTCCTGGCGGGAATACACCCGGCCGGGCTGGCGGGCCAGGAAGGTGAGCAGGTCGAACTCCTTAGGCGAGAGGCGAACCTCGTGGCCGTTGTAGTGGCACAGCCGCTTCTGCGGGTGGATCTCCAGCGCCCCGATGGAGATGACCTCGCCGTGCTGCTGGTGGCGCAGCTGCACCTTCACGCGGGCGACCAGTTCCTCGGGGTGGAAGGGCTTGGTCATGTAGTCGTCGGCCCCCGCCTCCAGCAGATTCACCTTGCGGTCGACGGCGTCCATGGCCGTCAGGATGATGATCGGCACCGCGCTGGTCTTCCGCAGACGACGGGCGATTTCCGCTCCATCGAGGTCGGGCAGGCCCAGGTCGAGAATGACGAGATCAGGGCTGCTCTCGCGCGCCGTGGTCAGCCCGGTCACGCCGTCCGGGGCGCTCAGCACGGCGTAGCCCGCCTGCTCCAGCTCGTACTGAACGACGCGCGTGATGTCTGGATTGTCCTCGATGAGTAAGATTCGTTGCTCCATAAGTGCCCTGGTGTCTCCTTCGCGCTGGAGGGCCGGAGCAGCACGGCAGACCGTGCTTTGCCGTACCCGTGGCGCTTCCCCGACGTGCCCATCAACTTTGGGTCATGGTAGGGGCCGGCATGAGGGCGCACGCGCAAGTGTGGTTTAGGCTCCCTTAACAGCCGACTTCGGCGCCCGCGCGCAGCAGGAGGGGATTTGCCGAAATCCGACATGAGAGTTCGGTTCTTCTGGTTAACCTGCTGCCGGAGCGGGGCCGCTTCCTGGTCGCGGGTGGGGACGCCCGGTGGCCTGCCCAGGGAAAGGCGGCGCGGCCGAACCAGGCGTGTGGGACGGAATCTGCCGGATTGCCGACACTCTGGTCAGCTCCGGTCGATCGTCCAGCCTCCTCCAGGCAACCCGAAAGGGGGTGGAAGCCTCAGGACTCGCCGGGCACGTGGATGGAGTCGACCTGTACGCCATGCCGCAGCAGGATGGTCTTGAGCCGCTGCATGGCACTCAGGGCCAGCGGCCGCTCCTCGGCCCCGAACACCAGCGTGAGGCGGGCGGCCTGTCCGGGCCTGGGCTCCTGGGCCTGCACCTGCAGCGGGCGGCCGAAGGCGGCGTCGTGCATCAGGTCGTTCAGGATGCGCGTAAAGCCCAGTTCGTCGACGCCGTCCAGGGTGAAGGCGATGCCCTGGGGCGCGGGGGGTGGGAGGGTCATGGGCGCAGGGTAGCGCGCCGCCAGACCGGCGGAACCGGGGCTGTGCCGGGATCGGGCACGGAGCCGCCGGACGACCCGGCGCGTTCAGGGCAGCAGCGCGATTCTGCGGGCCTGCAGGAAAGCCGGCACCTGGGGAGCGTCCAGCGCGGCGGCGTACAGGTAGCCCTGGCCGGCCTCGCAGCCCAGGTCGCGCAGCATGCGGGCCTGACCGGGCGTCTCGATGCCCTCGGCCAGCACCTTGAGGTTCAGCTGCTTGCCCAGCCGGATGATGGTCTCGGCGATCCCGGCCGCCTCCAGACTGCCGGGCAATTCCCGCACGAACGAACGGTCGACCTTGATGGTGTGGATGGGCAGCCGGTGCAGATAGCTCAGGCTGGAGTAGCCCGTGCCGAAATCGTCGACCGCCACCTTGAGGCCCAGGGCGGAGAGCCGGCTCAGCGTGCCGTAGGCGTCGAGATCAGGGGCGCCGCTCATCAGCAGGCTCTCGGTGATTTCCAGGATCAGGGCCTGCGGGGGCAGCCCGTGGAGTTCCAGCAGGGCCTCGATCTGTCCGACGATGTCGTCCTGCAGCAGCTGCGCCGCGCTGAGGTTCACCGCCACCGGGATGCAGACCCCCGAGTCGCGCCAGACGGTGATCTGGGTCGCCACCTGGGAGAGCATCCAGTGGCCCAGCTGGGTGATCAGCCCGGCCTCCTCGGCGATGGCGATGAAGATGTCCGGGGAGATCTCGCCGCGCGTCGGGTGGGTCCAGCGCAGCAGGGCCTCGAAGCCGCAGACCTCCTGGGTGTGCAGGTTGACCTGCGGCTGGTACGCCACCCCCAGCCCGGTCTGGCGACCCGACACCGGGCAGGGGCCGCCCTGCGACAGCGTGTCGCGCAGATCCTGTTCCAGCTGCAGGCGCTCGACCCGGGCGGCGTTCATGTCCGGCTGGTAGGCGATGACCCGGCCCGGCCACTGCTGCTTGACCTGCTCGGTGGCCAGGGCCGCGTAGCGCAGCAGGGTCTCGGCGTCCCGGCTGTCGTCCGGGGCCACACTCAGGCCCGCGCTCACCCCCGGGTGGAAGGTGTGCCCCTGGATCTGCACCGGCTGCCGCAACGCCTCGCAGACCTGCTCGGCGTGAACCTCCAGGCTGGCCCGGTCGCTCAGATGGGTGATCATCAGCACGAATTCGTCGCTGCCCAGGCGGGCCGCCTGGCCGCCCGTCAGGGCCGCGCGCTGCAGGCGCTCGGCGCTCAGGCGCAGCAGTTCGTCGCCGGCCGCGTGGCCCAGCAGGTCGTTGAGGCGCTTGAAGCGGTCGAAATCCACGTGCAGCAGGCCCACCAGCGAGCCTTCCCGGCGCGGCCCCTGACCCAGCGGACTCCCCAGGTGGCTCCCCAACGGACTGCCCAGCTGACTGCCCAGCCGGCTGCCCAGGTGGCGCAGCAGGCCACGCCGGTTGAGCAGGCCGGTGAGTTCGTCGTGGAAGGCGTACTGGGACAGCTCCTGGCGCAGCCGCTCCTGTTCGGCCGCCACGCCCAGCAGGTCGGCCATCCAGGCGGCCTCGGTGGTGATGTCCGGGGGCAGGTGGTCGGGGAAGGTCAGGCGCAGCAGGGCGTCCCGCGGGGCCCCCCGGCTGCGAACCGGCACCAGCCAGGTCGGCCGGGTCGCGCCCGGCAGCATGACGTCGGCGTCCGGGAACAGCTCGGCGTAGGCGCCGGGGTAGCGCCGCTGCAGGATCGTCCGGATGGCGCCGAGCACATCGTTGACCGTGCCGCTCTGCACCACCAGCCGCATCACGTCGGCCTGGCTGCGGTGGGCCTCCTGATCCTGTCCGAGCTGCCCCAGCAGGCCGTTGAGGGCCGTGGCGGCCCGCGCCAGATCGTCGTCCTGTCCGGCCAGCTGCAGCCGGGCCAGCCGCCCGGGGGACCGCAGCGCCTGTTCCAGAAACCGTCTCAGGTCGCCGATCCGGCGGTGGATGAAGTGATCCAGGCACCACACCAGCGCAACCACCACCAGACCGCTGGTGAGCAGCATCAGCAGCATGGAGCGCAGGGACGCCGGGCCGACTCCACCCGCCAGCCAGGTCGGGCCGATCAGCCACAGCGACAGCCCATGCAGCGCCACGCCCAGCAGACTCAGGACGATCAGGGTCGTCAGGAGTTGGGCGCGCAGGCTGGCTCGGGGTCGGAACGGCTGGTCTGGCATCACAGAAAGTCCCCTCAATGCGAACTATGTCACATCCGTGGATGAGTCCGGTATGGCGGGCCGGTGGCGATGGTCGGTCGGTGGAGCGTGTCCTGCGGGACATCCAGGCCAGAGGCCGGGGAAGGGAGACGGGCGGCGCACATTACAGGACGCGCATCATAGGAACGGTGGAGAGGGAGGGCTGCAGGTGCAGAGTGTTCGGGTGGACGCCGGGAACCCGAAACCGCACACCCCCGGTGGATCGCTCCGATGCTGAATGGTTTGACGTCCGATGTTATACATCAAACCGCTTCCAGAATGAAGGCTTCATGAAGATGGCGACCGGATGGATGGGCACCCGTCTGTGGGCGGGTTCGGAGCGGCCCGGCGGGTCGCAGCGGCTGCTCTGGCCCCCGGCCCCTGCCCGAGTCCCCTGCGCTCTCTAGAATGCCGCCATGTCCTCCGACCTTCCCCCCGCCGAGTCCTCGGCCGACCCTGGTGACTCCGCCGAGGGTCGCGGCCAGAACCTTAGCTCATCCGCAGACTCCGCAGATTTGACGGATACCGAGCAGATCTATATGGAACGCCTCAACGGCGCCGACCTGTATTTCGAGACGAGCGGCGCCGTTCAGGGAGGCGCCGGCGGCGGGAACCCGCCCGTGGTCTACCTGCACGGCGGCCCCGGCTACAACAGCCACTCCTTCCGCGCCCTGTTTGGCGAGCGTCTCGACGCGCTGGGGCCGGCGGTGTACCTCGATCAGAGGGGAGCCGGGCGCAGCGGCCCGCTGGAGGAGACGGAGCAGGGAGCCGACACCCTGGATCTCGACACCCTGGTGGCCGACGTGGAGGCCGTGCGCGAGTTTCTGGGCGCCGAACGGATCGTGCCGCTGGGGCACGGCTTCGGGGCGCTGGTCGCGCTGGAATATGCCCGCCGCTGGCCCACCCGCACGGCCCGCGTGATCGTGGTCAACCCCTGGGTGCATTTTCCGGGGCTGGCCCTGACCCTGCTCGCGGAGGCCAGCGCCCGGCGCGGCGTGCCCCTGGACGATCCGGCCGGGGCCGTGCGCGCCCGCACCCCAGAGGGCGAGTATCCGCCGGTGGGCAGCGCACGGGTCGAGCAGGCGTTCTCGCTGCTGAATGCCCGCGACCTGCTGAACGTGCTGCATTTCAAGGACGCCCCCAGCCGGATGCACCTGGAATTCGCGGACGCCGAGGGGCAGCTCAGCGGCGCCGGCGAGGTGCAGGAGGCGCTGGTCAACCAGGGGCTCTGGGAGTTCGAGTACCCGCCGTTCCTGCAGGACATCGTGCGCCCGGTCTTCGTGATCGCCGGGGCCCACGACCGCAGTTCCTACCCCGAGCAGGTGCAGTGGCTGGCCGACCTCGCCGGCGCCGACGTGAGCGTGCTCGATGCCGGCCACTACCCCTGGCTCGACGACGAGGACGCTTTCGCCGAGGCGCTGGAGGACGCCCTGCGGCGCTGAGGGCGGCCCGGGCGGGGGCGGCAGGGCGCTGTCTCCCCCGTCCACACGGCTCTCCCATCCAGGGGAGCGCGGGGCCGCTATAGTGCACACGATCTCATGAATGGCCTGATTCTCGCTGCCGGACGCGGCAGCCGCCTGCTGCCCGTCAGCGCCACCCGGCCCAAGCACGCCGTGCCGGTGGCCGGGGTACCCATCATCGTGCGGGCCGTGCAGGCGCTGCGCAGCGCCGGGGTCTGTCAGATCGGCGTGGTGGTGAGCCCATCGAGCGAACAGGATCTGCGCGACGCCACCCAGGACTGCGGCCAGCTGCACTTCATCCGCCAGAACGAGCCGCTGGGCACCGGGCACGCCGTCCTGGCGGCCCGCGACTTCCTGGAGGGCCAGCCGACCCTGCTCTACCTGGGCGACAACCTCTTCGCGGACTCGCTGATGCCGGTTCGGGCGGCGCTGGAGGGCGCGGACGCCGTGATCGGGGTCAAGGCGGTGCCTAATCCTCAGGCCTACGGGGTGGCGATCGTCGAGGGGGGCCGGCTGGTGCGGCTGGTCGAGAAACCGGCCCAGCCCGAGAGCCGTCTGGCCGCCTGCGGGGTCTTCGCCTTCCAGCCGGAGGTGCTGCGCCACGTGGCCGAACTGCTGCCCAGCGAGCGCGGCGAACTGGAGTTCCCGGAAGCCCTGAGCGCCCTCATCGCGCAGGGCGGCACCGTGCGCGCCGTCGAGTTTCCAGGCTTCTGGAGCGACGCCGGCACCCCCGCCGACCTGCTGGTGGCCAACACCCAGTTCCTGGGGCAGCTGCGCGGCCGCCTGGACGGCCGGGTGCTGAGCAGCGAGCTGCGCGGCGAGGTGGTCATCGAGGTCGGCGCCACCGTGCAGGACAGTGAACTGATCGGGCCGCTGTGGATCGGGCCCCACGCCAGCGTGCGCGGCTCCACGCTGGGGCCCAACGTCAGCGTGGGCGCGCACGCCCGCATCCACGGCGCCACCGTGCGGAGCAGCCTGATCGACGACTTCGCCCGCATCCTGCACCCCGAGCGCGTGCTGGAGCAGGCCATCGTGGGCCGCCACGCCAGCGTCACGGCGCCGGGCAGCGGCACGCCCCAGCTGGTCATCGGCGACCGCAGCGTGGCCCAGTATTAACCCGTCTTCATTCAGCCTGAGCACTTCCCCGCCCCGGAACGGCCGCCGCGTATGCTGGCCCCATGACCCACCTGGAGCGTCCAGCCCCCCTGCCCCCGCAGCGGCCTGAAGTCGTCATCAGCGGCGTGGACACCGGCCCCAGCAACGAGGAACGCGGCAACCTGACCCCCACCGAGGATCACGCCCGCTTCCAGCCAAACCTGCATCCCCGGGACGAACCGGACGACGAGGACGGCTGACGGCCCAGCCGGCGCCCCGGCGCTGGCACCGGGCCATGAGCCCGCATCCACTGGTTCCCGCGCTGCGGGGCGAGCAGGTCATCCTGGCGCGCCTGCGCCGCGAGGACATCCCGGCCCTGGCCGGCTATTTCCAGAACCTGGAACTCAGCACCTACCTGGGCGGCTCGGGCGTGGCCTACAGCCTGGAAGACGAGCAGGCCTCCTTCGAGGGGGTCAGCCGCAGCCGCCCCGACGGGGTGAGTTTTGGCATCTACGAGGCCAGCACCGAGCGCCTGATCGGCGGCACCGACCTGCGCGACATCAACCACCGGCAGGGCACGGCGGAGCTGGGCGTCAGCCTGCACGACCCCGACTGCTGGGCCCGACTGCTGGGCCCGACTGCTGGGGCAGCGGCCTGGGCAGCGAGGCCACCTACCTGATGGTCGCCTACGGCATGTTCCACCTGGGGCTGCACAACATCATGCTGCGGGTCTATACCTTCAACGAGCGGGCCGTGCGCGCCTACCAGAAGGTGGGCTTCCGCGAACTGGGCCGGCGCCGGGGCAGCGTGCGGCTGGGCGCGGAGCGCTTCGACACCGTGTTCATGGACATCACGGCCGACGAGGTGGACACCAGCGCCCTGCGCGCCCAGATCCGGCTGCTGCCGCCGGCCCCCGGCACACCGGGCGTCTGATCGCCGTGACTGCCCTCCTGCTCGCTGAAATCCCCTTGCCCCGCCCGGGCCGGGACTGACGCCCGGTTTGTTTCATGCACTAGAATGCCGGCCGTCACGCGCCGCCCCCGGGTGAGCGCGCTTGTCCTGCAAGGAGAGGGGTAAACGCATGGCCGGTCATAGCAAGTGGTCTCAGATCAAACGGAAGAAGGGCGCCAACGACAAGAAGCGCAGCGCCATGTACAGCAAGCACATCCGCGCCATCCAGGCGGCGGTGCGCTCGGGCGGCAGCGGCGACCCGGCGGGCAACCTGAGCCTGAAAAACGCCATCGCGGCGGCCAAGACCGACACCGTGCCGGTGGACAACATCGAGGGCGCCATCAAGCGGGCGCTGGGCGCGGAGGCTGGCGCCGCCGAGTTCAAGGAAGTGACCTACGAGGGCTACGGCCCCGGCGGCACGGCCATCTTCATCGAGGCGCTGACCGACAACGTGAACCGCACGGTGGCCGATATCCGGGCCGTGTTCAACAAGCGGGGCGGGGCGCTGGGCAACTCCGGCTCGGTGGCGTGGCAGTTCGAGAAAAAGGGCGTGCTGCTGGTGCGCGACGCGAGCGAGACCGTGCAGGAACTCGCCATCGAACACGGCGCCGAGGACATCCAGGAGTCCGAGGACGGCCTGGAGATCAGCACCGCCCCGAACGACCTCTACCCCGTGCAGGACGCGCTGGTGGGCGGCGGTTTCGCGGTGGAGAGCGCGCAGATCACCATGATCGCCACGAACACGGTGGCGGTGTCGGGCGACGACGTGCGGAAACTGCTGACCGTGATCGACGCGCTGGAAGAGCTGGACGACGTGCAGAACGTCTACTCGAACGCCGACCTGCCGGACGAGGACGACGAGTAGAACCCAAACGCTTAGCGTCGCCCTCCGTAAGTGTTCCGATTTGACAAGGTCTCCAGTGTCCAGTCTGGCAGGGACATAAACTTGAAAAAGGCCTGAGCGGCGAATAAAAACGACATTTGGCTCGATCCGACGATATCGTGGGCCGCAACGGTGATTTGAAGCTCTCCTGATGGGAGGGCTTCTTGCTCTGTCAGACCCCGTATAAAGAAAGATCGGTATTCATCAGGCAGTCCCAGCCGCTCATACGGTTGTTCATAGGCGGTGAGGTCATCCACCACAAGTTCGGGTAAGAACACGCTGAATTGCTCGCTGTCATTGGGGGTAAAAGTGCCGCCCAGTAATCCGAACTGTCTGATATTACCTGGCCACCATTGACTGAGCGCACCAGTGCGCGCTTCCCATGCTCCAGTAGCTGCAAAAACGAATGGGATGGTCGCAGCACCTACTTGATAGTGTTCTGGCAATTCATCACACCAGAGTTGAGCGGTAAAGCCGGCAGGAGGCCAGTTCAGTGTGTATTGCATCTACAGCACCAGCGCCCGGGCGTTCCCTCCCAGGCGATCCCAGAGGGTGAAGGCCGCGCGGGCGCCGGGGCGGATGACGCCCTCGTCGTCCCAGCCGGCGGCGAGGGCGGGGCCGCGGGTGTGGGCCCAGAGCACGTCCAGCTCGCTCAGGGCTTCAGCGGGCGCCAGGCGCTCGCCGCCGTCGTCCACCCGGCTGATCGCCGCAGCGAAGTTGGCGCGGTAATCGGGCGGGGCGATCGGGGCGTCGCTGCCGAATGCCAGGATCGCCCCGGCGTCCTTCAACGCCTTGAAGGCGTAGCTGCCGGCCTCCAGATGCGGGAGCAGGCTGCGGATCATGGGGCCGTCGGCCTGCAGGTGGATGGGCTGCACGGAGGCGGTGAGGCCCCGGAAGCGCGGGGTGTCCTGCGCTCTCAGGTGCTGGGCGTGCTCCACCCGCAGGCGGATATTCCGCGCCCGCGCCGCCTCCCGCAGCCGGTCGTAGGCATCCAGCACCTCGGTGTTCGCCCGGTCGCCGATGGCGTGGGTGACCGGGGTCAGGCCCAGTGCGATGGCCTCCAGGCCGCGCTCCACGATCAGTTCCGGCGGGTCGAGGGGAATGCCGGTGCCCGAGCCGTCGGCGAAGCCCGGAGTGTGCAGCCAGGCGGTGCGGCTGCCCAGGGCCCCGTCGGCGAAGAACTTCACGCCGCCCCACTGGAACAGGCCGCCGGGCCCATTCCTGGCTACGCTGAGATGCAGGCCCAATGCGCGGGCGTGCTCCAGGCGGTCGTGGGGCAGACAGGCCCACACCCGCAGGGGCAGCTCGCCCCGCGCCGCCAGCGTCTGCAGGGCGCGCGGGGCGCCGGCTTCCTCGTAGGCCATGGTGTGGGCGCTGACATAGCCTTTCTGCGCGAGGTCGTCCGCGCCGGCCTTCGCGTGGGCCAGCCACTGCGCTTCGGTGGGCTCGGGCAGATGCGCCACGACCAGATCGGAGGCCGCCTCCAGCAGACAGCCCAGGGGACGCACGATCCGGCCGTCCTGCGGGTCGGGCGTGGCCTCGCTGACCCCGGCCAGCCGCAGCGC
Source organism: Deinococcus koreensis (assembly GCF_002901445.1). Lineage (NCBI taxonomy): Bacteria > Thermotogati > Deinococcota > Deinococci > Deinococcales > Deinococcaceae > Deinococcus > Deinococcus koreensis. The sequence goes on from NZ_PPPD01000001.1 coordinate 388,047, forward strand.
GGCTGAGTTGACCCAGGTCATGTGGTGGTCGCGCGAGTACAGCACCGCGGGGTGGTGCGGGCTGACTTCGTCCAGCAGCGCGGCCGAGGGGTAGTCCGTGAGGCCCAGTTCGCTGAGCAGAAAACCGCCGCCGCGAATCCAGCTCCCGGCGGGCGTGTCCAGTACCCGCTGCGCGACCCTGGCCTGCACCTCGGCCACCGAGCGCGCCCCGGCCAGGTTGACCTCGCCCAGCGACGCGCCGTACATCACGAGGTGGATGTGGGCGTCGGCCAGACCGGGCGTGAGCAGCAGGTCGCGGTGGTCGAGCAGGTCGGCCTTTGGGGCCAGGGCCAGCAGCTCATCACGTGTGCCCACCGCCAGCACGCGGCCGCCGCCCACCAGCACTGCCTCGGCGTCCGGTCGGGCGCTGGGCTGGGCACCGTCCAGCGTGAGGGTTCGGGCGAGGATGATGGTTAGGGGAACGGACATGCCGCCAGGGTAAAGCACGGCGCAGCCGAAAGGCAGAGCGGAGCAGGAGGGTGTCCAGGTCGCCCACATAGGGGTCGGCGCGCCCTCCCCTCACCTGTTAGACTTCCCCAATGCCCCGGATTCTGGTCGTGGATGACGATGCCGCCATCCTCAAACTTGTCAGTGTGATTCTGTCGCGAGCCGGACACGAGGTGCGCACCAGCTCTCATCCTGTCGAGGCGCTGGATCTGCTCAAGGTCTTCGTGCCCGACCTGATCGTCAGCGATGTGGTCATGCCGTACATGACCGGCCTGGAATTTCTGGAAAAGACCCGCGAGATTCCCACGCTCGCCTCGGTGCCCTTCATGCTGCTCTCCAGCCACGCCGAGCGCGGCGACGTGCGGCGTGGCATGAACCTGGGCGCCGACGACTACCTGCCCAAGCCCTTTACCCCGCAGGATCTGACCACCGCCGTGGACGCCCGGCTGCGCCGCGCCGGCCTGACCCTGCAGGGCGAGAGCGGCATGCAGGCCAAGGGTCTGGGCACCGCCCAGGTCATCTGGAAGGGCGCGCCGGTCTCGTGGGTGAGCCGCAAGGCGCTGGAACTGTTCTTCTACCTGCTGGAGCACAAGGAAGTGACCTCCTGGGAGGCCGCCGAGGCGCTGTGGCCGGAAAAGGACGAGGCCCGCGCCAGTTCGCTGTTTCACACCACCCTGCACCGCCTGCGCCGCAGCCTCAGCAACGAGGCCGTGGTCAGCGCCAACCGCCGCTACGCCCTGGCCGGCGACCTGAACCCCGAGTACGACGTACAGCGCTTCGAACTGCTCTCCGCGCAGGCCGAGCAGGGCACCCTGGGCCTGGAGGAGCTGCGCGAACTGATCAGCCAGTACGGCTCCTTCCTGCCCGGCGCCGACAGCCCCTGGGTGGACGACGTGCGCTCGCGCCTGGAGCAGAAGCAGTTTTCCCTGCTGGGCCTCGCCGCCCGCGCCGCCACGACCGCCGGCAAGGCCAAGGACGCCGCCCAGTTCCACCAGCGCGCCCTGGCCCTCGACCCCATGAGCGAGGGCGACTGGCAGGGGCTGGCCAAAGCCCTGGACACCATCGGCGACCCCCGCGCCCGCCTCGCCGCCCAGCGAGAGGCGTGGTGGGCCGTGGACATGGACTGAGGCGAAGAGGAGACGGTGGAGGCCCCCTTCACCGGGGGCTTTTGCTTTGGAGCCGTGGTTCCACCGAACATGTGTGTCCAGACATTCTGGCGAGATTGAAAGCCGAAGCGTCCCAACTTCCGACGCTGACGAACGCCATCGTGCGCGCAGCGCGCGGGCCAGAGCACGAACCCGGTCGATGCACTTCCACAGCCCACGCCAACGATGCGACGACTCGAGGCCACACGACTAGCATGGCGACCACATGCCGAGCGCAGCGCTTCGCTCCCCCTGCCCCTTTGGGGTAGGGGGCCGGGGGGTGGGGCAGCCCGCGGCAGGCGCCCACCTTCCACCCCGGCCAACCCACCCCGCGCTAGACTCGCCGTTATGACTGGCCCGCTCTCCACCTCCGACATCCGCGAGAAATACCTGCAGTTTTTCGAGAGCAAGGGGCACCTCCGGCTGCCCAGCTACTCGACCGTGGCCCCCGATCCCACGACCCTCTTCACGGTGGCCGGGATGCAGCCCTTCAAGGAGCAGTTCATGGGCGCCCCGGCCGTGTTCGACGGCGTACCCAGCAAGCGCGTGACCACCGCCCAGAAGTGCCTGCGGATCGGCGATATCGAGAACGTGGGGCGCACGCTGCGCCACTGCTCGCTGCTGGAGATGCTGGGCAACTTCAGTTTCGGCGACTACTTCAAGCGCGAGGCGCTGACCTGGGCCTGGGAATTTCTGACGGGCCCGGAGTGGATGGCCCTGGACAGCTCCCGCCTGTACGCGACCATCTATCAAGACGACGAGGAAGCCTTCACCATCTGGACACAGGAGATCGGCCTGCCGCCCGAGCGGATCCTGCGCTTCGGCGCCGACGAGAACTTCTGGCCCGCCGACGCGCCCAAGGAAGGCCCCAACGGCCCCTGCGGCCCCTGCAGCGAGATCTTCTACGACCGTGGCCCGACCTACGGCGACGACACCTGGGCCGACTACGCCGACACCCGCGAGAGCGCCCGCTTCCTGGAGATCTGGAACTGCGTGTTCCCCCAGTACGACCGCCAGGAACCCAGGGAAGACGGCACGCCCGTCCTGAAAGACCTGCCCTTCAAGAACATCGACACCGGCATGGGCCTGGAGCGCATCGCCACCGTCGTGCAGGACGTGTACGACTTCTACTCCAACGACGTGTTCGCGCCCCTGGTGGCGAAGGTGGCCGAATTGAGCGGCCACCCCTACGAGGGCCCGCACAACGTCTCGCACCGCGTGGTGGCCGAGCACATCCGCTCCGTGAGCATGGTCATCGCCGACGGATCGGCGCCCAGCAACACCGGCCGCGGCTACGTGATCCGCAAGATCCTGCGCCGGGCGTCGCGCCACGCGTACCTGCTGGGCCTGCGCGAGCCGAGCCTCTACAAGCTGGTGCCCCTGGTCGTGGACAAGATGGGCGGCGCCTACCCCGAGCTGCAGGCGAACCAGGCGAAGGTCGAGGCGACCGTGAAGGCCGAGGAGGAGAGCTTCCTGCGAACGCTGGAGGGCGGTATCCAGCGCCTGGGCAAGCTGCTGAGCGGCATGGAGCAGGGCGCCACCCTGGCGGGTGAGGACGCCTTCCTCCTGTACGACACCTACGGCTTCCCGGTCGATCTGACCAAGGAGATCGCCGAGGAGTACGGCATCTCCGTGGACGAGGCGGGGTACGCCGAGAGCCTGGAGAACGCCCAGAACCTCGCTCGTGCGGGCAGCAAGTACGGCAAGTCCGAGCTGTTCGGGGCCAATCAGGAGGCGCTGGACGGCCTCTCCCTCACCGAGTTCGTCGGCTACGACGCGCTGGAGGCCGAGGGCGAGGTGCTGGCCCTGGTCGGCGCGGGCGCGCGGCTGCCGCATCTGAGCGCCGGCTCCGAGGCCACCGTGGTGCTCTCGCGCACGCCCTTCTACGCCGAGGGCGGCGGGGAAGTAGGGGATACCGGCCGGATCGAGTGGGACGGTGGGATTGGCCTCGTGCGCGACACCCGCAAGACCCCGCAGGGCGTGTTCCTGCACGACGTCCTGATCGAGTCCGGCGAGTTGAGGGAGGGCACGCGGGTACGCGGCGTGGTCGCCCCGGAGCGGCAGGCCACCGAGCGCCACCACACCGCCACCCACCTGCTGCACGCCGCGTTGCGGGCCGTGCTGGGCTCCGGGGTGGCGCAGAAGGGCTCGCTGGTGGCCGCCGACCGCCTGCGCTTCGACTTCTCGCACGGCGCGGCCATGACGGCGGACGAGATCGCGGCCGTGGAGACCCTGGTCAGCCGCTGGATCAGCGCGAACTTTCCCGTGAGCTGGAAGGAGATGCCGATCGCCGAGGCCAAGGCGGCCGGCGCCACCGCGCTGTTCGGCGAGAAGTACGGCGAGACGGTGCGGGTCGTGAGCGTCGAGGGGGACGTGAGCTACCAGGGCCAGAGCGTGAGCAGCAAGGAACTCTGCGGCGGCGCCCACGTGACCCGCACGGGCGAGATCGGCGCCTTCGTGATCCTGGGCGACGAGAACGTGGCCGCCGGCGTGCGGCGCGTGGAGGCCCTGGCCGGCGAGGCCGCGACCGCCTGGCTGCGCGAGCGCCTGAACAGCGCCGCGCGGGCGGCCGCCCTGCTCAACACCTCGCCCGACGCGCTGGAGGCCCGCGTGGGTGGCCTTCAGGCGCAGCTCAGGGCCGCCGAGAAGGAAACCGTGGCCGTGCGCCGCCAGCTCGCCGAGGCGCAGATGGGCGGGGGCACGGGCGGCGCGGCGCCGCTGCGCGACTTGGGCGGCTTCCGGGTCGCCGCGCTGCAGCTGGCCGGCATCGAGGGCAATGAGCTGCGCGGCGCGGCCGACAAGCTGCTCGATCAGAGCGGCGCCGATCTGGTCGTGGTCGCCGGCGGGAAGGGGCTGGTCGTGAAGGCCACCAGGGCGGCCGTCGAGCGCGGCGCCCACGCCGGGCAACTGATCGGCAAGCTGGCGGCGGCGGGCGGCGGCAAGGGCGGCGGGCGCCCGGACATGGCCCAGGCGGGCATCACGGACGCCGGGGCGGCGCTGGGGGCCCTAGAGACGGCGTTCTGATCGGAGAGGGCAGCCGGGGCGGGGGCAGAGGGCTTCCGCCCCTGTGCCTGCTCCCGGGTGGCCTCCCTGGCGTTACCCCGGTTTCACCGCGTCCACGATCAGGCTGGTAAATCCCAGTGGGCCGGTACCCTGCCGCCACGCCGCGTTGCGGTGGTCGAGCCGGCTGCTGCGGTAGACCGGCCCGTCGGCCACGCGCCAGTCGCTGTGGTGGAACGGGCCGACGGCGTCCCACCATTCCAGGGGGCGCACCTCGAAACCGGCACCCGCGAACACGGGCACGACCGTCTCCAGCGTGTACAGCACCTGATGGTCGTGGGCCGGGCCGGGGCCGTTCACGGCAACCAGCGCCCGGTACGCTGGGTCGGGATGGTGCCCGTCGGGCACGGCCACCCGCAGAGCGCCGCCAGGCCGCAGGTACCTGAAGACCAGCCGCGCCGCCGCCTCACCCTGGGACACGCTCAGGTGTTCCCAGACGTGCTCGCACAGGAAGGCGTGGGCCAGGGTGCCCGCGAAGAAGCGCTCAAAACTGGCCGGATCGAGCAGGTTAAGGTCGGCCTGCTGGGTGGGCGTCCAGCCGTCCCAGCGCTGCTCCCCGGCACCGATGATGACCCTCACCGGCCCAGCGCCGCCCGGCCGGCCCGCGTCATCCCACCCACGACCAGGGCGTGACTGCCCGCCAGGAGTTCGGCCACGAGGTCGCCGGGCAGCCGACCGTCCAGGATCAGCGTGATCCAGTGGCGCTTGTGGAGGTGGTAGCCCGGCCCGATGGCGTCGTGCGCGGCGCGCAGCTCGTCGCCGCGTTCCGGGCGCACCTTCAGGGACAGGGTAAGTGGATCGGCCTGGATGTCGGTCAGGGCGTACATCTTCCCGCCGACCTTGAAGACCAGCGTGGTCGCGTCGAAGGGAAAGGTCTCCTGCGTGTGCGGCAGCGCCGCGCACGCGGCCCGGATGTCGGCGATGGTCTGCACCTGCCCAGCCTAGTCCGCCATTCAGCTCTCGGTAACGGGGTCGAGGCCCTCGGCCTGCTCCAGCGCCATGTTCGCCTCGGCGGCCGAGGCGTCTCCCCCACCGATCAGGGCCGTGACCTCCTGCGCGCTGAGACCGTCCAGGGCGGGGGTCGGCACGGGGGGCGCGTCCGGCAGCACCTCGGGCATCGGCCCCTGCTCGGCGGGCTGGTGGACGGCGGTCGGCTCCTCGCGCACGCTCAGGGCCGGATTGACGGGAAGCGGGGCGTGGTCCTCGGGTGTGTGGTCGTTTGGGGTCATGCCTCAGCATCGGCCCTGCAGGTCAACGGCAGCTGATGTTCTGGTCAAGGAACCGTGATGAACTGATACCCGATGCGCCGCCTGCTGCCCCTGCTCCTGCCCCTGCTGCTCTCGGCCGCGCCTGCTCCGTCTGCTTCTGGCGTGCGGCTGGCGATCCTCAGCGACTTCAACGGTTCCTACGGCAGCACGGCCTATCCTGCCGCGCTGGGCCGCAGCGTCCGCCGGATCGTGAACGAGTGGCAGCCGGACATGGTGCTCTCGGCCGGTGACCTGATCGCGGGGCAGCAGGCCCGCCTGAGCGACGCGCGCGTGCAGGCCATGTGGGCGGCCTTCGACCGGGACGTGCGGGCGCCCCTCCAGGCAGCCGGGATTCCTTTCGCCTTCACGCTGGGCAACCACGACGCCAGCCTGCCCCGCGACCGCCGCGAGGCCGCGCGGTACTGGGCCGCCCACCAGCCGCCGCTGACCTACCAGGAGCGGTCGGCCTTTCCCTTCCGCTACACCTTCACGCTGGCCGGAGGCTCCGTGTTCGTGGCCGTGCTGGACGCCAGCGGGCCGAGGGTGGACGAGGCACAGCGAACCTGGCTCGCGGCGCAGCTCGCCTCGGCCCCCGCCCGCGCGGCCGGCATCCGCCTGGTGGTGGGGCACCTGCCGCTGGCCGGGATCAGCCGCGAGAAGAACCGGCCCGGCGAGGTGATCCGCGAGGCCGGGCCGCTGCGCCGGGTCATGGAGCGGGCCGGGGTGCTCGTGTATGTCAGCGGGCACCACGCCGCGTACTACCCGGGTCGGCTGGGCGGGCTGAACGTGCTCGCCAGCGGCGGCATCGGCGGGCGCGACTACGTGGGCTTTCCCGGCACCGCCCGCTCGACCCTGACCCTGCTGACGCTGTTCCCGGCGCAGCGCCGCGCCACCTTCGAGACCGTGGACGCCGAGACCGGCGCCCCCATCCAGACCGAGACCCTCCCGGCCCGGCTGGACGGACTGGGAGGGCCACTGGAGCGGGTGGGCGAGTTCCGCTGACCCAGCTGCGGAGTTACTTCGGCATCAGCTTGTACAGCTCGATCCCACGCGCCGTGCGGTCTTTGAAGCCCTTCCAGGAGGTGTCGTCGGCCTTGGGCGTGCCGTCGGCGTTGCGGCTGGACTTCGCGTTGTTCGACACCGGCACCGGCACGTTCAGGTAGGCCGCCGCGCCCGCCTCGCCCTTGAGCTTGAGGTTCAGGAAGGCGGTCACGAAATGCTGGTTGAGGTTGTTCAGGCGGGCCATGTCCCAGGCGGGCTCGGCGTAGTGCATGTAGTCGTCGTAGTTGCTCAGGGAGGCGGCCGGGGGCGGGTTGGGCGCCGAGTTGTGCAGCGCGTTCTGGTACACCACCATGTAGCGCTCGGCGTTCACGGCGTTCTCGAACAGGGGCTTCACGCCGCCCTCGTAATAGGACACGTCGTCGCGGTCGCCGACGACGAACATGGTGGGCACCTTCAGGCCCGCGAGCCCGGCATCTTCCCAGAAGCCGTATTTGCCGCCGAAGTTTACGCCGATGCCCCGCACGGCGGCGTCCCCGCCCCAGGGCGCGAAGGCCACGACCGCCTTGATGCGTGGATCGACCCTGTACGCGCCGGCCTGCCGCTGCGCGAAGGCGCCGCCCGGCACCAGCGGCGCCATCTGCGGGCCGTACCCGGCGCCGGCCGCGTTCAGGGCGCCGTAGCCGCCCATCGAGTAGCCGACCACAGCGGTCTGGTCAGCGTTCACGACGTTGCTCAGGAACGAGCCGCTGCCCGCCGTACCCAGCCGGGCCATCTCGGCCAGCACGAAGTTGTCGTCCAGCGCGCGGTTGACCAGGGTGCTGGCGAACGCGGCCTTGTCGCCGTGCGTGGAGTCGGTGTGGTCGATGGACGCGACCACGTAGCCCTTGCTGGCGAGGTTCTCGCCCAGGTACGACATCAGGTAGCGGCTGCCCGGATAGCCGTGCGAGACGATCACCAGCGGGAAGGGGCCGCCCTGCACGGCGGGGGCGTCGCGGGTGGCGCGGCCGGGAATCTCGAAGGGCGTGTTCGGCCGCTTGGGATCGCCCGGGCCGCTGCCCAGCACGTCCTTGTAGGTGGTGCTGCCGCTGCCGCTCGCGCCGGGGGCCGGGTACCAGACCTCCACGGTCAGCGGGCGGTCGTAGCGCGCCAGGGCGCCTTCCTTGGGCGCGCGGGCGATGTCCAGCTGGCCCTTGCTGACGAGATTCAGGGTGCGGACGCCCACGGCGTACTGCCCGCGGGCAGCGAGCTCCGGCGCGTCGGGCCGGGTGTCACCGGGAACGCTCATGGGGGCCGGCACCGTCTGAGCTGGCACTGTCTGGGCGGCTGCCGGAACCAGCAGGAGAGAGGCGCTGAGCGCAGTCAGGATTAAGCGGAGCCCGGATCGGTTCATGGGTCGACCTCCAGGGCGCGTACATCTGGTACGCGCCGGTGAACAGTTGTTCAGTGCAAGGCACAGCCTACCGTTCCACCGCTCCGTCAGCGCTGGATCAAGAACGGGTTAAGAAAGCGTTTCCCCGGCCCCGGGCCCGGCCATCTGTCCCGCGTTCAGATGGTGCAGCTCGATTCCGACCGCCGTGCGCGCGGGGAAGCCCGGCCAGGGAGCGTCCGGGGAAGCGTCGCTGGCGACCGGGGTGGGCACCTGCAGATAAGGGGCCGCGTCCTGTTGCCCCTTCAGGTGCAGCCCCAGGAAGGCCGTGATGAAGTGCTGGTTGAGGTTGTGCAGCCGCGCCGTGTCCCAGACCGGCTCGGCGTAGCGCAGGAAATCCTCGGCGCTGATGGGGCCGGGGATGGCCGGGGCCGGGTTGCCGGCGATGTTGTGGCGCGCCCCCCGGTACACCAGCAGCGAGCGCTCGGCGTTGACCGCATGCTCGAACAGCGCCTTCACGCCGCCCTCGAAGCCCGACACGTCGTCGTGCTCGCCGGCAATGAAGAGGGTGGGCACCCTCAGTCCGGCCAGACCGGCCGCGTCCCAGAACCCGAACGCCCCCCCGACCGGGATCCGGGCCGCCTTCACGGCGGCGCCTGAGCCCCAGGGTGCCAGGGCCACGACCGCGTGGATGCGGGGGTCGGGCCGGATCGCGCCCGCCTCCCGCCCGGCGAGCGCCCCGCCGGGCACCAGCGGCCGCACCTCCGGGCCGAAGCCGGCGCCAGCGGCGTTCAGCGCGCCGTAGCCGCCCATCGAGTAGCCGACCACGGCCGTGCGCGAGGCGTCCACCGCGCCGCTGAGCGGTGAGTCGCCCCCCGCCGCCCCCAGCCGATCCAGTTCAGCCAGCGTGAACAGGATGTCGGTGGGCCGGTTCAGCAGCGTGACCGCGAAGTGGCCCATATCACCGAAGGTGCTGCCGGTATGGTCGATGGCGGCGACCACGTAGCCCTTGCTGGCCAGATTCTCCGTGAGGTTCGACAGGAAGTATCGGCTGCCCGGATAGCCGTGAGACACGATCACCAGCGGGTACGGCCCCTCCGGTTTCACGGGCGCATCTCGGGTGGCGCGGCCGGGCACGCGGTACGGCACGGGCGGCGTGCTGGGAATCACGTCCTGGTAGACCATCGCCCCGCTGCCGCTCTCGCCGGGCGTGGGATACCAGACCTCGACCGTCAGGCGCCGATCCGTGCGGGCCAGGGTGCCGTCCGGGGCGGGGCGGGTCACGTCCGGCTGGCCCGGGTTGACCAGTGAGAGGGTGTGGACGCCGACAGCGTGGGGGCCGCGCGGCGCGAGAGCGGGAGCGTCCGGGCGGGCGTCCCCCGGCACGGAGGCCGGAAGGGGCGGGGTCTGCGGGCCGGATTCAGGAACCATGTCCGCAGCATAGGGTGACCCAGAGGACAGGGCTTAAAGCAGCACGACCTGCACGTCGTCGCCCACCGCCACCGGCTGGCCCTCGGGCACGATCACCAGCGCGTCGGCGTCGCTTAAAGAGCGCAGGATGCCGCTGCCCTGCTGGCCGTAGTCGTGTACCTGCCCGCCCCGGATCACACCGCGCCAGAAGGCCGCCTTGTCGCCCAGGGCGCGGAAGGGCGTGGCGGCGCGCAGGGTCAGGGCCTGGAGGGGCTGGCCGGTCAACGCGGGGCGCACGATGACGTGGAACACCACCAGCGAGCTGACCGGATTGCCCGGCAGGCCGATCACCGGCAGCCCCTTCCAGCCGCCCAGGATGGCCGGGCCGCCGGGCCGCATGCGCACCTTCCAGAACGCGACCCGGCCATGATCGATCAGCAGGTCGCGCATGAAGTCGTACCGGCCCATGCTGACGCCGCCGCTGGTGACCAGCAGATCGGCGCCGCCCGAGCGCGCGACGGCCTCCTCCAGCGCCTCCACGGAGTCCGGCGCGTGGCCCAGCATGACCACCTCGCAGCCGCATTCGGCAAGCATGGCGGCCAGACCGTAGCGGTTGGAGTCGTAGACCTGACCGGGCCGCAGGAGCTGACCGGGCTCGACCACCTCGTCGCCCGTGCTGAGCAGCGCCACCCGGAAGCGGCGGCGTACCGGCAGCGTCTGGTGCCCCAGCGCGGCGGCCAGCGCCACGCGCGGCGCCGTGAGGGGCAGCCCGGCCGCCATGACCTCCTCGCCGGCCCGGAAGTCGCCCCCCTCGCGCCGGACGTCGCCGGGGCTGGCGGGCCGGCGCAGGAGGACATGCTCCGGGCCGTCGTCCAGCAGTTCCTCGACCGGGCAGATGGCGTCGGCGCCGGCCGGCATGGGCGCCCCGGTGTAGATGCGCGTGCATTCGCCCGGCCCGACCGACGCGGGGAAGGGCAGCCCGGCCCGGCTCTCGCCCACGACCCTCAGGCGGGCCGGGGCGCCGGGTGTGGCGCCTAACGTATCGGCCTCCCGGCAGGCGATCCCGTCCAGCGCGCTCTCGGTGGCGCTGGGGTGGCTGACCAGGGCTCTGAGCGGCGCGGCCAGCGTGCGGCCCAGCGCGCCTTGCAACGGCACGGTCTCGTGGCCCGGCGGGGAGAGCAGCGCGGACAGCATCTCGCGGGCCTGCTCGACGCTGACATGCATGGGAAAGTCACGGCTGGGATCGGCGGGAGGGGTCATGAAGGCAGGATAGGCGCCGGGCGAGGGCGGGGCGCCCCACTGCGGCCTACCATGAATGGCAGATGCACGGACGGACGCTGATCAGGCGGGCGGTGAGCGCGGCACTGTGGACTGTGGGCCTGTTCGGACTGGGCGTGCTGGGGATGTGGTGGGCCGGCTGGCTGCCCTGGCCGCTGGCCGGAGAACGCCCCCCGTCGGCGCCTGTCCAACCTGTGCCTGTCCAGATGGCGCCCATTCAGGCGGCGCCCGTGCAGCCTGCACCGGAACAGACAGTGCCTACCCCTCCCCTGCCGGAGCCGCAGCCCGAGCCGGCGGCTCCTTCCGTCGCCGCCCCTCCTTCAGCCCCGCCGGACGATCTGCAGGGCGAATCCGCTCAGCCGACCCCGCCGCCGACAGCCCCATCAGCCCCCCTGGACGACCTCAACCAGTTGCGCCAGCTGGCTGGACTGAGCCTCGTGACAGCCGAGCCCGCCTGGGCGGCCGGCTGCGCGGCGCACGCCCGCTATCTGGTGGGGGTCGACCGGGGCGAACACGCCGAAGACCCCCGGCACCCCCTGTCCTCACCAGAGGGAGTGGACTGCGCCCCCGGCCACTACTTCGTGTCGTCTCAGCCGGACTCCGGGGCCGAGCGGGCTCTGGGCTACTGGGCGACCGGCGCCTTTCATCTGCCGCAGCTGCTCGACCCGCGCCTGGGCCGCGTGGCGCTGGGCCTCGCCCACGACAGCCGGGGCGGGGTGCAGTCGGCGGCGGTGCTGGACGTGCGCCGGGGCCTGAGCGGCGCGGCCCGCTACCCGGTGCGCTTTCCGCAGCCGGCGAGCTGGAGTCCGTTCAGAGCCAGTGCCGCCTCCGAATGGCCCGATCCGCTGCCGGGCTGCGCCGGCTACGACCACCCGGTCGGGCCGCCGGTCGCCCTGCTCCTGGGGCCGGACACGGAAACCGGTGGGGCCGGGGGCAGCAAGGCCGAGGTGAGCGGAGCCGCGCTCAAGGTAAACGGCCGTCCGGTCGCAGCCTGCCTGCTGACCGCCCAGACCTTCCAGGGCGCATCCGCGACCGAGACGCGGGTGGGCCGGGGCGTGCTGGCCGCCCAGGGCGCCGCGATCCTGCTTCCACGCCAGCCGCTGCCCGCCGGGGCCGAGGTTCGCGTGAGCTTCCGCACCCCGGCCGGGCCCGTGGCCTGGAGCTTCCGGGTGGAGTGATGCGGGCTCCGAGCCCACCCCGCACAGGTGCGGCTGGGAGACGGCCAACGGGACTCGCAGAGGTACTAAGCAGAGCAAGTGACAGGACGGATATTGCGAGCAGCCAAGCGTTTTCACGGACGCTGCACCGGCCAGGACGATGGACGTGCATCCGGTGTCGTCCGTGATGGACGGGAGTGGGACGGCAGTTCGTCTGAGCCGGTTCCGGGCGAGGGCGTCTGATGAAGCGAACCTGAACTCCGCTCTCTGCGGGCCGGGCGGAAAGGCTCCTGGCGCGCGGCGAGCCGGGGCAGGGCGCCGTGCCGCAGGGCAAAGCCATGAATTCGGACAGTCCGCCCCCGTGGATCAGGGGGTACACTCCGGGGGCATCTGGCGCCGGGATCACCTGGCGCAGAAATGGAGAGCCCATGAACATCACTCAGGACAAGGTTGTCGAACTCGATTACAAGCTCACGGTGGACGGCGAGGTCATCGACCAGAGCGAAGCCGGCGAGCCCCTGACCTACCTGCACGGTCACAGCAACATCATCCCGGGTCTGGAAAAGGCGCTGGAGGGCCGGGGCGCGGGCGAGAGCCTGCAGGTCACCGTGCAGCCCGAGGACGGCTACGGCGAACGCGACGAGGACAACGTCGAGGATCTGGATCGCACGGATTTCGAGGACGACGTGGAGATCGGCGCGACCTACTACGCCCAGTCCGAGGACGGCTCGGTGATTCCCTTCACCGTCATGGCCGTGAACGGTGACACCGTGCAGGTCGACTTCAACCCGCCGCTGGCCGGCATGACCCTGAACTTCGACGTGAAGGTGCTGGCCGTGCGCGAGGCCACCGCCGAGGAACTCGACCACGGGCACGCCCACACCCCCGACACCCACGACCACTGAGTTTCCTTCCCTTCGACCGCCGCCCGCTGACTGCCGGGCGGCGGTCGTGCCTGTTCCGTCGAACCTACCCCCGGCCATCCGCCGGGAGTAAGCTGAACCATGCTGCAGGGCATCTGGCAGGCCATCGACGACCGCCGCTTCGAGCAGGCGGAGGCCCTGCTCCGGTCGGATCAGGACGTGCTGGTCAGCCGCGCCGGACAGATGGCGCTGGGCTACCTGCTGGCCCACACGGCCCGCCAGGACGAGGCCCGGAGCGTGTTCCAGACCCTGCGCGACGCCCACCGGGACGACCCCTGGGAGCACATCGCGGTGCATCAGCTGGCGCGTGTGGAGCGGCTGGCCGGTCAGCACGGGCGCGCCCTGGCCCTGCTGGGCGAGGAACGAGCGCTGGTGGAGGCGCTCGACGACCATGCCCACGAGCTGGCGGTCAACGCCCTGGAACAGGCCCGCAACCTGCGCGCCCTGGGCCGCCTGGAGGAAGCCCGCGCCGCCCTGGACGCCTGTGAGCAGCACGCCGGCCCGGCCGACCCGGAGACGCTCGCCCGCGCCGAACGCGAACGGGGTGAACTCAGCCGCGCCCAGGGCCACGCAGGGGCCGCCCGCCTTCACTTCGAGCGGGCCATCGCGGCCTACCGCGAGGCGGAGGACGAGGTGGGCGCGCGGGAAGTGGAGGAGCTGATGGAAGAAAGCTGAAGGCAGTCGGCTTTTGACCTGGCCATCTGCCATCTGCCCTCAGCCATCAGCCTTTAAGGCGTGAGCCGGTGGCGGTCGCGGGGGAAGGCGCGGGCGTAGCGCACGTTGCTGATGCCCAGCAGCTTGGCGGTCAGGCGCTCGGCGCCGATGGCGAAGCCGCCGTGGGGCGGCATCCCGTACTTGAAGACCTCGGTGTAGCCGGCCAGCGACTCGGGACTGAGCCGGTAGGCCGCGATGGAGTCCATCAGCATGGCGTGGTCGTGGATGCGCTGGCCGCCCGAGGTGATCTCGATGCCCCGGAACAGCAGGTCGAAGCCGCGCGTGATCTCCGTGCTCGGGGTGCCGTCGGCATTGGCGTCGGGGTGGGCGTAGAAGGGCCGGGCGGCGCGCGGGTACTTGGTCACGAACACGAAGTCGGAGCCCTGCTCGGCGTAGTGCTGGCACAGCAGCCGCTCGGCCTCGGGGTCGAGATCCTTGCCGCCGACCGCGTGGCCGTACTTCTCGGTGACCAGCGCGCGGGCGTCCAGCAGCGTGATACGCGGGATGTGCGCCGGCACCTCGGGAATGGTCGCCCCCAGCAGCGTGAACTCGGCCTGGGCGGTGGCCCGCAGCCGCTCCATGATGGCCGCGAGCAGACGGTTTTCCAGGGCCATCACGTCCTCCTCGTCCTCGATGAAGCCCATCTCGACGTCCAGCGAGAGGTATTCGTTGAGGTGGCGGGAGGTGGCGTGCTCCTCGGCGCGGTAGACCGGCGCGACCTCGAACACGCGCTCGAAGACCCCCACCATGATCTGCTTGTAGAGCTGAGGGCTCTGGGCCAGGAAGGCGGCCCGGCCGAAGTAGTCGATGGGAAAGAGGTTGGCGCCGCCCTCGGCCCCGGCCGACACGATCTTGGGCGTGCTGATCTCGGTGAAGCCCTCCGCCATCAGGTGGTCGCGGAAGCCCGCCACCAGCTCGGCCTGCACCTTCAGCGCGGCGCGCTCCTTGAGGCCGCGCACCGTGACCACGCGGTAGTCCAGCATGGTCTCGGGGTTGACGTGCCACTCCATCTTGGGAATCTCGACCGGCGGGGGCTCGACCGCCGCGCTGATGACCCGGAACTCCGCGATCTGCACCTCGAAGCCGCCCGGCGCCTTGGGGTGTGCCTTGACGGTGCCCACGACCTCGACCGAGCTCTCGGCCAGCGGCAGATGCAGGCCGCTGCCCACGCACTGCGTGACGCCGCTCACGTCGCGCAGCACCACGAACTGCACGCCGCCCAGGTCGCGCCGGGCATGGACGAAGCCCTGCAGGCGCACCTGCTGGCCGTCGTGGGCGCTCAGGTCGCGGGTCAGGGTGCGGGGCAGCCGGGCACGGGGGGTCTCGGGTTGGACTTCGCTGGTCATAGGTCTCCTTGGCTTCACTGAAAGCCCCCGACTCCGTGGTGGGGTCGGGGGCGCGGTACGG
This sequence comes from Deinococcus koreensis, assembly GCF_002901445.1. Classification (NCBI taxonomy): domain Bacteria; kingdom Thermotogati; phylum Deinococcota; class Deinococci; order Deinococcales; family Deinococcaceae; genus Deinococcus; species Deinococcus koreensis. The sequence continues at coordinate 403,242 of NZ_PPPD01000001.1, forward strand.
CGGCGTGACGTCCCCTAGCAGGAATCGTCATTCAGGGTGTCGTTCGCCGCGAACATGCCGGGAAGTGTAGCGGCCCGGAGCAGGCAGGGTCAAACCCAGGGGCTAGGCAGGGCGTCTGGAGGACGAGGGGGCGAGCCCCGATGACGATCTCTCCTCTCATCCTTACCAACCGTCTGGACGGTATGTTGACTTCATGGCACGAACCCGTGATCCAGAACAGACGCAGGCCCGGCTGTTGCAGGCCGCCGCCGAAGCTGTGCTGGAGCTTGGCCCGACCTTCTCGCTGGACGCCGTGGCCCGTGCCGCTGGGGTCAGCAAGGGCGGGTTGCTCCACCACTTCCCCAGCCGGGAGGCGCTGGTCACCGCCCTCACGCGCGACCTCCTCCGCCGCTTCACGGCCCGGGTGAGCGCCATCCACGGCTCCGGGGAACCGCAGCCAGGCGCGTGGCTGAGGGCCTACATCGAGGTCAGCTTTCAGGAGGACGCCCAGGAGCGGGCCCTGATCCTGGCGCTCTCGCCCCTGTTGAACGCCACGCAGGTGATGGAGCAGCTGGCGCCGGAACTGGCCGAGCCCGTGCAGGCTGCGCGCACCGATGGCGTGCCGGGCGGCCGCGCCCAGGCCGTGCGCCTGGCCTGCGACGGGTACTGGTCGGGCCAGCTCGTCCTCGCGACGCGCCTGGACGCCGCCGAGTCGGCCGCCCTGAAAGAGGAGCTGCTCTCGTGGACACGGTAGGCCAGGCTCCTGGAGTGAACGGCACGCCGCATCCCGGCCCCGGCTGGGAACGCCGCTACTGGGCCGTGTTCATCGGGCAGGCGCTCTCGCTGATCGGCTCGGCCATGACCCAGTTCGTACTGCTGTGGTGGATCACCGACACCACCGGCAGCATCGCGGCGCTGAGCACGGCCGGGATGGCGGCGCTGCTGCCCCAGGCGCTGCTGGGGCCGCTGGGCGGCACGCTGGCCGACCGCTACAGCCGCCGCACCCTGATGATCGTGGCGGACACCGTCAGCGCCGCGTGCATGGGGGTGCTGATCTTTCTGTTCGCCACCGGGCAGGAACAGCTCTGGCACGTCTACCTGATGATGTTCGTCCGCAGTTCCATGCAGGCCTTCCAGGGGCCGGCCGCCGCCGCCAGCACCGCCATGCTGGTGCCGCCCGAGTTCCTTGACCGGGCCGCCGGGCTCAACCAGACCCTGCAGGGCATCATGACGGTGGCCGCCGCGCCGCTGGGCGCCCTGGCGATCTCGCTGATGCCGCTGGGCGCGGCCCTGTCGATCGATGTGGTCACGGCGCTGCTGGGCGTGGTGCCCCTGCTGATCTACCGCATTCCGCAGCTCCGTACCCCCAGGGATCAGCGCCGCTCGATGTGGGCCGAGTTCCGCGAGGGCGTGGACACCGTCTGGCGGCACCCCGGCCTGCGCCGCCTGTACGGGCTGCTGGGTCTGGTGGTGCTGACCATCATGCCGACCTTCACCCTGACGCCGCTGCTGGTCAAGGCTCATTTTGGCGGCGGCGCCGGGCAGGTCGCCCTGATGGAAGGGCTCTCGGGGGTCGGGATGATCGTGGGCGGGCTGCTGGCTGTGACGCTGGCGCCAAAAAACCGCATCCTGACGGTGCTGCTGGCCCTGGCCGTGTCGTGCGCCGCGCTGGCACTGACTGCGCTGGCACCGGCCCAGGCCTTCTGGCTGGGGGTGGTGTGGTGGGTGCTCAGCGGCGTGACCTTCTCGTTCGGCAACGCGCCCCTGACCGCGCTGCTGCAAAGTGGCGTGCCCAACCAGTTGCAGGGGCGAGTGCTCTCGCTGCTGAGCACGGTCATGGGCCTGGCCGCGCCAGTGGGGCTGGCGATCGCCGGGCCGCTGGGGCAGCTTATCGGCGTACGGGGGCTGTTCGTCGTGGGCGGCGCGCTCAGCGCCCTGGTCTGCCTGCTGGCGCTGCTCTCGCCCGCCCTGCGCGCCCTGGGCCAGCCCCAGACCAAGGCCGTGCCCAGCGCCCCGCTATCCTCGGAGACATGACCCCGTTTCTGGCCCGCCCGCGCTCCGTGCTGTTCGCCCCTGGGAACCGGCCCGAACTGATCGCCAAGCTGCCGCGCTCCGGCCCCGACGCCGTGGTGATCGATCTGGAGGACGCCATTCCCGGCACCGCCGGGGCCAAGGCCGGCGCCCGCCCGGTGGCCCGTGACGCGGCGCGCGATCTGGTGGCGGCCGCGCCGCATCTGGCGGTGTTCCTGCGGGTCAACGCGCTCCATTCGCCCTATTTCGCGGATGACCTGGGCGTGCTGACCCCGGAACTGGCCGGCGTGGTGGTGCCCAAGCTGGAGTCGGCAGCGGACGTGGAGGCGGTCGTGGAGGCGCTGGAGGCGCGCGGCCTGAGCCTGCCCCTGCTGGCTGGCCTGGAGACGGGGGCCGGCGTGTGGAACGCCCGCGAGATCCTGGCCCACCCGGCGGTGCGCTGGGCCTACTTCGGCGCCGAGGACTACACGGCCGATCTGGGCGGATCACGCACCCCCGGCGGGCTGGAGGTGCTGTACGCCCGCTCGCAGGTGGCCCTGGCCGCCCGGCTGAGCGGCGTGCCGGCGCTGGACATCGTGGTCACGGCGCTGAACGACGAGCCGGCCTTCCGCGCCGACGGTGCGCTGGGCCGCGCGCTGGGCTTCGTCGGCAAGCTGTGCATCCACCCCGCGCAGGTCGCCCTGGCGCACGAGCTGTTCGGCCCCACGTCGGCCGAAGTGGAACGTGCCCGGGCACTGCTGGATGCCGCGCACGAGGCTGCGGCCAGCGGTCACGGCGCCTTCAGTTTCGAGGGCCAGATGGTGGACGAACCGATGCTCGTCCGGGCGCGGGCGCTGGTGAGCAGTGGAGACGCTGCAGCAGAAGCAGGAGGCCGCCCATGAATGAAGACCTGAACCGCCCCCAGGGCCGCTATTTCGAGGAACTGCCGCCCGGCACGCTGATCCGCCACCGCAACCGCCGCACCGTCACCGAGTCCGACAACATCCTCTTCACCACGCTGACCATGAATCCCCAGCCGCTGCACCTCGATCACGAGTACGCCGCGCAGACCGAGTTCGGCCGCCCGCTGTTCAACTCGATGATGACGCTCTCGCTGCTGGTCGGCCTGAGCGTGCACGAACTGAGCCTGGGCACCCTGATCGCCAACCTGGGCCTGACCGACGTGGTGTTCCCGAAGCCGGTCTTCCACGGCGACACCCTGCACGCCGAATCCGAGGTGCTGGAGGCGCGCGAGAGCCGCACCCGGCCGGGTCAGGGGGTCGTGACTGTCGAGCACCGCGCGTTCAACCAGCACGGCGACCTCGTGGCCCGCTGCACACGGACGATGCTGATGCAGAAGCGACCTTGAGGGGCAGGAAAGCACTCACCTGATTCTCGGCCCGTCCGTGCTGAGCCGCTTTGTGGGTGCGTTCAGGGGCAGGTGGTGGGCGCCGAGTGTCTGGTGAGTCGCTCAGCCGGACAGGTCAAACTCCACCCCAGGCTCGCCGCACCGATCCACACCCTCGCCCAGCGGAGCGCTCCTGCCTCCCATGATGCTCGAAGGAGCCGCTGGCGGATCGGAACAGGAACCTCCGGTCAACCCGCCCGCTTGAGCTTGCCCGTCCTCTTCGCCCACGTCTCGGCCTTCCCGAACACGAACAGCCCCAGCGGAATGGTGACCGCCCCGAACACCAGCAGGATGCCCAGCTCCGGCAACACCGCGCCCAGCGACACCCCCGGCGCGATGGCGCTGCCACCGCCGTCCACCCCCAGGATCTTGCGGCAGGCGTTCAGCGCGTAGGTGGCGGGCGACAGCGCACTGATCGGCTGCAGCCACGCCGGCAGCACGCTCACCGGGTAGTACACGCCGGAGATCAGCAGGAACACGGCCTGGATGATGTTGGTGGCCTGCGCCCCGTTCTCGGTGCTCATGACCGGCAGCACCGCCGCCATCAGGCCGATGCCCATGAAGCCCAGCGAGGCGACCACGAACACCACGAGGCACTGCAGCACCTGGGTGAAACTGGCGCCGATGTCCACGAACAGGCTCATGAACACGAACACCAGCACGCCGCGCAGCAGGGCGTAGGCCCCCGCGAACAGGCTCACGCCGACCAGATGCGTGAGGCGGCTGACCGGCGCCATGAAGGTGTACTCGATGGTGCCCTCCCAGCGCTCGTAGCTGATCGAGTTGGCGATCTCGCCGAACAGCCGGCCCAGGAACGACCACATCACCGCGCCCAGCAGCAGGGTCAGCGTCAGGCGCGGATTCTGCGCCGCCACGCCGATCAGCATGATCGAGGCGGCCGAGACCATGTCGTAGAAGGTGAAGACCAGCACCCACGACCAGTAGCGGCGGGTCAGGTGGTAGTCGCGGAACACGAAGGCCAGCGCGGCGCGCAGCTGGTGGGCCAGCGTGCCGGGCGTGGTGCGGGCCGGATCGGGCGCAGGGGTGGGCACGCTCATGGGGTGGGTTCCTCGTCTTTCGCCAGATCCTCGCCGGTCAGCTCGATGAAGGCGTCTTCCAGCGTCTTGCCGGGGCCGGCCAGCGTGCGGAGTTCCTCGGCGGTGCCCTCGGCGACGAAGCGGCCGCCGCTGATGAAGGCGATCCGGTCGCACAGCCGCTCGGCCTCCGGCATGTCGTGGGTGGTCAGGATGATGGTGGCGTCGTGGACATCGCGCAGCTCCAGCACGAACTCCTGCACGTCGCGGCGGGACTTGGGGTCGAGGCCGGTGGTGGGTTCGTCCAGCAGCACGACCACCGGGCTGGTCAGGAAGGCGCGGGCGATGGCGACTTTCTGCTGCATGCCGCGGCTCATCTCCTCCAGCGGCTCGAAGAAGGCCTTGTCCTTCAGGCCCAGGCGCCGCAGCGTGACCAGCGCCCGCTCCTCGGCGACGTGGCGCTCCAGACCGTAGAGCTGCGCCGAATACAGCAGGTTCTCGCGCGGCGAGAGCTTCTTGTAGAAGGCGGCGTCCACCGACACGCGGTTGAGCAGCCGCCGCACCTGCGCCTCGTCGTGCACCACGTCCAGCCCGAAGATGCTGACCGTCCCGGCGTCGGGGATCAGCAGGGTGCTCATGGCCCGGATCAGGGTGCTCTTGCCGCTGCCGTTGGGGCCGAGCACGCCGTAGATCTCGCCGCGGCGGACGTGGAAGCTCACGTCGTCGACCGCGCGGCTCTCGGTGTGCACCGGCCGGAGCAGGCTGCCGCCGGTCTTCTTGCTGAAGCCCTTGACGAGGTGCTGCACGTGCAGGGCGATCTCGCGGTTACTGAGGTCGCGGGCCCTGTGGGCCATCGGATGGGGCTGAGACGCCTCTGGTAGGGGGGCGGTCAGGGTCATGGAGGTACCTCCAGGGGGGTCGTACAGGGACGAGGTCAGGCCGGACCGGGTGGGGCGGCGGGCCGTGCGCCGAGGGGCGGCCTCAGCGGCGCGGGAAGCGGATGACGTCGTCTCTCATCGCCTCACAGCGTAACGAAACCGCCCCCCCAGCGCGATACGCGTAACGGCGTAGGGGGAAGGTGGGCCCGGGAGATGGTCACACGGCCTTCCCCGCCGGGCCGCTCGACGAGTCCCACCAGGAAGATTCGCTGAATGTGCTGAAAAGTCGACCACCCAAGACCACTGGTTCACCGGCCGTCGGGCATGGGTGCACGGGCCTGAAGACTGACTGGCACTCGTTTGAAGGGAAGGCCCTACACTCCGAGAACAGCCGAATACTGGCAGGCCCCGGAGACTCCCCATTCACGTGGGGCCACTGAAGCCCCGCCGCACCGGCTGAACCTAGGGCGTCAACTGCTTCCACTGCCCTTCGGAGACCACTTCGACGGCGCCCCCCACCACCCTGATGGCGGTCTGGTCGTCGATCGCGTAGCACGGCGCCGTCATGCTGGCTGCCCAGCGTTCCGCGCCGGCCATCGAGTTTCCGGGGAACATCTCGTGGTTCAGGTGCGGGAAGATCGAGAAATCGACGACCCCGAGGGTTCGGTCGTCCGGCGCTGCCGGCCATTCGACGAAGTACCCACCGATCCGGGGCGTCATCACCATGCTCCCGGCACTCACCCCCACCCAGACGGTCTCGGGCAGAGACGGCAGGAGTGCTGCCAGCCCGGATTCCCGCATCCAGTGGCAGAGGAACGTGGCGTCGCCCCCATCCACCAGCAGCACGTCGGCTCCCTGAACCCAGGGCAGCCACCGCTCCCGGCTGATGCCCGGCAGCGCCGTGAGTTCGAGGACACCCACCGACTTCCAGCCCAGGCCACACATGGTCGCCGGGGTCTGGTCGGTGATGAAGCGCCGTACGGAGCCTGGCCCACACATCGGGTGGCCCCACTGCGCCGTGGGGATGCACAGGGCGCGGCACTCCGCGATCGGTTTCGGCAGCAGGCCGACCAGCGCCCCGTGGATGCTCGGGTTGGTGACGCCGCCGGAGGTCAGCAGAAGCTTCATGGGGTCTCTCCTTGGCCGCCGACGGCAGCAGGGGTGATCGGCGACTTCGTCGGGGTCGTGTGGGGGCGTGCCTTCTCGAATCTGCTCCCTGCAGATGACACGACCTTCATGTCAAGTCCGTTCTCGGCGGCCTCCAGTGGGGGTCTGGGGCGAGGCGATCCGTGCAGAACGTCTACCCCCTCCCATACGCTGCGATCAATTCATCCATTCGCCGATCCAGCGCCTCGTCCACCACCTGCCGCGCCGGGTCGGCGTCGTACCACGCCATGATCTCCTCAGCCCCCCGCGCAAAGGGCACCGTGCAGGCGAAACCGGGCACCACACGCTTGATCTTGGCGTTGTCGAAGATCATGGAGTGCGATTTGTCGCCCAGCAGGCCCGCGCCCCAGTCCGGGTCGGCCGCCGCGATCCGCTCGGAGGGGATGTGGACAATCTGCGCCTCGGTGCCCGCCGCCCGCGCGACCTCGTGGAAAATCCCGTTCCAGGTCAGCAGCTCGTCCGAGGTGATGTGGAAGACCTCGCCGTGCGCGTGCGGGTTGCCCAGCAGCGGCACGAAGCCCTGGGCGAAGTCGCTGTGGTGGGTCAGCACCCACAGCGAGGTGCCGTCGCCGTGCACGATCACGGGCCTGCCCTGCCTCATGCGGCTCACCACCGTGTAGCCGCCGTCCATGGGCAGCAGCGTGCGGTCGTAGGTGTGCGAGGGCCGGATGATGGTGACCGGGAAGGCCTCTTCCCTGAGCGCCCGGGTCAGGCGATCCTCGCAGGCGATCTTGTTTCTCGAATACTCCCAGAACGGGTTGACCAGCGGCGTGGACTCCACGACCGGCAGGTTCGCGGGCGGTGTCTGGTACGCTGAGGCCGAGGAGATGAACACGTACTGCCGCGTCCGCCCCCGGAACAGCGCCAGATCGGTCTCGATGTGCTCGGGCGTGAAGGCGACCCAGTTGACGACGGCGTCGAAACGCAGGTCGCCGAGGGCCCGCCGCACGGACTCCGGATCGCGGATATCGCCGTGCAGGACGTGGGCACCCTCCGGGACGGGCCGCACGCTCTGGCCCCGGTTGAGCAGATACAGCTCGGTGCCGCTCTGCAGGGCCAGTTCCGAACACGCCGAGCTGATGATGCCCGTTCCACCGATAAACAGCACTCTCATGGTTGTCCTCCCGTCTGGTCTGGGCCACTGTAGCCCGCTCGCCTCCGTGCTGCACTCCCCCGTTCGTCCTGCACTCTCCCGTTCGTCCTGCACTACAGTCAGGGCCATGAGCGATGCAGGCGGCGGCACGGCGGCGAGGGTCATCTACGACGGGCACATCGTCCGGCTGGAACTGATGGAGAACAAGTGGGAGATCGTGCGCCACCGGGACGCCGTGGCGGTGCTGGCGCTGAACGACCAGGGCGAGATGCTGCTGGTGCGGCAGTTCCGCCGCGCCGTGGACGCCTTGACCGTGGAGGCCCCGGCCGGGCTGGTGGACGACGGCGAGGACGCCGCCCAGGCCGCCCGCCGCGAGTTGCAGGAGGAGGCCGGACTGGACGGCGACATGGAGCGGCTCACCCACTTCTACGCCAGCCCCGGCTTCTGCGACGAGGCCCTGACGGTCTTCCACGCCACCAACCTGCGCGAGAGCAGGCTCCCCCACGACGAGGACGAAGAGGGAATCGAGGTGCTCTGGATGCCGCCGGCAGCCGTGCTGGACGGCCTGAAGGACGGCTCGCTGACCGGCAGCGCCTCGACCGTCACGGCGGCGCTGTACGGGGTGCTGCTCGGGCTGCAGCGTGCCCAGGCGCGGCCGTGAAGACCTATGTCTCCCCCACCCAGCGGCCCGACACCGAGACCGTGGTGGCGATCGGTTCCTTCGACGGCGTGCACCTGGGGCACCAGGCCCTGATCGCGCAGCTCAGGGCCAAGGCGCGGCAGTACCGGGTGCCCTGCGTGGTCTACACCTTCGACCCGCCGACGCGCGTGCTCACGCAGGGCGTGGAATTCCTCTCCACCCTGCCCGAGAAGCTGGATCTGCTGACCCGCTACGGCGTGGACGAGACGGTCGCCGTGCCCTTCACGCCCGAATTCGCCTCACGGCCCAAGGAGGCCTTTCTGGACGACCTGCGGACGCTGCGCCCGCGCGCCCTGGTGGTCGGCGAGGATTTCCACTTCGGCCGCGGCCGGGCCGGCGGCGTGGTCGACCTGCGGAGCGTGACCCCCGAGGTCGTGGCGCTGCCCATGCATCAGGTGAGCGGCGAGGACATCAAGAGCACCCGCATCCGCGAGTACTTGAGGGTCGGCGACGTGGACGGCGCGGGCCGCCTGCTGGGCCGCCACTACGACGCGCAGGGCGTGGTCGTGCAGGGCGACCAGCTCGGGCGCACGATCGGCTGGCCCACCGCCAACATCCAGGTGCCCGACGGCAAGGCCCTGCCCATGGGCGTGTTCGCGGTGGTGGCGATCGCTGACCCGGCGCTGGGTCACGACGGACGCTGGCATGGTATGGCGAACGTGGGCTACCGCCCGACCGTGAACGGCACGGCACGGCGCTTCGAGGTGCACCTGTTCGACTTCAGCGGCGACCTCTACGGCCAGGAGATCCAGATCAAGTTCTTCGCCCATCTCCGTGGCGAGCAGAAATTCGCTGGCCTGGACGCCCTGAAGGCGCAGCTCCAGCTGGATGCCGAGCAGGCCCGCGCCCTGCTCTGGGACGTGCGCTGATCAGCGGTTCACGGTGAAGTTCGTGACCGTCCATTCGCCGTAGCCGTCGGCGATGCCGCCGTCGCCCATGCCGCTGTAGAGGAAGGTGGGGTAGCCGCGCGCCGGGTCGTAGCTGACCCTCACCTCCGGGCAGCGGTTCGGGCGCTGATAGGCCAGCGTCTGGGCGATGGCGGCGAAGCGCTGCTCCACCGTCTGGCGGGCCAGGCGGTTGGGTTCACCGGCCTCCCCCGGCTTGAGGACGGCGGAGGTCACCCGGCCGTTCGTGACCGTCACGCGCGTCTCGGGGAACAGCACGGGCGCGGCGACCTGCCGCACGTCGTAGGCGTAGCTCCGCACCCCGGCGGCGGCCCAGCGGGCCCGGGCCGCCTGCAGCTGGCGGCTCAGGGCGGCGAAGTCCGGACGCACGTAGTCCTCGCGGCAGGTGGTATTCAGGGGCGTGACCCCTGGCTGGGCTGGCGGCCGGGCGACGGGCTGGCCTCCACCTCCTGCCAGCGCCGGGGCAGCCAGGGTCAGGGCGAGCAGGGACACGGACAGTCGGCGCAGGATCATGCCCGCAGGGTACGGAGCCGGGCTGATGGGCGGCTGAACGGGGGGTGAGGTGGCCGCCCGAACGCCCTAACCCTTCACCGGGAAGCGTCGGCCCCCGCCCAGTCGCGTCCCCCACGCCGGGCGTAGGCTGAGCGGCATGAGCGACCTGCCCTCCTCCTCCACCCTCCCCGCCGTGCTGGAATTGGGCTACTCGTTTTGCCCCAACGACACCTTTATCTTCCACGCGCTGCACGCCGGCCTGACCCCCGCGCCGCTGCCCGTGCGCGAGGTGCTGGAGGACGTGCAGACCCTGAACGAGTGGGCGCTGCAGGGCCGGCTGCCCATGACCAAGATCAGTTACCGCGCCTACTTCGGGGTCATGGAGCGGTACGTGGCGCTGCGCTCGGGAGGCGCGCTGGGCCGGGGCGTGGGGCCGCTGATCGTGACGCGCGGCGACCTGGAGGATCTGAACGGACGCGTGGTGGCCTCGCCGGGCGCGCTGACCACCGCCGAACTGCTGCTGCGGCTGGTCTTCCCGGAGGTGCGCGTGCTCCGGATGCGCTACGACGAGGTGATGCCCGCCGTGCAGCGCGGCGAGTACCAGGGCCAGCCGGTGGACGCGGGGCTGATCATCCACGAGTCGCGCTTCACCTTCCAGAACTACGGACTGCATCAGCGCCTCGACCTGGGCGCGTGGTGGGAGGGTCAAACGGGGCTGCCGCTGCCGCTGGGCGCCATTCTGGTGCGCCGCGATCTGCCGCTGGAGACGCAGCGCGCGCTGGACACGGCCGTCCGGGGCAGCCTGGAGTACGCCCATGCCCACCCGGAGGCCGCCCGCAGCTATATCCGCGAGCACGCCCTGGAGATGTCGGACGAGGTCATGCAGGCGCACATCGACCTGTACGTCAACGACTTCTCCCTGGACGTGGGGCCGGAGGGGGAACGCGCCGTGAAGGAACTGCGCCGCCGGGCGGTGGAGGTCGGCGCCGTGGCGCCCTCCACCCTGCCCCTCTTCGTGGAATGAGCGTGAGACCGGGCTTCACGGCTCCCACGACCGTTCACGGGCAGAGCGGGCTGGAAAGCTGAACACGCCGTCCGGTCGATGGATCTGAAGCGCCCGCCTCACCCAGGGCCCGGCCGGGTGCCCTGTGACCTGTGGCCAGGCCGCTGGGGCCACTGTCAAGCCGGGAACGTTCAACGTTCATGTATCTCTTCCTGAGCAGAACTTCGCCAGCCCCTGAAGGAGGGTTCAGAAAGTGTGCTGCGCTGAAATCGCCGCCCAGGGCCTCTGGGATGGTGATGGCGCATTAAGGCCCGGCCTGACCTCACGGACACCGCCGCTGACGTCGCAGGCTGTTCTGCCGTGGCATCAGTTCGGCGGGGCTCTGGATGTCGGCCGGCCGAAACGAGGTCACTATGAAACGTACTTTCTTCCCGCTGACTGCCCTGCTCTGCGCCTCCGCCCTTGCCGGAGGCGCCGACGGGCAGAGCGTCCCCGATCAGGGCACGGTCACCGTCGGCGGCGCCACGGTGTTCTACAAGGCCACCGGCAGCGGTGAGCCCCTGCTGTTCATCCACGGCTACCCGCTGAGCGGCGAGCTGTTCAAGAACAACCGCACCCTGCCAGGCTACCGCGTCATCACGGTCGATCTGCCGGGCTTCGGCAAGAGCCGGGCCCCTGGCCGCGAGGCCAGCATCGAGAACTACGCCACGACCATGCTGGGCTTCATGGACGCCCTGAAGATCGACCGGGCCATCGTGGGCGGCATGAGCATGGGCGGCATGACCCTGCTGCAGATGTACAAGCAGGCCCCCCAGCGCATCAGGGGCATGATCCTGATCGACACCACCGCCGACCCTGCCGGCATCGCCGAGGCGGCCAGCTGGCGCGGCAACGGCCAGCAGGCACAGGAAAAGGGCGTCGCCAGCCTGGTGGACGGCCTGCTGCCCCGCATGCTCACCGGCCCCAGCCGGGCCACCCTGCCGAACCAGGTCGCGCACCTGTCGGGCCTCGTGAAGGCGGCCAGCCTGAACGGCGCGGTGGGCGGCGCGAACGCCCTGGCCAGCCGCCCCGACGCCAATCCGGTGCTGCCGACCATCACGGTGCCGACCCTGATCCTCGCCGGTATCGAGGATAACGTGACCCCCAGGGAGCTGCAGCTCAAGATGAACGCCGCCATCCGCGGCAGCCGCTTCGTGGAGCTGCCGGGCGCCGGCCACGCCGCCATCTTCGAGAAGGCTCAGGCCGCCAACGCCGCCATGCTGAGCTGGCTCCGTACCGTTCGCTGACCTCACCGCCCCTGCGCCCCGAACCCCGGTTTGGGGCGCCCACCATTCCCCCGCCCGGAGGCCCGATATGTTGAGAGCTGTAGCCCCTGCTGCCTTGAGTGCCGCCCTGCTGCTGAGTACCGCGCTGGCCCAGACCCAGCCGCCCCCCACGCCCCGCCCCGTCCCCCCCGGTGAGCCCCCCGTGACCGTCACGGCCACGCGCAACGAGCCCACCCCGCTGGAGTTCACCGCGGACAAGCTGGCCCGCCTGAAGGTGCCCGCCGGCTTCTCCATCAAGGTCATGGCGACCGGCCTGGGCAACGCCCGGATGCTCCACGTCATGCCCGACGGCGGCATCTACCTCTCGCGCCGCCAGCAGGGAGACGTCTGGTACCTCAAGGACGTGAACCGGGACGGCAAGATCGAGGCCCGCGAACGCCGCATGGTCGCCCAGAACATGAAGCTGGCGCACGGCATGGACGTCAAGGACGGCAAGATGTACGTGGTGGGCGAGAAGACCATCTGGGTCATGGACATGGCGAAAGACGGCTCCCTGAGCGTGCCGCGCGTGTTCGCCAACGGTTTTCCCGACGCCGGGCAGCACCCCGCCCGCACCCTCAAGTGGGGCCCCGACGGCTACCTGTACGCCTCCTTCGGCTCCACCAACAACGACGCCCCCACCCCGAACCCCGAGGAGGCCACCATCCTGCGCCTGAGCCCGGACGGCAGCACGCGCGAGGTCTACGCGCGCGGCCTGCGCCACACCATCGGCTTCGGCTGGCACCCGGCCAGCGGCGTGCTGTACGGCTGGGATCAGGGCTCGGACTGGCACGGCGACAACATCCCGCCCGAAGAGATCAACGTGATCGAGCGCAATAAGGATTACGGCTGGCCCTTCTGCTACGGCGACAAGGTGCCCGATCCCTATGTGAACGTGGGCAACATCCCCGGCAAGATCACCAAGCAGGAGTACTGCGCCCGCACCCAGGGCAGCGTGCTGAACTACACCTCCCACGCGGCAGGCATCGCCATGAACTACTACAGCGGCTCGATGTTCCCCGCCGAGATGCGCAACGACGCCTTCGTGGCGGCGCGCGGCTCGTGGAACCGCAGCCAGCCCAGCGGCTACGAGATTGTGCGCGTGGTCTTCGACGCCGCAAACAAACCCACCGGCATCGAACCCTTCGTGACCGGCTTCGTGTACCAGGACGGCGACGTGTGGAAACAGTTCGGACGGGTGGCCGGCGTGGCGACCTACACCGACGGCTCGCTGCTGTTCACCGATGACCAGAGCGGCGTGATCTACCGCGTGATGTACACGGGAGGGAACTGACATGCTGAAACTTCCTGCCCTCTTCGCCCTGAGCGCCGTGACCGCCGGACTCGCCCTGGCCGGCGGCCTGGAGGGCCCGGTGGCGATGGCCGCCCCCGCCAGCACGCCCCTGAAGGCCACCGCGACCCTGCGTGATCCGGCCGGGCAGGTCATGGGCACGGCGACGTTCGAGCAGGTCGGCATGGGAATGCGCGTCTCCGTGAGCGCCATGGGCCTCACCCCCGGCCAGCACGGAATGCACATCCACGACCTGGGCAGATGCACGCCCGGCGTCGATCCGGCCACCAACACGGTCGTGCCCTTCGGCGGCGCGGGCGGGCACTTCGACCCCGAGCGCAGCGCCAACCACGACTCCCCGCAGGCCGCCAACAAGGACGGCCACGGCGGCGACCTGCCCATGCTGACCGTGGGGGCCGATGGCAGTGGGAAGGCGACCTTCACCACCACCAAATCCAGCCTGACGGGCATGAACGGCGTGCTGAACCGCTCGCTGATCATCCACGCCCGGCCGGACGACTACAAGAGCGACCCGGCCGGGATGACCGGCGCCCGCGAGCGCTGCGGGATCATCAGCCGCGACGCCCTGACCGTGCGCGACTACCCGCTGCCCGGCCCGCAGGACTTCCCTGAAGGCGTGGCCTATGACGCCAAGAAGGGAGTGCTCTATACCGGCAGCGCGGCGACCGGCACCATCTACGCCATCAACGCCTCCACGGGAGCGGTCAGTATCTTCAACGAGGGCGGCGGCCAGGGGCGGGGCAGCTCGCTGGGCCTCAAGGTGGATGCCCAGGGGCGCGTCTGGTCCGCGGGCGGCGCCACGGGCAAGGTCACGGTGTTCAGCCCCGACGGCTTCCCGGTCGCCATCCTGCAGACCCCGAAATCGCCGAACCCCTACGTCAACGACCTGGTTCCGGCGCCCGACGGCAACGTGTATGTCACGGACTCCACGCGGCCGGTGATCTTCCGGGTCACGCCGGATCTGAAGCTGAGCGCCTGGCTCGACCTGGCGGGCACGCCGATCAAGTACGGCCCCGGTATCAACCTCAACGGCATCGTCGCCACGCCGGACGGCCGCGCGCTGCTGGTGATGCAGCTCAACACTGGCGACCTGTGGCGCATCGACCTGCGGAGCAGGGCCGTCCGCAAGGTCATGGGGGGCCTGACCCACGGGGACGGCCTGCTGCTGATCGGGCGCACCCTGTACGTGGCGCGCAACGCCGATCAGGTGGTCAGCAAGGTCATGCTGAACGCCGACTATACGGGTGGTCAGCTGGTCGCCGAGGAACCCCTGGCGGGACTGCGCTTCCCGGCCACCCTGGCGGCGGTCGGCGGCGATCTGGTGGTCACGCAGAGCCAGCTCAACAAGCTCCAGGGGGGCACCCCCGAAACGCCGTTCAGGCTTACCCGCTTCCCCCAATTCTGAGTTCACGGTGAGTGCCGCGCCCCGGTTCAGTCAGACCGGGGCCTTCTCCTTGGCCGAGGCCGATGGGCAGGGGCACGGCGGTGTGAAAATTGTAAGAACTTAGTGGAGATTCGTGGGTTAGGCTGTCCGGGTGACGGCGACTAAGCAAGGCGCACCGGCCCTTCCGGCTGTAGAAGTGCGCGGCCTGTACAAGAAATACGGTTCGAGTGCCGTCCTTGAGGACGTGCATATGACCGTCAAGGCGGGTGAGGTCTACGCCCTGACCGGCCCCAACGGCGCGGGCAAGACGACCCTGATCCGGACGATGACCGGCCTGGCCTTTCCCACCGACGGCGAGGTCAGGCTGCTCGGGCGCGACGTGCACACCGACGGGCCGCGCGCCCGCGCCTACCTGGGCGCCGTGGTCGAGGCCCCCGCGAAGTTCTACCCGCAGCTCACCGGCACGCAGAACCTGCAGGTGCACGCCAACCTGTCCACCATGGCCCCGGGCGGGCGCAAGATCGGCCGCGACCGTCTGCGCGAGGTCATGGCCCTGCTGGAACTCACGCGCATGGCCGACCGCAAGGTGCAGGAATACTCGCTGGGCCAGCGCCAGCGCCTCGGCGTGGCGAGCGCCATCCTGGCCGATCCCAAGGTGCTCATTCTCGACGAACCCACCAGCGGCCTCGACCCCCTGGGCATCGGGCTGATCCACCGGATCGTGACCAGCCTCGCCACCAGCGGCTGCGCGGTGATCCTCAGCACCCACCACCTGCGCGAGATCGCCACCTACGCGCACACGGTCGGCATCCTGACCGGCGGCCGGCTGGTCGACACCGTGGATCTGCGCTCCCGGCAGGCCGCCTACCGCTTCCGGGTGGATGATCCGGTGGCGGCCGCGACCGTGCTCGAACGCCTGCCCTTCGTGCGCAAGGTCAGCACCCGCACACCCTATGCCATCGCGCATCTGGGCGGCGAATCGCGCGTGCCCGACGCCCTGGCCCACCTGGGCGCCGAGGGTATCCGGGTGTTCGAGGCCAGCCCGGATCATTTCGACCTGTACGAGTACTACCGCGAACGCGTGGAGCAAGCCTGATGAACGCCCCTCTGACCGACGCTGACCCCACCGCCATCGTCCTGACCTTCACCCCGGGAGGCGCGGCGTGATCACCCTGCTGCTGTTGGAATTCCGCAAGCTGTTCGGCGCGCGCAGCGCCAAGCTGGCCCTGCTGGTCACCTTCATCCTGCCGCTGGTGTGGGCCTTCGCCCCGCGCCTGAGCGCGCTGATCAAGGTCAACCTGATCAGCGGCTGGCAGCTGCCGGCGGTCAGCATCGGCGTGACCATCCAGTACCTGCTGCCGCTGTTCATCGCGCTGACCGTGGCCGAGATGATCGGCTCGGAGGTCTCGCAGGGCACCCTGGCCCCGCTGCTGCTGCGGCCCGTCGACCGCACCAAGGTGATCGCCAGCAAGCTGATCGTGGCGCTCTCCTACCCGTTCCTGCTGATGATCACCACGGTGACCGGCTCGCTGCTCTCGGGCATTCCGCTGGGCTTCGGCACCTTCCTGGGCGGCACCGGGCTGGGGCCGGGTCTGTTCGTGGGCGTGGGCGAACTGGGCAGCGGCGCGGCCTTCGCCGAGGTGCTGCGCGGCGCGACCCTGGCGGCCGTGGCCCTGATGCCCATCGCGGCCCTCTCGCTGCTGTACGGCGTGCTGTACCTGAACACGGCGGCGGCGGCCCTGGCCACCTTCGCCACGCTGATCCTGATGCGCCTGCTGGTGGTCTTCCCCGAGACCATCCAGCGCATCCTGCTGACCTCGCACCTGGGCATCTACGCGCAGCAGGGCGACATCACGCAGCCGCTGATCCTGCTGCTGATCTACACCGCGGGCTTCGGCCTGATGAGCATCTTCGCCTTCGACCGCCGCGACGTCTAGAAGAGAGCGCAGCAGCGTGGGGAGGGGGCCGCGCGTCCTCTCCCGCTTCATTGTCGAGAAGGCCCAGCTGTCCGATGAGCTTTGCCGTCGGATGGATGGTGGGAGACCTGACGACTCCCTCCCGGCGGTCAGCACGACACCTTCGGGAGATCGGCCCCACGCTAGGCTGATCCCATGACCGCGCCCATCAGCCTGAGCCCTGGCGGGAGCCTGTACGACCGGATCGGGCCGGCCGCGCTGGAGGCCCTGGTCACGGAGTTCTACCGGCACGTGGCGGCCGACCCGGAGCTGGCCCCCCTATTCCCCACGGATCTGACCCTGACCGCCGAGAAGCAGCGGGCCTTCCTGAGCGGCTTCATGGGTGGGCCGCCGCTCTATCACCAGCGCTTCGGCAACCCCATGCTGCGCGCCCGGCACCTGCCGCACGCGATCACGCCGCGCCGCGCCCGCGCCTGGCTGGCGTGTATGGAAGCCGCGCTGCGGGCCACCCCCGCCATCGCGCCGGCCGAGGCTCAGGAGCTGTACGGAGCGCTGTCGCGGGTCGCGGTGCATATGGTGAACACGCCGGATGCCGAGGAGGAAGCGGCGGTGGCCGGCGCCGAGCCACACCGCCGGACGTGAGGGGCAGGACATCAAGGAGCAGGATGAAGGGTTGGTCAAGGCCGATCCGCAAGCTTGAGAACGATGTGGGGCACAGGTCTGGCCCGTCCAGCCACCCGAAGGGTGTGCAGCGAACCGGCGGCACATGGACAACTCTTTCCATTTGACTAGTAAGGTGGGGGCCCTGCCGCGAGGCGCTTCACTACACTGCCCGCATGACCCAACGCTCCATTGACGACCTCCGCGCCGAAGTCGACCGCATCAACAGCGAACTGCTGACGCTGCTGTCGCGCCGTGGTGAGGTGGTCGCCCAGATCGGCCACGCCAAGACCCAGGAAGGCCGCCCCAACCACTACGACCCGGCCCGCGAGGACAAGCAGCTGCGCGACCTGGAAGCCCAGAACCCCGGCCCGTTTACCGGCGCGGCCGTGAAATCGATCTTCAAGGAAATCTTCAAGGCCAGCCTCGCGCTGGAGGAAAGCAACGACAAGAAGCAGCTGCTGGTCTCGCGCAAGGTCAAGAGCGACGACACCGTGCTGGACATCGACGGGGTGAAGATCGGCGGGGGCCAGCCGCCCATCATCGTCGCCGGGCCCTGCTCCATCGAGTCCGAGGAGCAGATGGAACAGACGGCCGCCTTCCTGGCCGGCAAGGGGATCAAGATCCTGCGCGGCGGCGCCTACAAGCCCCGCACCAGCCCCTACGGCTTCCAGGGCATGGGCGTGGACGGCCTGATCATCGGCAACCGGGTGGCGAAGGAACACGGGATGCTGTTCATCACCGAGGTCATGGACACCCGCGACGTGGAGATCGTCGCGGAATACGCCGATCTGCTGCAGGTGGGCGCGCGCAACATGCACAACTTCGCCCTGCTGCGCGAGGTCGGCCGCGCCCGCCGCCCGGTGCTGCTCAAGCGCGGCCTGAGCGCGACCATCGAGGAGTGGCTGTACGCCGCCGAATACATCCTCTCGGAGGGCAACTCCGAGGTGATCCTGTGCGAGCGCGGCATCCGCACCTTCGAGAAGTGGACGCGCAACACGCTGGATCTGTCGGCTGTGGCGCTGGCCAAGCAGGAGACCCACCTGCCGGTGATCGTGGACGTGACCCACGCCGCCGGACGCCGCGACCTGCTGATCCCGCTGGCGAAAGCCGCGCTGGCGGTCGGCGCCGACGGCATCCATGTCGAGGTGCATCCCAGCCCCGCCACCGCCCTGAGCGACAACGAGCAGCAGCTGGACTTCGCCGGCTACGAGCAGTTCGCCTCGGCCCTGAGCGGGATGCTGAAGGTGCCGACCTCGGTCTGATGCCCGTTCCAGTTGGCTCAATGGGTCGGACAGTTTGTACATTGAGTTGCAGGAGATGCGATGAGCACGGCGTTTTTTGCCCCTACCCCTTGATGGGGGAGGCTGGGAGGGGGTGAACGGGACTGACGTGCTGCACACGCTTGTTCGACTCGTGTGCCAATCGTCTGCCGGAGACAGCCTGGCAGTGTCCGCACAATTGCTGAACGCGGGCTGATGGCCTGACGAGACCTCCGGGCCGGATGCCTGGAGGTCTTCGTCTTGAAGCCCGCCGATGGTTCCGAGCCGACAGGCTCAGCTGTTGCGGGTCTTGACCTTCAGCTCGTAGGGGGTCACGGCCGGCGTCAGGCGCAGTTCGCCGCGTACCCGGCTGGCCGACTGCAGGCGCATCGTGACGACCTCGGTGGCGCTGTTGTACTCGAAGGGCAGCGTGCCCGCCTGCACGCGCAGATCGTCCGCGATGGGCACCGTCACGGTGGAGGTGCTGCTCAGGTAGGCGCTCAGGCTGGTGGGCGGCGTCTCCTGTTCGGTCGTGCCGCAGACGCCGGGCGCGGGCGCAGGCCTGGCCGGATCGCTGATGCGGACTTCCAGCAGGCCGTGGGCATCGCCGTCCTGCAGGCCGCCGAGACCCTTGTACTCGGCTGGGAGGGTGCCTCGCGGCACGTAGCGGAACACATGCAGCCGCCACGCCAGGATGCTGCCGACGTTGGTGGTGCAGCTCGACGGCTGGGCCACCGGCACCAGCACCGCGATGCACGGCTGGGCTTCGCTGGGCGAGCAGACAGCGGTGCCGCCCAGACCGTTGGGCAGGGTCAGGCCGGTGTAGACCCCGGCGCCAGCCCGGATCTGGTCGGCCAGATAGCCGCTGGTGTCGCTGAGGTTCTGCAGGCGCTGGGCCTGGCTGATCTGCACGTTGCTGAGCATGGAGGTGCTGCTCTGGATCTGCAGCGCGGCCACGGTGACCACCCCCAGGATCAGCAGCGAGACCAGCACCTCGACCAGGGTCAGGCCGCCGCTGTGCCGGCTCCGTGCCCCGGCCGGGTAGCCCCTCACATGGGCCTCGCGATATCGACGCTGAAGTCGCGGGACTTGCCGCTCAGGGTGCATCTCAGGTTCACCCGGCGCAGCATGAACTCCACGAAGGGGTCGGCGTCGATGTTCTCGGCGCGTAGGGTCAGCAGGGTCGGCGCGTCGCAGGTCACGTCGCCCTCGCCGTTTCCGCTCATGGTCACCGCGAGATTGGTCAGATCGAAGTCCAGCTCGAGCTGCTGCCGGGCCTGTTCGAAGGCGGAGCGGGTCAGCAGCAGCGCACGCTGATCCTGGGCGCTGGACTGGTTGACCCGCGTCAGGGCCGGCAGCGCCCCGGTGGAGGCCAGCGTGATGATCGCCAGCATGACGATGGCGACCAGCATCTCGACCAGGGTGAATCCGGCGGTGGGCGTGGCGGGGGCGGCCAGGACGGGGGCGGGCGGAGTGGGGTTGGGCACAGAGGGAATCATGGAGTCACGGCCTTTCCCAGCAGACTGATGATGCGGACGGTGCGGGTGATGCCCGAGTTGCGGACGGAGGCGAAGCTTAAGGTGCGGGGCGCGCTGTCGAGCGTGCCGTAGGGCGGGTAGAGCAGCACGGTCGTGGCCGCGCTGGCTTTTGCGTTGCCCAGCGTGTAGGTGCCCCTGGTCGTCCAGGCGCCGGCATTCAGCACCTCGACCGTGGCCACCGCGCTGCCGGCGGCCGTGCTCAGGCGCACCGGCTGGCCGCGCCGGGCCAGCCCACGCGCCGATTCCAGCTGCTGCTGGTAGGCGCCGGCGGTCTGGGCGGTCTCCAGCGTGGCGATATAGCGCAGGTAGGCGGGCAGGGCCAGGCTGGCGATGATCCCGATGATCGCCAGCACGATCAGCAGCTCGATGAGCGTGAAGCCCTGGCCGACCGGGCGCCGGCCCAGACCCGGGCGCCGCGCCCTGCTCCCGGCGCTCCTCACTGCTGCCGCCAGCTGCCGACGAGGCTCGAGAAGGCGACCTTGCCGGTGCCCTGGGTGACGTCGTACAGCACGTTGGGGTCGTACTGGATCTTGCGGCCGGTACCTGCCAGCGCCGTGTCGCTGTAGTCGATGGAGATGACCTCGTTGTCGTTGTTCAGCACGCTGCCCTCGACGACGATGGCGCCGCACAGCTGCAGGTTGCCCTGAATCCGCAGGTTGCCGCGCACGTACAGCACGCCGTTCATGTCGCAGGCCCCGGACTGGTTCTGGTTCACGGTCAGGTCGCCATCCACGATCAGGATGCCCTTGCCGGTGATCTTCTCGTTATTCAGGTTCAGCGAGTGGTCGGAGGAGGTCAGCCAGGTCAGGCCGTCGATGGCCTTCGAGTTGGCGCTGAACTGCGCCTCGGTCACCACGGTCGAGAGCGCCTGCAGGCTGTCTGGGGACATCCCGAAGGTCTGGGTGAACAGCGTGTCGTTCAGCGGGCTGGGCACGACGGCCGCGCTGGCGTTTTCCATCACGCCGCCGACCGGATCGGTCTTGCCCCTGGAGAACGAGCGGGCGGTCACCACGCCGAGCGTGGATTTCGAGACGGGCTGGCCCTCGGAGAAGGTCAGCAGGGCGGCGGCGGTCGGGGTGCCGGGCGCCCAGCTGCCGACACTGAAGGTGGTGCCGGCGGACGTGTTGACCGGCGTACTGCTGACCTTCGCAGTGTAGGTCTCGGTTCCCAGCCGGATACTCACGGTATCGCCCTGGATGAACGTCTCGCTGTTCTGGATGATCAGGCTGCTGGCGCTCACGGCGATCAGGGCATTGCGCACCAGATCGGCCGGCACGGAGGTGGGCAGGAAGGGCGTCAGGACACCGCTGGGCAGGCTGGTGGGCGTCAGGGTCACGGTCTGCGCGGCGCTGTCGGTGGCGTCCACCCGGAAGAGGCCGGTGGGGGCACCGGGCAGCACGGCGCCGGACGCGTCGGCCAGCGGAAGCCTCACGTAGCTGCCGGGCTGCAGCGCCTTGAGCCGGGGCAGCAGGCTGCCGGTGGCGTCCATCACCAGCGGAACGCCCTTGACCGTGCTCTGGGCGTCCCTGCGCTTCAGGTTCAGGTAGGAGGCGAAGACCGCCCTGTCCGGGGCATCGATGGTGGCGCCGCCGATGCTGGCGTTGCCGTTGAGGTTCACGCCGGGGTAGGAGGTGAGCGCGCCGGGGATGTTCAGCTTCGGCAGGTTGCCCCGTTTCACGGTGAACCGCTGCGTCACGCTGGAACGGTCGCTCCCGCTGGTGGCGGTGCTGGTCACGTCGATGGCGTTCAGGTCGTTCAGGCTGGCGAAGGTGGCGGGTATGGTCTTGTTGACCTTGATGCTGACGGTCGCGCCGGGCACGCTGAAGCTGTTCATGGGCGAGCCGTCGATCATCTGCGCCAGGACGGTGTTCATGCTGGCCGAGTTGTTGGCGCCGCTGTAGCCCACCCCGGCGCGGCGGGTACGGTCCAGAAAGCCGGCGAGCCCCGATTCGGCGGCCATCAGCAGCCGGGCGCTGGTGGCGTCGTCGGCCGCGGTGCGCCGGGTGCCCAGGCTGACCTGCGTGGTGATGGCGATGATCGACGCCAGCGTCATGCCGGTCATCAGGACGGTGATGATGGCCGTGCTGCCTTCGTCGGGGCGCGGCCGCGTGGGCCCGACACCCGCTGTAGACAGGGAGGTTCTGTCCGCCGGTTGGGGGAACGCGCTCGATCTCCTGAAGGTCTTCATCTTGAAGCCCAGCATCCTGACAACGCTGTCACCCGCCGATGACGAATGGAAGGTAAAGAGCAGAGTTCTTGTCAGTCGGCCCACCGTCCGGGGGAAGCACCCCCCCCGGACAGGGGGCGTGCCGCCAGGACAAAACGGCGTGCCACACACGAATTTTGTATTCGATCTTGCAGTTTCGGGCGTTCCCTAGCGGGCGATGCCGGGATCTGGTCAGCCGGCAGAGTGCCGCCCAGCCTGTCCACAGCTCACCCCTGGTGCCTGTCCCCGAACAGCCCGGCGTTCACCCCGGTCGAGCGGTGAGAACCATGCCGCCGCCTTCTCCAGACCCGCCGATGCTGAGAACCTCCTGAGCATCCGTACATGGAACGGACGCTCTCGATAGCCGTGAGGCCCGCCGGACAATGCAGGCATAGCAAACCTGAAGGAGGTGATCCGGCCCACGGATTCGCAGAGTTCTCCGTGGTGGCAGTCTCAGACGACCTGACGGCCCGGCGTGAGGAGTCCTCGGAGCTTGGGGACGATCTCAGCCCCCCCTGCGGCCCCCCGCGCTCTGTGGCCCCTCGGCCGGCGGGCAGGCGGCCACTCCGGCCCTGGCGGGCTCAGGCGCTTCCGACAGAGGGAAGGTATGGAGTTCCTGCACCTCGCCCCGCTCCTCGCGCGTCAGGCTCAGGGCGTGCACGGTGAAGTGATCCACAGGTGGACTCAGGCGCTGGGCGGCCGCCCAGAGTTCGTCGGCCGCCCAGGGCAGCACGCCCAGCGCCAGGGTCAGGTGGGGGCGGTACTCCGGGCCGTCGTAGGGAGCGCGGCTGCTGGGGCCGACCGCCAGCAGCCGCGCATGGAGGTCGGCCAGCCGGGCGTCCAGCTCGCATTCCAGGAAGATGACGCCCGGCAGGCGTTTCCAGCCCAGCACCCGTACCTCGAAGGCGCGGTCGTGCCCCAGCACCTGCCGCAGCGCCCCCACCAGTTCCGCCGAGGTCAGGGGCGTGCGGAAGGGCGCGCGCAGGTTGAGATGCGGGGCGCCGAAGCCGCTCACGTTCAACTCGCGCTGGGCGCGGCGCAGCCAGGTGTCCAGCGCCTGCGGTGGCCAGGCGACGATGCTGTGCAGCGGCCCGGTCTCCCCGGTCTCGGGCGAGTTCCGGCCGCCGAGGCCCTCCCCGGAGACGACACCGGGGGTGCCTGAGGGGCCGGATGTGCCTGGAGAGGCGGACATGGACGCCTCAGCCGATACGGTAGCGGCAGACACCCTGGCCGCACGCGATCCGGCTCTCGCGCGCCAGGGGCACGTCCAGCAGCTGCCCGTAGAGGGTGATCTCCGAGGCGCACAGCTGCGGGTACTGGCGGGCCACCGTCAGGTTGGGGCAGTTGCGCTCGGTGAGGTACCACACGCCGCCCTCCTGCTCGGCCACCGCATCGAAGCCGTGCTCGGTGAGCAGGGTCGCCAGCCGGGAGACCCGCTCGCCCAGCGGCAGATCGGCTGGCAGTTCCTGGGCCAGGCGCGCCGCGATCTCGGCGTTACGGGCCGACAGCACGCGCAGCACCGCGCCGTCGCCGAACAGCGATTCCACGTGGCGCAACACGTCCACGCACAGGCTGGAATAGGTCTTGGGAAAGGCCGCCTCGCCGCGCTCGGTCAGGGCGAACACGTGCTGGGGGCGGCCGCGGCCGCCGGGCCGCTCGGTGCGGCAGACGAGCAGTTCCTGCTCCTGCAGGTCGCCCAGATGCCGGCGGGCGGCGGGCACGCTGACGTCCAGGCGCTGGGCCAGCTCTCCGGCACTCAGCGGGCCATGCCGTTTGACGAGCTCCAGCAGGCGGGTCTTGGTGCGCTCGGGCGCCGGCCCGCTGGCAGAGACCGGCCCGCTGGACGAAACGGTGCCGGGAGCCGTCGTCCCAGACGAGGACAGGGCACTCAGGACGCTCATACGACCGTCAGCTGATCGGGCAGGCTGGCCAGCGACCGGATGCTGATCTGTCCCGCCAGGGCGCGGGCCACGCCCTGCAGGGCCCGCGAGGCGGCCGAGTCCGGGTGCGCCAGCACGCCGGGGGTGCCCTGGTCGGCGTCCGAGCGCAGCTCGACATCGATCGGCACCTCGCCCAGCAGCGGGAACTGCTCGCCCAGCTTGCGGCTGCCGCCCCGCCCGAACAGGTCGTAGGTGAGCCCGGTGTCGGGGGCCACGAAGTAGCTCATGTTCTCCACGATGCCCAGCACCGGCACGCTGGCCTTGCGGAACATGTCGATGGCGCGCGCCGCGTCGATCAGCGCGACGTCCTGCGGGGTGGTCACGATCACGGCGCCGGTCACCTGGATGGTCTGGGTCAGCGAGAGCTGCACGTCCCCGGTGCCGGGCGGCAGATCCACGATCAAGTAGTCGAGTTCGCCCCAGGCGGCGTCCTTCACGAACTGCTGGATGGCCGAGTGCAGCATGGGCCCGCGCCACACCAGCGCCTGCCCGGCCGGCGAGAGGTTCGCCATGCTCAGGAAGCGCACGCCGTGGGCCTCCAGGGGCAGCATCTTGCGCTCGGCGTTGGCGGTGATCTTGGCCGAGCCCATGCCCATCATGTGCGCCACGCTGGGGCCGTAGACATCGGCGTCCAGCAGGCCGGTGCGGGCGCCGTCGCGGGCCAGGCTGGCGGCCAGGTTCACGGCCACCGAACTCTTGCCCACCCCGCCCTTGCCGCTGCCGACCAGGATCACGTGCTTCACACCGGGGAGGGCCGGCTGTCCGGGCGTCCGCACGACCGCCCCGAAGGTCACCGCGACCCGCGCCACACCGGGCACGGCCATCACCGCCTCCGTCACGTCGGCCTCGATCTTGCCCTTCAGCGGGCAGGCGGGGGTGGTCAGGTTGACCTTGACGTGGGCCACGCCCGACTCATCGACCTCGGCACGCTCGATCATGCCCAGCGACACGAGGTCGCGGTGCAGTTCGGGGTCGTTCACGGTGCTCAGGGCAGCCATCAAGGCTTCACGCATACCCGCCATTAGTAGCGCATCCACCCCTGGGCAGCAAGCCACGGGGTCACAGACTGGGGGGGGACGCGGTGGGCCAGCGCGGGGAGTGGCTTCCGGATATCCACAGGCGGGGGGCCCGCCCGACCTCCTGACTGGAGACGACCGTGCGTACCTCCTCCGGCCAGCGAACGGCCGTGTGGGCGCCCACTTTCCCCTGGCCGCAGACATCCTCGTCCCGTCGGGGCGGCGGCAGGATTTATACTTGCCGTCGTGAAGCCCATCGGCCCCTACGTGGCAGCGCGGGAACTGCCCACCAGTACGAACGACAGCGCGGTTCGTACCCTGCGGGCCACCGACCGTCTGACCGGCGTGCCCGTGCTGCTGCATGTGCTCCCCTACGCGCTGAACCTGCCGGAGCTGCCGGAGCACCACCACCTGCTGCCCTTCGTGGACAGCGGCATGGACGGCGAGCAGGCCTATATGGTCAGCGAACTGCCCCTGCAGGCGGTGCCGGCCACCGACGCCACGCTGGCGGCGCGCGGCGCCCTGGCCGCCCTGGTCGCCCTGCACGAGCACGGGCTCCCCCACGGCGGGATCAGTCCGGCCCAGCTCTGGAGCGTGGATGGCCGCGTCGTGCTGGCCGGCGCCGGTCTCCCCTGGCACGACTCGCCCACCCCCCAGGGCGACCTGCAGGCCCTGACGCGCGCCCTGGACGAGATCGGCATCTTCCCCGCCGCCCTGCGCCCCCTGAAGGAGCACCCGGAGGGCATCGATGCCCGCGCGGCCCTGGCCCTGCTGGGTGGGCCGGCCGAGCCCGCGCCCCCGGCGCCGGGGGAAAGTGGACAGGCCGCCGATCCGGGCCCCGACCTCCCGTCCGGCACCCCGGCCGCCCCACAGCACGACGGATCGCCGATCGTGCTGGGCCAGGACGACCCCGAGACCGGAGGGTCGGGCGCCGGGGACAGCGGTGAATCCGCCCGGTCACCGGACGGGGACGCCGGCCACGAGGTCATCGTCATCGCCCCGACGACCGGCGGCCCGGCGCCCCGCAAGGATGCTCCCGCGGCGTCGGGCGGCCGGACACCGCGCACGGTGAACCTGAGTGCGCCGGCCCGGACTCCGGAGCCCCCTCCCCTGAAGGACGCTGCCCTGGAGGACACAGCCCTGGAAGATGCGGCCCCCCCAGCGCCGGAACGGGCGCCGCACACGGCAGCGGCCGGCCACGTTCCAGAGTCGGCGCGGGCTCAGGACGACCCAGCGACGCCCACCTCCACGCCGCCGTCTTCACCCCCTGTGCCGACCGTGGCGCCGCTCGAGTTCCCCGAGACCGGGACGCCCACCCCGCCCGTCCCGGAGCCGGCCCCACCCGCTCCAGACGCTTCAGATCAGGCTCCACCTGCCCCGCTGGAGTCGACCTCGCCCGCCTCTCCCGTGGGCCGGGCTCCGGTCTCCGCTTTCTCCACCGCGCCGGCCGGCACCATCGAGACCCCGCAGGAACGCCGCCGCCGGCAGAACGAGGAACGCCGGGCACAGGCCATGCTGGACAGTCAGGCCGCGGCCCGCAGGCGGGCGGAGCGGCTGCGCGCCGACGCCGCCGCGCGGCAGGCCGAGGCGGGAGCCATTCCGCCGCCCATCCAGATCGGGTTTCCGGCCGCCGGCTCCAGCGCGGGCGCGACGGTGAGTTCCGGCCTGGGCAATTCGAGTCTGGGCAATTCAAATCTGGGCAGCTCCGGTCTGGGCAGCTCAGAGGTAGGCCACCCGGCCCCCGGCGGGATCATCGGAGAGGACGACCTCCCCGATTGGCCGCCGCCCGAGTCCGGCCAGGACGCCGGCGCGGACGGCGGTTCCGCCGGGCGGGGCCTCCTGCAGATGCGCGACGTCCCGCGGCTGCCGGAGTCGCTGCGCCGCCCCGCCGACCCTGAACCGGAGCCCGAGCCCGAACCCGCGCCGCGTTCCTCCGGCCGCCTGCCCGCCCGGCAGGCCCCGGGCGGCCCGATCCGCATCGGCTGGGACGAGGACGATTCGTGGCGGGTGGTGAAGGCCGCGCCGAGCACCCCGGCGCGCGCCGTCAGCCGGCCTCCGCGCTGGCTGCTGCCCCTGCTGGCGGCCCTGATCGTGCTGATCGGCGTGGTCTGGATGATCCGGTCGGTGCGGCCCCGCACGGCGACCGCGCCGCCGGCCGCGGCGGCCTGCTGCGACGTGGCCTTCACCCTGCGCGGCGCGGCCGGCGCCACCGCCCGCCTGACCGTGGAGTCGGCTCCGGCGGGCGCCAACCTGACGCCGGGACAGGAGCTGGGCCAGGCGCCGGGCAAGGTGCGCTTTCCGGTGCAGGGCACCTACCGCCTGCGCGTCGCCGCCGACGGGTACGACCCCGGCAGGCTCAGCCTGACCGTGCCGCGCACGCAGCCGGTCAGTATCGACCTGGG
This sequence comes from Deinococcus koreensis, assembly GCF_002901445.1. NCBI lineage: Bacteria > Thermotogati > Deinococcota > Deinococci > Deinococcales > Deinococcaceae > Deinococcus > Deinococcus koreensis. The sequence goes on from NZ_PPPD01000001.1 coordinate 430,851, forward strand.
TTCCTAGCGCTCCGGCGGCAGGCGGGCACCCGTCTGCCCCGCCCGTCCGTGCGCCCGCGCCCGGCGTGACACAATCTCTCCTTGATGAGCGTTGTCATTCTCGATTTCGGCAGTCAGTACACCCGCCTGATCACCCGGCGGTTCCGGGAACTGGGCGCCTACAGCGTGATCCTTCCGGGCACCGCCCCCCTGGAACGGATCATGCGGGAAAGGCCGCAGGGCATCGTGCTCTCGGGGGGCCCGAGTTCGGTCTACGACGAGCACGCGCCCAGACCCGCGCCGGGCGTGCTGGAGCTGGACATCCCCATCCTGGGGGTGTGTTACGGGATGCAGTTCCTGGCGCAGCAGGCGGGCGGCGAGGTTCGGCGGGCCGGCAAGCGCGAGTACGGCAAGGCCGACCTGACGCGCTACAGCGGCGACCTCTTCGCCGGGATCCAGGGCGAGTTCGTGGCCTGGATGAGCCACAGCGACTCGGTGGTCACGCTGCCGAAGGGCTACGAGGTGGTGGCCGAGACGGAGGACACGCCGGTCACGGCCATCGAGAACACGCAGACCCGGCGCTACGGCGTGCAGTTCCACCCGGAGGTCGTGCACACGCCCAAGGGTGGGCAACTGCTGGCGAACTTCCTGACGATCTGCGGCGTCGAGCGCGACTGGACGGCCGAGCACATCATCGACGAACTGGTGTCGGACGTGCAGCAGCAGGTCGGGAGCGGCAAGGTGCTGCTGGCGATCTCCGGCGGGGTGGACTCCTCCACGCTGGGCCTGCTGCTGGCCCGCGCGGTGGGCGAGAACCTCACGGCCGTGTTCATCGACCACGGCCTGCTGAGACTGGGCGAGCGCGAACAGGTCGAGGCCGCCCTGAAGCCGCTGGGCGTGAACCTGATCACGGTGGACGCCCGCACCGAATTCATGGACGCGCTCTCGGGTGTGTCCGACCCCGAGGAGAAGCGCAAGATCATCGGCCGCGAGTTCATCCGGGCCTTCGAGCGCGAGGCGCGCACCCTGGGCTCCTTCGACTTCCTGGCGCAGGGCACGCTCTACCCCGACGTGATCGAGAGTTCTGGCGGCCTGCACTCGGAGAAGTCGGGGGCCGCGAACATCAAGAGCCACCACAACGTGGGCGGCCTGCCGGCGGATCTGAACTTCAAGCTGGTCGAGCCCTTCCGCACGCTGTTCAAGGACGAGGTGCGCGCCCTGGCCCGGCTGCTGGGCCTGCCCGAGCACATCCGGATGCGCCACCCCTTCCCCGGCCCCGGCCTGGCGATCCGCTGCCTGGGCGCCATCAGCGAAGAGAAGATGGACATCCTGCGGCGGGTGGACGACATCTTCATCTCCGGCCTGCGCGAATTCGGCCTGTACGACGGCTGCTCGCAGGCGCTGGCGATCCTGACGCCGATCCAGTCGGTGGGCGTGATGGGCGACGAGCGCACCTATTCCTACACCGCCGCCCTGCGCGCCGTGACCACCGACGACTTCATGACCGCCGAGTGGGCCCGGCTGCCCTACGACTTCCTGGCGACCATGAGCAACCGCATTGTGAACCAGGTGCACGAGATCAACCGGGTGGTGTACGACATCACCGGCAAGCCGCCCGCGACCATCGAGTGGGAATAGGCGGCTGACCGGACACCCGGGGCCCACGCCGGTTCCCTGCTCTAGACTGCCCGGCGATGCGGCCTGAACTGTTGTCCCGCGCCCTGTCCCTGCTGCCGGAGCGGGGGGGGCGGCCTGAACTGGAGCACTACCTGGAAATGCTGCGCGACTATCCGCAGCGCGGCGGCAAGGGCATCCGCAGCGAGCTGCTGCTCGCCAGTGCCCGCGTCCACGGCGCCCGGCCCGGCACCCCGGCGTGGGAGGGGGCGCTGTGGCTCGCCGCCGCCCTGGAACTGTTCCAGAACTGGGTGCTGATCCACGACGACATCGAGGACGATTCCGAGGAGCGGCGCGGCCAGCCGGCCCTGCACCGCCTGCACGGCACTCCGCTGGCGATCAATGCTGGCGACGCCCTGCACGTGTACATGTGGGAGGCGGTGCATCGCTCGGGCGTGCCGGGCGCCATGGAGGAGTTCCTGACCATGATCCACCGCACCGCCGAGGGCCAGCACCTCGACCTCTCGTGGGTGGAGCACCGCGAGTGGGCGCTGCAGGAGGCCGACTACCTGCAGATGGTGGAGCTGAAGACCTCGTACTACACGGTGATCGCGCCGCTGCGGCTGGGGGCCATCGCCGCCGGGGTCTCGCCCCACCCGGCCTTCCGGGACGCGGGCCTGGCGCTGGGCACCGCCTTCCAGATCCGCGACGACGTGCTGAACCTGTTGGGCGACCCGGCCAAGTACGGCAAGGAGATCGGCGGCGACCTGCTGGAAGGCAAGCGCACCCTGATCGTGCTGCACTGGCTGGCCGGGGCAGAAGTGGACCAGAAGGAGGCGTTTCTGGAGCAGATGCTGCGGAACCGGCCCGACAAAGACCCCGGCGTCATCGACGAGATCCACCGCTGGCTGCTGGACAGCGGCAGCGTGAACTACGCGCAGGACTACGCCCACGCCCAGGCCCGCGTGGGGCTGGAGCTGCTGGAGGAAGCCTTCCAGCACGCGCCGGATGCGGGAGCGGCTCAGGAGCTGCTCGGGGCTGTGCGGGAGCTGGCAACGCGGGACGCCTGAGCAGGAGCGCGTGACCGTCGGCGTGACGCGGGATGGCCGGATTTGAATAGAAGGGACGCTGTCCGGATCTAGCGGCACGCTGGAGAGCCGTCAGGTTCCTGGCAAACGTCCCGACGCCGCTCTCCCCTCCCGGTGCCCGTCCCTAACCCAGCAGCGCCAGGGCGGCCTGTGCGAAGCGCCCGAAACCGGCGTTCAGGGCGCGGATCGCGTCGTCCATCGGCTGACCATCTCTCAGGTACAGCCCGGCGTTGAACTCGATGCCGAAGGCGGGTACACCCGAGCGGCGCGAGTGATTCAGGCTGAGCGTGTCGGTGGCCCAGGGCTCACCGATGGTCACGCGGCGGTAGGGGCTCCCCACGATCATGTCGGCGAACGCCGCTTCACACTCGGCGCGCAGGGCGGCCCAGTGGACTCGGGGGAAGGTGGGCTCGGCGTCTTCGCCGGGCATCAGGCAGATGGCGGGGCGGGGCGTGCCAGTATCGTGGCCCAGCGCCGGGCCGTGGGTGCCCATGGAGTGGCCCACGATCATCAGGCGGGCGCCCTGGAGTTCGGACTGCACCAGGGCGTCGAACGAGTCCCAGAGGCGGCGCAGGCGGGCCTCGCGGGCGGCCTCGTCCAGTACGAAGTCTGGCGGGTAGAGCGGCTGGCGAGCGAAGTCCATCAGTTTGAGCACGCCGTTGTCCACACGGTCGTCCCGGTCGCGGTTCAGGTCGGCGGCGAAACGGCTCCAGGGGGCCTGGACATGCCGCGCGCCGGGCAGCGAGTACAGCAGGTCGGTATAGGGATCGCCGTCCAGAAAGAGGCGGCGCAGGAAGGCCTCGCGGGTGGGCGTGTGGAAGGCGCCGTCGCCGAGCATATCGCGCAGCACGTCGGCGGGCAGCTGGCCGGAGGGATGTGGGGTGACGATCAGCAGGGCGTAGCGGGACGGGGGCATGGGCGCAGCATAGGAGATCAGCCCCACCCTCCGGCCACCGCATGAAGGCCCGGATGAGGGACGGAGAAACAGTCGGGGGCGGCCGCGCCCACTAGAATGCTCCCTGTGCTGCTGTCGGCCCTGTCTACCCTAAATTACCGGAATCTGGCGCCCTGTACGCTGCATTTTCCGGAAGGAGTGACGGCGGTACACGGCGAGAACGGAGCCGGCAAGACCAACCTGCTGGAAGCGGCGTATCTGGCGCTCACCGGCCTGAGCGACGTGACCCGCCTGGAACAGCTGGTGCAGCAGGGCGAGAAGGAAGCCTACGTGCGCGCCGATCTGGACTCGGGCGGCAGCCTGAGCGTCCAGGAGGTCGGGCTGGGGCGCGGGCGGCGGCAGCTGAAAGTGGACGGCGTGCGCGTGCGGGCCGGCGACCTGCCCCGGGGCAGCGCGGTCTGGATCCGTCCCGAGGACTCCGAACTCGTGTTCGGGGCGCCCACGGGCCGCCGCTCGTACCTGGACTCGCTGCTCTCGCGCGTCAGCGCCCGCTACGCGCAGCAGCTCGCCCGCTACGAGCGCACGGTCTCGCAGCGCAACGCGGCGCTGCGGAGCGGCGAGGCCTGGGCCATGCACGTCTGGGACGAGGCACTCATCAAGCTGGGGCCGGAGATCATGCTGGTGCGCCGCCGCGCCCTGACCCGCCTGAACGAACTGGCCGCCGAGGCGAACACGGCGCTGGGCAGCCGCAAGGCGCTGACCCTGGAACTCACGGAATCCACCACGCCGGAGACCTTCGCGGGCGACCTGCTGGCCCGCCAGGCCGAGGAACTGGCGCGCGGCTCCACGGTCACCGGCCCGCACCGCGACGACCTGCTGCTGACCCTGGGCGGCTTTCCGGCCACCGAATACGCCAGCCGGGGCGAGGGCCGCACCATCGCGTTGGCCCTGCGCCGCGCCGAACTGGAGCTGCTGGCCGAGCGCTTCGGCGAGAAGCCGCTGCTCCTCATCGACGATTTCTCGGCGGAACTCGATCCGGGGCGGCGGAGCTTCCTGCTCGACCTGGCCGCCAGCGTGCCGCAGGCCATCGTGACCGGCACCGAGCGGGCGCCGGGCGCGGCCCAGACCCTGCGGGCCCACGCCGGGCGCTTTACCCCGGACGGCGACAGCCGGGATGGCGACCCCCCAGGGGGCGACCTGGACGCCGACGCCGACGACGACCTCCCGGCCGGGGACGCCTGGGAGATTCAGGACGTGCTGGAGGCCGGCGCGTGAGCGATCCTCCACGCAGGGGGCGGCGCCTGAGCGGCCCGAGGGGGATCGGCGAGCTGATGAACGCCACCCTGGGCACGGCCAAGCTGGCGCGCGGCATCGGGCGGGCGCGGGCCATCCTGGCGTGGCCCCAGGCGGTCGGGCCGGAGATCGCGCGGCTGACCCGCCCTCGCACCCAGCAGGGCAGCGTGCTGTTCATCGAGGTGCGCGACAGCGCCACGGCCCACCACCTGACCATGCAGCGCCACCATTTCCTGAAGTCGCTGACTTCCCTGCTGGGCGACGATTCCGTGACCGAGCTGCGCTTCAGCGTGGGCCCGGTGCGCGAGGTCGTGGCCGCGCCGCCCCCGCCCGCGCTGCCGGCCCCCGACAAGGCCCGGGCGCGGCGGCTGGTGCAGCAGGTCGAGGGCGAGCTGAAACCGGCCGCCCTGCGCGCCGCCGAGGCCATCACCCGGGCCCGCAGATGGCGCGAGGAACAGGGCTGGCGCCCCTGCCCGGTGTGCGAGGAGCCCAGCAAGGAGCAGCCCTGCCGGGCCTGCGCCCTGACGCTGGCCGACCCCAACGTGAAGCGGGCGGCGCGGGCCCTGCTGCGCGACCCCGAACGCCTGCCGGGGCTGCCCGAGACCCTGGGCGACAGCGGCGCGAACGCCGCGCGCCATCTGGCCCTGCGTCTGCTCGAAGGCCAGCTCGACCTGCTGGCCCTGGAATGCATCCGCAGCGGCCAGGAGGACGGCTACCGCGAGTTCCTGGCGCAGCAGGCCGACGTCTATCTGTCGCTCAGCCTGCGCCGCCCCCGCACCGCCCTGATGCGCCGCGACCGGGTCAGCCTGCCCGAGAACGCCCGCAACGTCCTGAACGCCGGGCGCGGCTGATACGGGTGCCGATCAATTCCGTTGTGTTTTCGGAATCCAGCCGACCGGAGGAAGAGGAAAAAAGCACGGACTGAAGCGGGATGGACTCGGAGAACCTCGCCGGAGTGGAACACCGGGTTCTGTTCCGGGTGGAACTCAATGGAGCGGCCGTCCGGATGACGACCCCACGGCGGGCCCCTGCACCCGAAGAGGCCTGCACCCGAAAAGGGGGGTGCAGCGTGGTCTGGCCGGCAGCGGCGGCGGTATCGTGTCGTATGACCGACACCCACCTCAAGACCGCTGACCTGTCTGGAACCGGGGGGCCCGCAGACCAGACCAGTGCCCCTGGAACGGCCCCGGCGACCGGGCAGACCAGCGGGCAGACGCCTGGGCAGACCCCCGCCCAGGCCTCGGCCCAGCAGCACCGGGACGCCGCGCCGCGTTCGGCCCGCGTGGCCGTGGTGACCATCAGCGACACCCGTACGGCCGAGACCGACACCAGCGGCCAGTACCTGATGGAACAGCTGCGGGCGGGCGGTCACGAGGTCGTGGGCTACCGGGTCGTGAAGGACGACGCGGTCGAGATCCGCGCCGCGCTGGTGCAGTACGCCCGCGAAGCACAGATCGTCCTGTCCTCGGGGGGCACGGGCATCACCGGGCGCGACGTGACCGTGCCGGTGGTGGAGTCGCTGCTGACCAAACAGATTCCGGGCTTCGGCGAGCTGTTCCGGATGCTCAGCTACCAGCAGGTCGGCGGCGCGGCCATGCTCTCGCGGGCGGTGGGCGGGCTGTGCCGGGGAGCGGCGGTCTTCGCCATGCCCGGCAGCCTGAACGCCGTGAAAACCGCCTGGGAGGGCATCCTGCGGGATGAACTGAGCCACCTCGTGTTCGAGCTCGAGCGGCACGGTCAGCCGGGCGTGACCCAGACCGGCGTGGAGCCGCTGCCTGCGGCCCCGGCGCCGGCTTATGTCTCGCTGGAGCGCCCCCCCCTGGCGCCCCTGCCCGGCGGCTTCCCCCAGCCGGGCACCGGCGGCGGGGTGGCGGCGGGTCTGGGGCGTCACAAGAAAGGTGATGGTCGGCCCTGAATCCGCTGCTGCTCCCCTGGCCACCGCTCGATCCCGTGAGCGGCGCCCTGGCGCTGTGCGTGGCCCTGATCGCCGCTCAGTGGCTGTGGCGGGTGGCCCGCGAGGCCCGGCTGGGCTTCGTGCCGGGCTCGGCATGGTGGGCGGTGCCGGGTGTGGTCTGCCTGCCCCTGGCCGCGATTCTGGACGTGCCGGCGCTGTTCGGGGTCGGGGCGGCCCTGCTGCTGCTCGCCGAGTTCTGGCCGCTGGCCTACCGCCGGCCCCGATCACGGCCTGACCCCGCCTGGCCCGCCGTGGGCGCGGTGCTGAGTCTGGTGGCGGTGTTCGGGGTGCTGCGCCGGGGGGCGCTGGGCCCCGAAGCGGTCGGCGCGGGGCCGCAGCCCATCCTGCTGACCCTGCTGCTGGGCCTGAGCGTGGCCAGCGCCGCTGGACTGGTGGCCGCCCTGCGCTTCCCGAAGGTAGCCACCCGACCCGCGCTGGGTTTCCAGGCCCGCTGGAACCGCACGCTTACCCCGGACTGGCCCGAACTGAACGTGACCCTCTCGGAACGGGGCGCCCACCTGCGGAATGTCTCGCGTACGCCGCTGCGGCTGGCCGGCTGGTCGCCCGCCGGGATGAATGCCTGGTACCGCGTGCGCGACGAGCAGGGCCGCGTGCTGGCCGAACTGGCCGCCGGGCAGGTCGCGCTGCTGCCGGTCACGCCCTTCGACAGCGGCGTGCGCGTCTGGTACGGCCCCGTGGAGGGTCGGCGCGGCGCCCGGCCGCGTGAGGGGCAGGACGCGGGAAACCCCCAGGCGCGGCTCTTCCGCGCCGACTGGACACCCGCCGCCCAGGCAGCCCAGCGGGTGCTGAACTGAGCGGGGGCTGAACGGCGTATCGGATGGACTGTGCTGGATAGACCGAGTTGGATTGATGGTTTTGGGTGAACCTCGTCGGGTGGAGTGTCGCTGGTCTGTGCTGTGCCTGGAACCCGGCCCCACGCCCCACCATCGGGCGCACCCGGGGATGGAGACGGGCGGTACCCCCCCCGACGCCGGAGTGCCCCGCAGGAGCCCTTCTCACGCCGGGGCGGGGCCCGTGGCGTATGGTGGTCGGCATCGTGAGTCTGGTGTTCGACTGGTCGGCCCTGCGTCCCCTCACCGCCGGGACGGGAACGGCGGGAGAGCTGCGCCGTCATGCCGCCGATTTCCGCGTACAGGAAGTGCCGGCGTATGCGCTCAGCGGCCAGGGGGAATTTCTGTTCGTGGAGCTGGAGAAGACCGGGCACACCACCTCGCATGTGCTGCGCGAACTGACCGCGCAGCTGGGCCTGCGCGAGCGCGACATCGGCGTAGCCGGGCTCAAGGATCGCCACGCGGTGACGACCCAGTGGCTCAGCCTGCCGGCCAAAGTCGAAGACCGGCTGGGCCAGTTCGCGCTCGACGGCGTGAGCGTGCTGCAGACCACCCGGCATACCAACAAGCTGGGCATGGGGCATCTGCGCGCCAACCGCTTCGTGGTGCGGGTGCGCGGCGCCTCCGGTCAGGGGAACCTGGCCCGCGAGGTGCTGGACAGCCTGGGCCGCCAGGGGGTGCCGAACTACTTCGGGCCCCAGCGCTTCGGCCTGGGGGGCCTCAATGCCGAGGAGGGGCTGCGCGTGCTGCGCGGCGAATCCAGGCTGCGTGACCCGCGCGTGCGGCGCTTCCTGACCACCAGCGTGCAGAGCATGATCTTCAATTCCTTCCTGAGCCTGCGGCTGGAGCGCGGCGTGTTCGACTCGCTGCTGGGCGGCGACATGGCCAAGAAGCACGACACGGGCGGAGTCTTTCTGGTCGAGGACGCGGCCCAGGAGTCCCCCCGCGCCGCCCGGGGCGAGGTCAGCGCGACCGGCACGCTCTTCGGGCGCAAGGTTCGGCCCCTGCAGCGCGAGGCCGGCGAGCTGGAGCGCGAGGCGCTGGCGCAGTTCGGCCTCAGCCCGGAGGTGTTCTCCTCACGCAAGGGCGACCGCCGCCTGACCCGGGTCTTTCTGGAGGAAGCCGGCGTGACCGACGAGGAGGACGGCTTCAGCGTGGCCTTCACCCTGCCGCGCGGAAGTTTCGCCACCAGCGTCCTGCGCGAGATCATGAAAACAGATGTGGACGCCGCCGCGCTGAGTGAGGAACCGGACGAGACCGGAACCGGAGGAGAAGAGTGAAGTCAGCTCACCGAATGCCAGGTCACCCCATGCCGGCCCACCGACGGCCCGCTCACCGACGGCGCACTGACCGGATGGTGTCCGTGCTGATCGGCCTGGGTCTGTCTGGCCTGGGCTCGTGGGCCCTGGCGCAGAATCCGCAGGGCATGTCGGCCAGCCTGAACGTGAAGCTGAGCCACAGCGGCGCCATCGTGCAGGGCCGCGTGAGCGTGCCCAAGGAAGATGAGGTGACCGGCGCCTGGAGCAGCGTCGGCCGCGCGAGGCTGCTGCGCTGTGCGCCCCGTTGTCAGGTGGTGAGCAGCATCCCCGTGCAGGGCAGCCTGATGCTCAGCAGCGACTCCGGCTACCGCGTGGTGCTGGGCGGCAAACTGAGCGCCGGGCAGAAGGTGAGTCTGGTTTTGCGCCTGCGCGGCGGCCTGATCCTGAATGTGACGGCGCCCGTGAGCCGCTGAGAAGATACTGGCCGTGGGTCACTCCGACCAGAGGCGGGGCTTTCTGGCTGCCGGATACGGCCGGCCCGGCGAGCGCTTCCGGCTGGCCGCGTTCCCCGCAGGCGGGCCCGGCAGCGGCCCCGCCTCGCAGGGGATGTCCTGGGCCCCGGTCGGCCGGCGCTGGGCGGTCGTGACCGCCTGGAACCCCGGCGGGCGGCGGGCCTCGGGGGAGCACAACGAGACGGCCCAGCGCACGCTGAGTCAGCGCTGGAAGGGCGCCGCCCTGGACGGCCTCAATGGAGAGGGGGCCTGGGCCGAGCCGGCCCTGATCCTGCTGGACGCGCCACTGACCGAGGCGCTGCGGCTGGGCCGCGAGTTCGATCAGGCGGCGATCCTGTACGGGGTGGGCCGGCGGGTGGCACTGGTCTGGCTGAACCGCGGGAGGACACGGATCGAGAGGTACTGGGCCGCGCCGGTTGGCGGTTCGGGAGAAGCGCGGCCTGTATAGTCACTGGTTGTGACGACCTCCGGCCTGGACGCCATCTCGACCCTGGGGGTGCTGCCGCCCGCCGGGCCCAGCTGCGTGCATCTGCCGCTGAACGTCTCCCCCCAGGAACTCGCCCGCTACGCCGTGGGTCTGGCCAACGCGCGGGGCGGCACCGTGCTGGTCGGCGTGGATCTGGTGGGGGGCGCTCCTGCCGAGCGCGACGCCGGGGAACTGCACCCGCTGATGGTCACGCACGCGATCTTCGAACTCTCCGGCGGGCGCCTGACTGTGAACGTGCAGCACCACCGCCTGCCCGGGGGCGCGCGGGTGCTGGCCGTGTTCGTGCCGCAGGCGCCCTACGTGCTGGCCGCGCCCGACGGCTCCGTGATCGCCTGGGACGGCGCGCATCTGGTGCCGGTCACGCCCTCGGAGGCCGAGCCGGTGGCCGATCAGGACTTCACGGCCACCGTGCCGCCCGACGCCTCGCTGGCCGACCTCGACCCGGCCGAGGTGGCCCGCCTGCGTGGCCTGGGGCGCCGGATCGAGGCCGCCCGACTGCCCGATCTGGACTTCCTGCGCGAGCTGGGGCTGCTGATCCCCAGCCACGGGGCGCTGCGGCCCACGCTGGCCGCCATCCTGCTGGCGGGCACGCCGGCCGCCCTGCGCGCCCACGTGCCGCAGTCCGAGGTCTGTTACTACCACCACGCCGGCAGCGACGTGGAATTCCAGTTCCGTGAGGATCTGCTGCGGCCCATTCCGGCGCTGCTCACCCGCCTGGCCGAACTGATCCAGGCCCGCAACCGCTTCACTCCCGTGCAGGTGGGCCTGTTCCGTATCGAGGTCTGGGATCAGGACGAGGCCGTATACCGCGAGGCGCTGCTCAACGCCCTGACCCACCGCGACTACACTCTGCGCGACGCCGTGCATGTCCACCACCATCCGGATCGGCTGGAGATCCTGAACCCGGGCGGGCTGCCGGGGGGCATCACGCCGGGCAACATCCTGCGCCACCAGCCCAAACGCCGGAACCCCCTGCTGGCCGAGGTGCTGGCCCGCCTGGGGCTGGTCGAGCGCGCCGGGGTGGGGGTGGACAAGATGTACTCGCTGATGCTGCGCCACGGCAAGGAGCCCCCGGAGTACATCACCTACCCGGACGCCGTGACCCTGAGCCTGCATTCGCCGGGCTTCGACGCCGACTTCGTGCGCTTCGTGGCCCGCAAGCAGGAAGAGATGCAGACCCTCTCGCTGGACATGCTGATCGTGCTGAGCCTGCTGCTGCGCGAGGGCGAGGCCACCCGGGGCACCCTGGCCCGCGCCCTGCAGCTCCCGGAAGACCGCACCCCCAGACTGCTGCGGAGCATGGAAGAACACGGCCTGATCGGGCGCGCCGGCGTGGGGCGCGGCATCTCCTACACGCTGAGCGCCGAGGTCTGGCTGGCCCTGGGGCGCCGGGAGGCGGGAGCGGGGGGCGCCGCCCTGGTCTCCCCCGCTCCATCGCCCGATCCGGATCGATCCGGGCAGCCGACCCCGGTGGCGCGGCCCACCCGCCCAGCCCCACCCGCTGCCCGGCCGGCGAAGACGGCCAGACCAGGGGCGGCCAGCGCCGCCGGCCCCTCGCGTGGGGAGATCCGCGCCATCGCCCTGGCCCTGGCCCGCGAGCAGGGGCGGGTACGGAACGTGGATCTGCGTGCCGCCTGCGGCCTGAGCACCCAGCAGGCGTGGCGCACCCTGCGCCGGCTGGTGCAGGACGGCCTGCTGCGGAAGCTGGGCACCGGCACCCGCGACGCCGCCTACGAACGGGTCTGATCGATCCCGAGCGAGAGCGCACCCCAGGCGCTGAATATCCGACCGGAAGGACTCGCAGAGCTGCGAGGCAGAGAACGAAGACCGGCTCCAGAGCGTGATGCCATCACGGGCGTACGCTTGATGGGGCACCTTGATGCAAAGTCGGCGTGACTGCGGTTGCCAGAGGGGCGAAGGGATTGAGTCACGGCCACAGACCTTGGTGTGTGCGGAGTCCATGGGGATGCCTCCCTCCCGCAAGTGCGCCGGAAGACCGCTGTTGACGGGCAGTACGGCAGGAACGAGCGACTCGTGAGGCGGCGCATCTCATCTTGAGCGGCCTCTCAGGAAACCCGCACGGAAGTGACCTCTCTGTCTGCCTTTCGTGTTCTGTCCGATTGACAGGCCTGCAGGCGCAGTGTAGCCTTCCCCTACCAAACTCGCATAAAAGTGGAACCGCTTCCGAAAACGGAGCGGGTCAGGGCTGATCCTGACGCCCACCAGGAGGATTCATGAAGAAAGCCATTGCGCTCTTTACGCTCACCGCCGCCATCGCTTCGGGCAGCCACGCTGGCGCCGTCACGCTGACCATCGCCTGTGGCGCCGTCGGCCAGGAACTGGAACTGTGCAAGGCCGGAGCCGCCCGCTGGGCTGCCAAGACCGGCAATGAAGTCAAGGTCTTCGAGAGCCCCAACCTCACCAACGACCGCCTGGCGCTGTACCAGCAGCAGCTGGCCGCCAAGAGCAGCGACATCGACGTCTACCAGCTCGACGTGGTCTGGCCCGGCCTGCTGGCCCAGCACTTCATCGACCTGAAGGGCAAGGTGCCTGCCGCCGAGGTCAACACCCACTTCAAGGGCATCATCGACGCCAACACGGTGGACGGCAAACTGGTCGCCATGCCCTGGTTCACGGACGCCGGTCTGCTGTACTACCGCACGGATCTGCTGAAGAAGTACGGCTACGCGGCTGCCCCCAAGACCTGGGCCGAACTGGCGACCATGGCCAAGAAGATTCAGGACGGCGAGCAGAAGGCCAACAAGACCTTCGCCGGCTTCGTGTGGCAGGGCAAGAACTACGAAGGCCTGACCTGCGACGCCATGGAGTGGCTGGTCTCCTTCGGCGGCGGCACTATCGTCGATTCGACCGGAAAGATCACCATCAACAACCCCAATGCCGCCAAGGCGCTGGACACCGCCGCGAGCTGGGTCAAGACCATCAGCCCGGCCGGCGTCACCACGTACGGCGAGGAAGAGGCGCGCGGCATCTTCCAGTCGGGCAACGCCGCCTTCATGCGCAACTGGCCCTACGCCTGGTCGCTGGGCCAGAGCGCGGACTCCAAGGTCAAGGGCAAGATCGGCGTGGCCCCGCTGCCCTCGGGCGGCGCCCGCAACGCCGCGACCCTCGGTGGCTGGCAGCTCGGCGTCAGCTCGTACTCCAAGAACCAGGCCGCCGCGATCGAACTCGTGCGCTACCTGGCCGGCCCTGCCGAGCAGAAGATCCGCGCTATCGAGGGCTCCTACAACCCCACCATCACCACGCTGTATAAGGACGCCGACGTGCTGAAGGCCAACCCCTTCTTCGGCAGCCTGTTCTCGGTCTTCACCAGCGCCGTCGCGCGGCCCTCCGGCCCCACCAAGAGCAAGTACAACCAGGTCTCGCAGGCCTTCAGCTCCGCCGTCAGCGACGTGCTGTCCGGCAAGAGCAAGGGGCAGGCCGCTGTGGCCCAGCTCGCCACCAACCTGGCGCGCATCAAGGGCGCTGGCTGGTAAGCCCGCTGACCCGTCTCCGGGCGGGTGCCTAGACGATGCAGTGAAGGGGACGTCCACAGTGGATCGTCCCCTTCTTCCGTGATCCTGCGGTGTCCACGACCGTCCTGAACACAGACCTGAAGCGGGTGGTATCGTGCGGCACACCACCTGCCGGCTCTGCGTCCCAGCGCCCCTCCCGCTTATCTGTTCCTTCGCACAGGAGGCCCCCACCATGACCACGCAAGCCCCCACCGAACCACGGAAAGTGGTCAAGACGCGGGGAATCGAGGCCGCCCGCGCCCGGCAGGCCCTCTGGCTGCTGCTGCCCACCTTGATCGCCATCGCGCTGGTCGCCGGCTATCCGCTCTGGCGCACAATCTTCTTCTCGGTGCAGGAGGCCAACCTGACCTCGCCAGAGCAGGCCCGCTACGTGGGCTTCCAGAACTTCTGGTTCACCACCGAGGACGGGGTCGGCATCGGCTTCCTGCAGGATCCCAAGTGGTGGCAGGCGGTCAAGAACACCATGCTGTTCACGGTGGTTTCGGTCTTCCTGGAGACCGTCTTCGGCATGATCATCGCGCTGGTGGTGAACGGCACCTTCAAGGGCCGCGCTTTCCTGCGAACCGCCATGCTGGTGCCCTGGGCCATCCCCACGGTCGTATCGGCGCAGATGTGGGCCTACATGTACAACGACTCCTTCGGCCTGATCGGCCAGGGGCTGCTGGGAGGCCAGGCCCTCCTGGCCGACCCCGACAAGGCCATCTGGGCGCTGATCGCCGTGGACGTCTGGAAGACCACCTCGTTCATGGCCCTGCTGATCCTGGCGGGCCTGCAGAGTCTGCCCAGCGACATGTACGAAGCCGCCGACATGGACGGCGCGAGCAAGTGGACACAGTTCTGGCGCATGACCCTGCCCCTGCTGCGGCCTGCGCTGCTGGTGGCGCTGGTCTTCCGCTCGCTGGACGCGCTGCGCGTCTTCGACATCATGTACGTCATGCTGGGGCCGGTAAACGCGGCGAGCACGTCCATGACCGGCTACGCCCGCCTGACCCTGATCGACAACTCGCTGCTGGGCGTGGGCAGCGCGGTGGCCGTGGCGATCTTCCTGATCATCATGGTGATCGTCGTGATCTACGTGACCGCGTTCCGCGTGAAGTTCGACTGAGGGAGGTGAACCAAGTGAACCTGAAACGCACCAGCCCCGGCCTGTATTACCTTCAGCGCACCGCGTTCTACGCGCTGGTCATCGCCATCACCTTCTATCTGCTGTTTCCCTTCGTCTGGGCCGTCATCACGAGCTTCAGCAAGGGGGCCAACCTGTTCCTGCCTCCGGCCCAGTTCCTGGTCTCCGAGAAGACCGTCGAGAACTATGTGCAGGTTTTCGGAAACCCGGCGTTCCAGCGCGGGCTGCTGTATTCCGTGATCGCGGCGGTCGGCGCCGTGGTGATCAGCCTCCTGTTCGGAAGCTTCGCCGCCTACGCGCTGGGCCGCTTCCGCTTCGCCGGCAAGCAGGTGATCCTGTACGTCATCCTGGCGGTCAGCGTGTTCCCGCAGATCGCCGTGCTGGGCGGGCTGTTCACCCTGATCCGCGGCGCCGGGGTCTTCAACAACCCGCTCGCCCTGATCTTCTCGTACCTGATCTTCACCGTCCCTTTCACCGTCTGGGTGCTCACTTCCTTCGTCAGGGACATTCCCGGCGAGCTGGAAGAGGCCGCGCTGGTCGACGGCGCCAGCCCCCTGCAGACGCTCTTCCAGGTGCTCTTTCCGGTGATGATGCCTGCGCTGGTCACGACCGGCCTGCTGGCCTTCATCAACTGCTGGAACGAATACCTGTTCGCCCTGACCTTCATGAGTTCCAACCGCACCGTGCCCGTGGTGATCGCCAACTACTCGGGCGCCTCGCAGTACGACCAGCCGTGGGGGCCGATCATGGCCGCGAGCATCGTGGTCACCGTGCCGCTGATCATCCTCGTGCTGGTGTTCCAGCGCAACATCGTGTCCGGTCTGACCGCCGGGGCCGTCAAGGGCTGAACTCCGGCCCACAGCCCATCGAGTGGGGCCGCCTTCCAGCGCTGGGAGGCGGCCCCTGTGGGTGTCGGTGACTCACTCCGTTCGACCCAGAGTGGTTGACGGTCAAAACCATCAACCACTCTGGGTACCGCTATCAGTTCAGCCGGCTGGCCGCCGACGGAGTGCCCTCGCCAGCGTAGGTGGCGGCCACGCTCCGCAGGATCTGGCGGGCCAGCCGGATCAGGTCATCTTCCGAGGTGGTTTCCAGGCGGAACACGCCGCCCTCGCCGTATTCGCCCTGAAAGGCGCCGTCCAGGCGGCGCACGCGCACCAGCACCTCGCACAGCCCGAGCCGCAGCCAGGCCGCGTGGAAGCCGCCGCTGGGCGTGGGCCGCAGCCGGTTGGTGGGATCGTCGATGAAGTCCAGCGTGACGTTGTTCAGCGGCAGCCCCGGCCCGCTGGCTGTCCGCAGGGCGTGGTAGAGCGCCTGCAAGAAGGCCTCGCAGGCGCGTTCCTCGGCCTGACGCCGCTCGGCGTGCCGCTGGATGATGGCCTGGAGTTCGTCGAATTCGCTCATAGGGGGCCGGACGCCCGGGTCCGGCCTCCATTCCTACCACGGAACGGCGCCCGCCGGGTCGGGGGGCGCTCGAGATGGAGCGGCGACGGCCTGACCGCTATGCTGCCCCGGTGAGCGCTCCGCAGTCTGCCCCCGATTCCCCGTCCGGCGCGCTGTTCATTTCGAACGGCACGGCCGAAGACCTGATCGGGGCGCGGCTGGCCGCCCTGCTGGCTGGGGGCCCGGATGGACTGCAGGCCCGGTACGTGCCGCTGGTCGGGGAGGGCCGCGCCTACGCGGGCGTGAGCGGCGCCCGGCGGGTCGGTCGGGTGCTGCGGCTGCCCAGCGGGGGCTTCCCCTTCGGCAGCCTGGACAACCTGCGGGCCGATCTGCGCGCCGGACTGATCCGGGAGTCGCTGGGCCAGTGGGCAGATGCGGTGCGGGGCGCCCGGGGAGCCGGCGCGGTGGTGGTGGTGGGCGACGCCTACGCGCTGATGGTCGGTACCCTCACGGCGCGGCGCGGCGGGGCGGCCCTGATCCATGTCCAGCCGCTGCTGAGCGCCCACTATCTGGACGGTCTGGGCGTGGCCGGCACCCTGCGCGAACTCAATGCCATGGGAGCGAACCGGCCGCTGGGCTACGAGCTGGCCCTGGCCCGCCACGCCGACGCCGTGTTCGTCCGGGACGCCGCCACCGCCCGGTTCTACGCCCAGCGCGGCGTGCCCGCCCGCTTCGCCGGCAGCTTCGCCATGGACGTGCTGCCGGCGCCCGAGCGGGAGCTGGACGTGCCGGAGGGGCCTCCCCTGCTGGCCCTGCTGCCGGGTTCCCGGGACGATCACCGCCAGAGCCTGCCCCTGATGCTGCGCGCGGCGGCGCAGCTGCCGGAGATGCACGCGCTGGTGGCCTGGCCGCACGCCTTCGCGGACGTGACCCTCCCGCCGGGCTGGACGCTCGACCTCCAGGGCGGCGACCATCAGGGCGGGAACAGCGCCGTGGCCTGCGGGGAGGGCACGCGGGTCACGCTGCTGCGCGGGGCCTTCGGGGCCATAGCGCGCCGGGCAGACATCGCCGTGGGCACCTCGGGCACCGCCAACGAGCAGCTGGCGGGGCTGGGGGTGCCAGTGGTCGCCTTCCCGACGGACGGGCCGCAGTACACCGCCGGCTTCGCGCGCCGGCAGGGTCGCCTGCTGGGCGCGGCGCTGAGCGTGGTGGAGGCCGATCCGGAGGCGGTGGCGGCCGGCGCCCGCGCCTTCCTGCACAGCGGCCGCCTCAGGGCCCGCGCCGCCCACGCGGGGCTTGGCCGGATCGGCCCGGCCGGCGCGCTGCCCGTCATCGCGCGGGAGATCGTGCGGCTGGCCCGGCGCCCCTGAAGCGTGCAGGCCCCCGGCGCCGGAGCGGGGGGCCTGCGGGGATCGGGGTCGGGGCCTACTGCTCGTCCTCGGGAGGCATGGAGGTGCTGGCCGGGTCGCTGGCGATCATGCTGCCGGCCGAGGCCACGTCCTGGGCGTCCATGCCGCGCTGCTCGAACTCACCGGGGGCCTTGCTCTGCGCCTGAACCTCCGCGTCGAGCTGCTGCGCCGGGTCGGTGCGTCCCATGAACTGCAGGTCGACGTTGCTGACCTCTTCCTCGGTCTTGGGCAGCTGGGCCTGATCGGTCTGGGACTGGTCGGGAGTGTGCGTCATGGGGCCACGGTAGCAGGGGCGGCCCGGCCTGAATCTGAGGGCTTCCTTCACGTCGCTTGACCCTGCCCACCCCGACCGGCCCCGGCAGAGCGCTCAGCTCCCCAGCTTCAGGACACTCTGATTGCCGCGCAGTACGAAGACCAGAATTCCGGCCCCCAGCAGCGCT
Source organism: Deinococcus koreensis (assembly GCF_002901445.1). NCBI lineage: Bacteria > Thermotogati > Deinococcota > Deinococci > Deinococcales > Deinococcaceae > Deinococcus > Deinococcus koreensis. Next base: position 448,671 of record NZ_PPPD01000001.1, read on the forward strand.
CCGGCCTGCTGCTCCAGCGCCCGCACGGAGTCCGGGGCGCCCACCCACTGGCGGCGCGGCTTCTCACCGGGCTCCAGGTAGAAGCCCTCGGGAAGCGCGATGATCGCCACCCGGCTGGCCTGCGCCCGGGCCCGCATGGCCTGGGCGATCAGCGCCGGGCCGGGCTGCGCGCTCAGGATGAAGAGGTTGCCGCCCGAGCGGGTCGGGGGAATGAGCGGCTCTCCAGGCTCCAGCGTCACCTGGGCCAGCCGCCGCAGGGCTGAGCGCACCGCCTCGGCGTGCTGCCCGGCCGGCGAAGCGCCGCTCCGCGTGGCGACCGACACCGGCAGGTTCAGGGCCAGCCCCTCCTGCACCAGACTCGCCGCGAGGCGCACGGCACTCTCCAGATAGACGTCGTTTCCGGCGGCCGTGTCGAGGTACACCGTGACGCTGCTCGCGGCGGTGCGCTCCGGATCCCGCACGGTCAGGGTGCCCAGGCCAGCGCCGGTGCCCAGGCTGCTGGCACTGCGCCGCCAGTGCACGCGCCCGGGCGGATCGCCCGCCACGTACTCGCGCACCCCGCGCAGGCTCAGGGGGTCGTCCAGGCCCAGGCGGCGGGTCAGGCCGCCCTCGCTCAGCAGGGGGCGCAACAGATCGGGCAGCACCAGCCCGTGCGTGCCGGGATAGACCACCAGTTCCTGCGGGGCGCTCACCGGGCAGTGCCGCCAGAACAGGCCCAGCGGGTCGGCCCAGCGCAGGGTGGCGCCGGGCCAGACATGCACGCCGCGGCGGTTCAGGCTCAGCGGGGTCAGGAACTCGACCGTGACCCGGCCGGCCCCCACCCCCGCCAGCGTGACCGGCGTATCCGGCACCACCGAGCGCGGGGCGGGGTCTTCCAGCACGAACCGCAGCGGCAGCCGCGAGTGCACCGCCACCTGCACCGTGAGCAGCGCGCGGGTGCCCTGGAAGCCGCTGGGAGGCAGCGCCCGTTCCAGGGTCACGGCCGGGGGCACGCGGTAGGCCCACCACAGCGCCCCGACCAGTGCCAGGACGACCCCCAGCCAGACCAGCAGGGGGGTCACGGCCGGGACGGCGCCGGACTGGGATCGGCCTGGGCCACCCCGGTCTGGGCCGTCCGCTCCGGTGCGGGGGCCTCCACGGGCACGGCCTCGGCCCTCAGCACCTCGCGCACCACGCTGTCGGGCGGCGTGCCCTGCAGGCGGGCTTCCAGGCTCAGGCTCAGGCGGTGGCCGAGCACGCCGGGCGCGGCGGTCTGCACGTCGTCCGGGGTCACGAAGCGGCGGCCGTCCAGCCAGGCCAGCGCCTGAGACATGCTCTGCAGCGCCAGGCTGGCCCGTGGCCCGGCCCCCAGCGTGACCTGCGGGTGGCGGCGGGTGCGGGCGCACAGGGACGCTAGGTAGCGCTGCAGATCGGCCGAGACGTGCACCTGCCGCACCCCCGCCTGGGCGGCGAGCAGGTCGGCGGGCGCCGCCACCGCCTGCAGCGCCTGGATCGGGTGCTCCGCGCGCAGTCGCCCGAGCATCTCCACCTCGTCCTCCAGCGCCGGGTAGCCCACCGAGAGCCGCAGCAGGAAGCGGTCGAGCTGGGCCTCGGGCAGGCGGTAGGTGCCCTCGTGCTCCACGGGGTTCTGGGTGGCGATCACCACGAAGGGGGCCGGCAGCGGCCGGGTCACGCCGGACTCGGTGACCTGCCCCTCGCCCATGGCCTCCAGCAGCGCCGACTGGGTGCGCGGCGTGGCGCGGTTGATCTCGTCGGCCAGCAGCACCCCGGTAAAGACCGGGCCGGGCACGAACTCGAAGACCCCGCTGGCCGGGCGGTACACGCTGACGCCGGTCACGTCGCTGGGCAGCAGATCCGGGGTGAACTGGACGCGGGCGAAGTCCAGGCCCAGGCTGCGGGCCAGGGCGCGGGCCAGCATGGTCTTGCCGGTGCCCGGCACGTCTTCGAGCAGCAGGTGACCTCCGGCGAGCACGCCGGCCAGCGCCAGCCGGGTCACGTCCCCTTTGCCGACGAGCACCTGGGCCACGTTGTCCAGAACGCGCCGGGCGAAAGCCGGCTGGGAGGGGGAAGCAGGGAGAAGGGTCATGGGTGTCCTTTTGGGGAGGGTGAAGGGGGATCGGGAGGGTCGGGGGTCGTCCGGTCGGCACTGTGCAGTTCGGCACTGTGCAGATCGGCACTGTGCAGATCGGTCGCCTGCGAGCGGAGGTCGGCCAGGGCGGCTTCGGCGACGTCCGCCTCGTCGTCGGTGATCCGGCCGCCGTAGCGCACGGGCCCGTAGGCGGCGCTGAGCACCTGCAGAGGCCCGGCCAGAGCGGGGAACTGGCGCCCCAGGCGCGCGGCGTACCCGGCCGGCGTCTCGGACTCGGCGCGGCCCTGCCCGGTGGCGCGCAGCGCGGCCTCGGCCTGCTGCCAGGCGCGGCGCACCCGGTGGAGGGGCTCGGCGGCCCGTTCCGGCCCGGCGGGCACCTCCGCGTCCGGCGCCGCTGCAGGCCGCAGAGCCTGTCCCAGCCGCAGGGCCAGGATCACCATCCCCACCAGCAGCAGCAGGCTCAGGATCAGCAGCACCGTGAAGAGCGGGCCGACGTCGATGATCCGCTCGGACGTGACCCTGTTCAGCAGTTCCCTGAGGGCATTGCCCGGCGGAGGAGGCGCTGACGTGGCGACCTGCTGCCCACCGCCCGCGCCGCTGCCGGAGAGCAGCAGCGACGCCGCGAGCCAGGCCAGGCCAGTAAGCAGCAGGCCCAGCACCATCAGCCGCTCGACCAGCGTGGGCCGGTGGCCGGTTCGCGCCCACAGCCGCCACTGGAGATACCCCAGGGCCGCCACCAGGGCCAGCCCGACCAGCAGGAAGAGTTCCAGAGGCAGGGCCGCCACCTGGCCCCCCAGCTGGAAGGGCAGGCGGATCTCCGGCGAGCCCCGCACCGCCTCCAGCAGCGGGCTGTCCGGCGGCGTGGGGGCGGCCGGGGGCGGGAGCGGGGGCGGTGGAGGGGCAGGAACGGAAGGCCGCGGCGCACTCGGGGCCGCCGGCCCGAACCACCCCGCCCACAGCGAGGGCTGCCGGGGCAGCAGCAGGGCGCTCAGGGTCAGCGCCAGCGCGGCCAGCCCCCAGCGCCACGCCGCGCCCCCGGGGGCGACCCGCCAGGCCACGGGGCGGTCGTCGGCGCCCGGCCGGGCCAGCGCGCCGCCCGCCAGGGCCAGCAGCAGCAGGGGCTGAGGGGCGAGCAGGCCCAGTCCCAGCGGCACGAGCAGGCCGGCCCGCCCGCCGTTCTCGGTCGACTGCGCCCCGAGGTGCATGGCCACCGCCAGGAGCATCTGCAGCACCAGGGCCAGGGCGGCCCGTAGCAGGGGCCCCGGTCCCGCCTCCAGGGTTCCGGGCAGCGCCACGAAGAAGCCCAGCGATACCACCAGCAGGCTGAGCAGCAGCCGGCCCGCCGCCCACTCGGCCGCGCGCACGCCCAGCGCGTACAGCGCACACAGCGCCCCCACCTGCCAGAGCGGCATAGCTCCGGCCAGGGCCAGGGGCAGCAGCGCCAGCCCGTACTGGCGCAGCGCCGGGGTGTCCGGCCGGATCGCCCCGGCCTCCGGGAGGGAGGGGGCGCTCAGGGGGCCGCCGACAGGGACAGGAAGCCAGACAGGAAGCGGGGGAAGATCACGATGGATCAGGATACGGGGCGAGGCGCCGCCGGGTTGCCGGCCATCCGGCGATGAGGTGTGCGGCGGCGATCACCCGTACTCCGCCAGTAGCAAGCACCGCCCCAGCCAGAAAGGCGTGGGGCGGCGGCAATGAGACCCGGTTCGATTCAGACCAGCCCAGTCCAGTCAGACCAGCCCAGTCCAGCGGGGTTCAGTCCAGGAAGTCGCGCAGCTTGCGGGTGCGGCTCTCGTGGTACTTGAGCTTGCGCAGCGCCTTGTTCTCGATCTGGCGGATGCGTTCGCGGGTCACGTTGAAACGCTGTCCGACCTCTTCCAGGGTATGTTCGCGGCCGTCCACCAGCCCCTTCCTGAACTTCAGCACCATCGCCTCGCGCTCGGTGAGCTTGCTCAGCGCCTTCTCCAGCTCCTCGCTGAGCAGGGTCTTGGCGGCGTTGTCTACCGGGGAGTCCAGGTTCTCGTCGGGGATGAAGTCGCCGTAGAAGGAGTCCTTCTCGTCGCCGATGGGGGTTTCCAGGGAGACTGGCTCCTGGCTGACCTTCTGCACTTCCTCGACCTTGGCGGCGTCCCAGCCCGGCCCCATCGCCTCGGCGATTTCCTCGTAGGTGGGTTCTCGGCTCAGCTCCTGCTGCAGCTGCCGCGCTGTGCGGGTCAGTTTGTTGATGGTCTCGACCATGTGCACCGGAATGCGGATGGTGCGCGCCTGGTCGGCGATGGCGCGGTTGATGGCCTGACGGATCCACCACGTCGCGTAGGTCGAGAACTTGTAGCGGCGGCGGTATTCGAACTTCTCGACCGCGCGGATCAGGCCCTGGTTGCCTTCCTGGATCAGGTCGAGGAAGCCCAGGCCGCGCCCGGTGTACTTCTTGGCGATGGACACGACCAGCCGTAGGTTCGCCTCGATCAGGCCCTGGCGCGCGGCGGCGCCGTCCTCGGTCTGGCGCATCTGGCGGCGGCGGGCGCGGTCGTCCATGTCGAGGTCTTCTTCCAGCACCTTGCGGGCTTCCTCGCCCTCCTCGATGCGGCGGGCCAGCGCGATCTCCTCTTCCAGGGTCAGCAGGGGCACCCGGCCGATCTCGTGCAGGTACTGCCGCACCGGGTCGTTGCTGACCGCGCGCGGCATGTCGTCGAAGTATTTCTCCTCGTCGTCTTCCTGTGGAGCGGCGGCCGCGACCGGGCCGTCGTCGGTATCGGCGTCGTCGGCGTCGTCATCGTCCTCGTCGAGATCCTGCACCTCGATGTTCTGGGCCGCCAGATACAGCTGCATGTCCTCGAAGGCGTCGGGGCTCTCCGGATCGAGGCCGCCCGCCTCCAGCGCGGTGGCGAGGGCCGTGGCGATGTCCTCGCTGGCCAGCACCCCCGTGGCCTTGCCGCCCTTGAGCAGTTCCTGAATGCTGGCGTGCGCGTAATACGGCTTCTCCGCGACACCCCCCTTGGGCGCTGGCGGGGCTTTGGGTGCCTTCGCCGCGCCTTTGGCCGCCTTGGCAGGCGTCAGGGTCGGGGTTACGGGGGTCGGCGTTGCGGGGCTCGCCACAGGGTCGACAGAAACCGTGTCGACAGCTTCAGTCTGGGCCGCCTCGGCCTTGCTGGCCTTGCGAGCCTTGACCGCAGGGGCCGCCGTGGGCTGCTCCTCCGTCAGGGCGGCCGAGGGCGCCGCCTGCGCCGCACCGGCTCTGGCGGGCCGGGCCTTGACGCCCGTCCTGGGCGCGCTGTCCTTGGTCTTGGCCTCAGGCTTGGCACTGGGCTTGGCCTTGGGCTCCGTCGTGGCCTTGGTTTTCGGTGCGTCAGCAGCCTTGGCCGGCGCGGCTGCCGAAGCACTCACCCTGGGGGTCGCCCCGACTTTGCTGCGGGTTTTTGTAGAATCTGCCATGCGGCCTCCTGCGATGGGGCGATTGTGCGTATAAACGTTGGTTGGTCTGAAGGTGTGTGGTGGAGAGATAAGACGGGAGTCGGCGGGCGGTGAATCCGGCTTTTTGGGCGCGCCGGGCACCGGAACGCGTCAGTCTAGCAAACCGGCCCCACTGAGCCGCCCATTGAAGCGGGGTCAGCGCTCACGTCCGAACCGACGCCTGGAGACGTGAAGTTTACTCTCGGACACCGAACCAGGACAGCCAACCCTATACATACGGGCCGGAGGGTCTGAAGGTTCCCGGGGCCTGCCGGATCGGTTCAGGCCGGGCCAGGCGCGCCGCGCCGCGCCTCCAGCACCTTGAAGCCGCCCGAGCGCGCCCGTTCACTCACAGGGCCGATGGTGCCCAGCGGACGCTCGTAGGGCAGCGGCTCGTTGGCCACCAGGTACAGCGTGCCGCCCGGATTGAGGCGCCGAGCCGCCGCCGCGATGAATTCGCGGGCCACGTCCAGCACCACCCCCCGGCCCACGTGGAAGGGCGGGTTGGTCAGGATCACGTCGAAGGTCGCGGGCGGCAGGTTCGCGTCCACGTCCGAATGCACCACCTCACCGCTCAGGCCGCTGGCGCTCAGGGTGGCCTGGGCGCTGCGGACGCTCTGCAGGTCGCCGTCGAGCAGCGTGACCCGCGCGCCGCGCCGGGCCGCCCAGGCGCCGATCAGGCCCGCGCCGCAGCCCAGGTCGAGCACGCTCCGGCCGTTCAGGTCGAGATCCTCCAGCCCCTCCAGCAGCAGAGCCGTGGCCTTGTCGGGTCGGCTCGCGCTGAACACGCCGCTCAGGCCGACCACCTTCACCCCGAACGCCTCGTAGGTCTCGGGTTCGGGCAGGGGGGGCGTCGGGCCGGGGCGCCGGATCAGTTTCGCCACGCGCATTCCTCCGTCACGGGCCACCGTCTCCCCCGTGCCGAAGGCGGCGCTGGCCGCGCGCACGTAGCGGTCGAAGCCCTTGTCGCGGTCGCCGGCCAGGTAGAGGGCGCCGCCGGGGGGCGTGGAGGCGTGCGCCCACGCCACCTGCGCGGCCGCGTAGGCGCTGCCCCGGTCACCGGCCAGCACCAGCGCCACGGTACGCGCCCGCTGGGGCCAGTGCCCGGTGAGGGGGTCGCCGGGGGCCGCCGCCAGCGGCTCGTGGCCGGCGGCCCGCAGCGCCGCCAGGGCCGCCGCCGAACCCTCCACCGCCCGCAGGGTCACGCCCGGCAGACTGCCCAGCAGGCCGCCCATGGCGCTCAGATCCAGCACCTCACCCCGCACCTTGTCTTTCCGCATGGTCTGGGCCAGCAGGGCCTGGGCGTCGTCGATGCCGGGAAAGCCGCGCACGCCGGGCTTGGTGAAGGCCACCAGCCCCTCCAGCCGGGGCGGAAGCAGCGCGGGCCGAACCTCGGTGTAGCGGGTCTGGGGGTCGGTTCCACCTTCAGCCCCGACCTCGGCACGGGTCTGCGTGACGGACGACGAGCGCTTCACACGGATCTTCTGTCTGCCTGGGCCAGTCACGCCCTACCGTCTATCACACCTGCCCGCCGGGGATTCGGGCAGCGCGGCGCGGCGGCGGCCCGGTAGCCTGCCGAGCGGCGACCGGACACTAAAGAAGGGGTGAATGTACGAATGCTGACCATTTCCCCCCACACTGTTAAAGTCTGAGGAACAGAAGGCAGATCACGGCGGCCGCAAACAGCCGCGCTGAACACCGACCAGTCGGCAGGCTCGGGAGCTGTCCCAGGGGGCTCGGGGCCCGTCCCTGTTGCTGGAACTGGAGGCACGTATGCATGGACTCGATCACCTGACCCGTCCGCCCCGTTCCCGGCTGCCGCTCGCCGGCCTGCTGAGCCTGGCCCTGCTGAGTGGCTGTGCCCGGCCGGTCACGCCGACGGCGCCGGTGCCACCGAAGGTGGTGGCGACCGGTCTGAACGGCCCGCAGGGGGTACACGTCTCGGCAGACGGCACGGTCTGGGTCACCGACGACGGACTGGGCGGCACCACTCCCTTCACAGTGCCCGGACAGACCGATCCGGGCAACTTCGGCGATTCGGCCCGTCTGGTCAAGGTCGCACCCGACGGCACGCAGAGCGTGGTAACCAGTATGCCCTCGATCAACATCCCCGGCATCGGCCCGACGGGCGGCGGCAAGATCGCCGTGATCGGCGACGCGGTGTATGTGGCCAACGGCGTGTGGAACGCGGGCTTCTCGGTGGCCCGGCCGGCCAAGGCCTCGGCGGTGCTGCGGGTCGACGGCAGCGCCACGGTGGAACTCGCCAACGTCTTCGCCTTCGAGGCCGCCACCAATCCCGACGGCGTGGCCCCGGCGCAGGGGGGCATCGACTCGCACGCCTACGGTCTGGCCGCCGGGCCGGACGGTCAGCTGTATGTGGCCGACGCCGGTGCCAACGCGCTGTTCAAGGTCAACCCCCAGGGCGGCCTGGTAAGTCTGGTCGCCTCGCTGGCAGGCAAGACCGGCACCGGAGCCCAGTCGGTGCCCACCGGGGTCGCGTTCGGGAACGACGGCAACGCCTACGTCTCGCTGCTCAGCGGCGGCCCCTTCCCGAGCGGCGCGGCCAGGATCGTCAAGGTCGCGGGCGGCGTGGTCAGCGACTTCGCCACCGGCCTGACCATGCTCACCGATGTGGAGAAGGGGCCGGACGGCAAGCTCTACGCCGTGTCGTTCGGCTCGTTCAACCCGGCCTCCACAGCCATCCCGTTCACGGCCAACGCGGGTTCGATCATCCGGCTGGGGTCGGGCGGCGAGAAGACGACTGTGCTCAGCGGCCTGAACTACCCGACCTCGATCTCATTCAATGCCGCTGGGGACGCCTTCGTGGCAGAGAACGGCCTGGGGCTGCCGGGAAGTGGCCGGGTGGTTCGGTACTCGCAGCTGACGCGGTACACCGGGCAGTAAGTCTGAGCAGACGACACTGGTTCTCCCCCCTGTATCTCCGGAGCAGTCCGTCTGGGAATGCTCAGAATCTAAGGTTTGATGGAGACCAACTAAGTCCGCAGTGAAGCCCCGTCACATCGGCGCTTTAGCCCCGTGCGCGATACTGCCCGTGTCGCACAATCAAACCGGTCGAGTGAAATCGGTTCCATCGCCCCGCATGACAGGCGGGGCTTTCCGTGGTCGTCGGGTGGGGTGTATTCCCGCAAGCATTCAACTCTGCCAGGCCTCAGTCCGACCACTTTCAGCATATATGGATTCCGTCGATTTCCCGAATATCGATAACATCATCAAACGTCCATTCAATTGCTGAGACTCGTCTTTTGCCTTGCATCAGAGTTCTACGAGTCCTGCTGGTTCGGATTGAGTCGAAAAACCAGGATTCAGCTCAGCCTCGCTCGTCCAGCACCCCCTGGCCCTCGTGGTCGGGGCTGATGTCCAGCGCGTCGAGCCTGACCACAAAGCGTTTCTGGAAGTCGGCGCGCAGGGCGGTCAGGTCGTCTCGTGGCGCTCCCCGTACCCCGATCCCTACCCGGTCGGCGCCCGACTGCGACCACAGCCGCAGGGTGTGCTGCGAGTGATCCAGGCCGAAGCCGGCCAGCCAGAAGGCGACCTCGCGCGGGAAGAGCTTCACGCCCTTGACCTTGAGCATCCCGCCCACGTTGCCGAACACCCCGCCGGGCAGGTAGGTGCCCTCGGCGCGGCGTTCCAGGCGGGTCAGGTCGCCGGTGCGGAAGCGCAGCAGGGGCATGGCCTGTTTGCCCAGATGCGTGACCACCAGTTCCCCGCGCTCCCCGTCCGGCACGGCGGCGCCCGTCTCGGGGTCGATCACCTCGAGATACACCCAGTCGTCCAGCACGCGCAGGCCGTCCTTGGCTGGGGTCTCCAGCGCCATCAGGCCCGCTTCGGAACTGGCGTAGCAGTCCAGGGCCACGCCGCCCAGCGCCGCCTCCACCTTCTCCCGGCGCCCGGCGATGGAGGTCAGGGGTTCCCCGCTGGAGATCAGCAGGTCGATCCGCGCGCCGGCCTCGCCCAGCCGCTGCGCGAAGCTGGGGGCACTGACCAGCACGCGCACGCCGAGCTGCCGGATCGTCTCCAGCTGCGCCTCCGATTCACCGGGGCCGAAGGGAAGCGTCTTGGCGCCCAGCGCCTCCAGGCCGTCCTGCATGATCCAGCCGCCGGCGAAGCGGTGGTAGCCGAAGGCCACCTGCACATGGTCGCCCGGGCGCACGCCGGCCCGCGCGAAGGCCCGCGCCGCCGCCTGACCGTGCGAGGCCACGTCGGCGCGGGTGGCGTATTCGGGCAGCCAGCTCCCGCCGGGGTGCGGGGTCAGGTGTACCCGGACAGCCTCCGGGTGCAGCAGTTCACCGGCCTCGAAGGCGCCGGTCAGCCGCCCTCTGGTCAGGAAGGGCACGTCGGCCCAGGCGGCCCCGTCGGGCACGTCCGAGAGCGCGGCGCGGTACAGGGGCAGGCTTCGCAGGCGGGACAGCAGGGCGCCGATGCCGGGGGGAGCCGGAAGCAGCGAAGACAGGGTATGGGTCATGGCACTCCACAGGCAGTGGGTTGGCGGTGTGGGACTACATCCAGCGTTTGCGGCGTTTGTAACTCTTGACGTCGCGGAAGCTCTTGCGCTGGCCGTGTTCGGTCACGCCCAGGTAAAACTCCTTGACATCGGGGTTGCTGGCCAGTTCGGCACTCTCGCCCTCCATGACGATCCGGCCCCCTTCCATCACGTAGCCGTAGTCGCTGTGGCGCAGGGCGATGTTGGCGTTCTGCTCGACCACCAATACGCTCAGGCCCTCCTCCTGATTGATACGCCGCACGTTCTCGAAGATCTCGGCCACCAGCAGCGGCGCCAGGCCCAGCGAGGGCTCGTCCAGCAGCAGCACCCTGGGGTGGGCCATCAGCGCCCGGCCGATGGCCAGCATCTGCTGCTCGCCGCCCGAGGTGTAGCCCGCCTGCCTGGAGCGCAGCGCCCGCAGCTTGGGAAAATAGGTGTAGATGCGCTCCAGATCGCTCTGCCAGTGGCCCCGGCCCAGGATCGCCCCGGCGCGCAGGTTCTCCTCGACGTTCAGGTGCTTGAAGACCCGGCGGCCCTCGGGCACCTGCACCACCCCGGCCTTCACGACGTCCGTACCGTTCAGGGCGCTGAGGACGCGGCCGCCGAACGACACGGTGCCCTCGCGGATCTTGCCGTTCTCGGGCTTGAGCAGCCCCGAGATGGCGCGCAGGGTGGTGGTCTTGCCGGCGCCGTTGGTGCCCAGCAGGGCCGTCACCCGGCCGGCCCTGACGCTCAGCGACACCCCGCGCAGCACCTGGATGATGTCGTGGTAGACGACCTCCACGTTGTTCACGGTCAGGTCGCCCTGCGCGGCCAGAGTGGGCGGTGGAGGCGCGGCGGACTGGATGGATGGTGCGGTCACGGAGTCTCCTTGGGAGGGCGCAGAGAACGGAGAGCAGCGGGCAACCGATGTCTTTGAAAGCCTTCTGCCCTCAGCCCTCTGCCTCAGTTCGGGTGCACCAGCTTGAACATCTGGCTGCGCTGCGCGCCCGTGATGGCCTTGAAGTTGCCGGTGTTGTCGGCCTGCAGCAGCCGCAGGCTCTCGGCGCCCACGTGATCCTTGGCGCTGAAGCTCACCGGGCCGACCGTGAAGCCGGGGTTGAAGGTCTTGCTGCCGGTCATGCCCGTCACGGCCCGGAGCATCGCCTCCGAACTGCCGTCGCCCTTGGCGCGCTTCAGGGCCTCGATGGCGATACTGGCGGCCAGCATCCCGGAGGTGTAATGCACCGAGCGGATGGTGTCGGCCTTGCGGCCGTACTGCGTGCCGACCTTCTTCACGAGCTGCATCCCCGGCTTGTCGGCCTCGTCGTAGAGGAAGTACGAGGTGCTCCAGATGAAGTTGTTGGCAGCGTCGCCGGCCAGGCGGGTCAGGTCTTCCCCGCCGGTGTAGTGCGCGCCCATGAACTGCATCTTGCCCAGCAGCCCTAAGCGCTTGGCGTCTTTCAGGATGTTGGCGACCGGCCCGGCGGTGTTCTGGTTGACCACGTACTTCACGCCCGCCGCCTCGAAGCGCTTGAGCAGCGCGGTGTTGTCGAGGTTGTTGGCGCCGACCTCCTGCACGTCCACGATCTTCACGCCCAGGCGCTCGGCGGCCTTCTTCACGTCGTCCACCGGGGCGCGGCCGAAGGGGCTGGGGTTCACGACCAGGGCGATCTTGGCGCCGCGTTCCTTTTTCGCCACCCACTCGACCAGACTGATCAGCTGCTCGGAGTACGAGGAGATCGGCAGGAAGATGTAGTCGGAGTTGGCGCCGTCGATGTTGCCGATGTGGTAGCTGCCGGGAAACGTGACGGTTTTGGTCTCCTGGATGGTGCTCTTGAGCTGCAGTGTGCCGCCCGTGGAGTAGCCCAGGAAGGCGCTGGCCCTGAGGTTCCCCACGTAGTCCTCGAAGTTGCGCTGGGTGTTGGCGTTGTTGTACTGGTCGTCGCGCACCACGCAGTTGAGCTTGGTGTCCGGCACCATGTTCTGGGCGATGGCGTACTTGCAGTAGTCCTCGATCCCGGCGGCGTAGCTGGCCCCGGCGTCGGAGGTCGGCCCGGTAATGGCGCCGCTCCAGCCGATGGTCACGGTCTTCTGCGCCGCAGCGGTGGACAGGGTCAGCAGGGCGGACAGGACAAGTGCTCTCTTCATGGTGAACCTCCGGGTGGGGCGGTGAAGGGGACGGGTTGGATGGGTATGGGTAAGTTGAAAGAGTCCAGAATCTGGCACTTCGCGGATATTCCGCTGCGCGTCGGTCGGGAGGGCACCGCCCGCCGCTCCACTGCACATCCGCTCTTCCCTCGGCTTTTCGCTTCGCTCGCGGGGCCGTTAGAACTTGTACGGCCACTTCTTGAAATACATCCTCACCAGCCGCCACCAGTTCGCCAGCCCGCGCGGCTCGAACATCAGGAAGAGGACGATAGCGAGGCCGAAGGAGAGGGGCCGCAGGGCGCTGGTCACGTCCACGCCCTCCGGGAAGAGGTTCAGGCCGCCGAGCCACTGGCTGGCCTTTTCCATGGTGCGGTCGAGCGCCACGATGAACAGCGGCCCCAGGAAGGAGCCCGGCAGGCTGCCCAGGCCGCCCACGATGGCCATGGCGAGCAGCTGCACCGAGATGGACAGGCCGTAGTCCTCGATCACCACGGCCTTCTGGAAGTAGGCGAAGAGGCCCCCGGCGATGCCCGCGTAGAAGGAACCGATCATGAAGGCGGTCAGCTTGGCGGTGCCGGGGTGGATGCCCATGGCGGCGGCGGCGCGGTCGTTGTCGCGCACGGCGATCAGCGAGCGGCCGTGCCGGGTGCGCAGCACGTTGCGCCACAGCAGCGCCAGCGCCACCAGCACCGGCAGGATCAGGTAATACCAGAAGATGTTGTGGTTCAGGAAAGTGTCGCGGATGCCGAAGACCTGCACGGTGGGCAGGCTGATGGCGCCGCCCTGCTCCAGCAGCGGCGAATGCCCGACCGACCACTCGAAGATCAGCTGGAAGGCCAGCGTGGCCACCGCCAGATACAGGTATTTCAGGCGCAGGCTGGGCAGGCCCACGAAGGTGCCGATGACCGCGCCGGCCACGCCTCCCAGCGGGATCGCCAGGAAAAAGGGCAGCCCCCAGCGGGTCGCCGCCAGCGCCGTGGCGTAGGCGCCCACGCCCATGAAGGCCGCCTGCCCGATGTTGATCAGGCCGGTGTAGCCGGTGGTCACGTTCAGCCCGATCACCGCGACCGCGTAGATCATGATCATGTTCACGTCGCGCAGCATGGTCTTGGGCAGCAGCAGCGGCAGGGTCAGCAGCAGCAGCACGAACACGATCAGGCTGGCCTGCTCGGCATACGTGGCGAAGATCGTCTGATCCTGCTGGTAGCGCGTGCGGTAGTTGCCGGTCTGGGTGAAGCGGGAAGCGGGCACTAGCGCACCTCCGCTGCGCGGCTGATGGCTGATTGCTGATGGCTGATGGGCACACGTCCACGAGAATCCCTGCTCTCTGCTCTCTGCCCTCTGCCTTCCGTATCCTTAAACACGCTCGATCTCCTTCGTGCCGAACAGACCGTACGGGCGCACCAGCAGCACGGCGATCAGGATGATGAAGGGAAAGACCTCGCGGGTGCCGCCGCCGGGCACCAGGCCGTCGAGGTAACCGGCGGAGAGGTTTTCCAGGATGCCGATCAATATGCCGCCCACGATGGCGCCGGCCACCGAGTCCAGCCCACCCAGGATCACGACCGGGAAGACCTTCAGGCCGATGCCCGCCAGGCCGCCCAGGGTCAGGCCGCTCATCAGGCCCAGGATCACGCCCGCCGCCGCCGCCGTGAGGCCCGCCGCCGCCCAGGCCAGCGCGAACACCCGCTCGACCGAGGTGCCCACCGACATGGCGGCCATCTGGTCGTCGGCCACCGCGCGCATGGTGATGCCCAGGGTGCTCTTGTTGAAGAAGTAGGTGAAGCCCGCCAGCAGCGCCAGCGAGGCCAGCACCCCGGTCAGCTGGATGCGCGAGAGCTGCGTGCCGAACAGCTCGATGCCCTGGCCGCCCAGCACCGCCGGGGTGGGGAAGGAGTAGTTGCCGGCGCCGTAGGGCGTGAGGTGCAGCAGGCCGTCGATGACGCTGGCCAGCCCGATGGTCACCATGATCACCGCGATGATCGGCTCGCCCACCATGCGGCGCAGGAAGACCCGCTCGATCAACATGCCCAGCAGGAACGTCGCCACCATGGCGATCAGTCCGGCCAGCCAGAGGTTCATGCCGGCCTGGGTCAGCGCGAAGGCGATGAACGCGCCGCTGGCGATGATCTGCCCGTGCGCGAAGTTGATCACCCGGCTGGACTTGTAGATCAGCACGAAGCCCAGCGCGGCCAGGGCGTAGATCGAGCCGATCACCACACCGGCCAGTAACAGTTGCGGCAGCAGTTCCATTCAGGTGTCCTTTCCAGAGAGAGGGGCGGAGACGACGGTCATGCGCCGGCTCCCACCGGAGCGGCCTGGCTTCGGCGGGGCGCGCCCTGGGGCTGGCCGGGAACCCGGTGCACCGTCACGTCGGTCTCCAGGCGCTGGGTCTGGCCGTCCTGGTATCTGAACTCGGCCTCCACGCGCACCCGCTCCGAGCCGTCGTACAGCGCCTCCACAATGGGCGCGTACTTCTCCCGGATGGCGCCCCGGCGCACCTTGCCGGTGCGGGTCAGCTCATCGTCGTCGGCGTCGAGCAGCTTGTACAGCAGCACGAAGCGCGCGATGCGTTCATGCGGCTCCAGGCGCGTGTTGGCGACCTCGACCTCGCGGCGGATCAGCTCGGCCACCTCGGGTTTGCCGCTCAGATCCATGTAGGTGGAATAGGCCAGCTGCCTCTTTTCGGCCCACTGCCCCACGGTCAGCGGATCGACGTTCAGGAAGGCCGTCACCTCGTCCTGGCCGTCCCCGAAGGCCACGGCCTCGCGGATGAAGGGGCTGAACTTCAGGCGGTTCTCGATGTACTGCGGGCTGAAGGTCTCGCCGCCCGCCGAGCGCATCACGTCCTTCAGGCGGTCGATGACCTGCAGGTGCCCGTCCGCGGTCAGGCGGCCGGCGTCCCCGGAGTGCAGCCAGCCCTCCTTGATGGTCTCGGCGGTGGCCTCGGGCTTCTTGTAGTAGCCCTGGCACACCGCCGGGGAGCAGCTCAGGATCTCGCCGTCCTCGGAGATACGGCACTCGCCGCCCGGCAGGATCATGCCCACCGTGTCGAAACGCACGTCGCCGTCGCGGTGCACGTAGGCGATCCCGATGTTCTCGGTCTGGCCGTAGATCTGCTTCAGGTTCACGCCGAGCCCGTGGTAGAAGCGGAAGACGTCCGGCCCCAGCGCGGCGCCGCCGGTGTAGGCGTGTTTCAGGCGCAGGAAGCCCAGCTGGTCGAGCAGCGGGCGGGTCAGGCCCCAGTACGCCACCCAGCGTTTGAAGGCGGCCAGCGGCGTGGGCCGGCGGCCACTGAGCGAGGCGTCGGCGGCGTCGGTGCTCCACCCCAGCAGCCGGGCGTACAGCGCGCGGTTGGGGCCGTACGACTCCTGCATGCGGATGTACATCTGGCTCTGGATGCCCTCCCACACGCGCGGCGGCGCGAAGATGAAGTGCGGGCCGACCTCGACCAGGTCCTGCATGGCGGTCTGTGTGCTCTCGGGGAAGTTCACGGTCACGCCGTTCGCCAGGGCCACCGCCACCGACATCATCTGCTCGCCGATCCAGGCCATCGGCAGGAAGCTCAGGTAGTCCTGCCCGGCCCGGAAGCCGTCCACCTGCCCCAGCGAGGCGCCCATGTAGAGCAGGTTGCGGTGCGTGAGCATGGCCGCCTTGGGAGACCCGGTGGTGCCGGAGGTCAGGCTGAAGTGGCAGACGTCGTCGGGCCTGCCCAGCGCCGACTCGTGGGTGAACACGTCGCCGGGCTGTTCCCGGCCCAGCTTCAGCAGCTCCGCGAAGGACAGGAACCAGTCGTCGCCGGCGTGCTTGCTCATGCCCCGGGCGTCCTCGTAGATCACCCGGCGCACCCTGGGCAGGGCGGCGCGGCACTCCAGCAGCTTGTCGACCTGCTCCTCGTCCTCGGCCAGCACCACCACGGCGTCGGTGTAGTCCAGGACGTACTGCACCTCGCTGGCGGCGCTGCTCTGGTACACCCCCACGCTGACCGCGCCCAGCGCCTGCGCGCCCAGTTCCATGAAGACCCAGGCGGGAATGTTCTCCGCGATGATGGCGACCTTCTCGCCGCGTGCCACGCCCAGGGCGCTCAGGCCAGCGGCGACCTCGCGCACCCGCTCCAGATAGGCCGCGTTGGTGGTCTCGTTCCAGATGCCGAATTCCTTGTGCCGCAGCGCCACGCCCTCCGGGAACAGCTCGGCCCGGCGCGCGAGCAGTTGCGGGATGGTCAGGGCGGTCACGTCGCCCATCACGGCGCCCAGTGATGTCATGCGCCCACCGCCTGCCGGGGGTCGTGGCCCGCCAC
Source organism: Deinococcus koreensis (assembly GCF_002901445.1). Lineage (NCBI taxonomy): Bacteria > Thermotogati > Deinococcota > Deinococci > Deinococcales > Deinococcaceae > Deinococcus > Deinococcus koreensis. The sequence continues at coordinate 465,141 of NZ_PPPD01000001.1, forward strand.
GCCGGTGTACGCCTCGATCACGCGGGGATCGGCGCTGACCTCTGCCGGGGTACCGGAGGCGATCAACTGCCCGAAGTCCAGCACGTACACCCGGTCGCTGATGTCCATGACCACGCCCAGGTCATGCTCGATCAGCACGACCGTGATGCCGTGCTCGCGCCCGATGTCGAGGACGAAGCGCACCATGTCCTCCTTCTCCTCGACGTTCATGCCGGCCATCGGCTCGTCGAGCAGCAGCAGCGAGGGCGCCAGCGTGAGCGCGCGGGCGACCTCCACGCGCTTCTGGATGCCGTAGGCCAGCGTGCCGACCGGGTGGGCGCGGTGTTCCTCCAGCTCCATGAAGTCGATGATGCGCTCGACGTAGGCGCGGTTCTCGGCCTCGCGGCGGCTGGCCCGGCCGTAGTACACCAGCGAGTCCAGCAGGCTGTACTTCAGGTGGGTGTGCCGCGCCAGCAGCAGGTTCTCCACCACGTTCAGCCCCCGGAACAGCTCCAGGTTCTGGAAGGCCCGCGCGATCCCGTAACTGGTCACCACGTTCGGCGCGGCGCGGCTCAGGTCGTGCTCGCCGTAGCTGATGCGGCCCCGGGTGGGGTGGTAGAAGCCGCTGATGCAGTTCAGCAGGCTGGTCTTCCCGGCCCCGTTCGGCCCGATGATGGACACGATCTCGCCCTCCGGGACGCTCAGGCTCACGTCACTCAGGGCGTTCAGCCCGCCGAAGGTCAGGGTGACGTGTTCAACATGCAGTTGCGACATTGCACCTCCGGAAGTGAGTGAATGGCCGAACGCGGAGTGGCGGGCATGGGCGCAGGACAGCCGTTTGCCAGACCCGATGACATTGTTGGTGGGGCGATTATGGAGGGGCAGGGCGCCGCACCGGCTCTGATCTGTCTAGACCAGTCACGGTGACAAATCGAATTTAGGCAAATCTGTCTAGACCAGTTCCGAGGGTGAGGGTGGCCGCTCGGCACACTGGACTGCACCGCACCCCTCCCCACCTCCGAGCAAAAGGCCTCCCTTGAAGACCCCGCTGACGCCCCTGGAACCCGTGCTGCGCGCCCTCCGGGTGCATGGGCAGCGCCCTGCCATCGTGGAGCCGGGCGCCCCGGCCCTCGGCTATGCCGGGCTCGCCGACCGCGTGGCCCGCCTGATGACCCTGCTGCGCGAACACGGCCTGGCGCCCGGGGGCCACGCCCTGCTGGTCTCCCCCAACACCGCCGACGCCCTGTTGGCCTTCCATGCCGTGCCGCTGGCCGGCGGCGTGATCGTGCCCCTGAACCCCGCCTTTCCCGACGAGTCGCTGCACTTCCTGGCCGCCCACGCCGACCCCTGCGTGGCCCTGGTGGACAGCGCGCACCTTGGGCGCCTGCAGGGCCGGCTGGACGACCTGGGGGTGCCGGTGATCGCCATCGGGGCGGGGGGAGGGCTCTTTGAACGGCTCGAACGCTTCCCCCGCGCGCCCCTGACCCTGCCAGCCGGGCTGGACGAGGACGGGGTCATCTCGGTCAACTACACCAGCGGCACCACCAGCGACCCCAAGGGCGTGATGCTGACCCACCGCAACGCCTTCGTGAACCTGGCCAACCTGCTCTACCACCTCAACCTGCGCCCGGGCCACGCCTTCCTGCACGCGCTGACGCTCTCGCACTCGAACGGCTGGGGCAGCGCCTGGGCGGTCACGGCGGCGGGCGCCACCCACCTGACCCTGCCCGATCCGGCGGAGCTGCGTCAGGCCATCACGGCCTCCGGGGTCACGCACCTGTGCGCCTCGCCGTCCCTGCTCGCCCCGCTGGTCGACAGCGCGGCGCCCCTGCGCCTGCCCCGGCCGGTGCGGCTGCTGCTGGCCGGCACGCGCCCGCATTCCCGGCTGCTGGGCAGCCTGCAGGAGCAGGGCTTCGAGGTGCTGCACGGCTACGGCCTGACCGAGACCAGCGCCGTGCTGAGCGTGAACGACCTGAGCGAGACGCAGGGCGCCCCCCCCCAGACCCTGACCCGTCAGGGCCACCCGATGATCTACAGCGGTGAGATCCGGGTCGTGCTGGACAGTGGCGAGGCTGCGCCCCACGACGGCCAGACGCCCGGCGAGATCGTGATCCGCTCGAACCAGACCATGAAGGGCTACTACAAGAACCCCAGGGCCACCCGCCGGGTCATGAGGGACGGCTGGCTGCATACCGGCGACCTGGCCGTCACGCACCCGGACGGCCGCATCGACATCCTTGACCGCGAGGGCGACCTGCTGAACCTGGCCGGTCATCCCTTCTCCAGCACCCAGATCGAGGCCGTGCTCTACCGCCACCCCAGCGTGCGTGAGGCCGTGGTCATCGGCACGCACGCGCAGGGCGGCGACACCCCCACCGCCTTCGTGACCCTGCATCCGGGCGCGCAGGTGCTGGGCCGCGAACTGCTGAGCTTCTGCGCCCCCCACCTGCCGGACTACGCCCTGCCCCGCCGCATCCAGCTCGTGCAGGAGTTGCCCAAGACCGCCAGCGGCAAGGTGCTCAAACACGTGCTGCGCGAACAGGTCAGGGAGAAGGCGGTGGCGCAACCAGCGGATTAGGGCAGTCAGGGGCCTGAGGGGCCCCGACCATCCTGGCCCGTGTTCCCGGGGCCGGCGTGCGCCCCGCCCCGTTCCCCCGCCACCTCTGCTACCTTCCTCGCTATGCCGGCCCCCTCCGTGACCCCTGACTGGGCCTTCGAGCGCGAGCACTGGCGCCGGGGCCACTTCCGGGTGGCGGGGGTGGACGAGGCCGGGCGCGGCGCCTGGGCGGGGCCGGTCACGGTGGCGGCCGTGATCCTGCCCGGCACGGCCCAGGACTACCCCTTCCGCGATTCCAAGCAGCTCTCGGCGGCGCAGCGGGAGGAGTACGCGGCCGAGGTGAGGCGGGTGGCCGTGACCTGGGCTGTGGAGCACGCCTGGCCCCAGGAGATCGACCGCCTGAACATCCTGGGCGCGACCCACGCGGCGGCGCTGCGGGCCCTCGCGCGCCTGAGCCCCGCTCCGCAGGCCCTGGTCACCGATTACCTGCGGCTGCGGGTGGACATCCCCATTAGCGCCCCCCCGAAAGCCGACGCCCTGAGCTACTCGGTGGCGGCGGCCAGCCTGCTCGCCAAGACGGAGCGCGACCGCCTGATGCTGGAACTGGACGCGCAGCACCCGGGCTACGGATTCGCCGGACACAAGGGCTATGGGGCGCCCGCCCACCGCGCCGCCCTGCGCGACCTGGGCGTGAGCGGGGCTCACCGGCGTAGCTACGCGCCGATCCGCGCCCTGCTGGACGACCCGGACGGCCTCCCCCGGCTGCTGTAGACACCCCGGCGCCCGTGAGGACAGGTCGTGGACTCCAGGGTGATCCGGCCAGCGTGGACGCAGGCCAACGATGAACATCTGCCTAACCCGCTTCTGTTCGCTGGCGTGCAGACCTGAGCCCAGGGCCGACCCACAGTGGGGCCAGATGCTTATGTGCGGTCAGGCACCGGGCCGGGCCGCCGTCAGATGCGTCTGGGAGTCATCATGTCCAACCGCACGTTCTCGACCATCCTGAATTTCCTGGGCTTCGCCTCCATTCTGGCCTCCATCGCCATCTGGTTCACGCAGGGCGGCACCGAGAAGTCCCACGAGGAGCGCTCGCACGGCGAACGTTTCGGCATCTTCGTGGGCCTCTGGGCGCCGACCTTCTTCATCCTGGCCAACAAGTTCCACGAGACGGCTCTGGACAGGGGCGAGTCCTGAGCCAGGCGGGGTAGGAGGGCCGCGGCCCCGAGTGGGCGGCAGCCTCGCCCTGACCGGAAGTCATTTAAACTGGGGGTCATGACGTGTCCTGGCAGCCGTCGGCAGGCGGTCGGATGACCGCTCCCCACGTCGTCTGTGTCGCCATCGACGGTGAGCACCGCTTCAGCAAGGTGCCGCAGCCGCAGATCCGGCTGCTGGCGGGACTGGGGGCCGAAGGCGACGCCCACGCGGGGGTCACCGTCAGGCACCGTTCCCGCGTGGCACGAGACCCGACGCAGCCCAATCTGCGGCAGATCCACCTGATCCAAGCGGAACTCTTCGACGAGGTGCGGGCCCAGGGATTCAGAGTGCAGGCGGCCGACCTGGGCGAGAACATCACTACTCGCGGGCTCGACCTGCTGGGCCTGCCCCGGGGCACGCGCCTGTATCTGGGCGCGTCGGCCGTGGTCGAGGTGACCGGACTTCGCAATCCCTGCGCGCAGATTGACGCCTTCCAACCGGGGCTGCTGAGAACCGTGCTGGGTCAGGACTCACAGGGGCAAACGACCTACAGGGCGGGCATCATGGGAAGGGTGCTGGCCGGCGGCGAGGTCAGGCCGGGCGACGCCATCCAGACCGAGCTGCCGCCTGGGCCGCACGAGCGGCTGGAGCGCGTTTAGAGTTGTGGTTCCATTGACCGCACCAGCTCAAGGACAGCTAGAGCTTCCACGCCCCCCTCAAGACGCGTGATGTGCAATGCGAACCCAGTCGTCTGGATCACGGCCTGTTTCCCTCCCTCCGTGTGGGGGAAGGCTGGGGACTTGAAAAGCTGCGAAGCAGAGGGGGGTGGCGGGCGAAGCTCGCCCTCGTACTGGACGCTTATGTCCCATCCCCTGTCCGATACCGGTTCTTGTCATTGCACATCAGGCGTCACAAGGGGGGCGGAGCTAAAACCTTGTGTTTACCGAGTTCGAAAAGACACTCAACCAAAACTGCCCGAACCATTGCCCCTGACGAGCGCGTTCAATCGGCGGCAGGGCGCTTCTGGAAACCCACCTGGGTCTCGGTCTTGGCGAAGCCCACGCTCTCGTACAGGCGCTGGGCGTGGTATTCGGGGTCGGCCACGATGACCAGGGTGCGGGTGCCTAGGTGCTCGCGGGCCCAGTCCCCGGCCGTGTGTACCAGGGTGCCCGCCAAGCCGCGCGAGCGGGCCTCCGGATGGGTCTCGACGCTCTGGTAGCGGGCTACCCCCTCGCCCGCGTCGAAGATGCCCAGGCCAGAGAGCATGGCCCCGGTGGCGTCGAAGGCGCCCAGCATCGCGCCGTGCCCGGCCTCCTGCGCCCGGCGGTACGAGGCCAGCTTGAGCAGTGAGAACGTGCGGTAGCCCTCCGGCTCATGGCCCCCTGGGTCGGCTGCGTTGACGGCCTCGCGCAGGGTCAGCGCGGCGGCCCAGTCGGCATCGGAGGCCAGCGGGCGGAAGGTGGCGTCGCGGCTCAGGCGGCGGGGCGGCCAGGTGCGTTCGGACGTCAGCACGCTGTCCCTGAGCACCTGGTAGCCGGCGGCCAGGAACTCCGCCGGGTCACTGGCCTCGCCTCCAGATGTGTCCACGCCGAAGACCCGGTGCTTCGCACCCGGATGATGTCGGGCGAACAGCGCGTCCCAGCGGGCCAAGTCGCCGGCCTGCGGCGCGGCCGGCATCAGCAGGAAGTTGCCCCACCAGAAGCCCTGGTTCTGCGGTGAGCGGATCACGGTCAGGTCGCCCTCGCGGGTGATGACGCTGCCCTCGTGCCGGCGCAGGGCGAGGTCCGTGAAGTAGGCCAGGGAGCGGGACATGGCCGCAGGCTAAGGCAGGGAGGGGGATGTGGGGATGCGCCATCTGGCGGGGTCGACCGGACGCGCCCATCAGTACCGGCAGTCGCGGCCGGTGATGCCGCAGGGCTCCTCGCGAGTCCAGGGGGCCTGCAGCGCGGCCTGGGCCAGCCTGGAGGCGAAGTCGGCGGTCTCGGAGACCAGCGCCGGGTCGAGGCTGCGGTCGCCCGGCGCGTGGTAGTTCACGTCCTCGCCCCGGTTCAGGTACACGGTGCGGATGCCCTGGCGCTTGAAATTCAGGTGGTCGCTGCGCCCGCTCAGCGGTGAACTGCGCCCGAAGGTCTCACGGGTGCGAGTGGGTCGGTCGTCGAAGACCCGGATGTCCGGCCGGAGCCGCCGGGCCAGCGCCAGCAGCTCGGGATGGGCCTCGACCCCCAGCGGCGCGGCCCCCACCCCCACCATGTCGAAATTGAGCATGGCGCGGGTGTCGCGCAGCGGAAAGCCGTAGGTCGTGATGAAGGCGTAACTGCCGTGCAGGCCGTCCTCCTCGGCGTCGAACAGCACGAACCAGGCGCGCCCGGCCAGGGGCGTACCGGCGGCGCGGCGGGCGGCCTCCAGCACCGCCAGCACGCCGCTGGCGTTGTCGTTGGCGCCGGGCGAGCCGTTCACGGTGTCCAGGTGGGCGCCGAACAGCACCTCCGGGCGCGCCTCGACGCGAGCCGCGATCAGGTTGTGGCCGGTCACCTCCCGCCACTCCACCCGCGAGGTCAGGCTGGCCGGCCGCCCGGCCTGCGCCAGCACCCGCTCCGCGTCCCGCGCACCGACCGTCACCAGGGGCAGCGGGGTCTCCGAGACGCGCTCCAGGGGGTGACCGGGGCAGGTCTCCACCAGCACCAGGCCCAGGCCGCCCGCGTCGATCACGCGCTCGGTCAGGTCGCGCCAGGAGCCCCGCGGGCAGGTGGTCAGGGCCAGTCCGGCCTCCAGCCCCAGCGCCCGCAGCCGCTCCGCCGGGGCGTCCGGGGGCACGCGCACCAGCCGCCCCTGCTGATCGCCCCCGCGGGCCCCGTACAGCGCCCGCACCGGCACGCGCAGCTCGCCCACCCGCAGCTCGCCGCCCTGGTCGAAGGGCCGCGTGACCTGCACCGGCTGCTCGGTCACCCGGTAGCCCAGCGCCCGGAACTGCCCGGCCAGCCAGGCGGCGGCGCGCCCATGACCCTCGCTGCCCACCGGACGCGGCCCGAAGGCGGCGAGGTCGGCCCAGTCCTGCGCGGGGGTGCGGGTCAGGGCGGCGCCCTGGGGGCTCAGGTCGTGCGGCCGGCCGAGCACCGACCACCCGCCCCAGAGGGCCAGGAGCGCCAGCATGGCGGGCACCAGCCAGTGCCACAGGGGCCGGGCCGGACGGGTCGGCAGGGCGCGGCGCCGGGCGTACATGATGGGAGGATACGAGGCTGGCGGGCAGCGGGTTTCCTCAGTCGAGCGGCGTCCGGGGGCCAGGCTCTGCGCGTCCAGTGTGCTCCGGCCCTGTGAGCCGGGCCCACTCCTGGGTACACTGCCGGGCGTGAACGTCAGGAATTTTTCCATCATCGCCCATGTGGATCACGGCAAGTCGACCCTTGCCGACCGCATTCTGGAACGGCTGGGCGCGATGGGCGAGCGCGACAAGCGCGATCAGACCCTCGATACGCTGGAACTCGAACGCGAGCGCGGCATCACCATCAAGTCCACGCCCATCCGGCTGACCTACACCCGGCCCCTGAAGGACGACGGGACGGGCGGCGACTCCTACACCTTCAACCTGATCGACACGCCCGGCCACGTGGACTTCAACTACGAGGTCTCGCGCTCGCTGGCCGCCTGCGAGGGCGTGCTGCTGCTGGTGGACGCCTCGCAGGGCGTGGAGGCGCAGACCATCGTCAACGCCTACCTCGCCATCGACTCGAACCTGGAGATCATCCCGGTCATCAACAAGATCGACCTGCCCGCCGCCGACCCCGAGGGCGCCGCGAAGGAGCTGGAGGACGTGATCGGCATCCCCGCAGAGGACGCCGTGTTCGCCTCGGCCAAGGCCGGGATCGGCATCACCGAGATCCTGGAGGCCATCGTCGAGCGCATCCCCGGCCCCTCGGGCGATCCGGAGGCGCCGCTCAAGGCGCTGATCTTCGACTCCTTCTACGACGCCTACCAGGGCGTGATCCTTTTTGTGCGGGTGCTGGAAGGCACCCTGAGCAAGGGGCAGCCGATCATGCTGGTGAACTCCGGCAAGACCTTCGACGTCGACCGGGTGGGCATCTTCACGCCGGGGCTGGTCGTGGGCGAGGCCTTGCAGGCGGGCTCCGTGGGCTGGGTCGCCGCCGGCATCCGCGACATCCACGACGCGCAGGTGGGCGACACCATCACCCAGAAGAACCGCCCCACGCCGGAGCCCTTCCCCGGCTTCAAGCCCGCGCAGCCGGTGGTGTTCTCGGGCCTGTACCCGACCGACACCGAGGACTACCGCAAGATGCGCGACGCCCTGGAAAAGCTCAAGCTCAACGACGCCGCCTTCACCTTCGAGCCCGAGACCTCGGAGGCGCTGGGCTTCGGCTTCCGCTGCGGCTTCCTGGGCCTGCTGCACGCCGAGATCATCCAGGAACGCCTGGAGCGCGAGTACGACCTGGATCTGATCGCCACCGCGCCCGCCGTGATCTACCGCATCTCGCTCACCAACGGCGAGATCTTCGAGACCCAGAACCCGGCCGAGTTCCCCACCCGCGACCGGATCTCGCAGACCGAGGAGCCGTACATCAAGCTGAGCATCATGCTGCCCGAGGACTACGTGGGGCCGGTCATGCAGCTGCTGCAGGAGCGCCGGGGCTCGATGATCACCATGAACTACGTGGGCAAGCGCGTGGAGCTGCTGTACGAGGTGCCCTTCGCGGAGATCCTCTACGACTTCCACGACCGCCTGAAATCCATCTCGCGCGGCTACGCCTCGATGGACTACGAGCAGATCGGCTACCGCGACGGCGATCTGCGGAAAGTCGACATCATGGTGAACAACGAGGTCGTGGACGCGCTCGCCGTGATCGTCCACGAGGACAAGGCCTACGCCATCGGGCGCAAGATCGTGGACAAGATGGCGGAGGTCATTCCACGACAGATGTTCCCGGTGCCGGTGCAGGCGACCATCGGCGGCAAGATCATCGCCCGCGCGACCGTCAAGGCCTACCGCAAGGACGTGCTCGCCAAGTGTTACGGCGGCGATATCTCGCGCAAGAAGAAGCTGCTGAACAAGCAGAAGAAGGGCCGCGCCCGCATGAAGCAGATCGGCACCGTGGAAGTGCCGCAGGAAGCCTTCCTGGCCGTCCTCAGCACCGACGAGTAGAGCGGGGAGAGCGAAAGGGAGGCGGCATGGCGAACGCCCGACGGGTGCAGCGGCTGTATGACCGCCAGGCCTCCCGCTACGACGCGCGGTCGGCCTCGCGCCGCCTGGACGCCCTGCGCGCCGCGCTGTTCGCCCACGCCTCCGGCGACGTTCTGGAACTCGGGGTCGGCACCGGCGCGACCTTCGCGCATTACCCGGGCACGCTGGTCAGCCTGACCGGGCTGGACGTGAGCCCTGAGATGCTGTCGCGGGCGCAGGCCAGGGCGACCGGCCTGCCCTTTCCCGTGCGGCTGGTGCAGCACGACTTCCAGACGCTGCCCTACGGGCCGGCGAGTTTCTACACGGTAACGTCGTCCCTGGGGCTGTGCGGGATTCCCGACCCGGCCGGGTTGTTCGGCGAGGTGCGGCGGGTGCTGCGCCCCGGCGGACAGCTGCTGGCCCTGGAGCACGTCCGCCCCCCGCAGGTCTGGCTCGGACTCGTGGCAGACGGCATTGACCCGCTGTTCGAACGCTTCGTCGGCTGTCACGCCAACCGGCCCACCCCGCACCTGCTGCGGGAAGCCGGCTTCACCGTGGAGGTGCTGGAGCGGCGCCTGGCGGGGATTCTGGTGGACATCCGCGCCACGCCGACCTAAACAGCGGAACGCCGGGCGGGCGGGTTCCCGGTTCCCACCCGGGCCTGCCCGCTGGGGGTGGGGGTTGACAGAACCCTCCCCATCGTGAGGGTTCTGTCAGACCCGGCCCCGTAAGCTGAGTTTCATGAGCGCCGGCCATCCCCCCCTGCACCCCGACGAGGTGGCCCTGCCGGCCCCTGAGCGGGCCGGGGTGCGGTGGGGACGGGGGCGCGCCCTGACCACCTTGCGCGCCCAGTTCACGCTGGTCATCTTCATGCTGGCCTTCCTGCCCAACCTGGTGCTGACCTTCATGGCGCAGCCGACGGTGCCCCTGGCCAGCCTGGCGGTCTGGATGCTGCTGGTCGGCGGGCTGTGCGGCGCGGTGGGCTACATGCTCAGCGGCACCCTGCTCAGGTCGCTCAGCCGCCTGCAGGGCGAGGTGCAGCGCGGCGACTTCGCCCAGCCCCACGCCGACGATCCGGTGGAGATCCTCTCGCTCAGGTCGGCTTTCGGCAGCCTGCTGGGGCGCCTGGGCGTGGAGCAGACCCGCCGCAACGCCTTTATCGCCACCCTGGTGCACGACCTCAAGACCCCGCTGATTGCCACCGGGCACCTGACCCAGGCCCTGACCACCCTGCCCCTGCCCGAGGCCGAGCGCCGCGAGGTCGGCGTGCAGATCCAGGCCGAGACCGGCCGCCTGCTGGCCCTGGTGCAGCAGATGGCCGATGCCCACCGCTTCGAGCGCGAGGACGTGCGCGTGCATACGGCGCCCACCGATCTGCGCGCGCTGCTGGACGGCGTGGCCCGCCGCCTGCAGCCCCAGGCCGACGGACGCGGCCTGCGCCTGAGCGTGACCGGTGCCGGGCAGGCCCACGTGGACGCCCCGGTGCTGGAGCGCGCCGTGACCAATCTGGTCGAGAACGCGGTTCGCTACGCCCAGACCGGCATCCAGCTCGCGGCCGGGCCCCTGGGGGTCACGGTGTCCGACGACGGCCCCGGCCTGAGTGTGCCGGTGGACGTGCTGGCCCAGCCCTTCAACTCGCAGCCCACCACCATCGCGGGGCAGCAGTACACCGCCGGCACCGCCGGGCTGGGCCTCTTCATCGCCCGGCGCATCGCCGAGGCGCATGGCGGCGCCCTCGTCTACGACCGCTCCCCTGCCCCGGCGCCGCCGGACATTCCCCCCGAAGCCGTCCCCACCCCGCCCCCCACCGAACTCACCCACTTCACGCTCCACCTCCCGGAGGTCACCCCATGAGACTCGTCATCGCCGATGATCACCCGCTGTTCCGTATGGGCCTCAAGTACGCCCTGATCAACCAGGGCTTCGATGTGGTGGCCGAGGCCGCCGACGGCCTGGCCGCCCTGGACGCCTGCCGCACCCTGCAGCCCGACGCCGCCCTGCTGGACGTCAAGATGCCCGGCATGACCGGCATCGAGGTCTGCGAGAGATTGCGCCTGAGCAACCCCGGCGTGGTCTCCGTGCTGATCACCACCTTCGCCGAGCCGGCCATCGTGCAGGCCGCCCGCGCCGCCGGAGCACGCGGCTACGTGAGCAAGGAGACCGACCCGGAAAGTCTGGCCCGCCAGCTGCGCGACATCGTCGCCAACCCCGAGGTCGACCGCCTGCCGCACGTGAACGTGCCGCGCCTGACCCCCCGCGAGTCCGAGGTGCTGCCCCTGCTGGCCCAGGGTTACTCGAACAAGGAGATCGCCAAGAACCTGGGGGTGTCGCCGGACACGGTCAAGGATCACCTCGCCCGGCTGTACGCCAAGCTCGATGCCGGCGACCGCACCGAGGCCGTGAGCCGCGCCCGCAGCATCGGGCTGCTCCACTGAGCGCCCCAGTCCCACCCGACGTGACGAAGGAAGGCGGCCCTCATGGTCGCCTTCCGCGCTTGTCGGGACTGGCTGCGGGCTCCCTCCAGCGGGAGCTAGATCCTGTATGGATCGGCTGTCAGGCTGGCTGGGTGACTGCCTCCCTGCGTTCCACGGCCCTGTCCGCCGCCCTGACCCTCGGCGCCGCCAGCGCCCAATCGTCCACCGCCAGCGACGGCCCGACCGTCTGGGGCGGGATCTCATCCGAGGTGCTGATCCTGCCGACCCTCTACGGCGCCCTGAGCCTTCCCCTGACAACCACCTCGCCGCAGGTCTCGGTGCGGGGCGGCGTGCAGTATCTGGCCGGCGAGGTGGCCTTCGGGGCCGACCTGCTGCTCGGTTCCGGCCCGCGTGGCCTGTACGGTGGCCCCAGCGGCGCCCTGATCGTGGGCACCTCGCCCGGCTGGATGGCCGGCGCCCTGCTGGGCTACCGCAACACCCTCTCCGGCGGGCGCTGGGGCTATTTCGTGGAGGGCAAGGCGCGGTACCTCTTCCTGAAGGGCGCCGTCACCGGTCACTATGCCGGCGCCACCCCGGAGGATCTGTCCTTCGTGTCGCCGGGCCTGGGCTTCGGCCTGACCTACCGCTTCTAACCCTCTGTGCTCTGCCGGGCCGGGCCGCCTGTACCCTCGCTGGCCTGTACCCTCGCAGGTATGAGCGGCCCCTTCCAGCTGTCTGCCCGTGCCCTGAGCCTCAAGCCGTCGTCCACGGTCGCCGTGAGTTCCCGCGCGCTGGAGCTGCGCCGCCAGGGCATCGACGTCATCTCCATGAGCGTGGGCGAACCGGACTTCGACACGCCCGCGCACGTGAAGGCGGCGGCCATCCACGCCATCGAGTCCGGCAAGACCAAATACACGGCGGTGAGCGGGATCGCCGAACTGCGGGAGGCCATCAGCGCCAAGTTCACGCGCGAGAACGGGCTGAACCACGCACCGGACGCCGTGACCGTCACCAGCGGCGGCAAGCAGGCGCTGTTCAATGCCTTCTTCGCGCTGCTGAACCCTGGCGACGAGGTGCTGATCCCGGCGCCCTACTGGGTCAGCTATCCCGAGATGGTGGCCTTCACGGGAGCCGTGCCCGTGCCGGTGCCGACCACCCCGGAATCGGGCTTCATGCTCGATCCGGGCGTGCTGGAGGCCCTGGTCACGCCGCGCACCCGCATGATCGTGCTGAACAGCCCCGGCAACCCGACGGGCGCCGTCTTCCCGCCGGAGGTGCTGCAGGCCGTGGCCGAGCTCGCCCAGCGCCACTCCCTGACCATCGTCAGCGACGAGATGTACGAGCATCTGGTCTACGACGCCGAGCAGGTCAGCATCGGCCGCTACGCCCCCGAGCACACCCTGACGGTCAACGGGGCGAGCAAGGCCTACGCCATGACCGGCTGGCGCATCGGCTACGCGGGCGGGCCGAAGGGCGTGATCGCCGCCATGAACGCCATCCAGTCGCAGAGCACGTCGAACGCCAGTTCGGTCTCCCAGTACGCCGCCCTGGCCGCGCTGGAACAGCATGAGGAGACGGCGCGCTTCGTCGAGATGGCCAGGAATGCCTACCGCGAGCGGCGCGACTTCATCGTGGCGGGGCTGAACGCGCTGGGCCTGCCCACGCCCACCCCGCAGGGTGCCTTCTATGTCATGACCGATATCACGAGCATCCACCCAGGCGAACTGGAGGCGGCGCGCATCATCCTGGACGACGCGCGGGTGGCGGTGGTGCCCGGCACCGACTTTGGCGCGCCCGGCCAGGTGCGCCTGAGCTACGCCGCGGGCATGGACACTCTGGCCGAGGTACTGCGGCGCATCGGCGGGGTCGTCAGCCGGTAGGCGGCGCGCGCGGCGAACAGGGGCCGGGAACTCCGGCGGCCCTCCCTCCGTATTGTCTCCCGTATGACGAATATGCACCCTGGAAGTGACGGCACCTACAGCCTCCGCGATTTCGTGGCCCAGACCGCCGAGCGGGATCAGCCGGGAGATGTCTTCGAGCTGGAATCCAGCAAGATGCTGGAGGTCAAGGTCAACGGCCGCGTGTGGAGCAAGCTCGGCGCCATGATCGCCTACAAGGGCAACCTGAACTTCAAGCGCGAGGGCACGCTCGAAGGCGGGCTGATGAAGGCGCTCAAGCGCGCGGTCTCGCAGGAGATGAGCCCGTTGGCGAAGATCGAGGGCCGGGGCGTGGTCTACCTCGCCGATCAGGGCAAGGAAGTGCAGATCCTGAGACTTCAGGGCGACGCGCTGAACGTGAACGGCAACGACCTGCTGGCCTTCGAGGACTCCGTGCAGTACGACATCACCATGCAGCGCCGGGTGGCGGGCATGGTGGCGGGCGGGCTCTTCAGCGTGCGCGTGCAGGGCAACGGCCTGGTGGCGATCCTCTCGCACGGCAAGCCTCTGACCCTGCGCGTGACCCCGCAGGAGCCGATCTTCACCGACCCCAACGCCACCATCGCCTGGAGCGGCAACCTGCAGCCGCAACTGCGCGTGGATTCCTCGCTGCGCTCGATCTTCGGCCGGGGTGGCGGCGAGAGTTACCAGATGGTCTTCCAGGGCGACGGCTTCGTGGTCGTGCAGCCCTACGAGGAGTTCGAGCAGGGCCTGGGCGGCGACAGCGGCAACCAGGGCGGCGGCATGGGCCGCGCGATCGGCGACCTGTTCGACTGAGTGAGCTGTCCGGCTGATCCAGCGGGCTGAGCCGGCACGGCCAGCGGAGCCGGATCGGGCCACAGCGCTACAACAAGGGCCAGGGGCCGGAGGCGTGGACGTCCGGCCCCTGGCCCGTGCTGCCGCTCCCCCGAACGGGGGGGCCGCCTCCCCGCCTCCGGGCTCGGCCGGAAGCTCTACACTCCCGGGCGATGAGTCTGGTGGTGTTGGCGACGGGGGGAACGGGCGGGCATATCTATCCGGCGGTGGCGACGGCGCGGGAGCTGATCTCGCGCGGGCATGGGGCGCTGATCCTGGGGCAGGCGGGCGGCATGGAGGAACGGGTCGCCGCCGAGCAGGGGCTGGAGTTCCGGGGCGTCCAGGCCGGCAAGCTGGCCCGCAGCGGCCAGGGCAAGGCCGACCCGCGCGAGCTGCTGCGGGCCGCGCGGGGCGTGTGGCAGGCCCGCACGCTGCTCTCCGGACTGCGGCCGGGGGCAGTGGTGGGCTTCGGGGGCTTCGCCAGCCTGCCGGGGGTGCTGGCCGCCCAGAGCCTGGGCATTCCCACCGTGCTGCACGAACAGAACGCCCGCCTGGGCCTGACCCAGCGCCTGGCCGTGGGCCGCGCCCAGGCGGTCGGCACGGCCTACGCCGAGGTGGTCGGCCTGGAGGCCCGCAAGGCCACCCTGGTCGGCATGCCCGTGCGCGAGGAGCGCATGGAACGCGGCGAGGCGCTGGACAGACTCGGCCTGCAGGACGGCCCGCTGACCATCTTCGTGATGGGCGGCTCGCAGGGTTCGCTGTTCCTGAACAACACCGTGCCCGACACGCTGCGGAACATCTTCGGCGGCGAGGGGCTGGTGCAGCACGAGCTGGGCGTGATGACCCCGCGCATCGACCTGGACTTCGGCCCCGACCGGAGCGCGCTCGACCTGGGGGCCGGGGTGCAGGTGCTGCATTCCACCGGCCCGCGCTGGCTCGCGGACGTGGCGCCGCGGGTGCGCGGGCTGGACTGGTACCACGCCGCCGGCTACGTGGACGCCGTGGCCGCCTGGTCCGTGGCCGACCTGGCGATCACGCGGGCGGGCACCGGCACGCTGGCCGAAGCTGCGCTGCACGGCATCCCGCTGATCATGGTGCCGCTGCCCGAATCATCGGAGAACCACCAGTGGCACAACGCCATGAGCGTGCAGCGCGCGGGCGCCGGGCGCGTGGTGGAACAGGCGAAGGTCGGTGAGGCGCTGGGGGCGGCAGTGTTAGAGTGTGCGGCGGCAGGCACCCGGATCGCCATGCGCTCGGCGGCTGTGAAGCGTTCGCAGCCCGGTGCGGCCGCGCGCTTCGCCGACCTGATCGAGCGGCAGCTGTCCGGACAGGCCCCGCCCCCACACCCCACCCATGACTGACCTCTCCCCCGTTTTCCCGCCGCCCGGTTCCGCCGGGGAGCCCTCATCGTCTCCCGCTCTCCCTTCCGCCACCTCGGCAGCAGCCACCCAGGCCGCAGCGGCGCTGCACTACCACCTGATGGGCATCGGCGGCATCGGCATGAGCGCCTTCGCGCGGCTGCTGCGGGCGCGGGGGCACCGGGTCAGCGGCTGCGACCAGTCGCTGTCGGAACTGACCGCCCAGCTCGGCGCCGAGGGCATCGCCGTCTCGCTGGGCCACGAGGCCGTCCACATCACCAGCGCGCCGCAGGGGGCGTTCGGGCCGGTGGACGTGCTGGTGGCCTCCGAGGCGGTGCCCAAGGATCACCCGGAGCTGCGGGCGGCCCAGTCGGCCGGGATCGAGGTGCGCCCCCGCATGGCGCTGCTGGACGAACTGCTGCGCGCCGGGCCATCGGTGGGCGTGATCGGCACCCACGGCAAGACCACCACCACCTCCATGATCGCGGTCGCCATGCAGGGCGCGGGGCTCGACCCGGCCGCCTTCGTGGGCGGCATCGTGCCCGAGTTCAGCTCCAACGCCCGGGTCGGCCAGGGCCCTTTCGTGGCCGAGGTCGACGAGTCCGACCGGGCCTTCGCCGAACTCTCGTGCGAGACCGCCGTGTTCACGAACGCCGAGGACGACCACGTGGGCGGCAACCAGGCGACCTACTGGGAGACCGTCGAGCAGCAGCACGCGGGTTTCGCGCGCTTCGTGGCGGCGTCGAGCCGCGTGCTGCTGTGCGCCGACTGGCCGGGGCTCGAGCAGCTGTGCGTGGGCGCCAGAGAGGCGCTGAGCTACGGCCAGGCCGAGGGCGCCGACTACCGCGCCGTGGAGCTGAAACCGGACGCCGAGGGCACCTCCTTCCGCGTGAGCTTCCGGGGCACCCCGCTGGGCGAGGCGCGGGTCGGGATGCCCGGCCTGCACAACGTCCTGAACGCGCTGGCGGCGCTGGCGGTCACGCATCTGTACGGCGGGGACTTCGGCAAGGCGGCGGCGGCCCTGGCGGCCTTCCGGGGGCCGGGGCGGCGCTGGCAGCGCATCGGGGAACTGGGTGGGACGCCGGGCGGCGCGCTGGTGGTCGACGACTACGCCCACAACGCCACCAAGGTCGCGGCGGCGGTGCAGGCGGCGCGGCAGACCGGCCGGCGCGTCTGGGTGGTCTTCCAGCCCCACCGCTTCCTGCGAACCCAGCAGTCCTGGCCCCGCCTCGCCGACGCGCTGATGGACGCCGACGAGGTGTTCGTGATGGACATCGCCGCCGCCTCGGAAGCGCCCATCGAGGGCATCCACGCCACCCTGATCACCGGGCGCATGGAGGGGAACGGCCACCGGGGCGTGCGCTACATGCCGAACCGCGCCGAGGTGCTGGCGACCCTGCGGGCGCAGGCCGGGCCCGGCGACATCATCGTGACCATGGGCGCCGGCGACGTCTGGAAGCTGTCGCGCGAACTCGCCGGGGTGCCCACGTGACCGCCCACCACCCGAGCGCCCAGACGGTCAGCCGCACCGGCACGCGGGTCGAGCGCCTGCCGCTGGCCCGCTTCACGACGCTGGGCGTGGGCGGCGAGGCCGAGGTCTGGTTCGTGGAGACCGCGGCCCAGCTCCAGGAGGCCATGGAGGCGCCCTACCGCATCCTGGGCGGCGGCAGCAATCTGGTCATCGCCGACGAGGGCGTGTCCGAGCGGGTGATCCGCCTCAGCGGCCCGCTGGCCGAGCGCGACCTGAGCCCCGATGGGCAGCTCAGCACCGACGAGCAGATCGTCACCGGCTGGGTGGGCGGCGGCGTGCCCCTGCCCGGACTGATCCGGCAGCTCCAGAAACTCGGGCTGAGCAATCTGGAGGGCACCGTGGGTATTCCCGCGCAGGTCGGCGGCGCGGTGTGGATGAACGCCGGCACCCGCTACGGCGAGATGTTCGACGGCCTGCACACCATCGAGATCGCCACGCCAGGGGGCACCCGGCAGGTCTCCCCTGCCGAACTGGACTGGGGCTACCGCGACAGCGGCATTCCGCGCAACCACATCGTCACGCGCGTGCGCCTGAAGCTGCGCCCCAGCACGCCGGAAGAGGTGCTGGCCAAGATGGACTTCGCGGATCAGGCCCGCAAGGGGCAGCCCAAGATGAAGACGCCCGGCTGCGCCTTCAAGAACCCCGGCGGCGTGAGTGCCGGACGCCTGATCGACGAGGCGGGCCTCAAGGGCACCCGCGTGGGCAACGCGCTGATCGCGCCGGAGCACGCCAACTTCATCGTGAACCTGGGCGGGGCCACCGCCGCCGACGTGCACGCGCTGCTGGACGTGATCCGCAGCCGGGTGCCGGTGCCCCTGGAACTGGAATACGAGCTGTGGCCGGAGCGGCCAGGGCCGCTGTGACCGGCCACGGCCCCAGCGGCAATCGCCGGATCGCTCCGGTCGAGGTGGAGCCGGTCACGCCTGAAACGGTCGAATCGGACGAGCTGGAGCAGCCGACCCCCCTCCCCCGGCGGCTGAACTGGCCCTGGATCGTGGGCAGCCTGGCCGCCGCCGCCCTCCTGGCCGCCTCGTGGTTCGCGCTGCCGATCCGGCAGGTGGGGGTCAGCGGCAACCAGCAGCTGCCGGCCACGCAGGTCAAGGCGCTGCTGGGCGCCACGCCGGGTTTCGGCTGGCTGTACTACGGCCACTGGCGGGCCCGGCGGCTGCTGGAGAGCCCCTGGGTGCAGTCGGCCGTGGTCACGCGCCATTTCCCGGACGGCGTGGAGGTGCAGATCACCGAGCGGCGCCCGGTGGCCCGCTGGCGGCAGGGCGCGGACGCCCTGGCCCTGGCCGCCGACGGCACGCTCCTGCCCGGCGCCCATGACGTGGACGCGCTGCCGCTGGTGCAGGGCTGGGGCCCAGACCGGCGTGCCGACGCCCTGAAGGTGCTCTCGGCTCTGTCCGGGTACAATGTCCAGTCGGTGACTTACACGCCCGCAGGTTTAAAGGTTCAACTGCCCTCGGGGTCTGTCTGGAGTGGCGACCTCGCATCTCTCCTGAAGTATGCTGGGAGCATCAGCATGTACCCAGATCAAGACCTATCCATTTACCCCTGGGGGGTGAGCGTCCAGGAATGAAGGACCATCCGATTATCGTAGGCCTGGACATCGGCACGACCAAGATCACCACCGTGATCGGCGAGGTCGCCGAGGGCGGCAGCGTCGACATCATCGGCGAGGGCAGCGTGCTCAGCGAAGGCATGAAGCGCGGCTCCGTCGTGAACCTGGAGCGCGCCACCCACGCGATCCGGCAGTCGGTGCAGGCGGCCGAACGCGTCAGCGGCGTCAAGGTGGAGCGGGTCTTCGTGTCGGTGGCGGGCAACCACGCTAAGGCCATCACCAGCCACGGGCTGGCCGCCATCCGCCGCAACCAGGAGATCAACCAGCCGGACGTCGACCGGGCCATCGAGAACGCCCGCGCGGTGCCGCTCGATCCCAACCTGGAGATCATCCACACCCTGCCGCAGGAATACGTCGTGGACGGCCAGGAGGGCATCAAGAGCCCGGTCGGGATGCACGGCGTGCGCCTGGAGGTGGACGTGCATATCGTGGCGGGCACCGCCGGGCCGCTGCTGAACCTGCGCCGCTGCGTGCAGGAGGCCGGGCTGCAGGTCGACGGCTTCGTGCTGCACGCCCTGGCCTCGGGCCTCGCCACCCTGGAAGCGGTCGAGCAGATGCAGACCGTGATCGTGGTGGACATGGGCGGCGGCACCACCGACGTGGGCGTCTTCAAGCGCGGCAACCTGGCGCACTCCGCCTGCATCCCGATCGGCGGCGAGCACGTCACGGCCGATCTGGCGCAGATCCTCAAGATCCCGCTGGAAGAGGCCGAGAACGTCAAGAAGCGCTACGGCGCGGCCCTGCCCGAACTGGCCGACCAGGATCTCACCCTGGAGATCACCACGGCCTCGGGCAGCACCCACGCCATCAGCGCCTTCGAACTCTCGCGCATCATCAAGCCGCGCCTCGCCGAGATCTTCTCGCTGATCCGCGACGAGATCGACCATACCCTGGGGCCGGTGGAACTGGTCGCCCAGGGCGTGGTGCTCACCGGCGGCGCGGCCCAGCTGCGCGGCGTGGCGGAACTCGCCCGCGACCGCTTCCGGCTGCCGGTGCGGGTCGGCAAGCCGCGCGGCATCGGCGGCCTGACCGACATCGTGAGCGGGCCCGGACAGGCGGCCAGCGTGGGGCTGGTGCTGTACGGCATCGGCCAGGACGGCAAGGTGCCGCACTCGGTCTTCCGGCACGACCCCCAGGCCGAGAAGGTGCCCGGCCTGATCGAGGTCACGGCCCCGGTGGTCACCGCGCCGCCCCCCAGCACCCCCGCCCCCAAGGCCGCCCGGGCTGATGGCGAGGGCCTCATGGACCGTGTGCGGAACTGGTTCAAGGACTGGATGTAGGAAGCAGCTCTGCTTCCTGGGCGGTTCAGGCTCCCCGGCGTCGAGGCGTCCGGGGAGCTTCCCGTTGAGCGGCAGGGGCTCCGGGCGCTCCGGGGCCAGGACGGGTGAACCCGGTCTGCGGCTCCGTCCACGGCTCACACTCCGTGGCCTTCCGCCGGGCCGCCGCCCACCGCTGTGCGGGTCACGCTGTGGGGGTCACGGTACCCAGGATGGGTGTCCAACATGGCGGGTGGCACTCATGCTCAGGTGCGCTAAACTACCGCGAGTTGAGATGAACTCCACAAACGGGGCTTCACCTCTGTAAGGAGAAACGATGCAAGCGGCCAGAATTCGCGTGATTGGCTTGGGCGGGGCCGGCAACAACGCCGTCAACCGCATGATTGAATCCGGACTCGAGGGTGTCGAGTTCATCGCCGGGAATACGGACGCTCAGGTGCTGGCCAAGAGCCACGCTGAGATCCGCATTCAGCTGGGCGACCGCCTCACCCGCGGCCTGGGGGCCGGAGCCGATCCGGAAGTGGGCGAGAAAGCGGCGCTGGAAGACCGCGAACGCATCAAGGAATATCTGGAAGGCACCGACATGCTGTTCATCACCGCCGGCATGGGCGGCGGCACCGGCACCGGCAGCGCGCCGGTGGTCGCCGAGATCGCCCGCGAGATGGGCGTGCTCACGGTCGCCATCGTCACCCGGCCCTTCCGCTTCGAGGGGCCCAAGCGGCTGCGGGTGGCCGAGGAAGGCATCTCCAAGCTGGCCGACCGCGTGGACGGCATGATCGTCGTGAACAACGAGAAGCTGCTCACGGCGGTGGACAAGAAGGTCTCCTTCCGCGAGGCCTTTCTCATCGCCGACCGGGTGCTGTACTACGGCGTCAAGGGCATCAGCGACGTGATCAACGTCGAGGGCATGATCAACCTCGACTTCGCGGACGTGCGGAACCTGCTGGCCAACTCGGGCACCGTGCTGATGGGCATCGGCGCCGGGCGCGGCGAGAAGGTGGCCGAGGAAGCCGCCATGAGCGCCATCCACTCGCCGCTGCTGGAACGCGGCATCGAAGGGGCGCGCCGCATCCTGGTCAACGTCACGGGCGGCTTCGACCTGTCCATGACCGACGCCAACGAGATCGTCGAGAAGATCCGCGAGGCCACCGGCTTCGACGATCCGGACATCCTCTTCGGCATCACGCCCGACGAGGCGGCCGGCGACGAGGTGCGCGTGACCGTGATCGCCACCGGCTTCAACGACACGACCATCGGCATCGCGTCGGGCCTGCGCGGCCCCAGCCTGGAGACCTTCGTCAAGCCGGTGCGGGGAACGAGCAGCGGCTACGACCCCAAGGACTACGACATCCCCGCGTTCCTGCGCAACGTCGAACGGGACTGAGAGAGGCGCAGAAGGCAGATGGCTAAATCTTGAAACCATCTGCCTTCTGCCTTGAGCCTTCTGCCTCAGACGCTCAGCGTCTTGGCACAGCGGTACAGATCCCGGCTGACGTCCTTGCGCCGCTCCCAGGTCTCGTGCAGCGGCGTGTAGCAGATGCCGCCGGAGTCGCGGCCGACCATCACATCGCTGCGGCCGTCCATCAGGGCGTACACCGCCGCCTCGCCCAGGCGGCTGGCCAGGATGCGGTCGCTGGAGACCGGGCTGCCGCCGCGCTGGATGTGCCCCAGGATGCTCACGCGGGTCTCCATGCCGGTGCCCGCCTGGATGGCGTCGGCCACGCCCTGCGCGCCGCCGGGGTAGCCCTCGGCGACGATGATGATGCTGCCGCGTTTGCCCTTGGCGAGGCTCTCCTTGACAATCTCCACGGCGTCGGTGACCGGCTTGTCGTCCTCGGGGATGAAGACCTCCTCGGCGCCGCCCGCCACCGCCACGTCCAGGGCGATGTGACCGGCGTGGCGCCCCATGACCTCGATCACGAACACGCGCTCGTGCGAGGCGCCGGTGTCGCGCAGCTTGTCCACGGCGTCCAGCGCGGTCTCGACGGCCGTGAAGTAGCCGATGGTGTGATCTGTGCCGTACAGGTCGTTGTCGATGGTGCCCGGCACGCCGATCACGGGGATGCCGTGCTCCTGCTGCAGATAGTGGGCGCCATGGAAACTGCCGTCCCCGCCGATCACGATCAGGCCGTCCACCCCCCACTCGCGCAGGTACTTCGCCCCGCTGGCGCGGCCCTCGGGCGTGCGCCAGGTGCTGCTGCGCGCCGTGAGCAGGATGGTGCCGCCGCGCTGGATGGTGTTCGCCACGTCGCGCGGGCCGAGCAGATTCAGTTCGCCCCGGTGCAGGCCCGAGAAGCCCCGCCGGACGCCCACGACCTCCAGGCTCTCGAAGGTGGCGGTGCGGACGACCGCGCGGATGGCGGCGTTCATCCCCGGCGCGTCGCCGCCGCTGGTCAGCACCGCCACGCGCTTGACGCCGGCTGGATTGGGGTGGTGGATGGGGGTGGGTTCCGTCATGGGGGTCTCCCTGGGGGGATTGAGCTGGGGGCTTGAGAGGGTCGCCCCGGGCCGGGGAGGAACGGAGGCGAGCCGCCTGAGCCCGCTGGCCTGGACTCGTTAGGCGGTCTCGGCGCCGGTCACCTGCAGGGCCAGGGCATATGCGTCATTCTTACGCAAACCCCGCGCGATGAGAAGGTCACGTATATCTCGGGCGCTGTGGCCCTGGGCGGCCTGCGCCTGCGCCCAATCGCGCTGATCCCCCGGCTGCGGCTGCGCCACGGGCTGATCCTGCCCGCCAACGACGATCACGATCTCGCCGCGAACCTCGGCCGCGAAGTGCCCGGCCAGCTCGCTCAGGGGGCCGCGCACGGTCTCCTCGAAGCGCTTGGAGAGTTCGCGGGTCACGCTGGCAGGTCGTCCAGCGCCACACGCCCCCGCCAGATCGCGCAGCGTGGCGCCCAGGCGGTGAGGGCTCTCGTACAGCACGCTGGTCTCGGCGCGGGACGCCACGGCGCCCAGGCGCTCCTTGCGCTCGCGGCCCGAGCGGGGCAGGAAGCCCTCGAAGGTGAAGCGCCCGGTGGGCAGGCCCGAGAGCACCAGCGCCGGCACGAAGGCGGTGGCGCCGGGCAGGGCCTCGACCGGCACACCGGCCTCCAGGGCCGCCTGCACCAGTTCACTGCCGGGGTCGCTGATGCCGGGCGTGCCGGCGTCCGAGACGTAGGCCAGCCGGGGGTGCTTCTCCAGCACCTGGGCGGCCCGGTGCATGGTGTGGGCGTCGAGCCGCACCAGGGGTTTGCGGATGCCCAGGTGCGAGAGCAGCGCGCCGCTGCGGCGGGTGTCCTCGCAGGCCACGGCGTCCGCGCCGCGCAGCACCTCGATGGCCCGCAGGGTGATGTCGCCCAGGTTGCCGACCGGCGTGGGCACCAGCCAGACCCGGGGGCCGGCCCCGGGCACGGGCTGGGAACGGTCATGTGGATGGGTCTCGGGCGACTGGGTTCCAGGCAGCCCGGCGCTGTCGGGGGGCGGCGCCGGGTCGGGCCCATGATCCGGCCCGGGCTCGTCCGGTTCCGTGGCCTCCGGCTCCAGCATGTCCGGCCCTGTCACAGTCACCTCCGTCACGACCTCTTCAGCGGGAGCCAGCTCAGTCATTCCCGGGCATTTCCGTCGCCTGCAGCGCCAGCCCCGGGCTGGGCTTCAGGCGGATCCGCACCTTGCGGGGCCGCTTGAGCACCCCGACGATCCGCGCCCGCAGCAACTCGCCCTCTCCGACCGTCACGGTCACGACCGTTCCCTCCGGCAGCCGGGCGCCGATCACGACGACCACTCCGTTTTCGATAATGCCCTTGTAGGCCCTCATGCTTCCCTCCCCTGGGCCCGGCGCTGACGCCGCTCGGCCCTGGACAACGCCTCACGCAGCGCCACGATCTCGGATTCTCTGGCGCCGCCCAGGCGCGCGTATCGGTCGATCACTTCAGCGGCTTCCCGCCGCCGGTCCAGCCTGAGCAGCAGCGCGCCCAGGTGCTCGCCCCCGACGAAGTAGGCCCGGGGGTTCTGGGGATCGGCCCTGACCTGCTCGCGGGCCGCCTCCAGCCTCTCCAGGCTCAGGCGGTAGCGGGCCACCTGCCAGCGCACCAGCCAGGTGGCCAGCGCGAAGGTGAGCAGGGCGCCCAGGATCGACATCGTGACCGCCTGGGGCACGCCCACCTGCGCGCCCAGCCGTACCGACAGCGGGAAGCAGAAGGCCAGCACCACCAGCACGGCCAGGGTCGCGGCGTAATTCATGTCGCCCCGTTCATCCTGACCCCACCGGCGGGCTGTGACCCCTCATGCCAGACAGTGTAGCGGGCCAACGCCGCCAGGCGGGTCGGCACGGCACGGTTGACCCGGCGCGCGGATGGAGGGCGGAGCAGGTGGGCCGGGGCGCGCTAGGCTGCGCGGCGTGCGACTGCACCTGATCACCGTGGGAGAACCGAAACTGGCCTACGCCCGCGCCGGCTGGGACGAATACGAGAAGCGGCTGCGGCGCTTTCACAAGGTGCAGGTCAGCCGGGTACAGGGCAAGACCCAGGCGCTGGAGAGCGTGGCCGTGGCGCGCGCCGCCGGCCGCGCGCCGCTGATCCTGCTCGATCCGCGCGGCGGGCAGTTCAGCTCGGAGGGCCTGAGCGCGTTTCTGGAAGCCCAGGCCCTGGGCGGCGCCGGTGAACTGGCCTTCGCGGTCGGCGGCCCCGACGGCCACACCGACGAGCTGCGCGGCGCGGCCACGCGGCTGTGGAGCCTGGGCGAACTGACCCTGCCCCACGACCTGGCGATGGTCGTGCTGGTCGAGGCGCTCTACCGGGCGTCCAGCATCCATGCCGGCGAGCCGTACCACCGGGGCTAGGGCGCAGATCCAGAGCACGGGGCCGGCGCCTTGGACACCCGCCCGGACGGCCCGGCCCCCGGCGACTCCGCTGGTGTTTAGAGTGACCCCATGACCGACCCTGCCCCGACCGACCCTGCCCCCGGCGACCTCTGGTTCCAGCAGCCCACCCTCCGTGGCCGGATCGTCACGCTGGAGGCGCTGGGCGAGCAGCACGCCGCCGACCTGAGCGTGGGGGCCGACGAGGACACCCTGCGCTTCCTGTCGCGCGGCGGCCCCGCAGACTCGACGCCCGCGGCCTGGGCCAGCTACATCGCGCGCCTGAACGCCCTGCCGGATCGGCTCAACTGGGCCGTGCGGCTGAACGCCACGGGCCAGGCGGTGGGGCGCATCAGCTTCAGCGAGATCCGGGTGGCCGACCGCTGGGTGGAGATCGGCACCATGCTGCTACCCGCCGCGCAGGGCACCGGCGTGAATCCCGAGAGCAAGCTGCTGCTGATGGCCCGGGCCTTCGAGGCGCTGGGCGCCAGCCGCGTGCACTTCAAGGTGGACGCCCGCAACGGGCGCAGCGTGCGCGCCCTGCAGAAGCTGGGGGCCGTACAGGAGGGGGTGCTGCGCCAGTATCAGGTGCGGCCGGACGGCTCAGCGCGCGACTCGGTGATGTTCAGCGTGCTGCGCGCCGAGTGGCCGGCGGTTCGGGCGGGGCTGGAGGCCCGGCTGTCTGTACCCGGTACATGAGAATCGCCGGAAGCTTGTCAGAAAATCTTTGCTAGCGTGATGAGCCATGGGTCAGATCATCTGCTTTCCCCGAATCCGGGCCGCCACCAGGCGGGGCCTGGCGCTGCCTGCACTCCTGGCTGCACTGGGCCTGTTCGCCCCGGCGGGCGCCCTGATCGTTCCCATGACCGGCTGGGTGCCGGTGAACGGCGACGCCAACTTCTGGACGGACGCCAGCGGCGCCTGCCTGATGCGCGAGGAACGGCATGGGCAGGCCTTCCCGCTCTTCGGCACACCGGACGAGGCGCGCGCCTTCGCGCTGAAGCTGCAGACCACGCTGGACAAGCGCATGACGGCCGTGGTCACGCAGCCGGTCGACCGGGCCGGCGCCTGGGGCGTGCTGGCCGCCTACGACTACACCCAGGGCGGGGCCACCTACCGGGTCTCGCAGCTGTACCTCAGCGACTCGGGCATCCTGCGCACCATCACCGGCAGCAGCGCCCTGAGCGAGTCGGGCGAGTGCGTGAACTCCATGCGCGACTTCATCCGGTATCTGGCGAACTGAGCCCACAGCCCGGTTCCTGCGGAACCACCGGGCCAGGAGCAGGCGAAGCCAGCAGAGCGGACAGGCGAGGCGCGACGGACTTCCTCTGACCCGGAGGCGAGTCCGGTATGGGCGCACGCGCAACATCCGGCCTGGGCCGCACCCGCCTTGAGGCGGCCCGGATTCGGGTACAACGGGAGGATGCCCACCACACCGGCCGCCCTGCTCGAGCGCCTGAACGCCATCGCCGCCGCCCTGGAGCGTTCCCGGCGGGCGCTGGCGCTGATCGGTCTGGGCTCGGTGGGCAGCGAGCTGGAGCGGCTGGATCGCTGGTCGGATCTGGACTTCTTCGTGATCGCGCGCCCGGGCGAACGAGACTGGTTCATCCAGACCGCGGACTGGCTCCAGGGCGCCGCCCCGCTGGCCTACACCTTCCGCAACACGCCGGACGGCTCGAAGGTGCTGTTCCAGGACGGCATCTACGCCGAATTCGCCGTCTTCGGCCCACAGCAGCTGCCCGAACTGCCCCTGTGGGGCGCCCGGCTGGTCTGGGCCGCGCCGGACTTCCCGCAGGGGCAGCTTCCGCAGGCGGCTGCCCCGGGCTCCCCGCCCGCCACGGAACGCGCGCACCACCTGGGCGAAGCCCTGACGAACCTGCTCGTCGGGCTGGGCCGCTTCTGGCGCGGCGAGCGGCTGAGCGCCCTGAAGTTCGTGCAGGAGGACGCGCTGGGGCATGTGCTGGCGCTGGACGCCGACCGCGCCGAGCGCGCCGCCAAAGGGGCGCCGGGCGCCGACGCCTTTGGCCTCGAGCGGCGCTTCGAGCAGCGGTATCCGGAGGTCGCCCGCCTGCTGCCCGCCTTCGCGCCGGGCTACGGCGAGACCCCGCAGGCGGCGCTGGCCCTGCTGGAGCACCTGGAGCGACATGAGGAGGTGCCCCCGGCCATGTCGTGCGCCATCCGCGAGGCCGCCCAGCCTCCGAACCTCCAGTCAGGGCCGTGCTAACCTCGCCGCTTGAGATGGCACCCCAACTGACTCCCCTCCTGACCACCGTGGGGTTCCTCCCATGATGGTCGTCGCCGCCCTGTTGTCGTGGTTTCTGGTCGGCCTGTTTATCCGCGCGAGCAAGGCGCGGGGCTGGGGCCAGCCCATCCGCGTAGACGGCCCGGCACACCAGCACAAGGAGGGCACCCCCACGGCCGGCGGCGTGCCCTTCGTGCTGGCGCTGGCGCTGGTGTTCTTCCCGCTGTACCTGAGCGGGCAGTTTCAGGGCGGCCAGGCCGGCGGACAGCGCGAACTGATCCTGATGCTGGGCGCGCTGGGCATGGGCGTCATCGGCGGGATCGACGATCTGCTGAAGGTGCGGTCGCGCATGGTGGGCGGCAAGAAGGAGCTGCTGGCCCGCGAGAAGTTCCCGCTGCAGATTCTGGTCGCGCTGGTGTTCGCGTACTTCGCCGCGCCGCTGGCCTCGCACGAACTGGTGCCGGGCTTCGGGCGCTGGGGCGACATGGCCCTGATCACCTTCGTGATGGTCGGCGCGGTGAACGCCTTCAACTTCGCCGATGGCCTGGACAGCCTGCTCGCGGGCCTGTCGATCATCGTGCTGCTGCCGCTGATCGCGCTGTCGCCGGCCAGCGCGCTGCTGGTGGCGGTGCTGCTGGGCTTCCTGTGGTTCAACGCCCACCCGGCACGGGTCTTCATGGGCGACATGGGCTCCCACGCCATCGGGGCGATCGCGGCCGGCGCGTACATCCTGTACGCCGACGTCTGGCTGCTGCCGCTGGCGGCGATCATTCCGGTGGCGGCGGTGCTCAGCGTGGTGATCCAGGTCGTCTCGTTCAAGACGCGCGGCAAGCGGGTCTTCAAGATGTCGCCCATCCAGCACCATTTCGAGCACCCGGACGTCGGCTGGCCCGAAACCCACGTCACCATGCGCTTCTGGATGATCACCGCGCTCGCCACCGCGGCCGTGTGGTGGCTGCTGGGCGGCCGGCCCTAGCGCCCCGCCCCTGCCCGTGACGCCGACTATGACGCTCCCCGACCTCGCGCCCCTGCTGGCCCGCCGCGCCCACCTGCCCGGCCAGGGCACGACCGTCTACCGCGCGGTTCACACCACCGAGACCGCCGGGGCCTGGGCGCTGGACGTGGCGGCCGATACCGGGATGCTGAGCCTGTACAACCCGTTGAGTGAAGCGCAGGAGGCCGGGCTGGCCGCCGCCTGTGCCGAGGCGGCGGGGCTGGCCTCGGTGTACCTGAAGCGGAGGCCGGTCGAGGCCCGGCATCTGGCGAACGTGGCCCGCGAAAGCCTGTCGCCGCCGGAACCGGTGTGGGGCGTGGCCCGGCCCGAACTGACGGCGCTGGAGGGCGGCGTGCCCTTCCTGATCCGGCCCGGCGCCGACCTGAGCACCGGCCTGTTCACCGACGCCCGGCCCGCCCGCGCATGGGTGCGTGGGCACTCGGCGGACGCGCGCGTGCTGAACACCTTCGCCTATACCTGCGGCTTCGGCCTGAACGCGGCGCTGGGCGGGGCGGAGGTGGTCAAGAACGTGGATCTGTCCCGCAAGGTGCTCGCGTGGGGGCAGGCCAACTACGCCCTGAGCGGCCTAAGCGCCCCCGACACCGATTTCCTGTTCGGCGACGTGTTCGACTGGCTCGCCAGACTGCGCCGGCGGGGCGACCGCTTCGAACTCGTGGTGCTCGACCCGCCCAGCTTCGCGCGGGGCACATCCGGGACGTGGCGGGCCGAGCGGGATTACCCGGCGCTGCTGGCCCTGGCCGCCGGGGTCACGGCGCCGGGGGGCCGGGTGCTGGCCCTGCTCAACCACGCGGGCGTCGGCGAGCCCGCTTTCGGGCGCCTGCTGCAAGCGGGTCTGGAGCAGGCGGGCCGGACGGGGCGGAGCCTGACCCGGCTGGGCGCGGGCGAGGACTATCCGGGCGCGACCCACCTCAAGGCGCAGGTCTGGGAGCTGGGCTGAGGGCTGGCGCCCGCACCCGACCGGGCTGAACCGGGCTGGAGAGCAGTCGAGGTTCAGGCGACCCCTCCAGATGGGGAACCGGCCCCGAAGACGATCGCCCAGCCGCCCGACCCCAGCCCCTCAGACCCTGAGGCCCGCAGACGACAGCCCCGTCCACCCGGCCCGACTTGTGCACCGCCTCACTTCGTTTTCTAAAGCGGCAGGTATGCTGGGGGCATGACCCAGACTGCCCAGACCACTGCGGCCCAGGCCGACGCCGCCAGCGCTGAAGCCCAGGTGCTCGTGCCCCTGACCACCCCCGAGGACGTGGACGCCTTCCTGAAGGAGTACCCGCTGGCCGCCGTGTTCAAGGCCGGCACCTGCCACAAGACCATGCAGGGCTTCGGGGTGCTGGAAACCTTCCTGCAGCGCCACGAGC
Source organism: Deinococcus koreensis (assembly GCF_002901445.1). Taxonomy (NCBI): domain Bacteria; kingdom Thermotogati; phylum Deinococcota; class Deinococci; order Deinococcales; family Deinococcaceae; genus Deinococcus; species Deinococcus koreensis. The sequence continues at coordinate 494,423 of NZ_PPPD01000001.1, forward strand.
TGCCCGTGGGCTTCATCCGGGTGGTCGACTGGCGCCCGGCGAGCAACCATGTCGCCGAACTGACCGGCATCCAGCACCACAGCCCGCAGTTCATCCTGTTCCAGGGCGGGCAGCCGCAATTCGAGGTCAACAACTGGGACATCACCCCCGAGGCGCTGGAGCCGGTGTTCACGGCCCACGTGCCGGCCCGGCAGGGCGTGGTCGGCGTCGCCACCGACGACAACGTGGAACCCTACCGCCGCCTGATGCGCGCCTACCTGGAGGGCAGCCTGAGCGAATGGGCCTTCCAAGATCAGTACGTGAACATGTTCCGCGACGACGCCAGCCTGCGGAGCCAGCGCGAGTTCGAACTGCTCTCCCGTCTGTTCGGCGATCCGGACGCCTACCACGGTGGCCTGCACCAGCTGGGCGCCCCCCAGGAACGCGGCGACCTGAAAGCCCGCGTGGCGGCGCTGCTGAGCGAACTCGGCTGAGCCCATCCGGTCGCCTCCACTGAACCCAGACCGCGCCGCCGCGCGGTGACGTCCGGCCCCAGGAGATTCCTGGGGCCGGATGCTGTGCTGAGGGGACACGGCCTCCGGGCGCGGCTTGATGGATCTGCCACGCCAGCGCGACTCGGCACCGTCCGCGACGGCCTCCACCCGGCCGGAACCACCGCCACCCGTTTCCCCCGAGACGCCTGATGGGAAATGAGACGACCGACCATTGGATGCAGACTGCGCATTGGTCGTCGGGCAGGATGGCGAGCGGCGCTCGCCCTCCCTGGGCGAGCCTGGACTGGGGCACGGTTTGACCATTCTCCAGCCGCTTCCAGCCGGCGTCCGGAGCGGGACGTGAACTTTTCCACGCGTGTAAGCCGCTGGTAAGAGGCCGCACAGTGTCATGGCACCGTGTCACAGAGGCGTTTCTTAAGGGCCTTCTCATCCCACTGCGGCTGAGTCCCCCTCCGGGCCGCGCCTCTGCCCCCAGCCCCTCACCTCAGCCCTCCAGCGTGCCCGATTCCCGACTGCGCGCCGAACCCACACGCGGAACCCGACCTCGGAACCCAAGCTTTCTGGACACCCAATGACTGGACGCTCATGACCCATCCTGCCCCTCCCCCTCCCACAAGCGCCGCACTGCCCGTGCCCACTGATCAGGCGGTGTACACGGCGATCAGCACGGATCATTACCCCTGGACGGACATCGCCGTGGACCTCGCCACCCGCCGCTCGCAGGGGGCCAGCTGCGTCTTCGATGCCTGGCAGGACGGGCGCTGGGCGCGCTTCGTGTGGGCCCGGGGCGAGGTGCTGGGAGGCTTCACCTGGGGTGGGCAGGACGTGTCGTGGGCCACGACCATGCAGGCCCTGCCCCGGGCCCAGGTCAGCCTGAGCACCCAGAGTCCGAAGATCGCGGGACTGGTCTGGGCGGCCCGCGCCAGCACGCCGCAGCCTCTGGACGACGTGTGGCCCGGGCTGCAGCGGCGCCTGGAACGCGAGATGTTCTCGGGCGTGCTGGTGTCCGGCACCGGCGGCAGCTACTGGGACTCCGGCCAGGTGATCGGGGGCACCCTGCCGGCGCCGGGCGCGGCCGCCACGGCCTATGCCCCCTACGCCGAGGTCAGTCCTCAGGCCCTGGCGACCCTCTGGAAGGAACTGGTGGAGGTCGTGGCGCGCAGCGTGCCGCTGGAGACGGCCTGGTGGGAGGTCAGCACGCGCCTGAGCGTCACCTACGACTGCCTCGACCCCTTCGCCCGTGAGATCGCGCTGCGCGGCACGGCGCTGCACATCGACCCGGCCCTGGAGGTCAGCGAGTTCCGGCCCGCCCTGCTGGCCGCTCTGCGGGCCTCGCTGGCCCGCCTGGGCGTGCGGCTGGCCGACCTGCCCACGGCGCCCCTGCGGGATCGTCCGGAATGGGCCGCCGCCGGACTGGAGACGCTGTGACCTCCCTGAACTGGCCCGAGGGCCTGAGCGACACGACCCCGATGCCCTACCGGGTCTGGAAAGTGCTGCACGCCGTCGACGGCCTCCGGGGAACCGACGAGGTGGCCCGGCTGGCCCGCACCACCCCCGCCGACGTGCAGTTGCAGCTGGATGAAGCGGCGCGCTGGGTCGGCCAGGCCGTGCAGCGCGAGCAGCAGGTCGGCGACGCCGTGGCGCGGGTGGTCACGCAATGTCTGGCGGCGGCGGTCGGCCCCCTCGCCTCGCTGATGGTGGACGAGGTGCTGGAGGAACTGGGCCAGCAGGCCACCCTGAGCGCCCTGCTAAACCGGCTGGCGGCCCAGCTGTCGCACGACCGGGCGCAGCTGTTCGTCCGGCAGCTGCGGGAACGGGGGATGGCGTGAGGGCGCCGCCCGCCAGCGGGCCGGCGGCACGGAGCAGGGGCACATATTGGTGTGATCAGGGCAGGGGGAGAACGGCATGAAATATACGGTGGTGATCAGACAGGCAGTGAGCGACGACGGACGGCTTCAGCTGGAGCAGCTGCTGACGGAACGCTTCGGGCTCACTCCCGAGCAGGCGCAGCGCCTCGCCTCACGCCGCACGGGCCGGCTGATGAAGCCCACGAGCCGCGCCCGCGCCGAGCTGCTCATGACGATGTTCCAATCGGTGGGTGCCGAGGTCGCGCTGGAAGGCGTGCGGGACGAGACCAGTGTGATCACCGAGCCCTTCCAGGCGGTGGCCCCCACCCCGGCCTTCATGGCGACCGACGCCTTCCCCGACGACGCCCCCCTGGCGCCGGCCCGCGCCCCCGGCAGCCCGGCCGGGGCCACGCCGGCCAGCCCCGATCCCTTCGCCGCCGCCGCGCCCGCCTGGCCCAGCGCACCCATGCCGAGTGCCGTGCCGGGTGCGCCGCTGCCCGCCACCCCACGGTCAAGCCCCTTCCAGACCTCCCCAGCCTTTCCTTCGCTGGCAGCGGCGGCCCTGCTGGAACGGCCCGGCGACGTGGAACTGATCCGGGACAGTTCCCCCTTCGCCAGAAGCCCCATGCCCGAGGTGACGGCGCCCCGGGTCTCCAGTACGCCGGCCCCGGCTGCCCCCATGACGGCCGCCCCCATGACGGCGGCCCCGTCTCCAGCCGCACCCGCATCCCCAGCGCCGGAGTCCATGGTGAGCGCTCCTTCCGAGATGGATGTCTGGACGGATTTCACCGGCGCCCTGACCATGAACGAGCCGCCGCCCACCCCGGAGGGCCGGCCCGAGTCCGTGGTGATGCCCATGCTGCTGAGCCCGGCCGACGAGCCCGGAACGCGGCGGGCCCGTCGCCAGTCTCTGTCCCGGCGCCTGCTGCTGGGCACCCTGCTGCCCCTGGGGCTGGCCACCGCGCTGACCCTGCTGCTGCTCAGCGCCCTGCTGCCGCGCCTGCAGGGACAGATCGTGCAGGATCAGGCCCAGACCCTGGCAGCGGCGCTGGGCACCACGCTGAGCACCGGCAGCCAGAGCGTCTCGAACCTGCAGCTCGACGCCATCGTCAAAGACCGCAACGTGGCCTTCGTGCGGATCGAGAAGCCCGGGGGCAGTTCGTACCTGCGCTCGGCCGATCCACGCGTGAACGCCGCCTGGAACAAGGAAGTGGGCCAGTGGACGGCCCGGCACCCGGATCGCGGCTCGATGCGGCTGGGCGGCGAGACCCTGGTCGTGACCCGCGTGGCGGTCGTGGAGAACACGCTGGGCCAGCCGACGGCCGTGCCGGTGAAGGCCGCGCCGGGCCAGTTCACCCACAAGGTCACGGTGGGGCTGCGGAACGACCGCTTCCGGGCCAGCCTGCGCGACACCATCGGTCTGGTGGTGCTGACCTCGCTGTTCAGCCTGCTGGTCGCGTCGGTGCTCGCCAACCGCACCGCGCGGGCCGTGGTGCAGCCTATCGAGCAGCTGGTGAAGGCCGCCGACGCGATCAGCATGGGGGATCTCTCCCGGCCGGTCAGCGCCGACCGCAACGATGAGATCGGGGATCTGGCCCAGGCCCTGGAGCGGATGCGCCTGAGCCTGGAATCCGCCCTGGAACGCCTGCGCCGCCGCAAACGCGAATAGTTGTCCATTCAGGGGCACAGGGAAGGGCCGGGACTTCAATCCCGGCCCTTCATCCTGCAGTCGATGGCTCGCTCAGCTGGCCTTCAGGCCGTCTTTCAGGCCACGGATCTGGTCGTGGCTCTGCTGCACCTTGGCGTACTGCGCCTCGACCAGCGAGCGGACGTCGGCCGGCAGGTCGCTTTCCTTCAGCACGTCCTGGTAGTTCTCCACCGCGACGTCCTCGCCACGCTCGCACTCGGCGACCACCTGGTAATCGTCGCGGCCGGTCACGGCGTCGCGGACGTTGAGCCAGGTGCGGTGCAGGGCGGCGCCCACGCTGCCGCCTTCGCGGGGCTTGTCGCCCATGGTGCCGATCCGGGCCTCGATCTCGGCGGCCATGCTGGCGCGCTGGGCACTGCGCTCCGTGAACAGCGAGCGCAGCTGCGGGTCGGTGGCGTGCTCGGCCGCGTCCTTGAAGCCCTTCTCGCCGTCGCGCACGGTGCCCAGGAGGTACTGGAGTTTGTCGAGAACCTGTTCGTTGTTCATCATGGGAAGCTCCTTCCGGCACGGCCACGTGGGGCTCATGGGGCGTGCAACGTGTCCAGCCTAGTCAGCTCCGTGAAGGATCGTGTGCGGAAGGTGGCGGGCAGCGTTTACGGAACTTTGAGCTGACCTGTACCAAGTCTCCATGCACGCGGAAGGCCGGGGGGAAGGGGCGTGTAGGCTGCCGTATGGCGGAACACTCGGGCTGGGCCCTGCGGATGACCTGGCGTGACCTGTGCTTCATGCACTGGCCGGTCGACGCGCGGCACCTGGCCGCCACCCTGCCGCCGGGGCTGGAGCTGGACACGTTCCAGGGGCAGGCGTGGCTGGGCGTGGTGCCCTTCCGCATGAGCGGGGTGGCCCCACGCTTCCTGCCGGACGTGCCGGGAGTCAGCGACTTTCCCGAACTGAACCTGCGAACCTACGTGCGGCCCTCCAGGCAGCAGGACGGGGAAGGCGGCGTCTGGTTCTACTCCCTGGACGCGGCCCAGCCGCTCGCCGTGCGGCTGGCGCGCACCCTGTTCCATCTCCCCTATTTCGATGCCCGGATGTGGGTCTCCCACGCGGCGGGCGTGACCCGCTACGCCAGCCTCCGCACCCACCGCCACGCGCCGGGGGGCCGCTTCGCCGGCGCCTACCGGGCGGTGGGAGCGCCCCTGGCCGCGCCGGAGGGGAGCCTGGAACACTGGCTGACCCACCGGCTATACCTGTATTCCGCCGATGCCTCGGGCCGGCTCTACCGGGGGCGGATCCATCACGAGGCCTGGCCCCTGCGCCGCGCCGAGGCGGCGATCACCGAGAACACCCTGGCCGACCGCCTGGGCGTGACCCTGCAGGGCGAGCCCCACCTGATGCACGCCGGGGAACTGCAGGTGCGGGCGGACTGGCTGCAGCGGCTGGAGTAGACCGGGCGGAGTTCAGCGGGTGGGCGGCACAGGGCAGGCGTAAGGAACTTGCCCTTTCGATGTTGCCCATGGACGGACGACGGTTCTCAGCGGTCAGATCGGCCAGATATCAAGCGGATGCGTCCCCGGCGCGGCCCTGAGCCTACGCCTGATCCGCCCCACCGGACAGCTGCAGCGCGAAGGCTTCCTTCAGGCCCGCCTCGGCGGTGTCGCGGGCAATCTGGGGGGCGTGGCTCAGGGCGAGCACGGCGCGGTAGGTTCGCACGGCCAGGTCGCGGTCTCCCAGGGCGTCGCGCACCTGGCCCAGCCGGGCGAGCACCAGTCCCGCCAGGCTGCGTGGCAGTTCGCCCTGCAGACTGTGGGCGGCGCGCTCCAGCAGCTCGCGCGCCGCCTGCAGGTCGCCCACCGCGAGGTGGATGCTGGCCGCCGTCGCCTGCAGTTCGGCCTCAGGGGTCACGCGGTCGCCGGTCTCCCGCTCCAGGGCCTCCAGCAGCGCGGTCAGGTCATCCTCCTCGCGCAGTTGCCAGGCGCGGTCGGCCAGGGCCCGCAGGCGGCTGGTCTCGCCGGGAGTGAAGGCGCTCAGATCCGGCAGGGCCGCTCCTGGCAGGCGGGCCAGCAGTTCCGGCAGATCGTCCAGCGGGGCGATCACCACGCCCGTGTGCCCGGAGAGCCGCCCGGCCAGCCGGGTCAGCCGGCGATCCCGCCAGACGGTGCCCGGCCCCTCGTCCAGCACGCGGCGCTGGGTCTCGTGGTAGCGGGCGGCGGCGTCCAGCACCTCCGGGCCCAGCAGGCGGTCGGGAGCGGCCGGGGTGCCCAGCAGCGCCGCGAATTCGCCCTCGGCGCGGCCCGCCTCCCGCAGCCTCTCGCGGCCCTGCGGGTAGAGCTTCAGGAAGTCGAGGAACTGGTCGTATTCGGCCTCGGCCCAGGCCCAGTCCTCGGTGAAGCCCTCGCGGATGGCGAGACCGGCGGCGGGAAGCGCGTCGCGCAGCGGGTGATCCGGGTCGGCCGACGAGGCCCACAGCACCTCACGGGCACCGAGCGAGCGCACGAGTTCCACCACGGTGCCGGCGTTGTACTGCGGATAGAGCCGCAGCAGGTCGCCCAGATCGGGGAGCAGAGTCAGGCTCACGGCGCCACCGTTGCGCCGCGCCGCGCCAGTTCGCTCAGGAAGGCGTCCGGATCGGCGGGGGTCAGGAAATAGGCGCGGCCCGCGTGTTCCACGATCACCCCCCGATCCGGCCGGCTCGCCGCCGCCATCACGGCCGAGCGGGCATCCGGCCCGAAGGTGAAGAAGCCCGTGAGGTAGCCCGGCAGGCCGGTGCCGAAGGTGCGCCAGCCCAGCCGCCCAGCCGAGCGGCGGGCCGTAATCTCCGGAATGGCGAGCCGGGTCGTGCCCGAGAGCCGGCGTATCAGCAGGTCGGTGCTCGTCAGGGCGTAGCCCAGGCGGCGCGGGGCCAGCCAGAACAGCAGGCCCAGCAGCACGGCCAGCGTGCTCATCAGCAGCATCAGCAGGGAGCGCGGGGCCGGGGCGCCGTCCGGGCCGGGCAGGAAGGCGCCCAGCAGGATCAGGGCCGGGACGCCCAGGAGCAGCAGGCGCTGGGCCGGTGATCCGGCGGCCGGCGCGACGGGGATGTCGAGCAGGCCCGGAGCCCTCACGCGCTGGCCCCGTTCCGGACGCGGCCGTCGCCCCGACCTACCCGCACGAGGTCGGTCACGCCGTCGACGCGCAGGATCGCGGCGCGCACGGCAGCCAGATCCGCGTTGCCGGTCACCGCGAGGCGCAGCAGGATGTGCGCCACGGAGTCCATGCCCACCCGCGCGTCCACTTTCAGGGGGCTGCGCTTCTCGGCGCTCAGCGCGCCCAGCACGTCGGCCAGCAGGCCCGAGCGATCCGGCGCGATGACGTCCAGATCGACCAGCGTGCTGCCGGGCGTGCCGGCGTCCCAGGAGGCGGCCACGCAGCGTTCGGCCTCGTACTTGAGCAGGCGGATCATGTTCGGGCAGTCGATGCGGTGCACGCTCACGCCGCGCCCCCGCGTGAGGTAGCCCATGATCTGGTCGCCCCGAATGGGCGAGCAGCAGTTGCTGAGCTTGGTGGTGGTGGTAAAGCCCTCCACGTACACGCCGCCGTTCTCCGGGCGGGGAGCGGCGGGCGCGCGGCGCTGGGCCGGGCCGGCCTGCTCCTGCGCCAGACTGGGCGAGAGCACCCGGCCCACCGCCGAGGGCGTGAGCTTCCCGGCGCTCAGGGCGTGGTAGAGGTCGTCGGGGTTGCGGCTGCCGATCAGCTTGTTGGCGGCCTCCTCCAGCAGTTTGGTACGCATGAGCTGGCGCACCGGCAGCTGGCGCTTGCGCAGGTAGCGCTCCAGCAGGTCGTGGCCCTTCTTGAGCGCCTCGGCGCGCTCCTGGGTGCGGAAGTGGTGGCGGATCTTGGAGCGCGCACTCCTGGTGACCGTGAAGTTCAGCCAGTCCTTGCTGGGGTGCCCGTTCTTGGAGGTCACGATCTCGACCATGTCGCCGTTGCCGAGCTTGTGCGAGAGCGGCACGATGGAGCCGTTCACGCGCGAGCCGATGGTCGTCTCCCCGATGCGCGAGTGGATGTGGTACGCGAAATCGACCGGCGTGGAACCCAGCGGCAGGCTGATCGCCATGCCCTTGGGCGTGAAGACCCGCACGCGCTGCGAGAGGATGTCGGACTTCACGGCGTCCATGTAGTCGGACGCGTCGTTGATCTCGTTCTGCAGTTCGCGCAGCTGCGAGATCCAGTTCTCGCGGTCTTTCTGGGCCAGCTGACCGCCCTGCTTGTACATCCAGTGGGCCGCGATGCCGAACTCGGCGACCTCATGCATGCGCCGCGAGCGGATCTGCACCTCGATGGGCTGGCCGCTCTGGGAGATCACGGTGGTGTGCAGCGACTGGTAGCCGTTGGGCTTGGGCACCGCGATGTAGTCCTTGAAGCGGCCCGGCAGCGGCGTCCAGATCGAGTGCACGATGGAGACCGTGTGGTAGCAGATGCGCTTCTCGCGCGTCTCCTCGGCCCGCTCGCGGCGCTTCTCGTCGGTGCCGGCGGGGGCCACCAGATCACGCGGGGTGAGGATCACGCGGATGGCCAGCAGGTCGAAGATCTGCTCGAGCGCCTTGCCCTCGCGCTGCATCTTGTTGTGGATGCTCCAGAGGTGCTTGCTGCGCCCCGCGATGTCGATGTCCGCGACCCACTCGGGCAGCTCCAGATCGTCGACGAGCGCCTCGTTGAGCTGCGCGACCGCCCGCTCGATCAGCGCCTGGCGCTCCTCCTGGCGGGTGCGCAGGCGGCTGCGCAGGAAGTCGTACTCCTCGGGGTGCAGGTACTGGAAGCTGAGATCCTCGAGTTCCCACTTGATCTGCCCGATGCCCAGGCGGTGCGCCAGCGGCGCGAAGACCTCCATGGTCTCGCGGGCGATCCTGACCTGCTTCTCGGGCTTCATGGCTCCCAGCGTCCGCATATTGTGCAGCCGGTCCGCCAGCTTGACCACGATGATGCGGATGTCGTCGGTCATGGCGACCAGCATCTGGCGCAGGTTCTCGGCCTGCACGTCGCGCCCGGCGTCGCTGACCTCGGCGGCCTGCGAGCCCTGCTTGGAGAGCTTGGAAACCTTGGTCTCCCCTTCCACGATGCGGCGGACATCCGGGCCGAAGCCCTCTTCGATGCCCTCGAAGGTCACGTCCTCGACGTCCTCCACCGTGTCGTGCAGCAGCCCGGCCATGATGGAGTCCGAGTCCATGCCCAGCCCGGCCAGGATGACCGCCACCGCCACCGGATGCGTGATATAGGGCTCGCCGCTCCGGCGGAGCACGCCGCTGTGGGCACGCCGCGCGAACTCGAAGGCCCGCTCGATGCCGTCACGTTCAGCCGGCGGCCGGTTCGCGACCAGCCGCCTGAGTTCGTCCATTCCCCCATACTCCCCTGTCGAGTGGTGCTCGCGCTCCGGCACGACGCAGAGCATAGCGCGCCGCCCGTCGGGGCGTCCGGGGGCTGTCTCACGCTGGGGGGGCTCACGCTGGAGCGCAGCCACAGCAAACACCCACCCGGTGGGGTGGGCGTGGGAGTGTGGGAAGAGGGAGGCCGTTAGCGCCGGTCACGCACGCGCACGGGAATGGGCACCAGCTGCGGTTGGGGTTCGCCCTTGAGCGCCTCCCGGAGCCAGTCAATAAATTCGCGCAGGCCCTTCATGGACTCAGTGTAAGACTTTCTTTCTGACACAGATGGCACCGGGCTTACGGTCGATTCACGCAGCCCGTGGGGGATGACACAATGCCCGCCATGCCGTCGCCTCTGTCGCCGCTCTCCCCCCGCCCCGTGGTGCTCGACCTCGATCCCGGCCATGACGACGCCGTGAATATCCTGCTGGCGCTCGCCAGCCCGGAGCTGGAGGTGCTGGGCCTGACCACGGTGTTCGGCAACGTGGGCCTGGAGCGCACCACCCGCAACGCCCTGATCACCCGCGAGCTGATCGGTGCGGCCGTGCCGGTCTATGCCGGCGCCGACCGCCCGCTGGTGGTGCCGACCATCTCCGCCGAGGCCGTGCACGGCGCCAGCGGCCTGGACGGCCCGTCTCTGCCCACCCCCACGCGCGGCACCGAGGACGAGCACGCGGTCGACTTCATCATCCGCACCGTGCGGGCGCGGCCCGGCGAGGTGACCCTGGTGCCCACCGGCCCCCTGACGAACGTGGCCCTGGCGCTGCGGCTGGCCCCGGACATCGCCCCCCTGATCCACAGGGTCGTCTGGATGGGGGGCTCCACCGACACCGGCAACTGGACGCCGGCCGCCGAATTCAACGCGCTGGCCGACCCGCACGCGGCGCACATCGTCTTCACGAGCGGGGTGCCGCTCACCATGATCGGCCTGAACGCCAGCCATCAGGCCATCGCGCACCCGGCGCGCGTGCAGGCCCTGCGCGCCCTGGGCACCCCGGTCGGCGAGTTCGTGGCGGTGCTGCTGGAGTTCTTCGCCGGGCACCATCTGGAGCGTTACGGCTGGGACGGCGGCGCGCTGCACGACCCGCTGACGGTGGCCTGGCTGCTGCGCCCGGAGCTGTTCGAGACGCGCCCCATGCACGTCGAGATCGACCTGACCGACGGCCCCAGCCAGGGCCGCACCGTGGCCGACGTGTGGCGGGTGACCGGCAAGGCGCCCAACGCCGAGGTCATGACCGATGTGGACGCCGACGGCTTTTTCGCCTTCCTCACGGAGCAGATCGCCACCTACCGGTAGGCGCGCTACCCTGAAGCCGTGCCCACCCCCGAATACCGGATGCTGGACGCCCTGGACACCCGCCTGCACGCCCGGATCGTGGGCGACCCCGCCCGGCCGCCGCTGATCGTGCTGCACGGCGGCCCCGGCCTGGATCACACGGAGTTCGCGGATTACCTCGACCCACTGGCCGATACCGTGCGGCTCGTGATTCTCGACATGCGCGCCCAGGGCCGCAGCGACCGGGACGCGCCGCAGGAGACCTGGACGCTCGCGCAGATGGCCGCCGACGTGAGCCGGGTGGCCGCCGCCCTGAACGCGGAGCGCTACGCGGTGCTGGGGCACTCCTACGGCGCCTTCGTGGCGCTGCAGCACGCCGCCGACTTCCCCGGCACGGCGGCGGCCACGGTCGCCTGCTGCGGCGTGGGCTCGGCCCGCTGGCTGGACGACATCCCCGCGAAGCTGGAAGGCTTCGAGCCCGTGGAATTGCGCGAACAGGTACGCGCCTCCTGGGCCGACGAGGCCAACGTCCGCACCCAGGCCGACTTCGCCCGGCTGATGCACGAGCAGATGCCCTGGCACTTCGCCGATCCGCTGGACTCGCGCATCGCCGACTATGAGGCGCGTGTGGACGCCCTGGGGCCCCGCTACGCCCCGGACGTGCTGCGGCAGTTCAGCGTGGCGGGCTACGGTGGGATCGAGGTCGAGGATGGGCTGGGCACGGTGTCCCAGCCCCTGCTGGCCCTGGCCGGGCGCCACGACCGCACCTGTCCGCCGGGGGCCAGCGCCGTGCTCGCCCAGCGTGCCCCGGCCGGCGAACTGCACGTGTTCGAAGAGAGCGGCCACATGCCCTTCGTCGAGCAGCCGGACGAGTTCCTGAGCGTGGTGCGGGGCTTTCTTCGGCGGACACTGGGCTAGCGGCCTCAGCGCAGGGCGCGGAGCGCCGCCGCGGACAGCGGGTGCGCCGCGCCCCCGTGCGCCCAGAACGTGACATGCGGGGGCTCGCCCGGCCCCAGGCACAGCACGCCGCCCACTCGGGGGCGCCGCTGCTCGAAGGCGCGGGCGCGCCCGGGCGGCACCCCGGGCAACGTCTCGCCCTGCGCCGCGTGGGCCAGCATCCGCAGGGCCGCCGGAGCGAGCACGGCCGCCTCGCCGTCGGCCGGGAGAACCGCCGCCAGCACCACCCCGGCCCCCGGCGGCAGTTGCCCCGCCTTGTCGGCCAGCACGCGCGCCAGCTTGTATTCGGGGGCCTGCGTCCCACCGCCGCGCAGCCGGGCGACCTCGACAAAGACGAGTGAGCCGCCCGGCAGGCGCAGCGCGAAGTCGGGGCCGCGCCCCCCCGCCGCCTTCAGGGGCTCGTAAACGAGGGTGACACCGGGTTCGCGCAGCAGCCACGCGGCCACCGCGAGTTCGGCCCGCAGGTCGGCCTGAACTTCCTCCCCCACCGCCTCGCGCGCCTTCTTGCGGAGCTTGGGCACGTTGGCCTCGGCGAAGGCCAGGAAGGGGCGCGACTGGCACCACGCGCGCAACGGGACGGCCAGGGGGTGGGCCGGGTCAGGACACACGGCGGCCACGACGCTCTCCAGGCGGCTCACGCCCGCCGGTAGCCGCGCACCCACTCGACCTCCAGCGTCTTGGGCCACGGCCCCTGCCGGCCGGCGGGGAGCTGATCGGGCAATTCGTACAGGTCGAGCATGAACTGCATGGGATAGGCCGGCGACTGCCGCACGCGGCGGCGGAAGGTGTCGTCCACGAAGAAATCCACATGCGTGGGCGTCCAGTCCACCGCGTAGGTGTGGAAGGCGGCGGGATCGACCTCCAGCACCTCCTCGTCAAATTCCTCGCGCAGCGCGGGGTCGCCGAAGGGGTGGATGCCCGACTTCACGGTCAGCGTCTGCGCGGTCACGTCCTGCCCGAACAGCTCGACGACGCAGATCTCGCCGGATTCCTCGGGCCGCTCCTGAAAGCCGATCATCCAGAAGGCCGCCATGTACCCCGGCACCGGCACCGCCTTCAGGCGAACCTCGAAATAGCCGTACCGGGGCGTGTAGAGCCGGGTGGTCGGCTGCTCCTCGGTGACGCGCAGGCCGGGCTTGAAGTGCAGCTGCCCCACGCTGCTCCCCAACGGCCCGGCGAAGCAGCCGGTCTGCAGGTTCGAGACGCGCAGTTCGCCGTCGAAGGCCGGGTTCCAGGGCACCATGTCCTCGGTGATGTGCAGCTGCAGCCCGCGCCCGGGCAGGGTGTAGCGGGTCGCCGTGCGTGCCCGGCTGCTCCAGTGCGGCAGGTAGTGGGGCAGCCAGCGCGAGCGGTCGAGATCGGGGCCGATGAACTCCTCACAGAAATCGAGCACATAGCCGGGGCGCTCAGGGATGGTGGTCATGCCCCAGTGTGCCGGGCGGGGCCGGAGCCGTCCAGGGCGCCCGGAGGTCGGCGGCCCCGAACCGGCCGCTCAGGGGGCCGACTTCAGACGGAGGCCCCAGGCGGCGAGAGCCCTGCGCAACGCCTTCATGAACGCCTCGCCGGGGTCGCTCTTGTGGGTCAGGTAGCCCGGCTGCCGCTCCTCCCACAGGGGCGAGCCCATGAAGCGCTGGGATTCGAAGTGTCCGATCAGGTACTCGATGGGATAGCGCGCCTTCAGGTCGGCCACCAGCGCGGTGTCGGCCCGCAGCTGCTCGGCCGTCAGCGACCCCGAGCCGACGTTCTCGATGCCGATGGCCGAGCGGTTGAGCCCGATGACATGCCGGGCCAGCGTGGTCTCGTTCTGGAGCCGGTACACCGTGCCGTCCCGGTCGACCAGGAAGTGGGCACCGACGTTCAGCCGGCCCCCGCTGCGGATGTCGGCCCGGCCGCTCAGCACCTCGGGCCGCAGGGTCGCCAGCGCCGAAGCGAGGGTCGAGGTCGCCGTCCAGTGGATCACGACCATGACGGGCCGGATGCGCGTGGACGTGGCCTGCGGATCGGAATGCTGCCGGATGTACGCCAACGTGAGCCGGGTGCGCTCGGGACTCGGGGGAAGGCGGTAGCGGTCGGAGACGATCAGGGCGGGCTGAACCGGGGCCGGCCGGGCACTGCCGAAGGACAGGACGCTCAGCAGGGTCGCCAGCGTCAGACACCGCCCCCGGCGGACATGGATCGGCCGGGGACGACTGGACAGGGCCGGTGTGGAGAGGCGTGGCCCGCGCCGCGTGCTCACCGGCAGGCTCAGGCGCCGCGGCGTGCCGAGAGCCGGGTGTAGAGCCCGCCCACCGCGCCCCCCAGCGCCCCGACGCCGGCCAACAGCCAGCCGATCAGGACGACGGGAATCCTGGTGTTCACCTCGGTGACGAGGCGGTGGAAACACATCTCCAGTCGGCCTGCCTGCTGCGGTGCCGGGGCGATCCACTCCCCGATCAGCTCCATCTCCTCATCCTTCGCCACCCACAGCACCGTCTCTTTCGTCCGGTCGTATTCGCGCGCTGTCAGCCCACGCAGGGTCAGCCACTGCGCCAGACCAGCCGTGGCGGCCGGGCCGTCGCGGTACTCGTAGATGCCGACCGAGTCACAGTCAGTGTCGGCCTTTTTGAGAACCGCCGCGATGGCGCCGCCTTCCGAGAACGACGCCATCGCGGGTCGGCCGACGAAGCCGCCGAGAGAATCAGGAAACCCGAATCCAGCGCCCTGGGCTGTACTCCCCACGAGGCACAGCAGGAAGGGGAGCAGCCGGGGACAGGAGGACATGCTTCATCCTATCTTCATGGAGTTTTTATGCCATGCACATGTGACCACCCCCCCCGGAGTGGGCCCCTTCATTCAGTCCGCGAAGCGCCTGAGCACGTCCCGGCTGATGACCAGACGCTGCACCTCGTCGGTGCCCTCACCGATGCGGGTCAGGCGGTTGTCGCGCCAGAAGCGTTCGACCGGATACTCCTTGATGTAGCCGTAGCCGCCGAGCATCTGGATCGCCTCATCGCAGGCTTCCACGCCGACCGTGGTGGCGTACAGCTTGGCGCGGGCCACGTTCACCGTGAAGTTCATTCCGGCGTCCTTCAGGTCGGCGGCCTTGCGGATCAGCAACCTCGCGGCCTCCAGCCTGGTGTCCATGTCGGCCAGCCGGAAGGCGATGTTCTGGTTGTGGGCGATGGCCTTGCCGAACTGCTCGCGGCCCAGCGTGTAGCGCGTGGCGTACTCAAAGGCGGCGCGGCCCAGGCCCAGGCCCATCGCGGCGATGCCCACGCGCCCGCCGTCCAGCACCTTCATGACGTCCTTGAAGGCGTTGCCGCGTTCGCCCAGCAGAGCGTCAGCGGGCAGGTGGATGTCCTCGAAGATCAGCTGCGCGGTGTCGCTGCTCCGCAGGCCCAGCTTGTCCTCCTTCCGGCCGATGGAAAAGCCCTGCACCTCGTCACGGTTGAAGACGAAGGCGGAGATGCCGTCGTTCTTACCCTTGCCGGGCCGCGCGGCGTCGGTGCGCGCCAGCACGACGTAGGTGCCGCCGACCGAGCCCTGCGTGATGAAGTTCTTGGAGCCGTTGAGCACCCACGACCCGTCGGGCTGCTCCACCCCACGCGAGCCCATGCCGCCGCTGTCGGAGCCGCTGCCGGGCTCGGTCAGGCCCCAGGCGCCCAGCTTTTTGGCGGAGGCGAGGTCGGGCAGGAACTTGCGCTTCTGTTCCTCGGTGCCGCCGATCAGGATGTGGCCCTGGCACAGCGAGTTGTGCGAGGCGACCGTCAGGCACAGCGAGCCGTCCACCGCCGCGATCTCCTCGATGATCATGGCGAAGGTGGCCGTGTCCAGCCCCGCGCCGCCGTACTCCTCGGGCGTCTGGGCACCCATGATGCCCATCTCGCCCAGTTCGCGCACGATCTGCATGGGGAATTCGCCGGTCTGGTCGCGCTCGGCGGCGCCGGGTTCGACCCTGTTCTTCAGGAAGGACTTCAGCGCGGAGACGATGGTGCGCTGGTCGTCGTTCAGGGGCGCGGTGTTGGGATTCGTGGTGCTCATGCGGTCGAGGGTGCTGGTCATGGTGGTTCTCCTTGAGTGGGGAAAGGTGGAGGGTTCGGAGTTCAGTCGCGCAGGTGGCTCTGCACCACGTCCAGGGCGTCGGGGTTCTCCAGGCTGCTGAGGTCGCCGCGCACCTCGCCGTGCTCCAGCAGGTCGCGCAGCAGGCGGCGCATGATCTTGCCGCTGCGGGTACGCGGCAGGGTCGGCACGACGTAGACGGCAGCGGGGCGGGCGTATTTGCCCACCCCGCCCACGATGGCCTCGGCCAGTTCGGCCTTCAGGCTGTCGCTGGAGGTGATCCCGGCACGCGGCACCACGAAGGCCACCGGCACGGCGCCGCGCAGCTCGTCGGGCTGGGCGACCACCGCCGCCTCGCTGACCGCCGGGTGGGTGATCAGCGCCGCCTCCAGCTCCATGGTGCCGATGCGGTGGCCCGAGACGTTCATCACGTCGTCCACCCGCCCGGTCACCCAGAGCTGTCCATCCACGTCGATCAGGGCGGCGTCGGCACTGGCGTAGCGGCCGGGGAAGTCGCTGAAATAGGTGTCCAGATAGCGTTGCGGGTCGCCCCAGACAGTGCGGGCCAGGCAGGGGAAGGGTTCGGTGAGGGTCAGCACGCCGAGCTGGCCGGCGGACACGGGCTTTCCAGTTTCGTCCACCACTTCCGCCCGGTAGCCGGGCAGCGCCTCGCCGCAGGCCCCCGGCCGGGTGGGCGTGACCCCCACGATGGCCGAGGCCCAGGCCGTGCCCGTCTCGGTCTGTCCGTAGGTGTTGTTCACGAAGGCGCCGAAGGTGTCGGTCGTCCAGTGCCAGGTCTCGGGGTCGAGGGGTTCGCCCACCAGCGAGATCAGATCGACCCCGCTGGGGTCGTGCCCCGCCAGCGCGTCCTGACCGGCCCGCCGCAGCATCCGCAGCGCCGTGGGGGCCGTGAAGACCTTGTTCACGCCGTACTTCTCGATGAGCTCATACGGGCGGCTGGGGCTGGGCGTGTCGATGCTGCCCTCGTACAGCACCTGCGAGGCGCCGCCCGCGAGCCCGCCGACCAGCGCGAAGATCGGCACGACCAGCCATCCCACGTCCGCCGTGCACCAGTAGCGGTCGTCGGGGCGCAGGTTGAGCGACCACTTCACGTTGGCGTAGGTGCCCACCAGAAAGCCCAGGCCCGCGTGCACCAGCCCCTTGGGTTTGTTGGTGGTGCCCGAGGTGTAGATGATGAAGCCGGGCTCGTTGGCCTCCAGCATGACGGGCTCGGCCAGCCGCGCGGTACGGGCCATGACTTCGGCATAGTCCAGTTCATCGGGTTGGAGGAGATGGCACAGCCCTAGCCGGTCGATCACGATGACGTGCTCGATGCTGCCCACGCCGCGCCGGGCCTCGTCCAGCACCGATTTGAGTTCCACCACCTTGCCCCGCCGCAGGGTACCGTCGGCGACGATGACCACCTTCGGGCGGGCGTCCTCCAGCCGGTCGCGCACGGCGGCGGCCGAGAAGCCCGCGAAGATCACCGAGTAGATCGCCCCGATGCGGTAGCAGGCCTGGATGGCGACGAAGGCCTCGGGGATGTTGGAGAGCAGCAGCGACACGCGGTCGCCCTTCTCGACCCCAAGGTCTTGCAGGGCGGCGGCGAAGCGCGCGGTCTCGGTGGTCAGGCGGGCATACGTCCAGGTTTCGGTCAGGCCGTCCTCGCGCTCGTAGTGCAGGGCCACGCGCTCGGGGGTGGCCGCCGCGTGGCGATCCAGGCAGTTCACGCTGACGTTGCCGCGCGCCCCCACGAAATAGCGGAAGTCGCCCAGCTTTCCATCCAGCACCTGCGTCCAGGGCTGATCCCACTGGAGTTCGGCGGCGACCCTGGCCCAGTACTCGGTGGGCGGGAGCGCCTTCAGTCGCGCCGCTTCCTCGGGCGAGACGATAGCCTGGGCCCGCAGCACGTCGCTGGGCGGCACGAGGGACTGGGCGTGGAGGTCGGCGTCGGTGGTCATGGGGACTCCTTCGGAGAGTGCAGAAGGCGGAAGGCAACAGGCAGATGGCAAAAGACAGGAGCCGGAGCTGAGGCGGTCGTTAGCCTTCTGACATCAGCCTTCCGCCTTCTGCACCCCTACACCTGGAACACGCCCACCCGGAACTCCTCCTGGTGCGGATTCTGGGCGCAGGCGTCCAGGGCGCGGATCAGGCGCTCACGGGTGTCATTCGGCGGGATGATCTCGTCGACCCACAGGCGGGCGGCGGCGTAGCGTGGGTCGAGTTCGGTGTCGTACTTGGCCTTCACCTCGTCGTAGAGGCGCATCAATTCCTCGTCGTCGGGCTCGTGGCCCGCGCGCTTCAGGGCGGCGAGCTGGATGTCCAGCAGGGTCTTGGCCGCCGCGTTGCCGCTCATGACGGCGTATTTGGCACTGGGCCAGGCGAACAGGAAGCGCGGCGCGTAGGCCTTGCCGTTCATGGCGTAGTTGCCGGCCCCGAAACTCCCCCCCGTGATGATGGTGATCTTCGGCACCACCGAGTTGGACACGGCATTCACCAGCTTGGCCCCGCGCCGGATGATGCCCTCCTGCTCGGAGTCGCGGCCCACCATGAAGCCGGTCACGTCCGACAGGAAGACCAGCGGCACGCCCGCCTGGTTGGCGTCCATGATGAAACGCGCCGCCTTGTCGGCCGAGTCGCCGTAGATCACGCCGCCGACCTCGATGCGGGTGCGGAGGCCGGGTTCACCGCCCGCCTTGAGCTTCTTCCTGATCACCGTGCGCTGATTCGCCACGAACGCCACCGGGTAGCCTCCCGCGCGGGCGAAGCCGCAGACGATGGTCTCGCCGTACTCGGGCTTGAACTCGTGAAACTCCCCCCCATCGACCAGCGCGGTGATCAGGTCGCGCACGTCGTAGGGTTTGCTGCCGTCGAAGCCGACCAGTTCGGTCAGGTCGCGTTGGGGGGCGGGCACCGAGTCGCGGCGACGCCGGGCAAACGGGGCCGGGTCGCCCTGCGCGTACAGGTCGGCCAGTGCCCGGACGCGCCTGAGTGCTGCGTCGTCGTCAGGCTCCTTGTAATCCACGGTTCCGGCGATGGAGGCGTGCATCCCCGCTCCGCCCAGTTCCTCGGACTCCACGACCTGCCCGATGGCGGCCCGCACCAGCGCCGGCCCGGCCAGGTACAGGCCCGAGCCCTCGGTCATGATCAGCGTGTCGCACATCACCGGCAGGTAGGCGCCGCCGGCCACGCAGTTGCCCATGATCGCGGCGATCTGCGGGATGCCCCGCGCACTCATGCGGGCGTTCAGGTAGAACACCCGGCCGAAGTCGTCCTGATCGGGAAAGATCTCGTCCTGCATGGGCAGGTAGACGCCCGCCGAATCGACCAGATAGATCACCGGCAGGTGGTTCTCCAGCGCGATGGTCTGCGCGCGGATCACCTTCTTGGCGGTGATGGGGAAAAACGCGCCCGCCTTCACGGTGGCGTCGTTGGCGACCACCATCCAGGGGCGCCCCTGCACGGTGCCGATCCCGGTCACGGTGCCCCCCGAGGGGCAGCCGCCCACCTCGGCGTACATGCCGTGACCGGCGAAGGTCATCAGCTCGTCGAACGGCGTGCCGGGGTCGATCAGCCGGGCGATGCGCTCGCGGGCCGTCAGGCGGTTCTTGTCGTGCTGGCGCTGCTGGGCCTTGGCCCCGCCGCCCGCCCGGACGGTCTGCTGATCGGCCGCGAGGCGGGCCAGCGCATCTTGCCAGGCGGAGCCGGGGACGGAAGGGGGCGGCGCGGTCGCGCTGGAGTCGGGCTGGGTCATTGTCGAGCACAGTCTAACAAACGGTCGTTAGGGACGGGAGAGGGGTGGGCCACGGTTTAGGGGACGGGGCTGAGAACGTCAGAAGCGTCCCCTCCCCCACTCCCTGCTTGACCTCGACCTACGAGATTTCCCTTGAAAGGGAGACTCAAAAGCCAGATTGACACGCCTTTCTTGGCTCCCTTCTGGGGGGAGTTGGTACCGAAGGTGACTGGCCGGTACAGCCGCGAAGCAGGGGGGTCGCCTTCCACCTGGCCGCACCCACCCACATTGATTCCTCGTCCGCCCCCACCACACCTGCTCTAATTCCCCCATGACTTCCCTTCCAGGCTGGCCGGACGGGCCGCGCGGCCACGGCCTGCTGGGCAACCTGCCGGAACTGCGCCGCGACGCGGTGGGCTTCATGCGGCACACGCGCGCCGCCTACGGCGACCTGTACCGCATTCGCCTGGGCCCGCGCGACGTGCTGGTCGTGGCCGACCCGGCGGTGGCGCGCGAGGTGCTGGTCGGGCACGCCGCCAGTTTCCGCAAGGGGCGCGGCATCCAGAAGATGCAGGACTTCCTGGGCACCGGCCTGCTGACCGCCGAGGGCGAGACCTGGCGCGGGCACCGCCGCCTGATGCAGCCGTCCTTTCATCGCGGAGCGATGGAGGGCATGGCCTCCGAGATCGTGGGGGCCTGTGAACCGCTGCTGGCGCGCCTGAAGGGCGCCGCGCAGTCGGGCACGGAGGTGGACGTGGGTTCCGAGATGCTGCGGGTGGCGCTGCGGGCCGTGGCCTCGGTGCTCTTCGGCACGGCGCTGAGCGAGGCGGAACTGGAGGTGGTCGAGCGCGAGCTGCCGCCCCTGCTGGGCCGGACGGCGCGGCGGGTGCGGTCCGTGGTCGATCTCGACCTGCCCACGCCTCAGCGGCAGCGGGAGCGGGCGGCCGCGCGGGCCCTGGACGGCATCGTTCACCGCATCATCCGCGAGCGGCGGGCCTCCCACGAGGACGGCCACGACCTGCTGGGCCTGCTGCTGGCCGCCCGCGACGAACACGGCGAGGGCGGCCTGAGCGACCGCGAGCTGCGCGACGAGGTGATGACCCTGTTCCTGGCGGGCCACGAGACCACCGCCACGCTGCTGACCTTCCTCTTTCTGGAACTCTCCCGCCGTGGGGACATCCGCGCCCGGGTGCAGGCGGAGGTGCGCTCGGTGCTGGGGGACTCGGTGCTGGGCGAGAGCATCCCGAGCGCCGCCGACCTCCGCGCCCTCCCCCTCCTGAACGCCTGCATCCAGGAAACGCTGCGCCTGTATCCGCCCGCGTGGCTGATCCCCCGGCAGGCGACCCAGGGTGTCACGGTGGGCGGCGTGCCCGTGCCGGAGGGCGCCAACGTCTCCATCAACATCTTCCTGATGCAGCGCAACGCCCGGCACTGGCCCCGGCCGGACGAGTTCCGCCCGGAGCGCTGGCTGGAGACCAGGCGGCCCCCCGAGGCGTTCATGCCCTTCGGCGCGGGCGCGCGGATGTGCATCGGCAACCACCTCGCGCTGCTGGAAGCGGGGCTGATCGCGGCGCTGGTGCTGCGCGGCTTCACGCTGGACGTGCCTGGTGGTGGGCCAGAGGGCTTGCTCGCGGGCGTGACCCTCAAACCCGGCGGCCCGGTCTGCGCGTCGGTCGAGGTGGGCTGAAGAAACAGGCCCGGAAGCATCTCGCCTCCGGGCCTGAATTCAGTCCGCCTTACTTCGCGGCCGAGTAGCGCTTCTGCACTTCGTCCCAGTTCACGACGTTCCAGAAGGCCTTCAGGTAGTCCGGGCGGCGGTTCTGGTAGTTCAGGTAATAGGCGTGTTCCCACACGTCCACGCCCAGGATCGGCGTGCCACACACCCCGGCGACGCTCTCGCCCATCAGGGGGTTGTCCTGGTTGGCGGTGGACACCACGGCGAGCTTGCCGTTCTGGACGACCAGCCACGCCCAGCCGGAGCCGAAGCGGGTCTTGGCGGCGTCCTCGAACTTCTCCTTGAAGGCGTCGTAGGAACTGAAGGCGTCGGTGATGGCCTGCAGCAGCTCACCGCTGGGCTGGCCCGTGCCCCCCGGCCCCATGATCTGCCAGAACATCGAGTGGTTGGCGTGCCCGCCGGCGTTGTTGCGGAGCACGTTCTTCTTGTCGGCCGGCACCTGATCCAGTTTGGCGATCAGTTCCTCGACCGGCATGTTCGCCATGTCGCTGCCTTCCAGCGCCTTATTGGCGTTGTCCACGTAGGCCTGGTGGTGCTTGCCGTGGTGGATCTCCATGGTGCGCGCGTCGATGTGGGGCTCCAGGGCGTTGGGGGCGTAGGGTAAAGGGGGCAGTTCATAGGCCATGACAGGACTCCTTTCACGCCGGAGAACGCGGGCCACTGCGGCCTTCCTCCCGGCGAACGTTTCGTATCTTACGCGCCGCCCCTGAGGCCCGAGCCGGCCCCGGAACTTTATGGGGCCTTAATGCCCCGGCTCGCCCGGATGGGCGTTCTGGCGGCCGAACGCCCGCAGCACGACTTTGCTCTAGCATGGGCCCGATGCGTTCTCCCCTGCCACGCGCCGTCATGACCCGTCTGGAAACCGGGCGGCTGGTGGTGCTGAGCGTGCTGTTGGGCGGGCTGGTCGGCGGCCTGTGCATCCTGCTGCGCTCGGGCCTGGACGCGCTGCTGGGCTTCGGGGCCACGCTGACCGGCTACAGCCCGCCGGGCACGCCGGGCGAGGGCGGTCTGCTGATCGCCTTCGGCACGGCCACCCCCTGGGGGCTGCTGGCCCTGCCCTTCGTGGGGGCCGCCTACGCCTGGCTGATCCCGGCGGCCACGGGCGGCCCGCTGACCCAGCTGGTGGGCGGCTACCACGCCCGCGGCCAGTGGCCCTCCCTGAGCACGCAGCTGCGAACCCTGGTGGGCAGCGTGCTGGGCTACTCCTCGGGCCTGCTGGTGGGCCGCGACGCCGCCTTCACGATGACCGGGCAGCTCGGCACCCGGCTGATGCAGCGCGTGACCCGCCTGGACGCCGTGGAGCTGCGGGCGCTGACGCTGGCGGGCGCGGCGGCGGCGCTGGGCACGGTGCTGCACGCCCCGCTGGCGGCGGCGGTGTTCGTGGTCGAGGTGCTCTACCGCCGCTTCGAGTTCGAGTTCGAGGTGCTGATGCCCTGCGTGCTGGCTGCCGTGGCCGGCAGCGCCGTGTACGGCCTGGCCTACGGCTTCGAGCCCCTGCTGAGCCTGCCCGACCTGCAGGTGCCGGCGGCGGCGCAGGTGCCGGCCTTCGTGCTGATCGCCGCGCTGGTGACCCTGGCGGGCTGGGCGCTGCTGTGGCTCACGCGGCTGTGGCCCCAGAAGGTGCTGAGCGGCTGGCTGCGCCCCCTGCTGGGCGGGGTGTTCGGCCTCCTCACCGCCCTGATCGCCTGGTTCTTCACCCCCTCGGTGCTGGGCGACGGCAGCGGCTTCGTGCAGCTGGCCACCTCGGGCTTCGTGGGGCCGGAGGGGGTGGGCCAGGGAGCGTGGCGCTGGGCGCTGCTGGCGCTGGGTGCGGGGCTGGCCTTCGGGGGCGGTGTGTTGCCCTCGGTGGGGGTGGGCGGCCTGCTGGGCGCCGGGCTGGGCAGCCTGCTGGGCATCGACACGGCGATTTCCACGCTGGTCGGCGCGGTGGCCTTCCTGACGGTGACCCTGAACGTGCCGCTGGCCGCCGCGCTGCTGGGCGTGGCCTGGGGCGGCGAGGCGCTGCTGCCCATCGCGCTGGTCGCCAGCGGCCTGGCCCACGCGCTGAGCGGGGTCTCGGGCCTGCTGCCCACCCAGCTGACCTCCCGGCGGGAGAGCGGCGTGCACGCGGGGGGCGCCGCCCTGCTGCCCGACTCGGTGCGCTTCATTCCGCGCCGCGCGCCGGACGCGCCCGCCGTGCCCTTCGACGCTCCGGCGGCGCCGCAGGCGGTGGAGTCCGGCCCCGTGGCCCTGGCGGAGCGCGAACTTTACCGCCGCGGCGTGCCGCCCAGCTGGCGCGGCGCGCGGCTGCAGCTCCTCAGCCTGCCCCCCGGTGTGGAGGTGGTGGGCATCGTCCGCGACGGCACTGTGCGCCTGCCGCGCCCCGAGCTGCGCCTGACCTCCGAGGATGAGCTGGTCTTCCTGGCCCGGCCCGATGCCTACGCCGCGCTGGAAGGCATCCTGCGGCTGCCGGGGTCGTGAGCTTCGGGTTCGGATTGGAGATCATACGGTCTGCCGCCCCATCCCGGAACATCGACGGTGCGGACACGTCCGATGAAATGCAGGGAGCCGACTGGAAGACTTCCATCCCGGACGCTTTTTCCTCTCGCGCCCTCTGCCTCGCCGCTCCGCGAATCCTTTCGATTGGATGAATTCCGGACTCAGTACGGACGACATTCGGAATTCGCTTCAGCCCATCACCGGGAGCTTGCCCGCGATGATCATCTCCAGCACCTGATCCTGGGTGATCTGCGAGGTCAGCGCCGAGCCGACCACCCGGCCGTTCTTCATGACCGTCAGGCGGTCAGCCAGATGAAAGACGTCGTGCAGGTCGTGGCTGATCAGGAAGATGCCCACGCCCTCCTGCCGGAGCGAGCCGATCAGTTCGTTCACCTGCGCGGTCTCCTGCGGGCCGAGCGCCGCCGTGGGCTCGTCCATGATCAGCACCTTCGCCTTGAAATAGATGGCGCGGCTGATGGCGATGCACTGCCGCTGCCCGCCCGACAGGTTGAACACCGGCTTCTTGAGATCCGGCAGGTTGACCTTCAGGCGGTCGAGCACCCGGCGCGACTCCAGCTCCATGCTGTCCTCGTCGAGCACGCTGCCGCGCATCAGCTCGCGGCCCAGGAAGATGTTGGCGGCGACGTCGAGGTTGTCGGCCAGCGCGAGGTTCTGGTAGATGGTCTCGATCCCGAGCCTCTGCGCGGTGCGCGGTGAGCCCAGGCGCACCTCCTCGCCGTTCATCAGGATCTGGCCGCTGTCGGCGGTGTACGCCCCCGAGAGCATCTTGATCAGGGTGGATTTGCCGGCGCCGTTGTGCCCCAGCAGGCCCAGCACCTCGCCCGGGTAGAGCTGCACGGACACGTCTTCCAGGGCGTGGACACCGCCGAACGCCTTGGAGAGCCCGCGGGTCTCGATCAGGGGCACGCCCGTGCGCTCGACCGGACTGCCAGCAGCATGACCGGCGCTCACCGGTTCCTCCGCTGCTGCGCCACCACGTCCAGCGTGACGGCCAGCATCAGCACCAGCCCCTGCACCACGTTCTGCCACGCGCTGGACAGGTCGAGCAGCAGCATCCCGTTGATCAGGCTGGCCATCAGGACGGCGCCCAGGAACGCGCCGGGCACGCTGCCGGTGCCGCCCGAGAGCGAGGTGCCGCCGATCACGGCCGCCGCGATCACGCTCAGTTCGGCCAGCGTGCCGGTGGAGTTCGTGCCGGCGTTCAGGCGGGCGGTCTGGATGGCGCCCGCCAGCGCGGCCAGCACGCCCATCAGGGCGAAGACCGAGACCGTGAGCTGCGTGGTGTTGATGCCGGCCAGCCGCGCGGCCTCCGGATTGCCGCCGTAGGCGAACACGTAGCGCCCGAAGCGTGTGGCGCGTACCACCCACATCATCAGAGCCGTCACCGCCAGCATGATCAGCACCGGCACCGGCATCCCGCGCGGCTGGCCGCTGCGCGGATCGGGGTAGCCGTTCATGACCAGCACGAAGCCCAGCACCAGCAGCAGGCTGCCGCCCGTGAACAGCGTCTGCAGGGGCAGCGGGCGGTTGGGCAGCCCCCGCCGCGCCCGTTGGCGCCGCGTGAGCAGGTCGCTGGCCAGGATCGCGGCCATCAGGGCCAGACCCACCAGCCAGCTCCAGAGGCCGCCGATCGAACCGTTCAGGCCGCCGCCCAGCACCTGGAACGACTCGGTCAGCGGGGCCACGGTCTGGCCGCTGGTGAGCAGCCAGGCGCCTCCCCGGAAGATCAGCAGCCCCCCCAGCGTGACGATGAACGAGGGCACCGCCAGCCGCGCGACCCAGGTGCCCTGCAGCGCCCCCAGCACGCCGCCCAGCAGCAGCCCCAGCGCCAGCGTGAGCAGCGCCCCCCACGCGCTGTCCTGCGGGATCAGGCGGGTGTTGACGACCGCCATCGCCATGCCCGTGAACCCCAGGATCGAGCCGATGGACAGGTCGATGTTCCGCATCACGATGATCAAGACCATGCCGCTAACCATCACGCCCACGGAGGCCGTCTGCACCGACAGGTTCCAGAGGTTGCGGGACGTGATGAAGGTGCCCTGGGTGAGCAGATGGAACATGATCCAGATGCCGGCGATGGCGGCCACCATGAACACCAGCCGGCCGTCGAGACCGAGCTGGGCCAGCAGGGGCCGCCGCGAGACGGGAGCAGGACGGACGCTCTGCATAGACCTCCAATGAGCGGATGGGGAGAACGAGGAAGGGCCTGCGCTGGACGACCCGGCGCCGGCGCGAACCCTCTTCAGGCTGGCCGGCATCCAAACCCGCCTGGCACGGCAGCGGGACGCTGGCTGAGTGCCCGGCGCCCCGCTCCTGTGCTAGGCGGCGATCAGCGGCAGGCGGCCGGCGCGGCCGCGCCCGTGACGCCCTTGCAGATCTCGGCCTTGGTGGCCCACCCGGCCGTGATCAGCGTGCCCAGGTTGGCCCGGGTGATCACCACCGGCTTGAGCAGGATGGAGCTGACCGCCACCTTGCGCGGCCCGCCGTTAAAGCTCTTGCTGCCGCTCACGGCCGCGACCCTGGTGCCCCCGGCGAGCTGCACGGCGATCTTGGCGGCCTCGGTGCCCAGCGTGCGCGAGTCCTTCCAGACAGTGCCGGTCTGCTGGCCCAGCGCGATGCGGTTCAGGGCGGCCTTGTCGGCGTCCTGGCCCGAGACCGGCACCTTGCCGGCCAGACCCACGCTCGCCAGGGCCGCGACCGCGCCGCCCGCCGTGCCGTCGTTCGAGGCGACCACCGCGTCGATCCTGTTGGCGTTGGCGGTCAGCATCTGCTCCATGTTGCGCTGGGCGGTTTCGGGCTTCCAGCCCTCGGTGAACTGGTTGCCCACGTTCTTGATCGCGCCGGACTTGATGGCCGCGCCCAGGACTTCGAGCTGCCCGTCGTACAGCAGCTGGGCGTTGGGATCGGTCGGGCTGCCCTTGATGAAGGCGTAGTTCCCCCTGGGCTTGGCGCTCAGGATCATGCGGGCCTGGAGCCGGCCGACCTCCTTGTTGTCGAAGGAGATGTAGAAGGCCCAGGGGTCTTCGATCAGGCGGTCGTAGGAGATGACCGGGATGCCCTCGGCCTTGGCCTTGGCGACGGCCGGCAGCACGGCCTCGGAGTCCTGGGCCAGCACGATCAGCACCTTCGCGCCGCGCGTGATCAGGCTCTCGATGTCCGAGAGCTGTTTTTCGTTGCTGCTCTGGGCATCGGCGCTGATGTACCGGGCCCCCAGCTTGGCGAGCTGGGCCTTGATGGCGGCTTCGTCGGTCTTCCAGCGTTCCTCCTGAAAATTCGACCAGCTCACGCCGACCGTGACCGGAGTCTGGGCGTGCGCGGGGCCGGTCAGCAGGGCGAGACCGAACAGGGCCGACATGAGCGTGGCACTTCGTTTCATGGCACTCCTTGTGCGGGACAGGCCGCCCGCCGACCTCAGAACACAGACCTCGGAACGCAGCCCTCACGGCACACGACACCGCGGGACACCCTGGAACACCGCACCCGGAGCCGCTCCACCACGGGAATTGGCGCCGCCTGTGATCCAGGCCACCCGGCCGCTGCGTCACAGGGAAATGAATTTCGGTAGATCGATGGTACACCTTTCGGGGCGCCGCTCCGGCACCGACGCCCGGCGCGGCCAGGGGCCGATAATGCCCCCCATGCCGCGAATGAACTGGAGCCGGAACGAGCGGCTGGGCATCCTGAACGGCTGGGCCGTGTTCACCGGCGACGGCTTCCTGAACGTGTCGGTGGTGGTCTCCGGCTTCGCGGCGCGGCTGGGCACCCCGAACTGGGTGATCGGGCTGCTGCCGGCCATCGCGGCGGGCGGCTGGATGCTGCCGCAACTGCTGGTCGCCGCGCGGGTGCGCGCCCTGCCCTACAAACTGCCGGTGTACCGCTCGGCGGCCGGACTACGGGCCGGCGCCTACGTGGCGATGGTGCTGATCGCGGCGCTGCTGGCCGACCGTCCAGCGCTGTGCCTGTCGCTGTTCGTGCTCGCCATGCTGGTCAACGCGCTGGCCTCGGGGGTCTCCGGGCTGCCCTTTCTGGAAGTGGTCAGCAAGACGGTGGACACGGGGCGCCGGGCGCGCTACTTCGGCACACGCAACCTGTACGGGGGCCTGCTGGCCTTCGGGGCGGGGCTGCTGGTGCGCTGGATTCTGGGTTCGGAACTTGAATTCCCGCTGAACTACGCGCTGATCTTCGCGCTGGGCACGGTGGCGTATTCCTACGGCTACTGGGTGTTCGGGCGGGTCGAGGAGCCGCCCGATCCGCCCCAGGCCGCGCAGGGGGTGCGCGCCGAGTTCCGGGCCATCCCCGAGACGCTGCGCGATGGGCACTTCCGCGCCTTCCTGAACGTGCGCCTGCTGCTGGCCGGCGCGAGCATGGCCGAGCCCTTCTTCGCCGTGTACGCCCTGCGCGAGCTGAACTATCCCGCCGCCACCCTGGGCATCTTCGTGATGGCCCTGACCGGCGCCGCGCCCTTCTCGAACGTGGTGTGGCAGCGGGTCGCGGAGCGCAAGGGCTCGCGGCGGATCATCCGCTACGCCACCTTCTTCTACGCGCTGGCCCCGCTGTACGCCGGGACGGTGGGGCTGCTGGGGCTGGGCCCCTGGGCCTACCTGGGCGTGTTCATCCTGACCTCGGTGGCGGCGCAGGGCTTCAACCTGGGGCACACCAACCATCTGCTGAACATCGCTCCGGCCCACGCCCGCAGCCGCTATATCGGCACGCTGAACACGCTGGTGGGCACCGCCCTCTTCACGCCCGTGCTGGGCGGCCTGATCGCGGACGCCGCCGGCTACGGGCCGGTGTTCGTCCTGAGCGCCCTGTTCAGTGCGGCCGCCTGGTGGCAGTGCGGGCGGCTGCGGCGGGATGCGTGAGAGCGAGTGATGAGGCTTGAGCGACGGGTGATGAGCCGTCGCCCGCCCCTGCTCATCACTCAACCCTCGTCCCTCATCACCTCACTTCAGTGCCCCAGGATCTTGCTCAGGAACGCCTTCGCCCGCTCGTGCTGCGGGTTGTTGTAGAACTCGTCGGGCGTGGTGTCCTCCACGATGTTGCCGTGGTCGAAGAACAGGATCCGGTCAGCCACCTCGCGGGCGAAACCCATCTCGTGGGTGACCACCAGCATGGTCATGCCGCTGCGGGCCAGCTCCTTCATCACGTCCAGCACCTCCTTGATCATCTCGGGATCGAGGGCGCTGGTGGGCTCGTCGAAGAGCATGATCTTGGGATCCATCGCCAGGGCGCGGGCAATGGCCACGCGCTGCTGCTGGCCGCCCGACAGCTGGGCCGGGTACTTGTGCGCCTGCTCCTCGATGCCCACCCGGCGCAGCAGCTCCATGCCGCGCGCGTCGGCGTCGGCCTTGCTGGTCTTGCGAACGCGGATAGGCGCCAGGGTGATGTTCTCCAGCACGCTCAGGTGCGGAAAGAGGTTGAACGACTGGAACACCATGCCGACCTCGCGGCGGATGGCGTCCATGTTCCCCTTGCCGTTCAGGGGAATGCCGTCCACGGTGATCTCGCCGCCGTCGTGCGGGTCGAGGGCGTTCAGGGTGCGGATGAAGGTGCTCTTGCCGCTGCCGGAGGGGCCGATCACCACCACCACCTCGCGGGGCTGCACGCTCAGGTTCACGCCGCGCAGGGCGTGGAAGGAACCGAAGTGCTTGTGCACGTCCTGCGCGACGATGATGGGCGCCTCACCGGACGCGCCGGACATACGGGACTGGGTCATGGCGCCACTGTACAGGGCCGCCAGCGGGCAGGAACAGCCTGGAGCTTAAGCCGCCTTCAGACCGGGCTTTCCGGACGAGCACCCTCGTGGTTGTCCGGGTGAACAACCGGAGCACAGGAGGCCGTGTGCTACCATTCCGGCATTCACAGACCCTTCAGGCAGAGCCACTTTGCCCGTGCAGCAGGAGAAAATCATGAAAAAAGCAGTGACACAGCTCAGCGCCGTTCTCGTGCTCGGTACCGCCGCCTTCGCGCTGGCGCAGGGCGCCAACTTCCTGACCATCGGCTCCGGGAGCACCACCGGGGTCTACTTCCCGGTCGCCACCGGCATGGCCAAGCTGGTCAACGACGCCGGCGACGGCGTGCGCGCCAACGCCCGCTCGACCGGCGGCAGCGTGTTCAACGTGAATGCCCTGGCGACCGGCGAGCTGGACGCCGCCCTGGTGCAGAACGACATCACCTACTACGCCTACAAGGGCACCGGCCTGCCCAGCTTCGAGGGCAAGGCCAACGCCAAGCTGCGAACCATGGCCGTGCTGTACCCGGAAGTCCTGCACGTGGTGGCCCGCAAGGACTCCGGCATCCGCTCGATTGCCGACCTGAAGGGCAAGCGCGTGGTCATCGGCGACCTGGGATCGGGCACCGAACAGACCGCCAAGCAGGTGCTGGAGGCCTACGGCCTGGGCTTCGACGATCTGGGTCAGGCGCTGCGTGTTTCCCCTGCCCAGGGCATCACGCTGATGCAGGACAAGCGCGCCGACGCGCTGTTCTACACGGTGGGCGTGGGGGCCAGCGCCATCGCGCAGATCGCCCAGACGGTGCCGGTCAGCCTCGTGCCGGTGGCCGGCAACCAGGCGACCACGCTGCTCAAGAAGTACCCCTTCTACGTGCGCTACAACATCCCCGGCGGAGCCTACAAGGGTGCGGGCGCCACGGTGCCCTCGGTGGCCGTGCAGGCGACCCTGGTGACCACCACCGCCGCCACCGACGACACCGTGTACAAGGCGATGACGGCCATGTTCGGGAACGAGGCCGCCCTCAAGGCCATCCACCCCAGCCTGGCGAACAACTTCTCCTACGCCAAGGCGGTCAAGGGCCTGCCCGCGCCGCTGCACCCCGGCGCCGTCAAGTTCTTCAAGGAAAAGGGCCTGAACGTCAAATAAGGCCCCTGCCGGCCACACCTGGGCCAGCCGCGAACCACCTGCGGCTGGCCCCCTGCATTCAAGGAGGATGAGCAACATATGAGTGATCCGACGAAACCCATCAGCTCCGATCCCTCCCTGGGGCGCACTGGCCTGGAGCACGCCGGGATGACGGAGGGCGAGCGGCGGGCCATCGAGATGGTCGAGGCGGCCGAGACCGGCGGACGCAAGCTCTTCGGGTGGCAGGCCGGGCTGGTCACGCTGCTCGCCGTGGCCTGGTGCCTGTTCCAGATGTACGCCGCCTACGACGGCACGCTTGTGCCCACCACCCTGCGCTCGGTTCACCTCGCCTTCGCCTTCGCGCTGGCCTTCCTGGTCTTTCCCTTCCGCAAGACGCCGGGCGCTCTCCAGACGCGGGTGCCCTGGGCCGACTGGCTGCTGGGGGCGGTCGCCACAGCCGGTGCCCTGTACTTCTTCGTGGAATACGCGAACATCGCCAACAACGGCGGGATGAGGGCCGACGTGCCGCTGGATCTGTGGGCCGGCAGCGCCCTGGTCGTGCTGCTGCTGCTCACCGCCTGGCGCACGCTGGGCATCGCCATGCCGCTGATCTCGCTGGCGTTCATCCTCTTCGCCTTCGTGGGCGCGCGCGGCCTGATCCCCTTCCTCCAGACCCCCTTCCACAACGGCTACACCTGGCCGCAGCTGATCGGGCAGCTCGCCACCAACACCGAGGGCATCTTCGGCACGGCGCTGGGCGTCAGCGCTCAGATCGTGTTCCTGTTCGTGCTGTTCGGCGCCGTGTTCGACAAGCTGGGCGCCGGCGACTGGTTCATGCGCGTGGCCCAGGGACTGCTCGGCTCCTTCCGGGGCGGCGCGGCCAAGGCCAGCATCCTGAGCAGCGCCCTGAACGGCATCATCTCCGGCTCGGCGGTCAGCAACGTGGTCACCGGCGGGAACATCACCATCGGCACCATGATCCGCACCGGCTACAGCCGCGAGAAGGCCGGGGCCATCGAGGTCGCCAGCTCCTCCAACGGCCAGCTCATGCCCCCGGTGATGGGCGCGGCCGCCTTCATCATGGCGCAGAACCTGAACATCGAGTACCGCTCGCTGATCCTAGCGGCGGCCATTCCGGCGTTCCTGTGCTACGCCGCGCTGCTGGTCGTGTCGCACATCGAGGCGCTGAAGCTGGGCCTCAGGGGCCTGCCCAAGAGCGAGCTGCCGCGCGTGCGCCAGACGCTGCTCGCGGGCTGGTACTACCTGCTGCCGCTGGGCTACCTGCTGGGCACCCTGCTCGTGAACCCCGACGCCAACCCCGAGCGCATCGCGCTGTACACGATCCTGATGATGCTGGTCATGATGCCGCTGCAGGAGGTCTTCTTCGGCTCGCGCGACGGGCGCACGCCGGGACAGGGCCTGCTGGACGGCGGGCGCAAGATCATCCAGGCCTTCGAGGCCGGCGCCCGGAGCATGATCGGCATCGCCATCGCCACCGCCGCCGCCGGGATCATCGTGGGCATCGTGACCATCACCGGGCTGGGCTTCGGGCTGGCCGACGTGGTGCAGGGGGTGGCCAACCTCTTCGCCAACCCGTTCATCCGCATCCTGGTCGTGCTGTTCATGGGCCAGCTCATCGCGCTGATCCTGGGCATGGGCCTGCCCACCACCGCCAACTACATCCTGATGAGCGCCCTGATCGTGCCCATCATCGCCAAGGTCGCGGGGCTGGACACCTCCAACCCGGCGCAGATGCTGCCCGTGCACATGTTCGTGTTCTATTTCGGCATCATGGCCGACTCCACGCCGCCCGTGGCGCTGGCGGCCTTCGCGGCGGCGGCCATCAGCGGGGGCAACCCGGTGGCGACCGGCGTGCAGGCCTTCCAGTACGAGCTGCGAACCGCCCTGCTGGCCTACATGATGTTCTTCAACCCGCAGCTGCTGCTGATCGCAGGTGGCCGGCTGGGTGGGCTGCCGCTGGGCGAGGCCATTCCTATGGTCATCTTCGCGTTCATCGGGCTGGTGGCCTTCAGCGCGGCCACCCTGCGCTTCCTGCACCGCAGGACCAACCCCGTGCAGTTCGTGATGCTACTGGTCGCGTCGTTCATCCTGATCATCCCCACCCACATCTTCTGGAACCTGGGCGCGCTGGCGTTAATCGGGCTGGTGTACTTCTGGCAGAAGGCCGGCAGCCGCGCCGAGCCGCCCCCCGCCCTGAGCGCCGCCGCCTGAGCGTCCCGATCGCGCTCTGATTCCCTGCCCCCGGCCTCCACACCGGGAACCACTGCCTGTGAATCCAGGCGTGTTCAGCACGGAAAGTGGCAGGATAGAGCCATGCCTTCCCACCCCGACGCGCCCCCACCGCCTGAGCACGCCCTGGTGAGCTGGTGGAACGCGCGCGATGTGCGCCACCTGCTGCGCCTGATGTGGGCGCGGCCCCTGGTGCGGCTGCTGGCCTACCTGGGCATGGCGTGGCTGGCGTGGAGGGTGCTGAGCTGGGGCTGGGGGCTGCTCGCCAGCGTGATCGTGACCGTGTTCACCGCCTACGCGCTGGCCTTCCTGGCCCAGCCGGTGCTGAGCTGGCTGGAGCGCCGCCGGGTCGGGCGGATGTTCGGGGTGCTGCTGCTGCTGGTGAGCACCATCGCGCTGCTGACCCTGCTGGTCATGACCCTCAGCTCGCAGGTCACCGGCCTGATCAACAGCATTCCGCAGATCGCCTTCAATCTGGAAAGCGTGCTGCTCAAGACCCTGGATCGCCTGGACAAGATCCCCGGCGCCGAGGGCCTCAAGACCAGCCTGGATAGGTACATCAGCGAGCAGTCGGCCAGCTTCACGCAGAACGCCGGGCCGCTGCTCGAACGCCTGCTCAGCTCCGGCCCGACCGTGCTGAGCACCCTCTCGAACCTGATCGGCTGGATCGGGCAGGTGGGCTTCATCGTCACGCTGGCGATCTATTTCATGTTCGATTACGCCCGCGTGGGCGTGGGCACCCTGCGCGTGTTCCCGCGCGCCTGGCAGCCCACCCTGTACCGCCTCTCCGAGGACGTCAGCGAGAGTTTCGGCGGGTATATCCGCGGGCAACTGCTGCTGATGCTGGCCGGCGCCGCGCTGGCCTATCTGGGCCTGCTGATCCTGAAGGTGCCCAACGCGCTGGCCCTGGGCGTGCTGAGCGGCTTGCTGAGCCTGGTGCCCTACGTGGGCATCGTGCTGGCGGCGGTGGTCGCCATGCTGCAGGCCATTCCGCAGGGCACGCTGGTGGTCGGTCTGGTGGCGGTGGTGTACTTCGTGATCAATCAGTTGCAGGGCAACGTGCTGGGGCCGCTGATCATGGGCCGCACCGCGTCGCTGAGCCCCTCGGCC
The DNA here is from genome assembly GCF_002901445.1 of Deinococcus koreensis. Taxonomy (NCBI): domain Bacteria; kingdom Thermotogati; phylum Deinococcota; class Deinococci; order Deinococcales; family Deinococcaceae; genus Deinococcus; species Deinococcus koreensis. The sequence goes on from NZ_PPPD01000001.1 coordinate 528,269, forward strand.
ATATTGATCGCGCTGCTGGTGGGCCTCAGCCTGGGCGGGGCGGTAGGCGCCATCCTGGCGGTGCCGGTGGCCACGCTGCTTAAGCGCTGGATCGAGCGCTACTGGCTGCCCAGCGCGGCCTACCGGGGCCGCGCCGTTCCCTTCACCATGCCCACCCCCACGCCGCCCGAACGCCCGCCCGGCAAGGCCGTATCCTCCGGGGAATGAGTGACCTGTTCCCACAGCCCGATTCCGGCACCTCTGACCGCAGCACCTCTGACCGCAGCACCTCTGACCCCAGTACCCCCGACCTCGGCACCTACGACCCCCGTCCCCACGCCGACCTGCTCACGGACTACTGCCTGTCGGCCCAGCCCGGCGAGCGCATTCTGGTGGGCGGCACGCTGGAGGCCGCGGCGCTGCTGCGCGAGGTCACCCGTGCCCTGCTGCGGCGTGGCGCGCGCCCGGTGCCCCGGCTGGACTACCCCGAGTTTCAGGACGATCTGGCCGAACTGGCCTCGGACACGGTGCTGGACGCCTTCCACCCGGTCGAGGCGCAGGACATGGAGGCCATCGACGGCAGCCTGCGCCTGCTCACCACAGACCGGCAGGCGCCGGGGAACGCGGCCCGCCGCGCCCGCCTGAGCGCCTCACGCGCGCCGCTGGCGACCCTGCGCGCCCGGCGCAAGTGGGCGCTGACCCTGTACCCCACCGCCCGCGCCGCCGAACTCGCCGGCCTGAGCCTGCCGGAATTCGGCACCTTCGTCATGGGGGCCATGTTCCTGGATCGGCCCGACCCGGTGGCGGCCTGGGGCGAGGTGCGGGCCTCGCAGGCCCGGCTCATAGCGCGCCTGTCACGCGGCGACCTGATCCGTATCGAGGCGCCGGGCACCGACCTGACGCTGCGCGTGGGCGGCCGCACCTGGGCCAACTCCGACGGAAAACGCAACATGCCCAGCGGCGAGGTCTTCACCGGCCCCGTTGAAACCTCCGCCGAGGGGGTCGTGACCTTCACGGTTCCCGCGCTGTACGGGGGCCAGATGGTGCGCGGCGCCCGGCTGGAGTTCCGCGCCGGGCAGGTCGTGGAGGCCCGCGCCGACGAGGGCGAGGCCACGCTCCTGGCCGCGCTGGAGACCGATCCCGGCGCCCGCCTGCTGGGGGAACTGGGCATCGGCACCAACACGGGCATCCAGCGGCCCACCGGCAACATCCTCTTCGACGAGAAGATCGGCGGCACCGTGCATCTGGCGCTGGGACGCAGCTACCCCGAAACGGGCGGCGTGAACGCCAGCGCCATCCACTGGGATCTGATCACGGATATGAGGACGGGCGGCCGCCTGAGCGTGGACGGCGAGGTCATTCAGGAGAACGGGGTCTTTCTCTGAGCACTGGTCAGCTCAGTCCAGGCGTCCTCTGGGTGCTGTCCGGCAGTCCGGGGGTGGGCAAGAGCACACTGGCGCGGGCGCTGCTGAGGCGCTTCGAGCGGGGCCTGCACCTGCCGGTCGATGACCTGCGGGAACTGGTCGTATCGGGCCTCGCGCACCCCAGCCTGGACGAGAACCCGGAGGCGACCCGGCAGTTCCGCCTGGCCCGGCACGCCGCCGCGTTCCACGCCCGCCTGTATGTCGAGGCAGGGTTCACCGTCGTGGTGGACGATGTGCTGTGGCCCGCCGATCTGTCGGTGCTGGCAGGTCAGTGGACAGGTCTGGATGTCCGCCCCGTCCTGCTCGCCCCGACCCTGACCGTCACCCTGACGCGCAACGCTGAGCGCACTGGAAAGGCCTTCGAGACGTCGTTGCTCGTGCCCCTGATCGACGCCCTGCACCCGGCGATGCGCCCTCCCGACTTTCAGGCGGCGGGTTGGGCGGTGCTCGAGACCTCCGGCCTCACGGTCGAGGAGGCGGTGGACGCGCTGCTGGCGATATCCTGGCCGACCCATTGATCGGCGTGCAGAACTGGCTCGACCGGACTCACCCTCCTCCCGGGGCGCGCCGGGCTACAGCAGGGGTCGGCTCCGCCGCCAGCTCAGCAGGGCAATGATCAGGGTGAAGGCGACCATGCTCAAGACCGGAATGGTGACGACCGTGTTCAGTCCGGCCAGTGCGCCGCCGCCCCACAGCGGCCAGGGCACGTTGCAGGCGACCGTGCCGGGATCGGCGGTGCAGGCCCTCAGGGTGGGAATCCAGCCCCAGGTTTCGGCATTCTGCACCAGGGCGACCACCCAGCCGATAGCCGCCAGGGGCAGGGCGTAGACCCGCACCCCCAGGTCGCCGCGCAGGGCCGCGATGCCGAGCCACAGCGCCAGCGGATACATGCAGATGCGCTGGTACCAGCACAGCACGCAGGGCTTGAAACCCAGCACGTTGCTGAAATACAGGCTGCCCAGCGTGGCGACCAGCGCGACCACCCACGCCAGATAGAGCCGGTTGTCGCGGGTGAGCATGGCTTAAGGCTGCGCGGCGTCGATCGCCCGGCTGATGTCGGCCAGGAGGTAGCTGCTCTGGCCGCTGCCATTGAGCACTTCCTTGCCGTTCACGAACACCGTGGGCGTGTGGTTCACGCGGGCGTCCTCGACCTGCTTCTTGTCGGCCTCCACGCGGGCGGCGGTGGCGTCGGAGTCCAGGCAGGTGGCGAACTTCGCTCCGTCCAGGCCCTCGACGTTGCCTGCCAGTTCCTTCAGGCGGGTCTTGGTGGCCCAGACCTTGGTCTCGTCGCCCTGCCCGCGGAAGAGGATGGCCTTGAAGGCGTTGAAGCCGTCGTTGCCCTGCTGGTCGTAGACGCAGCGGGCGGCCTGCGCCGCGAACTTGGAGTCGTCCTGCGCCAGCCCGCGCGAGGGCGAGGCCAGGAAGGGCCAGATCAGCGAGTACAGCTTGACCTTGCCGGTGTCGACATATTTCGTCTTCAGTTCGGGGGCGATGGTGTCTTCGAACTGCTTGCAGACCGGGCACTTGAAGTCCTCGATCACCACCACGTTCACCGGCGCACTCTCCTGACCGGCGTAGGCCACGCCGCTCAGGTTGAAGTTGCCGTTCAGGCCAGCGCCGGGGGCCGGCCGGCCGCGCACGGCGAAGAGGGCCACGGCGATCAGGGCCACGGCGATCAGCGTGCCGATCACGAGCACGCTGCGGTTGGAGTTGTTTCCCTGGAGTCTGGTCATGCTGATCAGGAGTCTACCGCCTCAAGATGAAGGCTGAACCGGCGTTCAGGCCGGCAGATCCACAGCCTGACCGGTCGCTCCGGCCTGCGCTTCCCGGAGCTGCCGGGCCCGCAGGCGCCAGATGATGCCGATCAGTTGCCGCACGAAGCTGAAGGTGAGCCCGGCCAGCATGGCGATCAGGGCGGTGCGCTGGAAGGTCGCGTTGGCCGGCAGGGTCAGCTGCGGATCGATCTTCGGGCCGAAGCGCCCCACCGCCAGCAGGGTGCCGCCGAACAGCAGGGCCGCGAAGGGCAGCACCAGCGGCCCCCCCGAATGCTTGACCAGCAGCAGCGCGAACAGGGCGCCGCCCACCAGCGGCAGGATGACCAGCCACTGGGCGGGCTGGGCCTCCGGACTGAGATAGCCCAGCCCGCCCAGCAGCACGCCCACGTACCCGAACCAGCCACCGAACTCGTCGGCCAGGATGGTCAGCGCCACCCAGGCCAGCAGCCTCGTGGGCCACTCGCCCGGCGTCCACATGAAGTAGGCCAGCACGAGCAGGGTCGCCGCCCCTCCGAACAGCCGCAAGAAGCCCAGGAACTGCGCCCGGTGACGCTCCTCGGCCGGGGTGCGGACGCGGCGCAGGCGCCTGAGTCGGGCGCCCTGTCCTGACTCCGGCGCCACCGGCCGGCCCACGACGGGGGAAGCCGGCGTGAGGTCGGCAGCGGGGTCAGGGGTCGGCTTCGGGTCGGGCGGCTGGGTCATGCTGCCCCTTTCTTAGCACGTCCCTTGCGGGCCGGGGCCGCCCCCACCAGTTCCGGCGCCGCCAGCGCGGTATTCGCCGGGATGATGCCGGGGACTTTACGCAGGTACAAGCCGGTGTGGCTCGTGGAGTGCGCGGCCATCTCCTCGGGTGTACCGGTGGCGACCACGGTGCCGCCGCGCACGCCGCCCTCCGGCCCCAGGTCGATGATGTGGTCGCCGCACTTCATCACGTCCAGGTTGTGCTCGATGATGACCAGCGTGTTGCCGCCCTCGACCAGGCGCTGCAGCACCTCCATCAGCTTGCGGACATCCTCGAAGTGCAGCCCGGTGGTGGGCTCGTCGAGGATGTAGATGGTCTTGCCGGTGGCGCGTTTGCTCAGCTCGGTCGCCAGCTTGATGCGCTGCGCCTCGCCACCCGAGAGCGTGGTGGAGGGCTGCCCGATCCGCATGTAGCCCAGGCCCACGTCGAGCAGCAGCTGCATCTTGCGCTGGATGGGCGGGATGGCCTCGAAGAAGGTGTTGGCGTCCTCCACCGTCATGTCCAGCACGTCGGCAATCGTCTTGTGGTTGTACTTCACTTCCAGCGTCTCGCGGTTGTAGCGCGCTCCCTTGCAGACCTCGCAGGGCACGTAGATGTCGGGCAGGAAGTTCATCTCGATCTTCATGACCCCGTCGCCCTTGCAGTGCTCGCAGCGCCCGCCCTTGACGTTGAACGAAAAGCGGCCCGCCAGGTAGCCCCGGCGCCGCGCCTCGGGCGTGCGCGTGAACAGGTCGCGGATCTCGGTGAAGACGCCCGTGTAGGTGGCGGGGTTGCTTCTGGGCGTGCGCCCGATGGGACTCTGGTCGATCTCGATGACCTTGTCCAGATGCTCCATGCCCTCGATGCGGTCGTAGCGGCCCGGCGTGGTCTTGGCACCGTTCAGCTCGCGCGCCAGCGTGGCGTGCAGGATGTCGTGGATCAGCGTGGACTTGCCCGAGCCGCTGGGGCCGGTCACGACCGTCATGGTGCCCAGCGGGATGTCGATGTCCACGTTCTGCAGGTTGTGCTCGCGGGCGCCGATAACCCGCAGGGTCTTGCCGTTGCCGCGCCGCCGTTCCTGGGGCACCTCAATCTTCAGCTCTCCGCGCAGGTACTTGCCGGTCAGGCTGTGCCGGTCGTGCTTGACCTGCTCCGGCGTGCCGACCGCCACGACCTCGCCGCCGTGGACGCCCGCGCCCGGCCCCATGTCAACCAGGTAGTCGGCCTCCATCATGGTGTCCTCGTCGTGCTCCACCACGATCAAGGTGTTGCCCAGGTCGCGCAGGTGCTTGAGGGTGCCGATCAGGCGGTGGTTGTCCTTGGGATGCAGCCCGATGGAGGGTTCGTCCAGCACGTACAGCACGCCGGTCAGGCCCGAGCCGACCTGGGTCGCCAGCCGGATGCGCTGGGCCTCGCCGCCCGAGAGGGTGTTCGCGGTGCGGTCGAGGCTCAGGTAATCCAGTCCGACATCCACCAGGAACTTCAGGCGGGTGCGGATGGCCTTCAGGATGGGGGCCGCGACCGCCGTGCCGAAGTCGCCCAGCACATACTCGTAGGCGCGCGGGCCGTGGGCCCTGGCCTCGCCGCCCAGGTGGCCCTTCAGGAAAGGCTCGATGGCGGCGTGGTTCAGCTCGGCGTCCTGAAGGCGGCGGAAGTAGGCGTCGGCGTCCAGCACGCTCATGCCGCTAAGCTGCGAGATGTTCAGGCCGCCCACCCGCACGGCCAGGATTTCGGGCTTGTAGCGCGTGCCGCCGCAGGTCGGGCAGGGACGCAGCTCCATCAGTTCCTCGAGCTTCTCGCGCATGAACTCGGACTCGGTGTCGGCGTAGCGGCGCTCCAGGTTGGAGATCACACCCTCGAACTCGGTCATGAAGCGCATGGTTTCCTTGCTGCCGCGCCGGTAGATGACTTCAAAGGGGGCGCCGGGGCCGTGAAGCACCGCCTTATGGGCCGCCGCGCCCAGCGTCCGCCAGGGCGCCTTGAGGTCGAAGTCCAGATGCTCGGAGAGCGCCTTGAGCTTGTCCCAGTAGTACACGCCGCCGCCCGTGCCCTTCTTGCTCCAGGGCAGGATGGCGCCCTCGGCGATGGACAGCTTCTCGTCGATGACCAGATCGGGTGAAAATTCCTGCTTGCTGCCCAGGCCCGCGCAGTCGCCACAGGCGCCGTAGGGCGAGTTGAACGAGAACGAGCGGGGTTCCAGCTCCTCCAGCACGGAGCCGTGCTCGGGGCAGGCGAACTTCTCGGAGTACAGCTCCTCGTGGGCGCTGCCGTCCTCGGCCCCGTCGGGCATCAGCACCCGCAGCAGGCCCTCGCCCCGGCGCAGGCCCAGCTCCACGCTCTCGGCGATGCGGCTACGATCCGCGCCGCGCAGGGTCACGCGGTCGATCACCACGTCCACGTCGTGCTTCTCGAACTTCTCCAGCTTCAGCTTCTCGGCCTCGTCCAGCTCGTACAGCGTGCCGTCCACCCGCACGCGGGCGAAGCCCTCACGCCGCAGGTCGCCGAACAGCTTGCGGTACTCGCCCTTGCGCCCGCGCACGACCGGCGCGAGCAGGATGGCGCGCTTGTCCTCGAAGCCGCTCAGCAGGCGATCCGTGATCTCGCTGGGGCTCTGCTTCTCGATCTTGCGCCCGCAGACCGGGCAGTACGGCGTGCCCACCCGGGCGTACAGCAACCGCAGGTAGTCGTGGATCTCGGTGACCGTGCCCACCGTGCTTCTGGGGTTGTGGCTGGTCGTCTTCTGGTCGATGGAGATGGCCGGCGAGAGGCCGGTGATGCTCTCCACGTCGGGCTTTTCCATCAGGCCTAGGAACTGCCGGGCGTAGGCACTGAGGCTCTCCACGTAGCGGCGCTGCCCCTCGGCATAGATGGTGTCGAAGGCCAGCGTGCTCTTGCCGCTGCCCGACACGCCCGTAATGACCACGAACTGGTCGCGGGGCAGCTCCACGGTGATGTCCTTGAGGTTGTGCTCTTTCGCGCCACGGACGATCAGGTTGCTCTGCAAGGTCGACTCTCCTTATTTCCTTGGCCTTTTCCTGTCCTGCACAGCACGCAGCCTCACAGGCGGGTTATGACTGGGGCGTAAGACACAATGCATCCTACGTTCTGAAACGGGCCATTGTAGCAAGTCGGGAGGGGATCGGGCTAGCCGTCAGAACGTGACGGGAATGGCGACCGCGAAGTCGGCGAAGTGGCACATTCGATAACGCTGGGGACGACGCCTCTGCTCCGCAGCTCTGCGAGTCCGGCGCTCCGCGCGTGGCTCCCCTTAGAAGGGAGGCAAGGAAAAGACCGAGTGGTACGCCTTTCTTGGCTCCCTTTTAAGGGGAGCTGGCCGCCTAGCGGACTGAGGGGTCGTCGGCCGCGCAAGCGGACACACCATTGAGAACTGTTGAGACTGCGTGCTTCCCGCATCGCCTCTCCCATCCCCCCTTGCACTCCACCGCGCACTCGTGTATGGTTCTTCCTTGTGCGCCGACCGGGAATCACCCGGCGGCCGGAGAGTGCCCCACACTCAGGACGAGCTTTCGCGATAAGGCGTTTGTAGTTCACGAGGGGACTTTCCCAAAAGGACTACAAATGAATTTTGACCAACTGATCGCGCCCGAACTGGCGGCGCGCCTCGCCGAACGCGGTATCACCGAAGCGACCTCCATTCAGGTGGAGAGCCTGCCCCAGACCCTGGCCGGGAAAGACCTGATCGGCCGCGCCCGCACCGGGACGGGCAAGACCCTGGCCTTCGCCCTGCCGATCATCCAGGCGCTGGCCCCCAGCCGTGAACGCGGCCGTCTGCCCCGCGCCATCATCGTGGCCCCCACCCGCGAACTGGCCAAGCAGGTCGCAGATGAGTTCAGCAAGAGCGGCGGCGACCTCGTCACCGTCACCGTGTATGGCGGCGCCGCCTACAGCCCGCAGGAGAGCGCGCTGCGCCGTGGCGTGGACATCGTGGTGGGCACCCCCGGCCGCCTGATCGACCACCTGGAGCGCGGCAACCTGGATCTGGGCGACGTGAAGTTCGCCGTGCTGGACGAAGCCGACGAGATGCTGTCGGTGGGTTTTGCGGACGCCATCGAGACCATCCTGCAGAAGACGCCGGAAGGCCACCAGACGATGCTGTTCAGCGCCACCCTGAGCGCCGACGTCCGCCGCCTGAGCAAGAAGTACATGCATGACCCCGTGCTGGTGGACGTGGTGGGCGAAGACCGCAACCAGACCGCCCAGACCGTGGAGCACCTGAAGATCAAGGTGGGCCGCAGCCGCACCCGCGTGCTGGCCGACCTGCTCACCGTCTACAACCCTGAGAAGGCCATCGTGTTCACGCGCACCAAGCGCGAGGCCGACGAGCTGGCGAACGAACTGATCCACCGTGGCCTGGAAGCCGAGGCGCTGCACGGCGACCTGGCGCAGACTCAGCGTGAGCGGGCCCTGGGCGCCTTCCGCAGCGGCCGCGTGGGCGTGCTCGTCGCCACCGACGTGGCGGCGCGCGGCCTGGACATCCCCGAAGTCGATCTGGTGGTGCAGTACCACCTGCCCCAGGATCCGGACTCCTACGTGCACCGTTCGGGCCGCACCGGCCGCGCGGGCCGCACCGGCACCGCCGTGATCATGTACTCCGACCGCGAGCAGCGTGACGTGGCGGGCCTGGAGCGGATCACCGGCGTACGCTTCACCGAGCGCCAGCTGCCTACGCCCAAGGAAGTCGCGGCGGCCAGCGCCAAGGCCAGCGCCGACATGGTGCGCAAGGTCGACGCCGACGCCGCCAGCGGCTTCCAGGCCGAGGCCGAGCGGCTGTTCAGCGAACTGGGCCTGGAGGCCCTGGCCCGCGCCCTGGCCAAGATCAGCGGCGTGACCGAGCCCATGAAGGCCGCCAGCCTGCTGTCCGGCGAGGAAGGGCTGACCACCATCATCCTGAACGGCGAGCGCCTGGGCGTGGCCCGCACCGTGGCCCTGCTGGCCCGCGTCGGCGACGTCGATACCCGCCGTCTGGGCAAGGTGCGCCAGTGGCGCGGCGGCACGGTCGCCGACGTCCCCAGCGAGTTCATCGCCAAGCTGATGGCCGCCAACCCGCTGGAAGGCGAGATCCAGATCGAGATCGCCCAGGAACTGCCCGAACTGTTCGAGGCCCCGACCCGCGAGCGTCAGGGCGGCTACCAGGGCGGCGGCCGCAGCGGCCGTGACGAGGGTGGCTACCGCGGCAAGGGCGGCGGCCAGGGTGGATACCAGGGTGGCGGCAGCCGGGGCGGAGGTCAGGGCGGCCAGGGTCGCTGGAGCCGTGACGGTGGCGGCAACTCCGGCGGCGGCAGCCGGGGCGGCCAGTCCAGCCAGGGCACGGCCCGCCCCCGCGAAGACTTCGCCGACCGCGAATTCCGCGGCTGAGGAAATGTGAACGCAAGACCCCCGTCCGAGTGGCGGGGGTTTTTCCGTTCAGGTCGGTTCGATCAGGGTCACGCCCGTGAACATGCTGTCGTACACGGTGCGGTCGAAGCTCATCACGTCCAGGCCGTGATGCTCGGCATGGGCAGCGATCAGGAAGTCGGCGGCGATGCGGCGGGGGACGGTGCCACCCCGGCGCAGGGCGATGTATTCACTCTGCCGCCTGCCAGCGAGTTCCCAGACCGCCTGCGGCATCTCCCAGATGACAAACACTCTGGTGAGGAACAGCCAGCTCTGAACCACTGGCCAATCCAGCCCGGCGCGCAGTTCGCTATACACGGGTGGAGACAGCACCAGCCCCCGCGACCGTTCCCGGAAGAGGGCGGCCAGGGCCTGGACGTGATTGGTGTCTGCCGGTCTCAACGCAGAGATTACCGTGTTGGTATCCAGGGAGATCATTGAGGAGTTCTTTCGTCCTGCTCGTCATCCAGCCAGCCGCGTGCCTCTCTGATTTCCAGGTAGGCATTGCTGGGTTTGCCATCGTCGATGAAGTGCTGCCGGGTGATCGCCTCGAAGTCGCTGGGTGCGGGCGTCAGGTGAAGTTGTCCGCCACTCACCTCAATGGTCACCCGGTCACCCGGTTCCAGCCGCAGCGCCCTGAACGCCTCAGCCGGAATGGTGATCTGCCGCTTGCTGCTCACCGTCCCTGTGTAGATTTTGCTTGGCTCTTTCTGCTTGGTAGTCATAACCAAGCATATCACGTGTCTGACCGGCCTGTCCCCCTGCCTGTACCCCTTCCCCGTCTAGACCCGCCTTGCCAAGTTCACGCCGCGCGCCGTAAGCTGACGCCCATGAGCGCGAGCATTGTGGTGGTACTTCTTGGCGTCGGGGATCTTCGAGGCTGAGTACCACCGTCTGCCGCATCCCCCGCCCGAACACGAGGCGGGGGTTTTTCATAGGAGGCCGGAGATGGGCAACGACACAGGACTGCAGCGGGGAGACATGACGGGCGCCAAGGCGCTGTGGGCCACGCTGGCCAACCACGGCATCACGACCGTCTTCGGGTATCCGGGCGGGGCGATCATGCCGGTGTACGACGCGCTCACCTTCTACCCGGAGGTGCGGCACGTGCTCACGCGGCACGAGCAGGGCGCGGCCCACGCGGCTGAGGGCTGGGCCAAGGCCACCGGCGAGATCGGCGTGTGCATGGCGACGTCCGGCCCCGGCGCGACCAATCTGGTGACCGGCCTGGCCGACGCCATGCTGGACTCGGTGCCGCTGCTGGCGATCACCGGCAACGTGGCCCGGCACCTGATGGGCACCGACGCCTTCCAGGAGGCCGACATCACCGGAATCACGCTGCCCATCACCAAGCACAACTACGTGGTGCGCGAAGTCGAAGACCTGCCGCGCATCATCGCCGAGGCGATCCGCATCGCGCGCAGCGGGCGGCCGGGGCCGGTGCTGGTGGACATTCCCAAGGACATCCAGCTCGCGGCGTTCCACGGCGAGATCCCCGCGCCGCACGCCCGGCCGGAGATTCCCGCACCCGCCCCGGAGGCCATCGAGCGGGCCCGCGACATGCTGAGCGGCGCCAAGAAGCCCGTGATGATGGTCGGCGGAGGCGCGCTGGACGCCGCGCCCGAGATCACCGCGCTGGCCCGCGCCTGGGACATTCCCGTAATCACCACGCTGATGGGCCTGGGGGCGTTCCCCTCCAGTGACCCGCTGTGGCTGGGGATGCCGGGGATGCACGGCTCGGTGGCCGCCAACCGAGCGATCTCGGAGGCCGACGTGCTGCTGGGCATCGGCCTGCGCTTCGACGACCGCGTGACCGGCCGCGTGAACGGCTTCGCGCCGGGCGCCGCGATCATCCACATCGAGCTGGACGCCGCCGAGATCGGCAAGATCATCCGCACGCACGTCCCGGTGCGCGGCGACGCCAAGGTGGCCGCGCGGCTGCTCACCGAGGGGGCGCGGCCCATCCAGACCGCCGAGTGGAGGGCCACGCTGGCCGAGTGGACATCGCGCACCGAGACGCCGGGGAAGTGGGGGGCCGGCTACGCGGTGAAGGCGGTCGTGGATCGCCTGAGCGAAAACGACATCCTGAGCAGCGACGTGGGGCAGCACCAGATGCTGGCCGCGCAGCTCGCCCGTTTCGAGAAGCCGCGCCGCTGGATCAACTCCGGCGGCCTGGGCACCATGGGCTTCGGCTTCCCGGCCGCCATCGGCGCGGGCATGGCCGAGCCCGGCGTGAGAAGCGTGGTCATCGCTGGCGACGGCGGCTTCCAGATGACCGCCCAGGAACTTGCCACGCTGAAGATGTACGACATCCGCAACGTCAAGATCTGCGTCGTGAACAACTCGTTCCTGGGCATGGTGCGCCAGTGGCAGGAGATGTTCCACGAGAAGCGCTACTCCGAGGTCTGGCTGGGCGACTCCAACCCCGATTTCCTGAAGCTGGCCGACGCCTACGACGTGCCCGGCTACCGCGCCACGAACGCCGAGGAGCTGCCCGCCGCCATCGACGCCTGGCTGGCCGATCCGAAATCCGCCCTGCTGGAAGTGGTCGTGCCGCACGAACACGGCGTCTTCCCGATGGTGCCGGCCGGCGCCGCCCTGTACGAGATGATCGAGACCGAGCCGGGGCGCACGCCCGACCTGCACGACGCCATGGACAAGGCCGCCGAGGAGGCGAAGAACGCATGAGCCACACGCCTCCGATTGATCAGCTGCTGTCCATCCTGGTGCGCGACGAGCCGCGCGTCCTGACCCGCATCACGGCCCTGTTCGGCCGGCGCGGCTACAACATCCGCAGCCTGAGCGTGGGCAACACCGAGCATCCGGGCATCTCGCGCATGACGATCGTCGTCAGCGGCGACCGGGGCGTGGTCGAGCAGGCGATCAAGCAGCTGGAGAAGCTGCACGACGTCATCAAGATCATCGACCACAGCCTGGAGAAGTTCGTCGACCGCGAACTCGTGCTGGTCAAGGTGGCCATCACACCCGAGAGCCGCGTGGAGGTGCGCCAGATCGCCGAGGACTTCCGCAGTCGCATCGTGGACGTGGGCCGCCACGCCCTGACCTTCGAGGTCACGGGCGACGAGGGCAAGCTGACCGCGTTCATCGAGCAGATGCGCCCCTTCGGCATCCTGGAGACCATGCGAACCGGCCGAATCGCCCTGACGCGCGGCTCCAACGCCGACATCCCGGCGCACGTGTATCACGAGGGCGAGACCGAGACGCTGCGGCCTGTGGTGGAGGGCATCGAGGCGAGAGAGGAGCGGGCGCGGGGCGTGCCGAATCTGTTCTGAGTCGAGGGCGACCCCTCAGTCAGCTTCGCTGACAGCTCCCCTCAAGGGGAGCCGAGTTAAACCCTTGGCTCCCCTTGAGGGGAGCTGGCGCCGAAGGCGACTGAGGGGTTCGCCCGCGACTCCCCCTCCCCTAGCCCACATTCCCCCCGAACTCACCAACCTGTAGGAGAATCCCCCAATGGCAGCAAAAATGTATTACGACCGCGACGTCAGCACCGCCCCCATCGAAGAGAAGCTGATCGCCATCATCGGCTACGGCTCGCAGGCGCACGCGCACGCGCAGAACCTGCGCGACAGCGGCTTCAACGTGGTCGTGGGCCTGCGTGAGGGCAGCTCCAGCCGGGCCAAGGCCGAGCAGGCGGGCCTGCGCGTGGCGAGCATCGAGGACGCGACGAAGGAAGCGGACGTGGTCATGCTCCTCATTCCGGACGAGCAGCAGCCCGGAACCTACGAGCAGAGCATCGCCCCCAACCTGACGGACGGCAAGGCGCTGGCCTTCGGACACGGCTTCAACGTGCACTTCGGGCGCATCAAGCCCCCGGCGGGCGTGGACGTGTTCCTGGTGGCGCCCAAAGGCCCCGGCCACATGCTGCGCCGCGTCTATGCCGACGGCGCGGGGATGCCCGGCATCTTCGCCGTGCAGCAGGACGCCAGCGGGAAGGCGCGCGAGATCGCCCTGGCCTACGCGCGGGGCATCGGCTGCGCGCGGGCGGGCGTGCTGGAGACGACCTTCAAGGAAGAGACCGAGACCGACCTCTTCGGCGAGCAGTCCGTGCTCTGCGGCGGCGTGACCCACCTGATCCAGGCGGGCTTCGAGACGCTGGTGGAGGCCGGCTACCAGCCCGAGATCGCCTACTTCGAGACGCTGCACGAGGTCAAGCTGATCGTCGACCTGATCTACGAGAAGGGCTTCGAGGGCATGCGCCACAGCATTTCCAACACCGCCGAGTTCGGCGACTACGTGACCGGGCCGCGCATCATCACGCCAGAGACGAAGGCGGAGATGGGCCGCGTGCTGGGCGACATCCAGAGCGGCGCCTTCGCCAAACGCTTCATCGACGACGCCGAGGCCGGCTTCCCGTACATGAACGAGCAGCGCGGCAAGATGCGGACTCACACGCTGGAAGTGGTGGGCAAGGAACTGCGCGACCAGATGCCCTTCATCACCAAGAAGGCGCTGGAAGTCTGAGCCCTGCCTGAGCGGCGTCCACGAGCGGCCCCTGGTGACCGGGCGGGCCGCTTCCGCTCCTCCCGTGTAGACGACCCTTGCATTCGGCCCCGCCCCGCGCTTAGGCTGGAGCCATGTCCAAGTTCGGCCTTCTTCTTAGCGTTCCTCCGGTGGAGTGAGCGGCTGAGCAGTGTGGCCCGACCCCCCGGAGGAACGCCCTCCGGGGTTTTTCATTGCCGTCTCTCATCCCCGTTCAGGAGCCCCCTATGACCCAGCAACAGCCTGCAGAACGCATCCGCATCTTCGACACGACCCTGCGAGACGGCGAGCAGTCGCCGGGCGTGGCGCTGAACTTCGCGCAGAAGCTGGAGATCGCGCACCAGCTGGCGCGGCTGGGCGTGGACGTGATCGAGGCCGGCTTCCCCATCGCCAGCCCCGGCGACCTGGAGGGCGTGAGCCGCATCGCGCGGGAGGTGCGGGGGCCGATCATCGCCGGGCTGGCCCGCGCAGGGCGCCCCGACATTGAGGCCGCCGCCAAGGCCGTGGAGGCCGCCGAGAAGCCGCGCATCCACACCTTCATCGCCACCAGCCCGATCCACATGCAGAAGAAGCTGAACCTGGAGCCCGACGCGGTGGTCGAGCGCGCGGTGCAGGCCGTGCAGTACGCCCGGACGTTCGTAGACGACGTGGAGTTCAGCGCCGAGGACGCCACCCGCTCCGAATGGGCGTTCCTGGTACGCATCTTCAAGGCGGCCGTGGAGGCCGGCGCGACCACCATCAACGTGCCAGACACGGTGGGCTACACCACCCCGAAAGAGATGCGCGAGCTGTTCGCCTTCCTGAAGGGGGAGCTGCCCGCCCACATCATCCTGAGCAGCCACTGCCACGACGACCTGGGCATGGCGGTCGCCAACTCGATCGCCGCCGCCGAGGGCGGGGCGCGGCAGATCGAGTGCACGGTGAACGGCATCGGCGAGCGCGCCGGGAACGCCTCGCTGGAAGAGATCGTGATGGCCTTTCATACCCGGCGCGACGTATATGGCTTCGAGACCGGCATCCGCACCCGCGAGATCTACCGCGCCAGCCGCCTGATCAGCCGCCTGAGCGGGATGCCCGTGCAGCCCAACAAGGCCATCGTGGGCGACAACGCCTTCGCCCACGAATCGGGCATCCATCAGGACGGGGTGATCAAGGCCCGCGAGACCTACGAGATCATGAACGCCGAACTGGTCGGCCGCGAGGCCGCCGTGCTGGTGATGGGCAAGCACTCGGGCCGCGCCGCCTTCCGCAAGGCCCTGACCGACCTGGGCTTCGTGGACATGCCCGACGACAAGGTGCAGTCGCTGTTCGGCCGTTTCAAGGACATGGCCGACCGCAAGGGCCAGATCTTCGCCGACGACCTGCGCGCCCTGGTCGAGGCCCGCACGGACGTGCCGCAGACCTTCACGCTGGAGGGCTTCCAGATCACCTCCGGCATGAACATGACCCCGGTGGCCTTCGTGCGCCTGGCAACCCCGGACGGCCCCGTGGACGCCACCGCGCACGGCGACGGCCCGGTCGAGGCGGCCTTCCAGGCCATCAACAAGATCACCGGCCTGTCCCCCACCCTGGAGACCTACCGCATCCAGGCCGTGACCGGCGGCGGCGACGCGCTCGGCGAGGTCAGTGTGACGGCCCGGCACGGCGAGACCCTCCTGCACGGCCTGGGCGTGGCGACCGACGTCGTGGAGGCCAGCGCCCGCGCCTGGGTGCGGATTCAGAACATGCTCGTGGCGGGCCTGGGGGCCGAGAGAAGACAGGGAGAGTTCGCACCGGGACGGATCTGATGGTGCTGGAGGATGGGTCGCCGCTGCGCGGCTGATGGGTGATGGGGCGGGGCGCCATGTTCCGCCCACATTCGTTGAGGGAGACATGCAGCGACCATGATCGATCCGGCACCCTTTCAGAGAACCGCCGTCCAGCTCGGTTTCGACGCGAGTTGCGACGCGGCCACCGCCTCCCTGCTCGGCACCCTGGCGGCCAGCAAACCGGGCGGACGCCTGCTGGAACTGGGCACCGGCATCGGCTTCGGCACCGCGCATCTGCTCGGCGGAATAGATGCGCGGGCCAGGTTAGACACGGTGGAACTCGATGGAAGGCTCAGCGCCGCCGCTCAAGACTTGCTGGGTCTCGATCCTCGCGTGACGTTCACCGTGCAGGACGGCACAGCCTGGATTCAGGCGCATCAGGGGCAGATCTTCGACCTCATTTTTGCCGACACCTGGCCCGGCAAGTTCTCGGCGCTGGATGAAACGCTCACGCTGCTGGCACCGGGCGGCATCTACTTCATCGACGATCTGCTCCCCCAGCCCAACTGGCCCGACGGGCATCAGGCGAAGGTAGATGGGCTGCAGCAGTCGCTTCTGGCCCGTACTGATCTTCAGTGCGTCGAATTGAACTGGGCGACAGGATTGATGGTGTGCGTGAAACTGGGAGCAATGACATGATCCTCGAACTCGCCCTTCTTCAGATCCGCCCCGGCCTCACGGCCGACTTCGAAGCGGCCTTCGCCCAGGCCCAGGCGATCATTGCCCGCATGACGGGGTACGAGCGGCACGAGCTTCAGCGCTGCGTCGAGGACGACCACCGGTACGCCCTGCTGGTGTGGTGGGACACGCTGGAAGACCACACGGTCGGCTTCCGGGGCAGCGCGGAATATCAGCAGTGGCGCTCACTGCTGCACCACTTCTACGATCCGTTCCCGACGGTCGAGCACTTCACGCGGGTGCCGGGCCTGACTGGAGAGCAGTGAACGCCGTGACAGACTGAGACCATGAATGATCCTGTCCTTCGGGCGGCGGTGCTGGCGGGCGCCGCTATCGGCGTGGTGAACATCCTGTTCGCCGGATTCCGGCACGGCTTCGGCACGCTGCCCGTGTGGTTCTACCTGGCGCAGCTCCTCCTGATCCCGTCGATGTTCTTCACCCTGCCGATGTTCCGCCGGGCGATGGTCACGCCAGAGTTCCTGACCCGTGCGGGGCGATACGCGCTGGGGTGGGCGCCGCCCTATCTGGTGTACAGCCTGTCCGGTGAGCTGCTGGTGCCGGGGGTCAATCCCGTGGCGGCCCTGGTGAACGCCCTGCTGCTGCTGGCGGTGTTCGCGGTCGTCTTCGCGGCCATCCGCAGGCCGCCCCGGTGAGGATCGCTGTCCTCGGGGATGTCCACGGCAACGCCTTCGCGCTGCGGGCCGTGCTGGACGAGATCCGGGACGAGGCCCCCGACCTGACGCTCAACCTGGGCGACAGCGTGTGGGGCGCGGCCGACCCGGCGCAGGCGTGGGCCCTGCAGGCGGAACACGTGCCGCCCACCGTGCGCGGTAACACCGATGAGCGGGTGGCAGGAATGCGTTCAGGCAAGGAGCACATGCGCGCCTGGGTGCTCTCGCAGCTTCCGGACGACGTGCCTCGGAAACTGGCCGACCTACCTATCCACGTGGACGTGGCCGATGGCGAGGTGCGGCTCGCCCACGGCAGCCCGCGCGACCCCTGGGAAGACCTGATGTTGACCGAGACTGAAGATGAACACACCCGGCCCGCGCACTTCTCCGAGATGCGTGACCGCCTGGACGGATTCTCCTTCGCTACGGGCGGCCGGGTCTGCGTGGTCGGCCACACGCACCGCGAGATGCTGAGCGTGGTGGACGGCCTGACCGTGGTCAACGCGGGGCCGGTCTCGCGCCAGAAAGACGGCCTGCCCGTGAGTCGCTGGGTACTGCTCACGCGGCACGGTGGGCACTGGAGCGTGGAGTTCCGCCGCACGGCGTACGACGTGGCGGGGGCAACGGTCTGGGCACGGGCCCACGCTCCGGCGCGTATAGCGGAGGACGAGGCGCAGTGGCTGACGCTGGGGCGCGAACCGTGACCCGGCCGCTCCGGGTCGTGTTCGTCTGCGCTCAGAACAGACTGAGGAGTCCGACCGCCGAAGCTGTCTTCCGGGACATGGAGGACTGGGAGGTCACCTCAGCCGGCACCAACCGGGACGCCATCACGCCGCTCAGCCGCGACCTGCTGGAATGGGCGGACGTGGCGGTGTGCATGGAAAAACGGCACCGGGACATCATCCGTCAGCGCTTCAAGGGCACTCTTCCTGACGACCGCATCCTGATCCTGGGCATTCCTGACGACTTCGAATTCATGGACGAGACGCTGACCGGGATGCTCCATCGGATCGTGCCGACGCGCCTGGAGTCGGTGCGCCCGCGGGAAACGACATGAAGCTCCTCGGCCTGCTGGGCGGCATGAGCTGGACGAGCACGGCGGAGTATTACCGGCTGCTCAACGAGGACGTGACGCGCGAGTTGGGCGGGCTGCATTCCGCGCGTCTGCTGCTGCATTCGGTCGATTTCGCGGAGGTCGCCGCGCTGCAGAAATCAGGCGACTGGGACGCCGCCGCAGCCCTGCTGGCCGACGCCGCGCGGGGGCTGGAACGTGCCGGGGCCCAGGGCCTGCTGCTGGCGACGAACACCATGCACAAGGTCGCGGATAGGGTTCAGGACGCCGTGGACATTCCCCTGCTGCACATCGCGGACGCGACGGGCGAGGCTGTGCGCTTGGCGGGCGTGACGCGGGTCGGTCTTCTGGCCACCGCCTTCACGATGGAACAGGCGTTCTATAGGGGGCGACTGGCGGAACAATACGGGCTGGACGTGATCGTGCCCGAAGCTGCCCAGCGGGCGGACGTCCACCGGATCATCTACGACGAACTGTGCCGGGGCGAGATCCGGGAAGACTCGCGCCAGACCTACCGGCGGATCATGACCGGGCTGGTCGATCAGGGCGCCCAGGGGATCATCCTGGGCTGCACCGAGATCACGCTGCTGGTGGGCGCCGGGGACGTCTCCGTGCCGGTGTTCGACACCACCCGGATTCATGTGCAGGCGGCCGTGCGCTGGATGCTGGACTGACCCTCAGCCCTCTGCCGTCCAGCGCGCGTCCGTCCATTTGCGCTCGCTCTGGCTGCTTTCGACGGTCTTCTCGATGAAATGCACGCCCCGCGCCCCGTCGGCCAGGGTAGGGTAGATGGCGATCAGGGGGTCGGGCTCGCGGCGCTCCTGCCGGGCGCGGATCGCCTCGGCGGCGCCGCTGTAGACGTTGGCAAAGGCCTCGATGAAGGCCTCGGGGTGCCCGCCCGGCAACCTCGTGGCGGCCTGCGCGGCGGGGCTCAGGTACCCCTGACCGCGCGTGAGCACCTGGCGGGGGCCGTCCAGCGGCAGATAGTCGAGCTGGTTGGGGTGTTCCTGACACCAGCTCAGGCTGCCCTGTGTGCCGGCCACGCGCAGCCTCAGGTCGTTCTCATGGCCGACCTCGATCTGCGAGCACAGCAGCACGCCGCGCGCCCCGCTGGTAAAGCGCAGGAGCAGGCTGGCGTCGTCGTCCAGGCGGCGGCCGGGGACGAAGGTGCTCAGGTCGGCGCAGATGGACTCCAGCTCCAGGCCGGTCACGGTGGCGGCCAGGTTCTCGGCGTGAGAGCCGATATCGCCCACCGCGCCCGCCAGCCCGGAACGGGCCGGATCCGTGCGCCAGCCGGCCTGCTTGGAATCGGTGTCCTCCAGCCTGGTGGCGAGCCAGCCCTGGTGGTACTCCACGACGACCTTGCGGAGGTCGCCCAGGGTGCCGGCGCGGATCATGTCGCGGGCGTGGCGGATCAGCGGGTAGCCGGTGTAGTTGTAGGTCACCGCGAACACGACCCCGGACTGTTTCACGACCGCCAGCAGGTCGTTCGCCTGATCGCTGCTGTGCACCAGCGGCTTGTCGCAGATGACGTGGATGCCGGCCTGCGCGAAGGCGCGGGCCACCGGGTAGTGCAGGTGGTTGGGCGTGACGATGCTCACCGCGTCGATGCGCTCCCCTTCCGGCCGGGCGAGTTCGCCGTCCAGCATGGCCTCCCAGGTCGGGTAGCTGCGGGATGCATCCAGTCCCAGGTCTCGCCCAGATGCAAGGGCCTTTTCCGGCGTACTGGACAGCGCCCCGGCCACCATCTCGTAGTGCCCATCCAGGCGGGCAGCCATGCGGTGAACTGCACCGATGAAGGCGCCCTGCCCGCCGCCGACCATGCCCAGCCTGAGCGGGCGGCTCACTGACGGTCTCCCGCGAACGCGGCGTCGAACGCGACATTCGAGCCGGGGAAGTCCAGCCTCCGCACGTAGGCGGCGCTCTCGGTCGCGCCATGGACGCGATCCATGCGGGAGTCCTCCCACTCCACGCTCAGCGGGCCCCCGTAGCCGACGTCGTTCAGGGCCACGATGACGTCCTCGAAGCGGATGTCGCCGCGCCCCACCGAGCGGAAGTCCCAGTAGCGCCGGGCGTCGCCGAAATCGGTGTGGCCGCCGAATACGCCGACCTCGCCCGAGCCGTGGCCCCACCAGACGTCCTTCATGTGGGCGTGGAAGATCCGCTCGCCGAAGGTGCGGATGAAGCGCACGTAATCGACATGCTGGTAGCCGAGGTGGCTGGGATCGTAGTTGAAGCCGAAGCGCCGGTGCCCGTTCACCGCGTCGATGGCGCGCCGGGCGGTGGCGAGGTCGAAGGCGATCTCGGTGGGGTGGACTTCCAGGGCGAAGTTCACGCCCACCTCGTCGAAGGCGTCCAGGATCGGCGTCCAGCGGCGCGCGAAGTCCTCGAAACCGGCGTTCCAGTAGGCCTGATCGGTGGGCGGGAAGGCGTAGAGGCTGTGCCAGATCGAGGAGCCGGTGAAGCCGTTCACCACGCCCACCCCGAACCGCGCGGCGGCGCGGGCGGTGTCGATCATTTCCTGCGCGGCCCGCCCGCGCACACCCTCGGGGTCGCCGTCGCCCCAGACGTGGGCGGGCACGATCGCCCTGTGGCGCCCGTCGATGGGGTCGCACACCGCCTGCCCGACGAGGTGGTTGGAGATGGCATGGCACTCCAGACCGTGCCTGTCGAGCAGTTCACGTTTCTGCTGAACATAGCGGTCGTCCTGCAGGGCGGCCTGCACGTCGAAATGGTCGCCCCAGCAGGCGAGTTCCAGGCCGTCGTAGCCCATCGTCCTGGCCAGCGGCGCGAGGTCGGCGAGGGGCAGATCGGCCCACTGGCCGGTGAACAGGGTGACGGGACGGGGCATGAGACCTCCTGGCGGGGAGCGGGACGGGGCGAGAGGAGCAGGCGCGAGGGCCGTGCGGCAGAGGGAGAGTCTACCCGGCCGGCCGCTTCGGCCGTCCAGGGCGGCGCCCAGCCCAAGCCCCCGGTGCCCTACTCGCCCGCGATGGGGGGGCGCCCGGCGGCCGGCAGCCACGCGGGCTGCGCGTCCAGGGGGGCAGGGCGCTCGACCGCCGTGCGGGGCCTGAGCGTGCGTTCCGCCCCGGCCGACTCCAGAATAGTGTGCATGACGTCCAGCACATGAAAAGCCAGGTCGCCGCTGGCGCGGTGGGCACCGCCGGTCTGCTGGGCGTGCAGCATGTCAGCCAGCCCGATCCCGCGCGAGTTCCCGGCGAAGGGCCGGGTCAGGGGCACGTCTTCCCAGTCGGCCTGAGCGTTCAGGCGGAGCTTCAGCGGCCCGCCGAAGGTGTTCGGATCGGGCACGCTCAGGCTGCCCCCGGTGCCGTGGATCTCGATGCGGGGCGCGTCGGACGCGGGCACGTCGAAGGAGGTGATCAGGGTCGCCAGGGCGCCGCCCTCCAGCAGGAGGTTGGCCGCCACGTGGGTCGGCGTATTCACAGTAATGAACTCGCCGGCCCGGGGCTGGGAGGTAATCGGGCGCTGCACGAAGGCCCTGGTGGCGGTGGCGCTGACCGTCTGCACGCCGCCCAGCAGGGTGACCAGTGCGCTCAGGTAGTAGGGGCCCATGTCGAACAGCGGGCCGGCGCCGGGCTGGTAGAAGAAGTCGGGATCCGGGTGCCAGGACTCCGGGCCGCTGCCCATGAAGAACGCGGTGGCCGACACGGGCCGCCCGATCCGCCCGGCGTCGATCAGCTCGCGGGCCGTCTGGATGCCCGCGCCCAGCACGGTGTCCGGCGCGCAGCCCACGCGCAGGCCCCTGGATGTCGCCCGATCCATGATCGTCTGTCCGTCCTCGCGTGCCACGGCCAGAGGCTTTTCGGAATAGACGTGCTTGCCGGCGTCCAGCGCGGCCAGCGTCACGGCGGCGTGGGCGCCGGGCGGCGTCAGGTTCACGACCGCCACGATCTCCGGGTCGGTCAGCAGCCCTGCCAGCGTCAGGGCCTGGATGCCGTGTTCGGCGGCGACCGTGGCGGCGCGGGCGGTATCCAGATCCGCCACCGCTTTCACCCGGAAGAGCTTCAGGTCGCGGGCGATCTTCAGGTACGCCGCGCTGATGTTGCCGGTGCCGACGATGCCGATGGTCTGCGGACTCAGTCCCATGTGGAGAGCCCCTCCTGGATCAGCCGCCGGGCGCTCTGGCCCACCTCGGCGAAGACGTCGCCGGCCGTGCGATCCATCTCCAGCACGTGCCAGCGGGCAGACGGCGCGGCGGCGATGGCGGCGGCGTAGTCGACTCTCCCAGTACCCAGCGGCGTCTGGTCGGCCTCGGGGGTGGCGGGGCCGTCTTTCAGGTGCAGGGCCTTCACGCGGCCTCCCAGGCGGCGCAGCAGCGCGGCCACGTCCTGCCCGCCGGTCTGCGCCCAGTAGGTGTCGACTTCCAGAAACACCGCGGGATCGAGCTGGGAGAGCAGCTGGTCATAGGCGTGCTGGCCGCCCACGTCCGACCACTCCCACCAGTGGTTGTGGTAGCCCAGCTCCATGCCGCGTGAGGCGGCGTTCAGGGACGCCTCGTTCAGCGCGTCGGCGAAGCGCTCGGTGCCTTCACGGGTGTCCATCACGTCCCGCTCGAAGCCGGGCACCTCACCGGGCCAGGAGATCACCGGCAGGCGGCAGCCCAGCGCCTCCAGGCTGTCCAGCACGGCGGCCGAGACCGGCCCCAGGGGCGCGGCGGCGTGCGCGGTCGGCGCGCTCAGGCCGTGGCTGTCCAGCAGCCGGCGAAGGGCCTGCGCCTGCCGCACCTTGTCGCTGTCGGTCAGGCCCTGGGAGGCGATGCCGAAGGGTTCCAGGTACCGGAAGCCCAGCCCGGCGATGCGGGCGATGGTGCCCCCCGGTTCGGCCGCGTAGGCGTCACGGAAGGTGTACAGCTGGACGGAGAGGGTACCGGGCTGAGGGGTCATGGGAGGCTCCTTCCGGGGTCGAACTCAGGGGTGAGGTCGGGTGCCGAGGTCAGACAGAGGGTCGGGGGCCCCCCAGGCCATGCCGGCCAGACGCGCCCCCTGCCGCCTGATCACCATACGCCCGAGACCACACGGAGGGCCGCACACCTGAGCCGCGATTCCTGACGCCAGCCCACCAGTTCGTCGGGCACGGTTCAGGGGGCACAGTTCCGGGGGTACTGTGCGGCAGGCACGGTGTCAGGGGACAGGCACAGGGTCAGTGATCAAGACAGCCCCCGGAGTTCAGCGTGCCGGTCTGGAGGGGGTGCCGGGGGGCCTCAGTTGCGCGGCCCCATCTCGTACACGGCGCGCCAGGGCTTGTAGACGGTCTTGGTCACGTCAGAGCGCACGCCCGAAGCGTCCTTGATGGTGCGGGTGATGTAGAGGTTGTAGCCGTCCTGGGCCCAGTCGACCTGGTTCATGGCGCCGGGGCGCAGGGCTGGGTTGACCACGTACTGCGCGGGTGGGTGCGGCGTGCGCGACAGGATGGTCGCCGGGCTGATCGCCACCGTGCGCCTGGGCTTGATGCCCCAGACCTCCACCTGCAGTGTGCTGCGGGCATTGTTGTTGATGGTCTTGATCAGCAGCGGGGCGCCCGTGTCGTTCATGAACTTCAGGTCGACCCCGGGATCGTACACGGCGGCCTCGTAGCCCACCTGGGGTTCGTAGTAGCCGACCCGGTAGGAATGCTGGTTGCGCTCTACGACCGGCAGGCCCGCCTGATACAGCGCGCGGAAGGTGGTGGTGCTGACCTGACAGACCCCGCCCCCCAGGCCATCGACCGTACGACCGCCGCTGATGATCAGGCCGCTGACGAAGCCGTTGCCGGCGCTGATGCCGCCCAGCGTGTTCAGGAAGCTGAAGACCTCGCCCGCCGGCACGACTGCGCCGCTGATCTTGGCCGCCGCGTTGGCCACGTTGGTGCGCCGGGCCGGGCTGGAGTGGTAGTAGGTGCTCTGCCCCACGGTGATCAGCTCCAGCTTGCCGGGATCCGGCAGCTGGGCCAGGGTCAGGGTCGGGGCGCTGACCTTGCTGGGAAACAGCACCGCACTTTTCTCCGCGTCCATGACCGCCGACTTGAAGGCCGCGTAGGCGGCGGCGCGGTCGGTCACGCGGCCTGCCTTCTCGGCCACCTTGACCAGCGCCTCGCCGTTCAGAGCGTAGCGGGCGTTGCGGGCCGGCTGATCCACGTAGGCGGTCAGGCGGCCGAAAGCGGCCTTCATGGCCTGCTCGTCGGGCTCCACGCCGGCGGCGCGAACCCAGTACAGGTTGGCCACCTGCAGGGCGTTCAGGATGCCCGTGCGGGGAGTGCCCTGGAGCTGGATGGTCAGCGGCCGCATCAGGGCGTTGCCCTGGGTGACCAGCGGCTGCAGGGCCTGCGCGGTGACCTGCGCCTTCCACTCCTTCACCGGAATCTGCAGGCTGGTCAGGGCGGGGGCCGCCACATAGGTCGTCACGGCCGTCTCCACGTCGACCTGGCGGCCGGGCGCGTCCGGCTTCACGGCGTAGCGGCGGGCGGTCTGGTCGAAATAGACGGCGGCGCTCCGGGGCTGGGTCTCCAGGCCGGCGGTCAGGGTGCCCAGCGTGGCGCGGGCGGCGGCGGCGTCGACGCGCGTGACCAGCGGGAACTCGCGCACCCTGACCTGTCCCAGCATGGCCTGCAGGCGCTCCAGCAGCCCGCGCCCGGCCGCGACCTTCTCGGCGGCGGCCAGGCTGGCCCCGGCGTCGGCCCGCCAGCCCAGCTGGTCGGCGCTCAGCGTCCAGGCATTCGTGCCCGCGCTGACCCTGACCTGGGGCGCCGCCACGGCCTGGGCTTCCAGGGCGCCCAGCGCCTGGGCCCGGGTCATGCCGCCGACCTCGACTCCGGCGACCCGCAGGCCGGGCGCCAGCGTCCCGTCCGCCTGAGACGCCACGCCCATCGCCAGGGCCCCGCCCAGGAGCACCACCGCCGCCACACCACCCATCCACAGCTTCATCGTTCCTTAGTGTAAAGAATTTCACTCACAGATGTATGACGGAATTTCACAGTGCTGGACACATTCAGCATTCATGAAGCGTGTCCGTGGGGCTCGTTGAGACGGCCAGAGGGCTAGGCAACAGGTACGATCGCCTACAGATCAGCTCGCCTGAGGCCAGATCCGGTGCTCAGGCCGACAGCGGAGTGCCGCCCACCGCGTCCTGGCGCCGGGATTCCCCGACAGCGGGGAGCAGGGGCACACCCTCTCCCCTGCTCCAGCTCTTGCCCGGCCCGCTACTCCGTCTGTTTGTCCTCTTTGCCCTGGGCCAGCTCGGCGCGGCGTTCGGCGCGTGGGTCGACCCGCTCCAGCACGCGGGCGAAGGCCGCCACCACCGTGTCGATCTGCTCACGGGAGATGGTCACGGGCGGCAGGAAGCGCACCACCAGCGGCGTGGCCTGCAGGCTCAGCACGCCCTCGTCGTGTTCCAGCGCGTGGATGTAGGGCGCACTCTTCTCCTTGAGTTCCACGCCGATCATCAGGCCCAGGCCGCGCACCTCGCGGATCTTGGGCGAGCCGATGGCGCGCAGCTTCTCCATGAAGTAGTCGCCCTTCTCGCGCGCCTGCTCGGCCATGCCCTCGCGCTTCATGGCGCGGATCGCGGCCACGCCGGCCGCCATGCTCAGGGGATTGCCGCCGAAGGTCGTGCCGTGCCCGCCCGCCGGCATCCGGTCGGCGACCTCGGCGGTCATGGCGAAGGCGCCCACCGGCATCCCGCCCGCCATCGCCTTGGCGAGCGTCATGCCGTCGGGGATCACGCCGGAGTGCTCGCAGGCGAACATCTTGCCGGTGCGGCAAAACCCCGTCTGGATCTCGTCGAGGATCAGCAGCGCGCCCTTCTCCTGCGTGATGCGGCGGGCCTCCTGCATGAACTCCACCGTCGCGGGGCGCACGCCGCCCTCGCCCTGCACGGGTTCCATGATCACAGCGGCGGTCTGGTCGGTCACGGCCGCGCGCAGTTCCTCGAGACTGCCGTAGGTCACGAAGTCCACGTTTTTGTTGTCCACGGCGTCGCCGAAGGGCTCGCGGTACTTGGGTTCCCAGGTAAACGCCAGCGCGCCCAGCGAGCGGCCCGAGAAGCCCCGCCGCATCGACACGAAGCGCTTACGGCCGGTGCCGGTAATGGCGAACTTCTTGGCCGCCTCCATCGCCTCGGTGCCGGAGTTGCACAGGAACACGCGGGAGAGGCCCTGGGGCAGCACGCCGACCAGCTCCTGCAGGAACTCGGCGCGCTTGTCGTTGGGCAGGGTCTGGGGCATCACGATCAGCCGGTCGACCTGATCCTTGATGGCGCGCACCACGTCCGGGTGGCTGTGGCCGATGTTCGCCACGCCGTAGCCGGCCACGCAGTCGATGTACGAGCGGCCGGTCTCGTCCCAGACGGTGGCCCCCAGGCCACGGGTCATGACGACGTGGTGCTTGTTGTACACACCGGAGTCGTACTTCAGTTCGGCATCGAGCCATTTGCTCTGGGTGGTGGTCATGGTTCCTCCTGAATCGGGGTGCTGATGGATGTGGTGCTCTGGGGGCCAAGCTCCGAGCTAAGAGCCCTACGCTCTGGGCTGACAGCCCTCTGGTTCCAGTGTAGGGCGTGGCGGCGCTTCTCACAGGGCCAGTGTCCAACATGCGGGACAGCGCGCCCGCCCTCAGGCCGGGGCCGGGCGCGGGCGGGCCGGCAGGTTGATCAGCGCCAGCCCCGAGAGCACCACCGCCACGCCCAGCAGCGACCACAGGCCCAAGCTCTCGCCGGCCAGCGCGCCCCAGCCCAGGCCCCAGACCGGCAGCGCGTAGGTCACGGCCGTGACCTGGGTGGGCGAGACCCGCGCCAGCAGGCCGTAATACAGCAGGTAGGCCAGCCCGGAGCCGACCACGCCCAGGAAGATCACCGAGCCCCAGGCGCGGGCGTCCGGGGCGGCCGGCTGGGCGCCCAGCAGCGCGAGCGGCAGCAGCAGCGCGCTGCTCAGGGCCAGTTGCGTGGTCGCCAGCCCCACCGGGTTCAGGCCGGAGAGCGTGCGCTTGGCGATGGTCGTGGCGACCGCGTAGCCCAGGCTCGCCAACGCCAGGATCAGCACGCCGAAGGGCGTGGCGTGGCCGCCGCCCAGCCCGCCCGAGACCGTCAGGGCCACGCCGCCCAGGCCGAGCATCACACCCGCCATCTGCGCCCCGCGCAGCCCGCGCTCGCGCAGGCCCAGGCCGATCAGCAGGGCGAACAGCGGGGTGGTCGCGTTGATGATCGCGGCGATGTTCGAGCTGACCGTCTGCTCGCCCCAGGCGAAGAACGTCCAGGGAATGACATTGTTGAACAGGGCCACCAGCAGCAGCGGCCGCCACAGCCTCAGCGGTGGCAACGTGTGGCGGCCCAGGCGCAGCGCCAAGAGCAGCACCAGCGCCCCGAAGAAGGAGCGCAGCAGCGCCACCCAGAGCGGCGGGAACGCCTCGCCGCTCCATTTGATCAGCAGGAACGACACGCCCCAGAAGGCCGAGAGCAGGAACATCTCCGAGAGGTCGCGGCGGGTCACCGGGGCTCCTGCACGGGCCGCAGGCGGCTCTGTTCCTCGCTCAGCGACGGCCAGCACTCGTCCTGGATGGCAGCGTCCACCCAGTTCTCCTTGCCGCTCCAGCGCTCGATGTGCAGCGAATAGACGCTCGTGCGGGCCAGATCGCTATCGAGGATCGGGCGGGTCTCGCGGCCGATGGTCAGATCCGGGAACACGCGCTCGGAGAGGATGGTCATGGCCTCCCGCTTCTCCTCCAGGGCGGTCAGGAGGCGGGCGCGGCCGAACACGATCACGGAGCGGTACTGCACGCTCAGCTCCAGCGGCGAGGTGCTGGGCAGCAGCGAACCGATCTCGGAGACCTCGAAGGTGGCCGGGTGCCCCTGGCCGGTGTTGGCCCACAGCCGCCCGACGACGTTGGTGTGGTACACGAGGTCGCGCCTCTCGGGGCGGTACGCGAAGGCCAGCGGCGTGATGAAGGGGACGGGCGTACCGTCCTCGCCCTGCCAGACGGTCGCCACACGGCCCAGGGGCACGCGCAGCAGCAAGGCCTCGATCCAGGCGTCGTCCCGGCGGTTCTGCGGCCGGCGGCTGAGGGAAGGGTCGCGCACGGCGGGGTCGTAGGGATTCATCATGCGTTCACTCCGTTTTCCGTCCAGAGGCCGTCTGTCCAGCGGTACTCCATCTGCCGCGCGGTGCGCTCGGCCAGATCACGCGAATGCAGGCGCTCCACCAGATGCAGGGTCATGTCGATGCCCGCGCTGATGCCCCCGGAGGTCACGACCGCGCCCCCGTCCACCCAGGAGACGCCGGGCACGACCTCCAGCGCCGGGAACTGCCGGGCCAGCTCGTCCTGATCCTCCCAGTGGGTGGTCGCGCGCCCCGTGGTCAGCACGCCGGCCCAGGCCAGCACGAAGGCCCCCGTGCAGACCGACGCCGTGAGTTCCGCCTCCGTCGAGCGCGCCCGCACCCACTCCAGCAGCGCCGGGTCGCTCCGCAGGCCGTCCACCACGCCGCCCGGCACCAGCAGCACGTCCAGCGGCGGGTGGTCGTCCAGCGTGCAGTCCGGCAGCACGCGCAGGCCACCGCGCGCCGTCACCGGGGTCAGGTCGTGGGCGATCAGCACGGGCCGGAAGGGTGGAGACTCGCCGCTGCGCCCGGCCAGCCGGGAGGCCACGCTCAAGACCTCGAAGGGGCCGCCCAGGTCGAGCACCTCCACGCCGCCGAAGACCAGCAGACCGACCGTGCGGGTCATCCCTGCCCCGCGAGTCTCTTCTGAAAATGGTGCGCCACGATGTTCATGCCGTGCTTGAGGTACTGCCGGTGCGCCGTGTGCCTGGCCTCGCCCACGCCGGAGTCGAGGTGCAGCCCACGGCAGTCCAGACGCAGGGCCTCGGCGTCCAGCCAGCTCAGCAGCGCCCCGGCGTGGCCGCGCCCACGGGCGTCTGGCAGGGTCGAGAGGTCATCCACGTACAGCATGGGGCCGTCCCAGAGCGTGGTCATGCTCCGGAACCCGGCGACGGCGGCCGCTTCCAGCCGACCGGGCTCGAACGCCCCGACGAGGCGGTAGCCCTCGGCCCCGGCCAGCCGGAGGTGAGCCTGCAGGGCCTCCACGCTGACCAGTGCCGGCGACGCCGGGCGCAATTCGCGCAGGGCCGGCAATGCCAGCGCCGCCTCGGGCGGGAGGATCGGGCGCAGGGTGCGGAGGTCGGTCATGGCCCTACACTACGGCCATGGTGGCCCCCCGCACAGCTCCGGTTTGGCCCACAACGAGCAGTCCACTGGCGAGGGTGGCCGATCTCCCCTTCGCGTTGAGCCTGCAGCGGAACGCAGGGGAGCCGCTGCACGCGCAACTGGCCGCGCAGGTGCGCGGCGCCGTGCTCGCGGGCACCCTGCCGGGCGGCGCGGCCCTGCCCGGCACGCGCACGCTGGCCGCCGCGCTGGGCGTGACGCGCGGCGTGGTGGCCGACGCCTACGCGACCCTGATCGCGGACGGCACGCTGGAGGCGGCGGTGGGCCGGGGCACGCGGGTGCCGCCGGGCGCCGCCCGCGACGCCCCGCCGGAGACCGACGCCGCGCCCGGCTGGCTCCCGCCCGTGCCTCCGCTGCCTATCGACGGCCCCGTTCCAGCCACGGGCCTGCACTTCCAGGCCGGCGTCACCGGCACCGCCACGCTGGACGCCCGCGCCTGGCGACAGGCCTGGGCGGCGGCGGCCCGCGCCCCGGTGGGCGGCGACTATGCCGATCCGGCCGGCGAAAGCGAGCTGCGCGCCGCACTGGCAGCCTTCGTGGGGCGGCAGCGCGGGCTGGGTGCCGGGGCCGCCCAGGTGGTCGTCACGGCGGGCACGCTGCACGCCCTGAACCTGATCGTGCGCGCGCTGCTGCCGCCCGCCTCGGCCGTGCTGGTCGAAAATCCCGGCTACCGTGCCGCGCGCCAGGTGCTGCTGGACGCCGGGCATACCGCCGTGCCGGTGCCGGTCGATGGGGACGGCCTGGTGGTCGGCCCCGACACGCCCCCCGCCCGGCTGGCCTTCGTGACGCCCAGCCACCAGTTCCCGCTGGGCGGGCGCATGAGCCTGCCCCGCCGCCTCGCGCTGCTGGCCTGGGCACAGCGCCACGACGCCCTCATCGTGGAAGACGATTACGACGGTGAATTCCGCTACGACGCGCCGCCGCTGCCCACCCTGGCGAGTCTGGCGGCGCAGACCGGCGCGGCGGGCCGGGTGATCTACCTGGGCACGCTCAGCAAGGTGCTGACCCCGGCCCTACGAACCGGCTTCCTGGTGGCCTCGCCCGCACTGCTGCCGGCGCTGGTGCGGGCGCGCACGCTGCTGGATTTCGGCCACGCCCTGCCGGTGCAGCGCGCCCTGTCCTGGCTGCTGCTGGGCGGACATCTGGATCGCCATATGCGCCGGGCGCGGCGCTGGCACGCCGGGGTCCTGGGGGCGCTGAGCCGGGAGCTGGCCCCCCTGGCTCCGCAGGCCACGCTGGGCGGCATCCAGGCCGGCCTGCACGTCTGCCTGCACCTGGCGCCGGGGCTGGACGCGCGGGAGGTGACAGCCGCGCTGGCCCGGCGCGGTGTGTTCGTCTCCACCCTGGAGAGCTACACCTTCGCCGGCCCGGTGCCCAACGCCCTGCTGCTGGGCTTCGGCGGCCTGAACGTGGAGACCGCCCGAAGGGGTGCGCGCGAGATCGTGGGTGTGGTTCGGGCGCTCAGCGGCTCTGACAATGGTGCGGACAGTATTGACTAAGTGCCCTTTCAAATGCGATGAACACGAGCTTTTTGGCTCCTCCCCTCTTGTGGGGGAGGCTGGGACTCGGAGAGCTGCGGAGCAGAGGGGGGGAACGGAGATGACGTCCCAGACAGCACTAACGGAGTTGTTCTGCGATAGCGTTATGAAACTGTCCGCACCATTGCTCTGAAGGGAGCTGACTCTGCTCAGGCCTCGTCGGGCATGTGGCGCTCGGCGGGCACGCTCAGGTGGGACTTGTCCACCGATTCGGTGGCCGGAGACAACTCCGGCGACTCCTGCGAGAGCTTCCTCATCTCCTCGTCGGCCGCTCTGGAGACGTCCGGCGTCCACTCCCCGCGCTTGGTACGATTGTCGGAGCCTTTCGGATCGGGGGTGGAGGAGGTTTTCTTCATACCCCAGTCAAGCGCGGGGAACTGGCCAACGGACAAGAACCCGGCCTCCAGATGCGGAGCAAGGGTTCATGTCGGGCCGATCGGGGTTCTCGAAGTCCAGTCGGAAAAAAATGGGGACGCCCGCGAGCGTCCCACTTTCGTCTTAACTTTCCCCTATCTTCTACCTTTCACCAGCCAGGCGTGTTCCTCGATGCCCGCCGACTGGTTGGCGGCGCGGGCCATCACGAACAGCAGATCCGAGAGGCGGTTCAGGTAGACCTGTACCTGCGCGTTGGCGTCCTCCTCGTGCAGCAGGCGGATCACCTCGCGCTCGGCGCGGCGGGCCACCGTGCGGGCCACGTGCAGGGCGGCGGCGGCGGGCGTCCCGCCCGGATGCACGAAGCCCGTGAACGGCGGCGCGGCTTCCTGGTACCGGTCGATCATGGCCTCGACGAAGGCCACGTCCTGCTCGTCCATCCGGACGATCCTGGTCTCGTAGATGGTGCCGGGGCGGGTGGCGAGATCGGCGCCCACGTCGAACAGCGCGTTCTGCAGGTACTCCAGATCGGTGTCCAGCGCGGGGTCCGGCTTGTGGCTGCGCGTGTTGTGCGCCCGCGCCAGCCCGATGGCCGAGTTGAGTTCGTCCACGGTGCCGTAGGCTTCCACGCGGATGTTCGCCTTGCTCACGCGGTCGGCCCCGTAGAGTCCGGTGGTGCCGCCGTCGCCGGTTTTGGTGTAGAGCTTCATATGGACAGCCTAGAGCAGAGAGCGGAGGGCAGAGAGCAACATCTTTCGCCCTCTGCCCTCCGCTCTCTGCCCCCGGCGCCCTACCGTCCCGTTTCCTCCGTCAGCGCCCGCAGCGTGCTCGCCAGATCGGGGCGCAGGTCGGCGGCCGAGTAGCGCCAGGTCCAGTTGTGGTCGCCGGTGGTGCCGGGCAGGTTCATGCGGGCCTCGGTGCCCAGGTTGAAGATGTCCTGCAGCGGCACCACCGCCAGGTTCGCGCGGCTCTCGAAGGCGATGCGCGTGAGCTGGGGCGCGAACGTCTCCTCGCTGGGGTCGGAAGATGTGTACACGCGGAAGTTGTGCTTCTCCTGCTCCTCGGCGTGAACCCACCAGCCGCGCGTGGTGTCGTTGTCGTGGGTGCCGGTGTACACCACCTGGTTCTCGCGCAGGTTGTGGGGCAGAAAGTCGTTCACCGAGAAGTCGCCGCCGCCGAAGGCGAACTGCAGGACGGCCATGCCCGGAAATTCGAAGTCGTCGCGCAGCTTCTCCACGTCCGGGGTGATCACGCCCAGATCCTCGGCGATGATCGGCAGCACGCCCAGGGCCTCCCGTACGGCCTCGAACATGGCGTGGCCGGGGGCGGGCACCCAGCGCCCGTGGATGGCGGTCTCGGCCGGAAAGGGAATTTCCCAGGACGCCGCGAAGCCCCGGAAGTGGTCGATCCGGATGAGGTCGTAGAGCTTCAGGCTGCCCTTAAAGCGCTCGATCCACCAGGCGTAGCCGTCCTTCGCCATCTCGTCCCAGTGGTAGAGCGGATTGCCCCAGAGCTGGCCGGTTTCACTGAAATAGTCCGGCGGCACGCCCGCGACCACGGTGGGCTGGCCCTGGTCGTCGAAGTAGAACTGGCTGCGGCCCACCCAGGCGTCGCTGGAATCCATCGCCACGAAGATGGGAATGTCCCCGATGATCTGGATGCCGCGTTCCTGCGCGTAGGCCCGCACCGCGTCCCACTGCCGGAAGAACAGGAACTGGATGAACTGCACGCGCTCGATGGCCGGGGCCAGCGACTCGCGGGCGGCGGCCAGGGCCTGCGGCTGCCGGTCGCGCACGGGGGCCTCCCAGGCGTTCCAGGGCAACCCCCCGTGCGAGCCCTTGAGGGCCGTAAACAGGGCGTAATCGTCCAGCCAGGCGGCCTCGGCCTGCCTGAAGGCGTCGAAGTCGGCCCGCAGGGCAGGCACCTCGCCGGCCGCGAAATGGGCGTAGGCACGGGCCAGCATCTGGTTGCGCCAGACATACTGCAGGCCGAAATCGACCTTGGTGGGATGGAAGGCGGGCAGGCCCTGGAAATCCGTGTCCTGCAGCAGGCCCTCGGCCTTCAAGGTGGCGAGGTCGATCAGGTAGGGGTTGCCGGCGAAGGCGGAGAAGGCCTGGTACGGGCTGTCGCCGTAGCCGGTGGGGCCCAGGGGCATCACCTGCCAGTACTTCTGACCGGCGCTGTGCAGCCAGTCGACAAAGGTGCGGGCCTGAGCACCCAGTTCCCCGATGCCGTAGGGGCCGGGGAGGCTGGTGGGGTGCAGCAGTACGCCGCTGGAACGCTGGATCGTCATGGAAAACCTCCGGAAGAGTGGGGCGGGGAGTCTGGGTGGAAGGGTTTCCAGATGGCTCAGAGAATAATGCAAAGCTCGCCGCGCCGGCCCCCGCCTTCGGCCCCGGGCCGGAGGGCGGCGAGAATCAGAGGCTTGTGAGAAGCCCCGTGCTACCACGGAGGACGTGCGCCGTCTCCTGCTCTCCTCCCTGACCCTCCTGAGCCTCGGGGCATCGACCACGGCGCTCGCCGTCCCCACCGGGCCACCCGGCGCCCCGCCCTCCGCCGTGACGGGGGCGGACAGCGAGGTGCTGGCGGCCCTGCACCTGTACGTGGCCAGCTTCCAGCCGGTCGGCGGTGAGACGTCGCTGCTGGCCTACGCGCGGCGCGAGGCGCTGGACTGGACGGCCGTTCAGAACCTGTGGGCCAGCCAGTTCAGCGGCGGGGCGGGCCGTTTCCTGGAATGGCGCGGCCACAGCCAGACGCCGGGCGGCAGCGTGTTCACGACCCTGCGGGCGGCCCTGTACGGCACGCCGGGCAGCGGGCTGCTGGTCGTGAACCGCGAGTGGTGCAGCGCCGGAAGCTGCCAGGCCCGCACCGCCTTCGCCTG
The DNA here is from genome assembly GCF_002901445.1 of Deinococcus koreensis. NCBI lineage: Bacteria > Thermotogati > Deinococcota > Deinococci > Deinococcales > Deinococcaceae > Deinococcus > Deinococcus koreensis. The sequence goes on from NZ_PPPD01000001.1 coordinate 562,287, forward strand.
GCAGGACGCCGGCGGCCTGCGCGCAGTCAGGGACAGCACCGTCATCCCCCTGATCCGCGACGCCGATTTCTACCCCGGCGACGTCCCCGAGTGCCTGCAGGGCGTGGTGCTGAATGTGAGCTATGTGCCGTCCTGGCAGGGGCAGACCCTCTCGGCCACGGCGGTGCTTCCCCGCGCTAGTGCCCAGCGCTGCGCCGCGACCGGCGTCTCGCCAGAGGCGGTCACCCGGCCCCTGCGGCTGAACTGGACGGCCAGCGTGGGCAAGTTCCGCCGGGGCTGGTGAGGGGCCGGCCGCTCAGCGCGAGGCGATCTTGACCCGTTTTTCGAGCTGATCGGTGAACAGGGTCATGACCGTCGTGAGCGCGAGGTACACGACCGCCACGGTGGTCAGCACCGGGATGGGCTGGAAGCTCTCCGAACTCACCCGCGAGCCCGCCAGGGTCAGTTCGAGCAGGGCGATGCTGGACGCCAGCGAGGAGTCCTTGAGCAGCGCTACGAGGTTGTTCACCAGCGGCGGCACCACGATCCTGAGCGCCTGGGGCAGCACTACCGTATTCATGGTCTGGGCGCCGCTCAGGCCCAGGCTGCGGGCCGCTTCGGTCTGCCCGCGCGGAATCGCCAGGATGCCGGCGCGGATCACCTCCGCGTTGTAGGCGCCCACGTTCAGGGCCAGCGCGATCACCGCCGACCAGAACTCGTTGAGCTGCACGCCTATCCCGATGGATTGCAGGAGGGGCGGCAGGGCGTTGTACACGAACAGGATCTGCACGAGCAGCGGCGTGCCGCGCACCAGCCACACGAAGAAGTTGGCCGGCGCGCGCACCCACGCGCTGGCACTCGTCTTCTGGATTCCGGTGAGCATGCCCACCACCAGCCCGATCAGGCCACTGACCACCGTGAGCTGCAGGGTCATGCGCGCGCCCTCCACGAACAGGTCAGCGCGGGGGCCGATGGGGTCGGGCATCTGGCGCAGGATCACGGTGATCAGGAAGAACAGCGCCAGGAAGGCCAGCACCGCTCCACCGATCCAGAGCAGCAGCGAGCCGCCGCCCAGGGGCTGGGCGCGGGGGGATCTGGCCGTCATACGCCCGTCCTGGCAGGCCGGGAGACGCGCTGCGGAGCGAACCGGAACAGTGTGCAAGAGGACATTTCAGGGATCATCGCACAGAGGCCGGGGGTGGAGAAGAGGTCGGAGGGTTCGGGTCGACAACAACCTCACACGCGCCACCTCCGAATGAATCCAAAACGGCCCCACCCGTCAAGGAGTGTGAGGCCCAACCCCCCACCGCTCTCCCGTCCTCATCAGGACACAGCAAGCCGGGCGGCGCCCATCCAGACGCCGCCCGGCCCACTCCTGCGTCCTCAGCCCCGGCAGCGCACGTCCTGGCCGAAGTACTTGCCGCTCAGCTTGGCGTATGAACCGTCGCTGAGGCTCTTGGTCAGGGCCGAGTTCAGCTCCTTGAGCAGCCCGGTGTTGCCCTTCTTGACCGCCATGCCGATGCGCTCGTTGAACAGCAGCGCGCCCTGCATGACCTTGCCCTTCTGGGCCTTGACCAGATCGAGACCGGTGAACTTGTCGCCCACCCAGGCGTCGACCCGGCCCGCCATCAGCGCGGCCTGGGCGTCGGTGTCCTTGGGGAAGGTCTTGACCTCACCCACGCCGGAGACCTTCTGCACGTTCTCCAGATAGGTGGTGCCGACCTGTACGGCGACCTTCTTGCCGGCCAGCGCGGCGGCGGTCATGGGGCCGCCCGGCTTGGCGACGATGGCGCCGCCCGTGCAGTAGTGCGGGCTGGCGAAATCCACCGCTTTGGCGCGCTCGGGCGTGATGCCGTGGGAGGCGATCACGAAGTCGTAGCGATCCTGGTTCAGGCCGATCAGCAGGTTGTCGAAGGGCTGGGTCACCCACTGCACCTTGAGGCCCAGCTGCCGGGCCAGCCCCTCGGCCAGCTCGACCTCGAAGCCGGTCAGCTCCTTGCCCTTCAGGATGTTGAAGGGCGGGAAGGCGCCCTCGGTGGCGATCCGAACGGTGCCGGACTTCTTGATGTCGTCCCAGGAACGCGCCTGGGCGGTCGTGGCGAGCAGGGCGAGGGCGGTCAGGGTCAGCAGGGCTCGTTTCATGGGGCTCCTTGAGAACAGGTTCAGGCACGGAGACCTGGGATGTGGATGTGGGCGAGTCTAGCGGGCAGACCGGGCCGGGTAAAGGCCCAGCCCGCAGTGGCCCGTCTGGCACAGCAAAAACCGCCGCCCCCAGCCTCTGGGAGCGGCGGCCCTAAAGGGCGCTTCAGTCGGCGCTGACGGCGCCAGCGGCGTACTCGTAGCCCAGGCCGGGCGTGTCGGCCTGACCACGGGTGCCGGCGGGCGTGCCCCGGTCGATGGCGGCCTCGGTGGCCGGATCGAAGGCGTGCAATCTGGTCTGGTCGAGCAGGATGTCGATATCGTCGCCGGGCTGTACGAGGGCCTGACCCTCCACCTTCACGGTCATGTCCTGGCCCGCCACGTTGATGATCAGATCCGTCTGGGCGCCCAGCGGCTCGACGACCACGACCTTGCCGCGCAGCTGGTTGACGCCGTGGGGCAGGTCGGAGATGCCGGGCAGGCCGACGTGCTCGGGGCGCACGCCCATCACGACGTCCTTGCCCTCGTAGGCCTTCAGGCTCTGGGCGAGGCGGCCCATGGGCGCGACCTGCCCGTCGCCGATCACGAAGTTGCCGTTCTGCACGCGGGCGGTCAGCAGGTTCATGGACGGGCTGCCGATGAAGCCGGCCACGAACTTGTTCTGCGGGAAGTCGTAGAGGTTCATGGGCGTGTCGACCTGCATGATCACGCCGTCGCGCATCACCACGATGCGGTTGCCCAGCGTCATGGCCTCCACCTGGTCGTGGGTCACGTAGACGATGGTGGCGCCCAGGCGGCGGTGCAGCTGGCTGATCTGCGAGCGCATCTCGACGCGCAGCTTGGCGTCCAGGTTGGAGAGCGGCTCGTCCATCAGGAACACTTTCGGCTCGCGCACGATGGCGCGGCCCATCGCCACGCGCTGGCGCTGACCGCCCGAGAGTTCCTTGGGCTTGCGGCCCAGCAGATGCTCGATCTGCAGGATCTTGGCGGCGTCACGCACGCGGCGGTCGATGTCTTCCTTGGGGGTCTTGCGGAGCTTCAGGCCGAAGGCCATGTTCTCGTACACGTTCATGTGCGGGTAGAGCGCGTAGTTCTGGAAGACCATGGCGATGTCGCGGTCTTTGGGCGGCACGTCGTTGACCACCCGGTCGCCGATCTTCAGGATGCCGTCACTGATGTCCTCCAGGCCGGCGATCATGCGCAGCGTGGTGGACTTGCCACAGCCGGACGGCCCGACGAACACCATCAGTTCCCGGTCCATGATGTGCAGGTTGAAATCCTTGACCGCGTGGTGCTTGGTGCCGTAGCGCTTGTTGATGTGCTCCAGGACGACTTCTGCCATGCTCAGTCCCTACCTTTCGCCCCTACTCTTGCCCGTGAATGTGCGCCACCGGGGTGGACGCTGCTTCGGGCAACCGGGGTACGTGAACGAGAAACCCGGGGTGTACGCTGACGCCTTGCTGACAAGCGGCAGTGTACCACCCGGCGTTCGGGCATGAATTAGGACACGGAACCGGGGCCGGCGGGCGGCCCTCAGTACGCGGTGCCGGACTTGGTGACCATCAGCTTGAGTTCGTGCGGGCTGGTGGCGGCCGAGAGGGCCTCGTCCATGGTGATCAGGTGGTTGCGGTAGAGCTGCACCAGATGCTGGTCGAAGGTGTGCATCCCGCGGATGTTGTCCTCGATCAGCGCGTCCTTGATCAGGGGGGTCTTTTCCTCGTCCTTGATGTATTCCTGCACCAGCGGGGTGTTCAGCATGACTTCCAGCGCCAGCACGCGCCCCACGCCGTCCGATCTCTTGAGCAGCCGCTGGCTCACGATGCCCACCAGCGACTCGGAGAGCTGGATGCGGATCTGGTCGCGTTCGTAGGGCGCGAAGAAGTCGATGATGCGGTTGACCGAGCGCACGGCGTCCTGGGTGTGCAGCGTGGAGAGCACGAGGTGGCCGGTCTGCGCGGCCGAGAGCGCGGCCTCCACGGTGTCCTTGTCGCGCATCTCGCCGATCATGATGACGTCCGGATCCTGGCGCATGGCGTACTTCAGGGCCGAGCGGAAATCGCGGGTATCGCTGCCGATCTCGCGCTGCACCACGATGCTCTTCTTGTTCTTGTGCAGGATCTCGATGGGATCCTCGACCGTGACCACGTTGTAGGCGAAGGTGCGGTTGATGTGGTCGATCAGCGAGGCCAGCGTGGTGCTCTTGCCGCTGCCGGTGGGGCCGGTGACCAGGATCAGCCCGCGCGGGGCGTCGGCCAGACTGCGCATCAGGTCGGAGGGCAACCCCAGCGACTCGAAGCCCGGAATGGCGTCCGAAACGATCCGCATGACGATGCCGATGGCGCCGCGCTGGCGGAACACGTTGCAGCGGAAGCGGCCCAGCCCGGAGACCGAGTAGGCGACGTCCAGCTCGTGGCGGTATTCGAAGTCCTCCCACTGCTCGGCGGGCATCAGCGCCTGCGCGAGCATCTGGGTGTCGGGGGGCATCAGGGCCTGGGTGCCGAAGGGCACGAGCTGGCCGTCCACCCGGCCCATCGGCGGGCTGCCGGCCTGCAGGTGCACGTCCGAGGCGCGGCGGGTGACCATCTCGCGCAGCAGTTCGTCCAGGGTCACGCCGGGCCTCCGGCGCCGGCAGGGGCCGAGTCGTGGGCCGGCGCGTCGAGGGGGAGGGCGTCCAGAGGCAGGTTATCGATCAGGCGCACGCCGAACATCCGGGCAGCCACGAGCACGCGGGTCATGGGATCATTGTCCACACGCGCTCTTTCCAAGCTGTCACGGCCCTGCATGTCGCGGCCCACGATCTCCAGATACTCCACCTGCGCTTCAGGCTCCTGCGCGAGCACGTCCAGCCCCGCCTGACGCAGGGCCCGGGTGCGGCGCTCGCCCCCGGCGTAGGCCGCCTGAACGGCCCGGAGTGCGCGGATCAGCACCACCGCGCGCTCCCGCTGCCCGGCGCTGAGGTATGAGTTGCGGCTGCTCATCGCCAGTCCGGACGCCTCGCGCACAGTCGGCACGCCCACGACCTCCGAAACCACGTTCAGGTCGGTCACCATACGGCGCAGCACCGCCAGCTGCTGCCAGTCCTTCTCACCCAGGAACACCCGATCCGGGCGCACCAGATTGAGCAGCTTGAGCACCACGGTCGCCACGCCCACGAAATGGCCGGGCCGCGCGGCGCCGTCCAGCGGCTCGCTGACGCCCGAGACGACCACGCGGGTGTCGAAGCCCGGCGGATACATGGTCTCCACGTCCGGAAAGAACACGGCGTCCACACCGGCCTCGGCGGCCACGCGCAGGTCGCGTTCCAGGTCGCGCGGATAGCGGGCCAGATCCTCCCTGGGGCCGAACTGCAGCGGGTTGACGAAGATGCTGAGCACCACCGTGTCGCAGCCCTGCCGCGCCTGCCGGATCAGGGTGGCGTGGCCCTCGTGCAGGTAGCCCATGGTGGGCACGAATCCGACGACTCCTCGGCCCTGCAGGGCGGCGCGCAGCTGGGCCGGATCACGGTAGACGGCGGGGGTGGTCAGGGGCAGGGTCATGCGGGGCCGCTCAGTCCCGCGTGCCGTCGAGGCCCAGCGCGCCGACGATGGCGTCCAGCACCCAGGAGATGACCGTCAGGATCAGCGCGCCGATGATGGCCGCCCCGAAGCCGCTGACGTTCAGGCTGGTCACCGCCGCCACGAGATACAGCACCACGCCGTTGACGACCAGGGTGAACAGGCCCAGCGTGAGCAGGTTGATGGGCAGCGAGAGCAGCAGCAGCACCGGGCGAACCAGCGCGTTCACGATCCCCATGACGAACGCCGCGATCAGGATGCCGACCAGATCGGCACCCGGCGCGAAACTGACGCCGACGTACACCCGCGTGAGCAGATACAGGGCCAGGGCATTGACCAGCAGTCGGATGATGAATCCCATGGCGACAGGATACGGGATGGCACCCAGGGAAAGGCCGCTGTAAGACAGGGCCAGTCAGCATCGACCCACCATGAAACCGGTCATCCTGTGGGCTCCCTTCCTTCTGCTTGTTGCCTGCGCGCCAGCGACGACGACCACCTCCACCCTGCTGCCAGTCCAGCCCGGTCAGACCTGGCGTATCGAGGCGCAACCGTCCAGCGGCGGGACACCAGCGGCGATCAAGGTCGGTTCGATCGAGTCCGGGACAGGCGACCTGTCCTCCATGCGCTACAGCCCCAGCTTCGACGCGCTGTTCGCCCTCGCGTTCGATGAAACGGCCCCAGGCGCCCTGTCCTACAACACCCAGAACAGCGAACTCCGCTTTCTCTGGAGGATGGGGAATCCATCGTCGCTCTACACCTGCAAGATCACTCGGCCCGATGTGGCGGCCCGTCGATGGGCAGGCGAACTGCGGTTGGCGGGCGAGCCTGCCGGATCCTGTACAGCCACACTCCAATAACGACCTGACCTGGAGAGGGCCCCTGCAGGCTCTCTGGGCGCGCCTACAGCCCGAAGCGCCGGTAGATATCGTCCACGTGCCGGAGATACCACTGCAGGTCGAAGGCGGCGTCCAGATGCGCGTCGTCCAGGGGGTTTTCCGGATCGGCCCGCAGCAGGTCGCGCAGGCCCTCGCCGGTCTCCCAGGACTTCAGGGCGCTCCGCTGCACCAGGGCGTAGGCGGCCTCGCGGCTCATCCCCTGCTCGTCGATCAGGGCGTGCAGCACGCGCTGGCTGAAGACCAGACCACCCAGGTCGTTCAGGTTCCTGAGCATCCGCTCCGGGAACACGACCAGATCACGCAGGACGCCGGTCAGGCGGCGGGTGGCGTAGGAGGCGGCGCTCGTGGCGTCGGGCAGGATCACGCGCTCGGCGCTGGAATGGGAGATGTCGCGCTCGTGCCACAGCGCCACGTTCTCCAGGCCGGTGGTCAGGAAGCCGCGCAGCAGCCGCGCGAAACCGGTCACGTTCTCGGTCAGGATCGGATTCTTCTTGTGCGGCATGGACGAACTGCCGGTCTGCCCTATGCTGAAGGGCTCCATCGCCTCGCGCACCTCGCTTCGCTGCAGGTGGCGGATCTCCACCGAGATGCGCTCCAGGGTGGTGCCCAGGATCGCCAGGGCACTCAGCACCTCGGCGTGGCGGTCACGGGCCAGGGTCTGGTTGGTCACGGGCGCGGCCTGCCAGCCCCACATCTGCGCGACCTCCTCCTCCACCTGCGGGGACACGTGGGCGTAGGTGCCCACGGAGCCGGAGAGCATCACGACCTGCATCCGCTTTCTGGCCGCACCCAGGCGCTCCAGATCCCGGTCGAGGGTCGCCATCCAGTTCAGGAACTTCAGGCCGAAGGTCATGGGCTCGGCGTGGATGCCGTGGGTGCGGCCCACCGTGGGGGTGTGCCTGTAGGCCACCGCCTGCACGCGGCAGACCTCGCGCAGCGCCCGGACGTCGGTCAGGATCAGGCCCAGCGCCTCGTCGAGCAGCAGGTTCTGGGCGGTGTCCACCACGTCGGTACTGGTCAGGCCGTGGTGGATGAACCGGGCTTCGTCGCCGTAGCGCTCGCTGAGCGCCCGCGTGAAGGCCACGATGTCGTGGCGGGTCACGGCCTCGATCTCGGCGACCCGGGCGGCGAAGGCCTCGTCCAGCGGATCGGCCTGGCTCTTTCCGACCAGCACGGTGTGGGCGTCTCTGGGCACCTCGCCGTGATTGGCCTGGGCGTCCATGGCGGCCAGTTCCACCTTCAGCCAGGCGCGGTACTTGCCCGCCTCGCTCCACAGGGCCTTCATCTCGGGGGTCAGGTAGCGGTCAATCACGCCCGGAGCGTAGCACCCCCCCCGGCGGCCCCCCCTGGCCGTGGGTAGGCAGCGCGGTTCCTGCACAGACCGCGCCCGGCCCCCCCCTGCATACTCGGCCCAGACCCCCGGAGGTATCCATGAATGTCCGCGCCCTTGCCGTCCTCAGCGTGCTGAGCCTGCCCCTCGCCGCCGCCCAGACGGCGCCCCCGGTGCCCGCCACGCCCCCGGCCCCCACGGCCCCCGCCCCCACCCCGCTCCCCGGCCACGTGCCGGCCGGACTGACGACCACCTGGACGGCGTTCCTGGCGGGCGGCGGCACGGCCGAACTGCTGGGCGCGGACGGCAGCGTCATCGGCTCCGTGAATGCCGACGGAACCGTGACCCTGAGTGGCACGCTGACCCTGAGCGACGTGAAGGCCGTGCGCGTGACCCCGCCCACCGGCCAGGGCGACGCCACGACCTTCGCCCTCACGCGTGACCTCTCCAGGCCCGGCGCCATCAAGCTGGCCTGGACGGGGCCGAACGGCAAGCTGCAGTCGCTGCCCCTGCCCGCCCTGCTGCACCGTCAGGCCGACGGGAAAGCAGCGGACAAGCCCAGGGAGGAGGCCACCGCCCCCGCCGAGACGGAGGATCGGGACAAAGCTGCAGGTGGCAAAAAAGCCGGGGAGGCCCCGAAGGAGCCCCCCGCCCAGGGCAAAGGGAAAGGCAAGAAGTAGGTCGCCGTCACCCCAGGGCGCGGCCCACACCACGGTGGCCGCGCCCTCCCCTGTTCCCGCCCTTCCTCATGGCTCACAGCTCATAGCTCATGACTCAGCGCTCATACCTCAGCGCTCACCCCTCACACCCGCTCGACCGGCACCTCCAGCTCTTCCTGCGTGCCGACGACGGGCACGTGGCGGGTGGTGAGCAGGTCGCCGGGGCTGATCCGGCCGTCGCCGCTGAAATCCACGTGGGCGCGGATGGCGCACTGCCGGCCGCCCAGGTCGGGGACGTGGGACAGCGTGAACTCCACCCGGCCCCCCGCGAGCGCCACGTCCCGCAGGTCGGCCTGGGCCAGCAGCGGGGCGGGGGCGTCCTGCAGCCCCACGTCGCGCAGCTCGACGAGCACCCGTGCGGCGCGCTCCGGCACCGCTCCCTCCACAGGCCCCCCCGCCGGCCCGTCAGGCAGGCGCAGGTGGCCGCGCAGGGTGCTCATCCGGCTGCGCTCATACGCCGACCGGCTCCCGCACGCCGCGGTCGGCCATCGCGCACAGCTGATCGGCGACCGCCTGGCTGATGGGCAGGCCCGTGCGCTCCTCGACGAACATCCACTGTCCGGCGGGGTTCACCTCCAGGAACAGGTAGTCGCCGTCCGGGGTGCGCCGCATGTCGATGGCGCCGTAGACCAGCCCGAGCCGGCGCTGCAGGGCCAGCAGCTGGGCCTCCAGGCGGGCCGGCAGCTCCACCGGCCGGACTTTCGCCTCACCGATCACCATCCGCATGTCCACCGGGTACGAGGTGTCCTGGGCGTCCAGCTCGGCGGTGTAGAAGCGCTCCCCCACGTGGATGATCCGCAGATCGACGCCGGGCACGTACTCCTGGAAGATCACCGGGGCCAGCCGCACCGAGTCCAGGTGCGCCAGGTCGCTCTCCTCGACCAGCCTGGTCTCCCGCCACGCCTCCAGCATGGCGATGAAGGCCTTGAAGACCACCTTCCCCACGCCGATCTCAGCGATGAACGCGCGGGCGTCGTCGGGGCGGCTGGTGACCAGGGTGCGCGGCAGCTGCAGCCCTACCTGCCGGGCCACCGCCCACTGCAGCGGCTTGTGGTGGGCGGCGCTGTCGGCCTCGCGGGGGTTCATCCACGGGCAGCTCAGCGCGTCCAGCATCCCGCTGACCGCCTCGTTGGTCTCGCTCATGGCGAAGGCCATGGCGTCTGGATCACTCATCAGGGGGTCGAGGGTATGCGCCCGCACCCGGCGCCACCACGCGGCCCGCGCCCCGGCCAGATCGACCGTGCCGCCGGGCGTCTGGATGAGGTAGCGCTCGGGCGCCCCGACGTCCCAGGAGCAGCTCAGGCCGGAGGCGGCGGGAAAGTCGGCCAGGTCGATCCGCACCACGTCGCGCCCGGCCCGCTGCAGCCGGCCCACCACGTCGTCGGTGTGTTCCTCGCCGGGATAGGAGATGACCAGGATCACGCGTCCGGCCCCCCTCAACCCTGTCCGAGGGCCTGCACGGTCTGCACGGCGGCCTCGTAGGCTTCCAGCACCTGCGCGTAGTGCGCCTCGGCCTCGGCCAGCGCGGTTTCCAGTTCCTGCAGCTGGGCCACCGCCTGATCGTAGTCGCCCAGCATCCCGGCCTCGTCGTAGCCCTGGCCCGGGTAGCCCTGGGTGGCGTAGCCCTGGGAGTCGTACCCGGGGACGCGGCTGGGCGTGGCGAGCACGAAGGGGGTCAGGCCGGCGCCGTACTCACCCGCCCCGAAGTCCTGACCGGGGCGCGGCAGGAAGGGGCCGGGCAGGTCGCCGGCGGGGCCTTTGGGCAGCCCGTCGAAGATCGGATCCTTGCGGACTTCCTTGATCGTGTCGCGGATCGGGTCCTTGCGGATCTCCTTGATGGTGTCGCGCACCGGATCTTTGCGGATGTCCTTGATCCCGTCCTTGCGCAGATCCTTGATGGTGTCCTTGATCCCCTCCTTGCGGATGTCCTTGATGGGGTCTTTCACGCCGTCCTTGCGGATCTCCTTGATGGGATCCTTGACGGCCTCCTTGCGGATGTCCTTGATGGGGTCCTTGCGGATTTCCTTGATGGTGCCCAGGCCCGGATACATGGCCCGCACCCCCGCGATGTCGCCCGCCGAGAGCCCGCTGCGCTGGCCCATCACCACCCCGGCCGGCAGCGGCATGCGCGGCACGATGGTCGGCTGCCCGTTGACCGAGAAGGCGTTGGGCGGGTAGTGCATGATCGAACCGTAGTCGTAGGCGCCCAGGTCGTCGCCGTCCTGGATGTGCTGGGTGAAGTTGTGCTGGGTGGGCGGGTCGATGTTGGCCCAGCGGATCTCGATGAAGGTGTCCCTGTCCTGGCGGCTCTGTTCGTGCCACAGGCCCACGGTATGCCCGATCTCGTGGATGGCGTTGCCGGCCGAGCAGCCGTTCCCCAGCGTGATGTCCTGGCGGCCGCCCCGCATCCCCACCATCGAGGAGCAGCCGCCGCCGCCCACGAAACGTACCCAGTTGGCGTGGGCCGCCGTGCGCGGCACGAAGCGGATCGGCGTGTGGGCGTGCCAGTGCGCTATGGCGTCCGTCACGCGCTGCTGGTTGGGCATGGCGGCGTCGATCTCGAAGGGGATCTGCCCGCCCGGCCAGCGGAACTGCTGCCCGGTGATGCCGATGGACTGCAGCGCGGCGCCGGCCCCCTCACCACCCCCGTCGCCCTGGGCGCCCGCGAGTTCCTCGGCGCTGCCCAGGATGATGTCGCCCTCGAAGATCGCCAGGCCGTCCACCTCGGCGTAGGGCAGGCCCACTTGCGCGAGCTTCGGCCCGCTGACGAGCGCGGTGCCCGCGAGTGGCCCGCTGCGGAATTCGCCGCGCGTCTCGCCGCCGGACGGGGTGGAATCGTTGCTGGCGCGGCTGGCGGGGGTGGTCTTGCGTTTGGGATTGGTCATGTGACTGTCCTCCTGGGTAACCGTCCTCCTGGGACGACGGGGCTGGCCCACGCCAGCCCCGGTCCGGGGTCGGCGCAGCACCGGGTGGTGACCACAGCGGCGGCGGCAGGTCGCGGCGGCCCGTGGTCAGACGGACGTGGCCCGGCTGCAGGCGTGTCTCAGCTCCAGATTCGGTTCAGCAGATTCGGTTCAGCGGCCGAGATGCCTCAGCTGGAGCTACGGCTCCGCAACCAGGGCGGCGACAGGTTCGCCCTGTCCCCGCTCAGGCGGGCAGCGGGCCGGGTGGCCCCCACGGGCAAAGGTTCTTCCGGGGACGGACGACGACGGGCACGCTCATACCGGGCTGGCTGACAACGGGCTGTCTGACAACAGGCACTCTCAAGATGCTTCCCCCCTTCAGGTGCGGGCGTCCTCCAGGCCCCCCCGGGCCGCGCCGCACCTTGACCCGATCATCCCCTCCGGGCGTGATCAGGCCATGACCGACCCGGGGGCCAGTACAGGGGCCAGTGCAGGCCCGGTGGGCAGACCCCGTTCGCACACTCAGTTGGTCTTCAGACCCCGCACCTCGTCCAGCTTCCGCACGCCCACCCAGACGACCCTGTTGGTAGGCACGCCGAGGGCGCCGCCCGGCAGGTGGGCATTCCAGCGGGTGTTGCGCGGGACGACGTCCGGCAGGCCCAGCGCTCGCTGCAGGGCGTTCTGGTAGGTGGCGCAGTCGTAGGCGCGGTCTTCGCCGTTCAGCAGATAGGGCGCGCCGCGCAGCCGCTCGACCTGGGCGTCCAGGGCCGCGAGCTGACCCTCGCGCACCCCCACGTCCAGCACGAAGATCACGTCGCGGTCGAGCAGGCTCGTCAGGGGCCGGAGGCGAGCGCCGATGCCCAGGGCGCCGGTTTCCTCGCTCAGCAGCGCCGGCCCCACCTTGCGCGTGACATGGGTACACAGGCCCCACACGGCGCTGGGCTGCTGGCAGGCGACGATCACGCTGCCCAGCGGGGCCAGTTCCAGGGCCTCGGGCAGCGGGCGCAGCAGGCTGCGGGGCACCTCGCCGCGCTCCAGCAGATCGGCGGGCTGCCAGGGGCGCTGATCCGGGAGGGCCTGCAGGTTCAGGTGGCGGGGGCCGGGCAGGGCGGCGGGCGTACAGGCACACAGGCTCAGGCCGAGCAGCATCAGGGCGGGGCGCACAGCCCACAGTCTGCACATAAACTGGCCGGGTGAACATGGGCGGCGCGGGCGCGCTGGGGGGGGTGGGGGCATGCTGTTGGGTCTGCTGATCCTGGTGCTGCTGAGCGTGAACCTGGGCGGGATCTTCAGCCTGAGCATGCAGTTCGGCCGGGGCGAGTGGCTGGGCGGCCTGGGCTCGCTGGTCTTCCTGGCCGGGCTGGACGTGCTGGGCTTCTGGCTCCTGCGGGGTCTGCGCTCGGGCGAGTGAGCCCCCGCGGCCCCGGCGTTGGTGGGCCCGCATCCCGTGCGCCCAGGCGCCACGCGGCACAATCGACGCGTGCCGCCCGCCGCCCATCCCTTCCGCGCCTACTCCCCCGCCGACCACGGGTTTCCGCTGCCCGAAGGCCACCGCTTCCCGTACTACAAGTATGCCGGGGTGCGTGAGCGCCTGCGCCCGCTGCTGCCGGTGCTGGACACGCCCGCGCTGCCCTGGGCCGAGGCCGCCCGCACTCACGACCCGCACTGGCTGAGGCGCTGGCGCCGGGGCGAGGTCGGGCGTGCCGAGGAACGCGCCTTCGGCCTGCCCTGGTCGGCGGGAGTGGTGGAGCGGGCGCGCCGCGCGGCGGGCGGCTCGCTGGCGGCCCTGCACGACGCCCTGCGGGTGGGCTGGGGCGCCAATCTGGCGGGCGGCACCCACCACGCCTTCCGCGAGCGCGCCGAGGGGTTCTGCCTGATCAACGACGCGGCGCTGCTCACGCGCGTGGCGCTGGAGGACGGGCTGGCGCGGCGGGTGGCGATCATCGACCTCGACGTCCACCAGGGCAACGGCACGGCGGCGCTGCTGGGGGCCGAGGCGCGGGCCTATACCCTGAGCATCCACGGCGAGCGCAACTACCCCTTCCGCAAGGAGCTCAGTTCCCTGGATCTCGGCCTGGGCGACGGCGTGACGGACGCCCAGTACCTGGCGGTGCTGCGCGCGCAGGCGCTGCCGGCCCTGGACGCCTTCCGGCCCGATCTGCTGCTCTACCTCGCGGGGGTGGACGTGCTGGCGGGCGACCGCTTCGGCCGCTTCGCGCTCACGCTGGACGGCGTGCGCGAGCGGAACCGGGCAGTGCTCGGCTGGGCCCGCGCGGCCGGGGTGCCCGTGGTCACCATGATGGCCGGCGGCTACAACCACGACCACGCCCTGACCGTGGAGGCCCACGCCAGCGTGGTGCTGGACGGGCTGGACGTGCTCTCCGGGGGCTGACCTGGGCGAGCGGCTATCCCGCCCTGGCCGGGGCGGTTTCACCTAGCGGAACCCCACGGGCGAGTGGGCTGGATCGGACGGGCCGACAGGCTGCTGCTGAGGCGGCACCTCCCGCCGTCCGGTCTTCAGACGGGTTCATGACCGTCCTGATGGGGCCAACCGCCCCGGCCTTAGGCCGACGTTCAGACTTGCTCTCATGGTTTGACCTGGGTTGTACAAACCTTATACAGTCTGGGAACCAATGAGGTGACCGAACGTGACAGGTGCGGCCTCACAGGAGTGGATATGACGTATACCAGCCCTACCGCCCCGTCCTACCCCCACCACCCGGAGTTCACCACCCGCACCGTCCGCAGGGGCCAGACCCTGTACTACGCCGGAGATTCCGCGCCCAGCCTGTACCGCCTGGAAAGCGGCCTGATGCGCGCCGTCCGGCTGACCCCCCAGGGCCGCAACCTGACCGTGCGCCATATCCGTCCCGGCGACATTTTCGGTGAAGAGACCCTGCACGGCCAGGCCCGCGCCCATCAGGTGGTCGCCCTGACCGACGCCGTGCTGACCCCGATCCACCCGCAGCACCTGGGGCCGGCCGAGGTCTGGGATCTGACCCGCAGCCTCTCGGCCCAGCTCCAGCGCATGATGACCGACGGCGTGCACATCCAGGACGGCGACCTGCGCGAACGGATCGCAAGGTACCTGCTGAACCTGGCCGATTCCACCCTGGGCGGCCAGCACGCCGACGGGGTGCGCTACGTCCGCGCCACCCACGAACTGATCGCCGAGGGCACCGGCGCCACCCGCGAGAGCGTGAGCAAACTGATCGGGGAGATGCGCGACGACGGCCTGCTGACCCCCGCCTACCGCTGCCTGACCCTGACCGACGAAGACCGCCTGAGGATGCTCAGCGGCTACCACGGGTAAAAAGGGTCGAACAGTCCAAAGGTCGAACGGTCGAACAGGTGACACTGTTCGACCGTTCGACTGTTTGACCTTGAGACGCCCCGCCCCCGGCGGGGCTCCGAGCCTAGAATGGCTCCAATGAGAATCCGCCTCGACCCCTGGCCCGTGGACATAGAGGGCGGGCAACTCGCCCTGACGCCCTTCGACGGGCAACTGATCGATATCGAGACCGCGCGCTGGGCCGCGCTGCCCGTGCGCGCCATTCCCGAGCGCCTGCGTACCGTCTACGTGGTGGACGGCAAACGCCGCATGGAATCGCGGGTCTTCGTGGAGGATGACGACGGGGGGTCGGGCATGGGCGGCTTCGGGGCCTACGTGGTGGGCGCGGTGGAGCTGTGCCCGCACGGTTCGAAGCAGGCGGCCCTGAAGGACGTGAAGGCGAGGCGGGTGCTGGCCCACGCGCCGGGGCTGCGCCTCGACCCGGCCACCCTCTCGCCGCGTGACCCCCACACCGGCCACCTGACCTACCATCCGGTGCCCACCGGGGGGAACGACCCCCAGTCGCCGCTGCACACCCTGCAGGGGCTGATGCTGGCGGCCGAGCAGGAGCTGTCGCACGGGCTGGCCTCGGCCGTGCCCTTCGACGAGCAGGACGACCGCGAGTGGCTGACCGCGCTGACCGTGCAGGACGGCACCCTGCGGAGCACCAACCTGGGCGGCGCGGTGGTGGGCTGTGTCAAGACCATCCAGACCATGTATCTGCCCGCCGACCGGGTGGGGCTGCTGAGCCACCTGAAGCCCGGCGAGCGCACCCCGATCCTGCACATGACCTCCGAGCACGGGCGCACCACGCGCTTCATCTGGTACGTGCGGCTGTGCGAGGCGGCCTTCTACCAGCACCCCATGAGCGGTGTGATGCGCCTGGAGATGTACGCCCCGGAGGAACCCGACTTCCTGCCGCCCATCGTGCGGGCGGTGGCGAACCTCTCGGGCGCGCTGCTGTGTCGCCTGGGCAGCGCGCCCCACAAGGACGCCCGCGCGCCGCAGAACCTGATTCCCACCGCCGCCCTGGAAAACGCCATGGGCCGCGCGATGGGCAGCCCGGAACTGGTCACCCGCCGCATCCGCGCGCATATCGCCGCCGAGCACGGGCGGGAGGCGCTGGCGTGAGGGGGAGGGGCATGGTCGATGGTCGATGGTTGATGGCACAAGAGTTTTTGACGATCAACCATCGACCATCGACCATCAACGCGGCCCGGAGCCGCCCATGACCGCCCGCCCCGCCGCCATCGGCATGGTGCTGGGCACCGAGGACGCCACGCCGGTCGCGTTCTGGTTCTCGGTGCTACCGGGCTCAAGCGTGCAGCTCGATGATCTGGTGGTCGTGGAGACCCGCAAGCCGGACGGCGCCCCCGTACACTTCTACGGGCTGGTCGACCATGTCCGCACCCGCCACGAGGGCGTGAGCTTCGACTCCGATGTGCAGGACGTCATGGCGGGGCTGCTGCCGGCCTCCGTGAGCTACGCCGCGCGGGTGCTGGTCACGCGGGTCGATCCCGAGAACTTCATTCCGCCGCAGCCCGGCGACAGCGTGCGCCACGCCCGCGGCGACGACCTGAAGATGGCCCTGAGCGCCGACAAGATGAAGGGCGCGGGCTTCCCCGGTGGCCTGCTCGCCGACGGGCAGGTGCTGCCGCTGAACTACCGCTTCGTGAACGGCGAGAACGGCGGGCACATCAACATCTCGGGGATTTCTGGGGTAGCCACCAAGACGAGTTACGCGCTGTTCCTGCTGCATTCGATCTTCAGGAGCGGCGTGATGGGGGTCTCGCAGGGACGGGCGCTGATCTTCAACGTCAAGGGCGAGGATCTGCTGTTCCTCGACCAGCCCAACCGCGAGGTCGCCGCCATTGAGGCCGACATGCAGGTGCGCAAGGGTCTGTCGAAGTCCCGCTACGAGGTCATGGGCCTGCCCGCCCAGCCCTTCCGCGACGTGCAGTTCCTGGCGCCGCCGAAAGCTTCCGGCGAGGGCGGGGTGATCGTGCCCAACGTGGAGCAGCGCCAGGGCGGCGTCACGCCCTTCCTGTTCACCCTGCGCGAATTCTGCACCCGCCGGATGCTGCCCTACGCCTTCTCCGACCGCGACGCCAGCCTGAACCTGGGCTTCGTGATCGGCAGTGTCGAGGAAAAGCTGTTCCGGCTGGCCCAGGGCGCCGACACGCCCTACCTGAGCGTCGAGGACTGGCAGCCCGACGTCGAGCTGCTGCTGGACGACGACGTGAGCTTCGACGAGATGGGCAAGGCGCGCATCTCCAGCTTCTCGCAGCTGGTGTCGTACCTGGACTACAAGCTGCTGGAGCAGAACGACGGAGCGGGCGATCCCCGCTGGGTGGGCAAGCAGAACGCCGGCACGCTGATGGCCTTCATCCGGCGGCTGCGGGGCGTGCAGAAGCACCTCAACCCCCTGGTGCGCGGGGACATCAGCGCCGCGCAGGCCGAGCAGTACCGCCCGAATCCCCTCAAGCCCGGCATCCAGACCACGGTGGTGGACATCCACGCCCTGTCGGGTCACGGGCAGATGTTCGTGGTGGGCGTACTGCTGCGCGACCTCTTCGAGCACAAGGAGAAGGTCGGGCGCCAGGACACCGTGTTCGTGGTGCTCGACGAGCTGAACAAGTACGCCCCGCGCGACGGCGAGAGTCCGATCAAGGACGTGCTGCTGGACATCGCCGAGCGTGGCCGCTCCCTGGGCATCATCCTGATCGGCGCGCAGCAGACGGCCTCGGAGGTCGAGCGGCGGATCGTGAGCAACGCGGCCATCCGGGTGGTCGGGCGCCTCGACCTGGCCGAGGCCGAGCGGCCCGAGTACCGCTTCCTGCCGCAGAGCTTCCGCGCCCGCGCCGGCATCCTGCAACCCGGCACCATGCTGGTCTCGCAGCCCGACGTGCCCAACCCGGTGCTCGTGAACTATCCCTTCCCCGCCTGGGCCACGAGGAAGGACGAGGTCGACGACCTGGGCGGCCGGAAGGTGGAGGAAGTGGGCGAGGACTGGCTGCGCTAGGTGGGCGGGGCCGTTCCGGGCGTAGCCTGGGGCATGACCTCCTGGGTGCAGTACGCCGTGATCTCCATGGTCTTCGCCGGCTTCACGTCGGTGATCGCCAAGCAGGGCCTGAGCGGCATCTCCGGCGAGCTGGGCCTGACCGTCCGCACGGTGTTCGTCTTTATCTTCGTGCTGGCCTTCGCGCTGCTGTTCGTGTCCAGGCGGGAGTTCGCCGGGCTCCAGGCGCGCAACTACCTGTGGCTGGGCGCGTCCGGCCTGACCACGGCGCTGTCGTGGATCTTCTACTACAAGGCGCTCAAGGCCGGCGACGTGGCGACCGTGGCCCTGATCGACAAGGGCAGCGTGGTCGTGGCGATGATCCTGGCCGCGCTGGTGCTGCGCGAGCAGATCACGCCGCGCATGATCCTCGGCGCCGCGCTGATCGTCGGCGGCCTGCTGGTCATCGCCCGCAGGTAGGGGGCCGCTACACTCGGGCCATGACCCGCCTCCTGATCACCGGCATGTCCGGCACCGGCAAGACCTCGGTGCTCGGGGAGCTGCAGGCACGCGGCTTCGAGACCGTCGAGACCGATGTGGACGACTGGTGCGTGTGGGGCGCCCTGCCCGGATCGGCGGACGAGGGCTGGCTGTGGCGTGAGGGCAGGATGCGGGAGCTGCTGGCACGCCCGCGCACCCGCCCTCTGTTCATCAGCGGCTGCGTCGCCAACCAGGGGCAGTTCTACCCGCTGTTCGACCATGTGGTGCTGCTCAGCGCACCGGTCGACGTGATCCTTGAGCGGGTCAGGGCCAGAACCCACAATCCCTACGGAAAGACGCCGGAACAGCAGGCGGAACTCCTGAACCATCTGCGCGACGTGGAGCCGCTGCTGCGGGCGGGGGCCGATCTGGAGCTGGATTCGTCACGGCTGGGTGTGGGGGAACTGGCCGACGCGCTGATCGAGTTAAGCGCCCGCTAAAGATGGGGCCCCGGCGTCCTCTCAGAACCCTCAGGAACGATACGGGGGTCGCGCGACCTCGAACTCACGTCCTTCGTCTGTGCCAGCCCCTCTGTGCCAGCCGCCCCT
Organism: Deinococcus koreensis; assembly: GCF_002901445.1. Lineage (NCBI taxonomy): Bacteria > Thermotogati > Deinococcota > Deinococci > Deinococcales > Deinococcaceae > Deinococcus > Deinococcus koreensis. Next base: position 581,227 of record NZ_PPPD01000001.1, read on the forward strand.
CACACCTCGCCGGAGGTCTCCCCCGTGGATCAGTCCGACCTGCTGGCCCGCCTGCACGCTCTGTTCCCGGACGCCGAGTTTCTGCAGGCCGGCGAAACCGTGTTCGTGATGTACGACCCCGACCATCGCCTGACGCCCGAGCGGCGCCGCCCCTTCCTGACCCTGGTGGCCGACGACGCCCACGACCGCGCGTCGAACCTCTCGCGGCCCGGCGTGTACCGGCTGAACATCGAGCTGACGCCGGAGGAATACCGAGACCGTTTCGGCCCCCACCCACGCAGCGGGCCGGACGGGCTGGTGGACACCGGGCACGATTTCACTGCGCTGGACACGCTCATGCCGCATCCGGTCTATGCGCCGATGTCGTGGGCCTGCGTGCTGAGCCCCGGCGCCGCCACCCTGGGTCATCTGCTGCCGCTGATCGGGAACGCTCATGCACGGGCCGTGCGGCGGCATGGTCTGGCGGCACCGTCCACCGGCATCCCTTCTGGCGGCCCCGGCTGACCTACACTGCCTCCCGTGACCGACGCCGCCCCTCCCTTACACCTGATCGCCACGCCGGGCCGCCTGGACTCCGTGCTGTCTGCACTCACCGGCCAGAGCCGGTCGCAGGTGGCGGGCTGGATCGCGGAGGGGCATGTGCAGATCGACGGACTCCCGGCCCTCAAGCCCAGCCAGAAACTGCGCGGCGGCGAGGCCCTGGCGCTGCACATCCCGCCGCCGCCCGACTCGCGGGTGGAGCCCGAAGACCTGCCGCTGGAGGTGATCTTCGAGGACGAGCACCTGATCGCCGTGAACAAGCCGCCGGGCATGATCACCCACCCGGCGCCGGGGGTCAGCAGCGGCACGCTGGTCAACGCCCTGCTGGGCCGCATGGCCCTGCCCGAGCAGGACGGCTTCGACGGCCCGGACGGTTTCCGCCCCGGCATCGTGCACCGGCTGGACAAGGACACCAGCGGCGTGATCGTGGTCGCCAAGACCGTGCAGGCGCACGCGCGGCTGGCCGCCGCCTTCAAGGACCGGGACACCCGCAAGACCTACCTGGCGATCGCGGCCGGCACCTGGAAGGCCGATCAGCCGGTGCAGGTGGACGCGCCCATCGGGCGGCATCCGGTGCAGCGCCAGCGCATGACCGTGGGCGGCGTGCAGTCGCGCGAGGCGCAGACGCTGTTCACCCCGCTCGCCGCGCACCGGGACGGGCACGGCCGCACGCTGGCGCTGGTGCGCGCCCAGCCCCGCACCGGGCGCACCCACCAGATCCGGGTTCACCTGCTGCATCTGGGCAGCCCGCTGCTGGGCGACCCGGTGTACGGCCGGGCCAGCGAGATCATGGCCCGCCACGCCCTGCACGCGCAGTTTCTGGACATTCCCCATCCGGCCACCGGGAAGATGCTGCACCTGCACGCCTCCGCGCCGGACGACCTGCTGAGCGCCTGGATGGCGCTGGGCGGCGGTGTGCCGGAGAACCTGGAACGCCCCTGAGCGGCGGCGGGCGGGCCGGTCGTCTGCGGCCACCTTCCAGTTGACGTGCATGGATTAAGCTCAGATGAACGTGCACGCAGCCTCCGCATTGGACTCCCAGCGGGCGCCGGGCCTATAACTGTGAGTGTCATCACTACGGCATCCTGACCGCTTACAGCCACACCGCTGGCCGTAGGGACGACTCTTCGTTGTCCGGGAACGTCCTCCGTCTTCCCTGTGCGCCCCTGCGTGAGATCGGCTCCTGGCACCACCGGAGGCTGACAGACTCCTCGCGCCGCGCAGGCCGCGGGCTGGGGTCGAAGCCTGGGTTGAGGTGGAACCATGAAGCGAACGACGCCGTGGAGTTCCCGCACACCGACGCCGCTGGTTCAGGAGGCCCGCACCCGCAGGCCAGCCGGCCGCGGGCGGGGCCTGCTGGTCGCGGGGCTGGGTCTCGCCCTGCTCAGCGCGTGCAGCGCGCCCAGCCCGGACGCCGCGCAGCCCGCGGCCCTGGACAGCCTGATGGCCGCCGGGCGGCCGACCCCCACCTTCAGCGAGCCGGCCGCCTTCGACGTGTCGCCGGCCTTCGGCACGCTGGCCCGCCGGATGGGGCCGGCCATGCCCTCCGATCCCCTCGCCGAGCCACTGGACATCCGGCCGGAGCGCGGGCCGGTGCAACGAGACCTCGGCTTCTCCGGCGACGCCGCCCTGCGGGACGACACCAGCGCCCTGCGGAGTGCCCGGCCCCCGGCCAGCATCTCCGCGCCGCTGGTCACCTTCGAGGGCCTGAGCAACCAGGACAACTTCAACCTGCTGGGCTTCCGGGTCAATCCACCGGATCCGGTGGGCGATGTCGGGCCCAACCATTACGTGGAGATGACCAACCTGGCCTTCGCGGTCTACGACAAGCAGGGTCGGGTGCTGCTGGGGCCCTCCAAGATCGGTGACCTGTGGGCAGGCTTCGCCGTGCCGGACTGCACCGACGCCTCGGGCGACCCCATCGTGGTCTACGACCAGCTGGCCGACCGCTGGATTCTGAGCCAGTTCACCACGCGCGGCCTGAACGACCCGGCGCTGCCCTTCTACAACTGCGTGGCGATCTCGGCCACGGGCGACCCGACCGGCACGTACTACCGTTACGCCTTCACGAGCGGCAACTTCTTCCCCGACTATCCCAAATACGGCGTTTGGACCGACTCGTATATCCTGACCACCCGCGAGTTCGGGCCGACGGTCGAGTACGGCATCGGCGTGTACGCGCTGGAGAAGAACAAGATGCTGGCCGGCGATCCCAAGGCCCGCGCCGTGCGCTTTTTCCTCGACTCGGCCGTGGTGCCGATCAACCTGATGGGCGACGGCCTGCTCCCGCCCGACATCGACGGCACCCGGCGGCCTCAGGCGCGCATCGCCGCCCCGATCGTCGGCACGCAGGACGACGGCGGCCCCTACGGCGCTGACAAAGACGCCCTGAACATCTACGAGCTGAGCGTGCAGTGGAACTCCAAGCCGCTCGCGTCCTTCGGGCTGGCCGCGCAGGTGCCGGTGGCGGCCTTCGACTCGATCTTCCCCTGCGCTCCGACCTCCCGCGACTGTCTGGCCCAGCCGGGGCTGACCAATCCGGATCAGAAGATCGACATCCTCTCCTACCGTCAGCGGCCGACCTTCCGGCTGGCCTACCGCAATTTCGGCGAGTACGAAGCGCTGGTTACCGGTCAGTCGGTGGAGGCCCGGCCGGGCGTGGCCGGGATGCGCTGGTACGAGATCCGGCGCTCGGGCGGCCGCTACTCGGTCTATCAGCAGGGTACCCACGCCCCGGACGACGGCGTGCAGCGCTGGATGGGCTCGGTGGCCATGGACCGGGCAGGCAATATGGCCCTGGGCTACAGCGTCGTGAACGGCGTGGACGTCTTCCCCGGCATCCGTTACACCGGCCGCCTGCGGGGCGACCCCCTGGGCCAGATGACGCTGGGCGAGGGCACCATCATCAATGGTACGGGCGTGCAGCGCAGCGTCAACTCGCGCTGGGGCGATTACTCCTCCCTGAACATCGACCCCATCGACGACTGCACCTTCTGGTATGTCAACGAGTACTACAGCGCCGCCGGACAGGCCTCCAGCGTGGTCGGCTGGCAGACCCGCATCGGCAGCTTCAAGACCCCCGAATGTAAACGCAAGGAGGATTAGGGCGGGGTACCGTCCGACGCCTTCCAGAGTGGGTGAAGTTCAGTCCTGACCCTCTGGCAAGGGGCGGATTACGGCAATGGAACACCGCAGGAAGCGGGAACAGGCGACAGGCGCTGTTCCCGCTTCCTGTGTAGCGTTCAGCGCAGTGACCGGACAGCCCGGTGCCGGGGGTTGATCTGGCGGCCACCACCTTCACCGTCGCCCCCAACCTTAAAGTCGTCGGGGCGTTTCTCCCACCTGTGCAGGCGCGCCGCTGCCTATGCTCTATTCAGACAGTGCTCGGCCCAGACTCACCGCAGGAGGTACACCCCATGACCAGAAATCCTTCAGACCCCCAGGGCGGCCTGCCCGACGACGCCGGCAACGGCATGAGCGAGCGCAGCGGCTACACCGGCGACTCCGTGACCGGCATGACGGACACGCCAGTCGGCAGCGGCGCCCCCTCTGAACGCAGCTCACGGGGCGACCAGGCGGACAGCGACGGTTCGGGCACGACCTTCGATGGCGGCAGCGCCATGCCCGAGCGCTGACGGCAAGCAGACGGGCGCGCCGGCACGGTTGACCGGCGCGCCTTCCCTGTACACTGACGGGCTGATGGCCGCCTCGCCCGCCCACCTCCCCCACCGCCTGCCCCCGCACCGGCTCAGCGTCGCGCCGATGATGGACTGGACGGATCGGCACTGCCGGGTCTTTCACCGCACGCTGACCCGGCAGGCGCTGCTGTACACCGAGATGGTCACGACCGGCGCGATCATTCACGGCGACCGCGAGCGGCACCTGGGCTTCGACCGCGCCGAGCATCCGCTGGCCCTGCAGCTGGGCGGCAGCGACCCGGCGGCGCTGGCCGAGTGCGCCCGGCTGGCCCAGGAGTGGGGCTACGACGAGGTGAACCTGAACTGCGGCTGCCCCAGTGACCGGGTGAGCAGCGGCCACTTCGGCGCCTGCCTGATGGGCACGCCCGACGTGGTGGCCCGCGTCGTGGAGGCCATGCGCGGCGCGACCTCGCTGCCGGTCACGGTCAAGCACCGCATCGGCATCGACGACCTGGACTCCTACGCGCACCTCACGGACTTCGTCCGGACGGTGGCGGCGGCGGGCTGCGAGACGTTCATCGTGCACGCCCGCAAGGCGTGGCTCTCGGGCCTCTCGCCCAGGGAGAACCGCGAGATCCCGCCCCTGCGCTACGAGGTGGTGCAACAGTTAAAGGCCGATTTTCCGGCACTGACGGTGGTGCTCAACGGCGGGGTCCTGAACCTGGAGACCGCCCAGGACGCGCTGGGCTGGGCCGACGGCGTGATGATCGGCCGCGCCGCGTATTCCGACCCGTTCATCCTGGCGAGGGTCGACCAGGACATCTTCGGCGAGGCCACGCCCCCCGTGACCCGCCGCGGGGCCATCGAGGGGTTCCTGCCCTACGTGGCCGCCCAGCTGGAGGCCGGCCAGCCCCTGCCCCGCATGATGAAGCACACCCTGGGCCTGTTCGCCGGCCAGCCGGGCGCCCGGCACTGGAAGCGCACGCTCTCCGAGGGGGGGCACCGGCCGGGGGCCGGGCTGGCCCTGGTGCACGAGGCCCTGGCCGGCGTGCCCGATGGGGTGCTGGACGCGCGGCCCGGGCCTGGAGAAGTTCAGCCCGCCTGAAGCTCAGCGCAGGAAGCTGGGCGACTCCTCGACCCTCCGCAGCCACGCGGCGATGATGTCGATACAGGCCCGGACGTCGCGCACGTCGATCATCTCGCTGGGGCTGTGCATGTAGCGGTTGGGAATGCTGACCACGGCGGTCGGCACCCCGCCGCGCACCAGTGTCAGGGCGTCGGCGTCGGTGCCGGAATAGTTGCCGGAAGCGCTGAGGGTCAAGGGGATGCCGTCCTCGCGAGCGGCCTCGGTGAGCTGGCGCATGAGCACCGGGTTGGTCATGGGGCCCACGCTCAGGTTGGCGCCGCTGCCAAAGGGCACCACGCCGTACTTCTGCTCCTTCACGCCGGGCTGCTTGGTCTCGTGGGTCACGTCCACCACGATCCCGGCGATGGGGTCGAGGCGGTGCCCGCTGACCTGGGCGCCGAACACCCCGATCTCCTCCTGGCTGGTGCCGACCGCCACGATGCGGTGGCGCAGCGGCGCGTCCTGGATGGCCCGCAGCGCTTCGAGCACGATGAACGCGCCGATGCGGTTGTCGATGGCGCGGCTGACGATCCGCTCGCCGACCATGATCGGCGGCTGCTCGATCACGCCGTAGGTGCCCACGGGAATGCGTTCCTGCACCTCGGCCTTGTCCAGTCCGGTGTCGATCCACAGCTCGTCGAGCTTGCTGGCCTTGGCACGGTCCTCGGTTTCCATGACGTGGATGGCCTTCTTGCCGACCACACCGATCAGGTCGCCGCCCGGTGCCAGCAGCCGGATCCGCTGGCCCACCAGCACCTGGGGATCCCAGCCGCCGACCCCCAGCACGCTCAGGAAGCCCTCGTCGCCGATGTGCGAGACGATCAGCCCGATTTCGTCCAGGTGGCCCATCAGGGCGATGGCGGGGGCACCCTCGGGGCCGAGTTCGGCGTACACGTTGCCATAATGGTCCTCGCTGGTGCGGGCGAAGCCGGCGGCCTCACGCAGCCACACGTCCGCCGCACGGCGCTCGGCACCGCTGGGCGCGGCTTCCCGCAGCAGATCGAAGAGAAAGTCCTTGTTGATGGTCGTCACTCGGAAAAGTGTAGGGCACGCGGGTATGCTGACCACCATGAGCCGTCCCCCCGCACCGGACAGCCCGGTTCCCGATGTGCAGGTCAGCGTCGAGACCCGGCACTTGAGCACCCACAGCACGCCGGATCGGCAGCTGTTCACCTACCTGATCCGCATCGAAAATCGCAGCGACGAGACCTGGAAACTGCTGGCCCGGCACTGGGACATCCTCGACGCGACCGGGCGCGAGACGGTGGTGGACGGCGAGGGCGTGGTGGGCGAGCAGCCGACCCTGGCCCCCGGCGCGACCTTCGTGTACGACTCCTTCGTGACCGTGGAGGCCACGCCGGGCCGCATGGGCGGGTATTACGTGATGCAGGACGCCTGGGGCGCGACGGCCCGGGTGCCCATTCCGGCCTTCGTGCTGGACGTACCGGGCAGCCGGGTACTGAACTGAGCGCCGGACAGGGGGCCTAGGCCTGGGGCATCTCGGCCTCGATCACCGTGCCGTGGCCGGGCGCCGACAGGATGCGGTAGTGGCCGCCGCGCGCCTCGATCCGTTCACGCATCTGCATCAGGCCCAGGCCGCCAGCCGAGGAGACCCGGCCGCTGGTCTGCTCGGGGTCGAAGCCCACGCCGTCGTCCTTGACGCGCAGGGTAACCACCGCGCCGCCGTGCAGGGTCACGCTGACCTCGCGGGCGCGGGCGTGCTTGGCGACGTTGTTCAGGCTCTCCTGCAGGATCCGGAAGATCACGGCCTCGTCGCCGGGCGAGAGCTGGATCTCGCCGGTCACGTCCAGGGTGCTCCGCACGCCGTTCTGCTCGCCGAAGTCCAGCACGTAGCGGCGCACCGTCTCCAGCAGGCCGTAGCGTTCCAGGTCGATGGGCCGCAGCGCGAAGATCGAGCGCCTGACCTCGCGGATCTGTTCGCGCAGCAGGGCGGTGGCGCCCCGGATCTCAGCCTCGGCCTGGGCCGGATCGGCGCGCAGCTGCCGGGCGATCACGTCCAGCTTCAGGGCCGCGAAGGCCAGCGACTGCGCCACGCCGTCGTGGATCTCCCGCGCGATACGGGCGCGTTCGTCGCCGATGGCGAGTTCCTCCGAATACAGGTAGGCGCGGGCGTTGCGCACGGCCAGGGTCGCCTGCCCGGCCATCAGGGCCAGCAGGGGCAGCCTCGCGTCGTCGAAGGCGCCCGCGTCCGGGTGGCCGAAGACGAGCACGCCCACCAGCCCCTCGTCGTCGCGCATGGACAGGCCCAGCACGGAGCGCGAGCCCTGGAAGACCTCGCTGGCCGCCTGGCCCTCGCTGATCAGCGGCACGGTGGAGCGCGCGACCTGCTGGGCGAAGGCCGGGGCGATCATGCCGCCGTGCGCCTCGCCCGCCCGATCCTGGGCGTATTCGAGCCGCAGCACGCCGTCCTGGTCGCTCAGGTAGGCGGCGCGGGCATCGGCGCCCACGCGCTCGGCCATGGTGCGGGTGATGCGCGAGAGCAGGCGGCGCATGTTGCGTTCGGCGCGGATGCTCTGGTCGACCGAATACAGCGTCATCAGGTCCTGGGTGCGCTGCCGGGCCGCCTCAATGCTGGTGGTGACCTCGGCGGCCAGGGCCTGGGCCAGCGCGCGGGTGTCGGGCGTGGGCGGGGTCTCGAAGTGCAGCAGCAGGGCGCCGCCGCCCACCAGCCCCACGCTCAGCGGGTGCAGGGTGGCGCTGGGCGACGAGAGCAGGGTGTCGCCCCGGGCGCTGCCGCTCAGGCCGCCGGGCACGCTCAGGGTGGCGTGGGTGGCGCCGGTCACGCGCACGGCGCCGCGCACCGCGACCTCCAGCACCGCGCCCATGTCGGGGGCGCCGCCCAGGTCACGCATCAGTTCCTGCACGTCCTGCAGCCGCGCGTGCGAGGCGCTGAGCTGGCCGTAGAGGTCGCGCAGCTCGCGCTCGGCGCGCTCGCGGGCGCGGGTGCCCTCGGCAATCCACTCCACCGAGAAGTAGGTCACGGCCGGGCCGACCAGCCCGTAGAACATCAGGTGCGCCCAGAGTTCGCGGCCCGAGTCCGGCAGGCGGGAGATCAGGAACTCGACCAGCCCGACCACCAGGATGATCAGCGGCGGCAGCACATTGCGAACCACCCGCACGCGGTCGGACAGCCGGACGCGGGGTGACTTGGCCGGTGGGCCCAGCGGAGAGGGAGTGGTGATGGGGGCCTGCATCCTGGCCCGCAGTGTAGGCGTCAGGCGCCGCCCGATCTGTAGCCTCCGCCCGCCGGACAGGCCGCGAGGATCAGGCCCGGAAGCCGCTGACTTCAACCCGGCTGGTCGGGGCCTGGAACGCCGGGGCTGGGGCGAGCGGCGTCCGGCGGATCGGAGGTGCCGCCCTCCGAGGACGATGCCGGTGGCGGGCTCTCGTCGTCCAGCCCTCGGGCCACGTGGGCGGGCGCATTCTCCAGAGCCACCATCCCGCGCCGCGCCGCGTCGCCCACCTTCCAGTGGATCTGGCGCAGGAAGCCGCGGAACAGCCGGCTCTCGGCGGGGCTCATGAGGGCGCGGTCGAGCATGGCCCGCCACAGGCGCAGGGTGTGGCGCGCCCGCACGGCGTCGGTGTAGCCGATCAGGTGCATGGTCTCCTGCAGGTGGCCGTACATCGCCTCCATCTCCTCGCGGGTGGCCGCCCTGCGCGTCTGTTCAGGCGGGTCGTCCTGACCCTGTAGGAACTCGTAACACACCAGCAGCACGGCCTGGGCCAAATTCAGGCTGGCGTAGTTGCCGGTGGGAATCCGCACCGTGACCTGACACTGTTCCAGATCGCTGTTCGCCAGGCCGGATTCCTCGGGGCCGAAGACCAGCGCCGGAGCCGAGGCGGCGCGCACCAGCGGGCGCAGGCTGGCCGGGTGCCGGCCCGCCGGGAGGTCGGCCCGGATGCGGGCGCTGGTGCCCACGCTGAGGTCACGGTCGGCCAGGGCGTCACGCAGGGTCGGGTAGAGGCGGGCGGCACGCAGCAGCCCTTCGGCATGGACGGCCATAGCCACGGACTGCGAGTCCAGATGGTCGCAGCGGGGGGCGACCAGACGCAGATCGCTGGCCCCCATGTTCAGCATGGCGCGGGCCGCCGAGCCGATATTGCCGGGGGTTTTCGGGGACACGAGGACGACGGCGAGACTCACAGGGCGGATGCTAGCGCCTGCGGGGCCGAGCCCGGTGGAATGTCAGGCTCTGGAAGATCGGGGACAAGGCACTGAGCGGTGAGAGATCAGGGAGGAGGGCCTCAACACCAGCTCAGAGGTCGCGGCGCGGCCGAGAGTGTCGTTCGGCCCCGAAAGCGAGGGCAACCGGCGCCACAGGGGCCCCGTTCCCATGTCCAAAGGCCGCTTCTATCGAGCCCCGCCCCACGCTCAGCCCGACGCGAGGATGGGCGTCTCGTCCGTGACATGCAGGCCGAGCTTCAGGTCGTGGGCGAGTTCGGCGGGCGTGTCTCCCCAGGAATCCACGCTCAGCCGGGTCACGCCCTGGTGGCGCAGCCGGGCGTTCACGCCGCCGAGCAGCGCCCCGCGCAGGGCCGTGTGCCGCCAGTCCGGATGCACTCCGGGCGAATCGAGCCGGCCCTCTCCGCCCTCCAGCGCGACCCGGCAGATGCCGACGCCCCGCCCCTGGGAGTCCAGCGCGATCAGGCTCAGGTGCGAATCGAAGCCCCCGGCGCCGTCCAGCGCCGCCTGCGGGTTCACTGCGTGATGCCCGATGCGGTCTTCATAGGTTCGGAGCGCCTGCAGCCGCACCTCTTGGTCGGGCACGTCGGCCAGTGGGCGCAGCTGCACGCCGCCGGGGAGGTCGTGGTGGCGGTAGGGCACGCGGCCCGCGAGCCGGCGGTAGGCGCCGACCTCGCGGAAGCCCGCAGCCAGCAGCTCGGCCGGCGGAAACAGCGTGCCGTCCGCGAAGGCGTAGACCCGGCCGACTTCCTCACGCGCGGCCTGCGCCAGCGAGAGCGCCGCCACGACCTGCGCCGGGCCGGGAAAGGCCCCGCCGACCAGCTCGGCGCCGTGGTGGGGACTCGGGCGGGTGCCGACGGCGCCCAGCACCTCTCCCCCAGCGGGCAGATCCTCCGCCCAGGCCAGGAAGCCGGAGGTGCAGACCTCGGCCATCCAGGCCAGCTCCGTTTCCGGGGCGCCGTAGAGCTGCGCCAGGGCGGGCAGCAGCCCCACGGGCGGCACCTGCACCACCCTCACCGCAGCCGCCGGTACAGGTTCAGGTATTGCCCGGCGGGCCCGGCCCAGCTGAAATCCAGGCTCATGGCCTCCTCGACCCGCCGCCTCCAGTCGGCGCGGCGCTCGTATTCGGCGCGGGCCTCCCGGCAGGCGGCGCTCAGCCCCTGGGGGCTGGCCTCCGGGAAACGGAAGCCCACGTCATGCGGCACGGTGTCCACCAGACCGCCCGTCTCGCGCACCACGGGCAGCGTGCCGTAGCGCATGGCGATCATCTGCGACAGGCCGCAGGGCTCGAAGCGGCTGGGCATGGCGAAAGCGTCGGCGCCGGCGTAGATGCGGTGGGCCAGCGGCTCGTTCATGCCGCTCACGAAGGTCACGCGGGGGTGCTGCGCCCAGCCGGTCAGGGCCGCCTCCAGCAGCGGGTCGCCGCCGCCCAGCACGACCACGTTCCAGTCCTGCACGAGTTCCGGCAGCGCCTCGATCAGCAGATCCATGCCCTTCTGGTCGGCCAGCCGGCTCACGGCGGCCAGGAGCGGTGCGCCGTCCAGGCCGAACTCGGCGCGCAGGGCGGCGGTGGCCCTGGCCTTGCCGTCCGGGTTCGAGTAGGTCTCGATGTCGGGGTCGATGCGCGGATTCCAGCGCTCCTGATCCAGCCCGTTGATGATCCCGCCCAGGCGGCCGTCCAAGGTCAGCCGGATCAGCAGGCCCTCCAGGCCCTCGCCGTACTGGGGCGTGGTGATCTCGCGGGCGTAGGTGGGGCTCACGGTGGTCACCTGATCCGCGAAGACCAGCCCCGCCTTCATCAGGTTGAGGTCGCCGTGGAACTCCAGCGTCTCGGGCCCGAAAGCCCACTCGGGCAGGCCGGTCCAGCGGGCGCCCTCGGCGATGTTCCACTTGCCCTGGTACTGCAGGTTGTGGATGCTGAACACCGTCCGGAGACCGGCCAGATGGGCGTGCGCGACCACCAGCCCGGCCTGCCAGTCGTGGCCGTGCAGCACGTCCGGCACGGCCCCGACCCGGCGCAGCGCGGGCAGCACCGCCCGGCCGAACAGGCTGAAGCGCCAGACGTCGTCGGGGTGATACAGACCGGGCCGCCCGAACTCGCTGAGCCCCACGAAGAGGTAGCGCACGCCGCCCTGCACGATCTCGCCCACCTGCACCTCGGCCGGGCCCAGCCCCTCCGGCGGCAGCTCCGGCAGCGGGCCGCGCCAGATCTCGGCGGGGCGTCCTGCCAGACTGCCGTACCAGGGCGAGACCACGGTGACCTGCAGCGGCTCTCCACCCTGCCCCTGCTGCTCGCTCAGGGCGGCCTGCTCGGCCGGCAGCGCCCCCAGCACGTCCCCCAGCCCACCCGAGCGGGAGAACGGAAAGACTTCCGAGCCCACGTGTACGACATGCATGTACGCACTGTACCCAACCTGGAGCCGTGTTCAGACCAGGAGCGGGTTCAGACCAGGGCCGTGTGGGGCGTGGGGCGGATCACGGTCACCGGGCCGTCCACGCCCCGGGTTTGACAAGCACGCCCACCACTCGCTACACTTCCCCTCGCCTCAAAGGCGGCCTTACCGGCAGACGGGCTCTTAGCTCAACGGTCAGAGCAGTCGGCTCATAACCGATTGGTTGCCGGTTCAAATCCGGCAGGGCCCACCAAGCAGGCACAGCAGGTCAGGGCGGTTAGCTCAGTGGTAGAGCATTCGCTTCACACGCGAGAGGTCGTAGGTTCAAGTCCTATACCGCCCACCAACAGAAAGACCCCGGTAGAGCCGGGGCTTTTTCATTTTCAGGTCGTCCTGCACCACCCGAGCAGACCGGCCTTCAGCGCAGGTCTAGACACTCTCCAGATTCCGGCGGGACAGATGTCAGGAACACGGCGCTCTCAGCTCCTCCCCCTTCGGATACAAGAATGCTGACGCGCAGGAGCTCGGCGCACAGGGGCGAGTGGGAAGAGCGTCCCAGACAGCAGATTCAGGACGATCAACCGAACAGGCGACGATCCTGTCCGCACCATCGGTCATCCCGCCCTCCGGCGAGGCAACGCCGCTCAGGCCGTGGACTCGCCGGAACTGGCGGCGCGGCGGTTCATCTTGCTGTGGCGCCAGAAGTGCAGGAGATCCTCGACCTGCGCCAGAAAGGCCGTGAAGTTCTCGGTCTTCACCATGTAGGCGTTGGCGTACAGGGCATAGGCCCGCTGGATGTCGGCCGGGCTCGCGGAGGTCGAGAGCACGACCACGGGGATGGGCCGCAGCAGGGGGTCTTCCTTCATTTCGCGCAGCACGTCGAAACCCGAGACCCCGGGCATGTTCAGATCGAGGATGACCATGTCCGGCAGCGCCCGCCCGGGATCGCGCAGGTGAGCCAGGGCCTGGGCCCCGCCTTCACAGGTCTCGATACTGACCCAGGCGTGGTACTCGGAGAACACTTCACGGGCCAGCATCAGATCGGCCGAGCTGTCATCAACCACGAGGATGGAAAGCGACTCGGACATAGGGCGGCATGATACCGACCCCGGTCAGCGCGGCGCCACCTCTGGGGGGCCGATGTGAACTTTCTCTCGGGAGTGGACGTGGCTTCGCCTCATGGGGCGGTCAGCTCAGGCACCCGGATGTGGGGTGGAGATGAGCCGCTCAGTCGGCGGGCAGCCCGATCACGTCCGGCGAGGGCTGCTCTTCGGGCAGGTTGCGCCGCACCTCGCGCTGGGCCGAATGGATCACGCCCAGGGCCAGACTCATGGTGAGCATGCTGGAGAAGCCGTAGCTGACCAGCGGCAGCGGCACCCCGGTGACCGGAAAGATGCCGGCGGCGACCATCAGGTTCACGAAGGCCTGCCCGACGACCATGAACATCGCGCCCGTGGCGAGGATGCTGGCGCCGTGGATCTCGGCGGTCATGGGACGGATGCGCGCGGCCAGCTGCGAGGTCTCCAGGGCGGTCTGCACGATCAGCCAGTAGGAAAAGAGGATCATGACCACGCCCAGCAGGCCGGCGGTGAAGCCCACCGAGGCGATCACCATGTCGGTGTGCGCGGCGAAATACTGGAAGCGCAGGCCGTCCGGCCCCTGCCCCAGCAGGCCGCCGAAGCTCAGGTCGCGGTGCGCCATGCCGATCTGATCCAGCCCGACGCTCATGTCTTCGCCGCGCGTGGTGTGGCCCTGCCAGCGCTCCAGGATGTAGGGGTGCGTTTCCAGGTAGCGCCCGATCAGCGGGATGGACAGCAGTCCCAGCGCCAGCATGAACCCGGCGATGTTGCTGATCCGCACGCCCGCGCCGTACATCAGGATGATGCCCAGCCCGAACATCAGCACCGAGGTGCCCAGGTCGGGCTCAATCACGACCAGGGCGGTGGTGACCACGATCATCACGGTGGCGCTGATCAGCTTGTGCTGCACACCCCGCCGCGAGAAGAACGACGCCAGCATGAGCACCAGCCCCAGCTTCGCCAGTTCCGAGGGCTGGAAGCGCAGCGGGCCCAGGTCGAGCCACCGCTTGGTGCCCGGACTGGTCTCGGTGCCCACCCCGACAAAGAACACCAGCACCAGGAGCAGCAGGGAGAAGACCCAGGCGGCCGGGCCGAGCCTGAGAAACGCCTTGGGCCGCAGCCGGGCCACCGCGAAGGTCAGGCCCAGCGCCAGCAGCGCCTTGCTGCCGTGATCTCCGATCAGGTCGGGACGCGACGCCGCCACGCCCATCAGGCCCAGGCCCAGCAGCAGCACCTGGGCGATCAGCAGCTGCAGGTTCATGCCTTCACCCCTGGCCCGGCCGGTTCAGGAGGGCCGGCGGCGCACAGGGCCCGCGCCGCCCGGCGGAAGCTCTCGCCGCGCGACCGGTAATCCCGGAACTGGTCGAAGCTGGTGCCGATGGGGGCCAGCAGCACCGTGCCCGCGCCGTCCAGGGCCTGCAGGCCCGCCTGAACCGCGTTGTCCATGCTCTCGTCTCCGCTGGCGCCGGGCACCACGTCGTAGGGCAGACCCAGGGCGCGGGCCAGCGCCTCGCCGTCCTCACCGAAGGCGATCACGCGGGTCACGCGGCCCTGCGCGGCTTGCCTGAGCGGCTCCAGCTCCGCGCCCTTGTCGCGCCCGCCGACCAGCCACGCGATGGGCGCCGCCGCGCGTTCCAGCGCCGCCTGCACGGCAATGGTGCGGGTGGCGATGGAGTCCTCGACGAAGCGCACCCCGCCCAGCCGGGCCACGGTCTCGAAGCGTCCGGGCATGGGCGCCGCGCGGCGCAGGCCCTCGGCCAGGGTGTGGGCGGACACCGGGCGGCCCAGGTGCTCCAGCAGCGCCTCGGCGGCCAGCACGGCGGCGGCGGCATTGGCCGGGTGGATGCCCTCGGGCAGCTCGCCCACGGGCAGCACCTCCGCGCCGCTCTGCAGGGCGATCCGCGCCGCGCTGAAGCGGCGAACCTGGGCGCGCGTGGGCAGGCTCAGGCCCTGCGGCAGCACCAGCACGTCGTCGGCGAGCTGCCCGGCCGTGATGTTGCGCTTGGCCGCGTGGTACGCCTTGACCGTGCGGTGGCGATCCAGATGATCCACGCCCAGGTTGGTGATCACCGCGACCGGCAGGCGCAGCCCCGGCACGCGCTCCAGCTGGAAGCTCGACAGCTCCACCGCCGCGACCTCGGCACTGTCCACCACGTCCAGCAGCGGCGGGTCGATGTTGCCGCCCTCCTGCGCGCCCAGCCCGCAGGCCCGCAGCAGGTGGGCGATCAGCACCGTGGTGCTGCCCTTGCCGGCCGTGCCGGTCACGCCGACCATCGGCAGTTCGGGCCGCGACCGCGCCGCCAGCGCGACCTCACCGATGACCTCGGCGCCCCTGGCCCGCAGGGCCACCAGATCCGGGTGGTCGATGGGCACGCCCGGCGCCGCGATCACGGTCTCGTAGGCGTGGGCCGCGTTCCCCTGCTGCAGGCCCAGCTCGGCCATCAGGGCCAGATCCTCGCCCGAGGGGCGGGCGTCGAGCCAGTGGACGCCCTGCCCCGGGCCGGCGCGGCCCTCGCGCGCCAGGAAGCGGGCCACGCCGCGCCCGCTGCGGCCCAGACCGTAGATCAGCACCCCAGTGGCCGGATTCACGCCCACACCATAAGCGAAAACCGGCGGGGTTGATGAAAGAGGCGGGGAGGACACGGGCACGCACGCTGACCACGACGGTCACGGCCTGGCACGGTCGCCTGTCCGGACAGAAGAACCGGGCACCCAGCCGGCCGGCCGCACCGTTCCCCGAACCGCCCACGGGCACGGACATTTCCGACCCCTGCCGCTCAGGCGGAGGCGTCAGCGTGTCAGCAGGAGTACCGTCCCATTCCCTATCTCCGGCCTTGCTCCTGCTCTGCGATCCCGGCTGGTCGCCCCCCACCCGCAGGTGTGCGCGATGGGTTCGGAGTCCGTGTCAGCCGGACGTGACCGCCGCAGGGGACAGCGACACGGAACCGACGGGCTCGGGGCTCGCGGGCTCCGGGCTGACGGGATCGGGGCTGACGGGCTCCGGGATCACGCGCGCCGTCACCTCCAGACCCAGTTCGTCCTGGGCCCAGGCGCCGAACGCCTCCAGGCCCCGGCGGAACAGGATGGGGCGCTTCTCGCGCTTGCCGAGCTTGCGTACCTTGCCACTGGGCCCCGGCTCCGGTGCCGGGAGTTCGGGCACCAGCGCCCAGTTCACGTTCATGGGCTGGAAACCCTTCGGGTTGGCGCTGGCGAGGTAGCGCACCAGGCCGCCCAACATGCTCTCGGCGGGCGGGGTCAGCGGGCTCAGGCCGCGCGCCAGCCGGGCGGCGTTCGTCCCGGCCAGCCAGCCAGTCGCCGCGCTCTCCAGATAGCCCTCGGTGCCCGCCAGCACGCCGGCCACGAATTTCTGCCGGTCGGCGCGCAGCTGCAGGGTCGAGTCCAGCACCTCGGGCGCGTTCAGGTAGGTGTTGCGGTGCATCACGCCGTAGCGCACGATCTCGGCGTCACCTAGGCCGGGGATCAGCTGCACCACCGCCTTCTGGTCGCCCCACTTGAGGCCGGTCTGGAAGCCCACCAGCGACCACAAGCGGCCCTCGCGGTCTTCGCGGCGGAGCTGGGCCACGGCGTAGGGCCAGCGGCCGGTGCGCGGGTCGTCCAGGCCCTTGGGCGACATCGGGCCGAAGCGCGGGGTGTCCACGCCCCGGCGGGCGATCTCCTCAATGGGCATACAGCCCTCGAAGAATTCCAGCTTCTCCCAGTCGTGCGGGGTGTGCGCTCTAGCCTGTTCCAGCGCGCCGAAGAAGGCCAGGTACTCGTCCTTGGTGAACGGGCAGTTGATGTAGTCCGCGCTCTGGTCGTAGCGCCCGGCCCGCCACGCGATCTCCAGGTCGATGCTCTCGGCGGCGATCACGGGCGCGGCGGCGTCGTAGAAGCTCAGGCGCTCGGAGCCGGTCAGCCGCGCCAGATCGGCGGCCAGCGCGTCCGAGGTCAGCGGCCCGGAGGCGATCACGGCGACGCCCCCCGGCACAGCGGTGACCTCCTCGCCCATGACCTCGATGAGCGGGTGCTCCCTCACGGCCCGGGTCACGCGGGCGCTGAACTCGTCGCGCTCGACGGCCAGGGCGTTGCCGGCGGGCAGCTTGGAGGCGTCCGCCGCGCCCACGATGGCCCCGCCCACGCTCCGCAGTTCGGCCTGCAGCAGCCCCTTGCTCTGCAGCTCGCCCTCGCCGCCCAGCGAGTTCGAGCACACCAGTTCGGCGAAGTTGCCCGAACGGTGCGCCGGGGTCATCTTCACCGGCCGCATCTCGTACAGGCGCACGCGCACGCCCTGACGCGCCGCTGCCAGGGCGGCCTCCGAACCGGCGAGGCCCGCGCCGATGACGGTGATCGCTGGGATCGCTGGGAGTGCTGGGATCGCCCGTTCGCTGCTCATCAACCGCGCAGTGTAGTGGATGGATCGCGGGGCATTTGTGGCGGGTGGACCCCCCGGCCCTCAGCGCTCCGGCGTGCCGCCCAGTGCCGCCTTCAGGCGCGAGAGGCCCTCGTAGCTCAGCACCCGCAGCGCCCACAGGCGATCCAGCGGGAGGGGCAGGGTCTGGTCGAAGCGGAACTCCTGTGCCGGCACCGACACCACGTCCACGCCCTGGCGCCTGAACAGCGCGGCGGCGCGGCGCGAGTGGCTGGGCGAGGTCACCAGCAGCACCCGTGTCCAGCCGCGTGCGCGGGCCAGCTCCCGCACGCGGGCCGCCTCGTCGCGGGTGGTCGTCACATTCGGCAGGGTCAGCACCTGCGGGCCGCCGGAGGGGTACAGAGCGCCGATGTGCCGGCGTTCCAGCGCACTCATCTTCGGGCAGTCGGGCGGGCCGAGCAGCCCGGACTGCTCGGAGACGGTGACCACCGGGGCGTACCCGGCCCGCCACAGCTCCAGCCCGCGCAGCAGGCGGCCCAGGCTGGACGTTTCCAGCGTGGCCGCAGTGCACTGCACCCCGCCGCCCAGCACCACGATGGCGTCGGCCTTCACGGGAGGCTCCGCCAGGGTCAGGGTCGCCAGCGGGCCGCGCAGGACGGGCGTGAGCAGACAGGCGACCAGCGCCAGCGCCAGCACGGTCGCGGCGGCGTTCAGCGCGCGGCGGGTCGCCGGGAAGGCGCCCGCCAGCGCCCCGGCCAGCAGCAGGGCCAGCAGGACGGGCACGCTCCCGCGCACCTCACCCAGGAACGCCGCGAGCCCGCCCAGCGCCGCCCCGATCGCCGCGCCGCCCAGGAGGCCGGACACGGGGGCCGGCAGGCGACCGGGGCTCAGGTTCGTGCGCTGGGAGGAGTCGCGGGGCCTGGTCATGTCGGGCCCAGTGTAGAGGCAGGCCGGCCCCTATACTTCCCCGCGTGAACAGACGCGTCCGCACGCCCGCCGCCCTGCTGCTGCTCGCGCTGGTCGGCCTGGCCGCCCTCTTCTTCCTGCTGCCGGGCCGTACGGCTCCGGCCGAATCCAGCCGGGAGGTGCGCTTCGTGCGCGAGATGACCCAGCACCACGTCCAGGCCATCGACATGGCCACGCGGCTGCGCGACCGCACCCGTGACCGCACCCTGCGCTCGCTGGCGCTGGACATCATACTCTCGCAGCAGGAGCAGATCGGGCAGATGCGCGGCTGGCTGACCCTCTGGGGCCGGCCCTGGGGCGGGGCGGGCATGGACGCCGCACACGCCCGCGCCATGGGCATGGCCACCCCCGCCGAGGTGCAGAGTCTGGACACCCTGAGCGTGCCCCAGGCCGAGGTGAGGTTCCTGCAGCTGATGCGCCGCCACCACCAGGGCGCGCTGGCCATGGTGCAGCCTGTCC